>CALIAF010000021.1 GCA_938041335.1 uncultured Ulvibacter sp. | reverse complement strand
AAGAATCCCTTTATCAGTAGAAGCTATATCCAAAATAGCGCTGTCATCTGGTGTGACTGTACCTATTCCCACTTGTGCCTGTAACCCAAGAATAAAGAGTGATAATACGATTGTAAATATTGTTTTCATAATCTAAAATTTTAGACAGCATGCCGCAGGTTAAGTGGCTTGGTTTTGGCTGTTAATTGTCGGGACAGGTAATTTCTTTTCCCACTAAGTTGCCTTGCTCTGTAGGTTGGTATCTAAAACATTTTCCGGAAGAGGACTTCATAATTACTCCACGATGTAGATTATTAATAAAAACATCTCCGTCCTTGACTTCAAATAAACTTTGTGGGTTTGTTGTGTTAATCCCAACCCCGCCTCCACTAGAACCTGTGTTAACAGCACCAGAGCTTTCGCAGTCATCGCCTATGCCGTCATTGTTAGTATCTGCTTGTAAGGCATTTGAAAGGGTAGGACAGTTGTCGCAGGCATCACCTACGCCATCACTATCGGTATCGGTTTGGTCTTCATTTGCGGTAGCTACACAATTATCATTTGTGTTTATTAGACCATCGTCGTCGTCGTCAGCTTGGGTAATATTGCAATACGAGACTATAGCACTTAGTGTATCACAATTTGTATTATTATTACTTATCGTAATACTGCCTCCATTGTAAGCAGAACCGGATACAAAGTTGAGTAGCAAACAACATTCATCTAGTAATATGTTACTAGTTATTGCAATATCACCTCCCACAAAATTTAGAAGGCTCATATTGTCTATTGTACTTAATGAATCATTATTATCAATTACAAAATTCTCTTCGATAGTAGTTATATTTTCTAGTCCTTCTAATGATGTTAATATCGAATTACCAGTTATTTCTATTGCGCGATTAAAGTTTGTAAGATTGCTCAATTGTAAAATTGTAGTCAAATTTATTTCACCTACTATTGACAGGCCACCACAACTCGCCAAGTTTTGAAAACCGTCGAGGCTGTTTAGGCTATTGTTTTCTAATTCTAAATCTCTGGATATTGTTGTTAAGGATGAAAATTGAGATAATCCTGTTAGAAGATCGTTGTTATGAATTCTTAAAGAACCATCAATTGCGGTAAGTACTGGAAAATTAATTGTGCTAAGTATATCATTTTGTGATATGTAAATAGAACTTGTCGTGTTAGTCAAGTTAGGCGCATTTACAGTAGTTAGCGCGTTGTTGTCGAAAATAGTTAAGCTCCTAATGGTGGTTAGATTGTTTAAATTTATTGTTGTTAATGCGTCATTATAAGACAAGGATAGACTTTCAAATGAGGTTGCATTCTCATAAGAACCCAGATCAATAAGGTTTGGGTTTTGCAGAATTGATACGGAGTAAGTAGCTGCAGGCAGTATGCCTAAGTTTGTCAAGTTGGGATTTGCCTGAATGGATATATACTGAACATTAGTTAATGCACCAAATCCATTAATTGTTGTTAAACCAGTATTTTGAATGGTAAGCTCAATTTGTATTAAAGCTAGCATTGCAAAATCTAAAGTACTTAATGCGGGTAGCGTAGTTAGTCTAAAATAAGAAGTAACAGAAGTGAGTAATGGTATACTGATGGAGGTTAATGCACTGCAATTTGAAATTGTTACTTGTCCGGAAATTGTAGTTAGACTTGGTAAGTCTAGGTCTATCAAATCATTATTATTAATAATGTAAAAGTAGCCACCAACAGTGGTAATATTTTGCAAACCATTTATGGTTGTAAATGTGTTGTTTTGCACATTAAGACTACCCGTAATTGTCGTTAAAAAAGACAATCCAGAAATGTCTGACGCGGACCGAATGGTTAAAATTCCATCTATGGTATCGCATCCGGAGCCAGAATAAGTAGCCACAAAACTGTCTACATCGGCTTGATTGTACAAACTAACATTGCCTGGAATACATGTTTGACCATAAAAAATTGTGCTAAAAAATAGCAGTAAGAGTGTCATCGTGGTTTTCATAATCTAAAGATTTTTAGCGCATGAGGTAGGTTAAGAATGGTTTTTTGCTTGGGACAAAAAAATCATACTTCGAATGTAGCCAGAAAGCCTATTTGTTACGGAAATCTTTAGTAAAACGGGGTGTTTTTTTAGTAGAATCTGAAATGTAGAAGATTATTGGTGTTCAATGATACAATTAATTATACTGTGGAAATTATTCTCACTTATTGTAAACGATTAGTATAGCATTTCAATGTCTTTTTTATAGGTGTCACTTAAGGGCACTTCTTTATCTTCAACTATCACAGCGTCACTTTTTATTCCTTTTACTTTGGAAATGTTAATGACATATGACCGGTGTGATTTCCGGAATATTTCGGCATTAAGTTTTGCAGTTGTACTTTTTAAAGTATGTGGGATGAGGTATTCCTTTTTACTAGTTACTACATAACAGTAATTGTCAAATGCTCTCAAGAACAGAATGGAAGCTTGATTTAATTTTATGCGTTCACCTTCATGACGAATTATGATATACTCTTCTTTTCCTAAGGAAATTTGATGCCAGGCGAGTTCAATATTACTCAACAAACCAGACTCCGTAAAAGGTTTTACAATAAAACCAAGCGGTTTAGTTTCTTTTACTCTTGCCAAGGTACTAGGGTCGGTCTGTGAAGTGAGAAAGAGGTAAGGAATACTAAGTTTTTCTAGTGTTATGGCTAAGTCTACACCATCTTTTTCTCCTTCAATATTGATGTCAAGTAATACCATATTTGCTTGTCTCGCCTGGATGTTAACCAATGCGTCATCATAGTCTTCGCTTATCCCTAGCACCTTGATTCCGTGATCTTCCAGCGACATTTTTGCTGTTTCTGCAATCAATGGCTCATCCTCTACAATATAAATGCGCAAACTGCGTGTGGAAGGTTTTAGTGTCATTGTTTGGTAGATTAAGACTACATTTTTTTATGTGATAAAAGGCTATAAAATTGTAAATCTGCGCATCGTTAAAATAGCAATGGTTCCGGTAGGCAAATTCTTTTCAATTACCAATTCCCCTTTTAATTTTTTAGCTAATGTTTCAATGAGTTTGAGCCCAAATGAATCTTCTTTTATATCCTCTGAAACACCCACGCCATTATCTGTTACTTTCAAAATAAGCGCACTTTCCTCTCTTGTAAAAGAAATGATCACATAACTGCGACTGGTTACTTCTGGGAAGGCATGTTTTAATACGTTTGTTAATAGTTCATTCAATATTAAACCAATAGGTGTGATGGTTTCGATGTCTAGCACATGAGATTCTAAGTCTAAATCAAAACGTAACTTTTGACTACTAAACTCGTGACTACGTATTACATCTTCAGTAAAATCTTCTATATATTCTTTGCTGTCTATTCCAACAAGTTGGTCTTTACTGTATAATTTTTGATGGATAAGCACCATAGATCTCACACGATTTTGCGCTTCTTTAATTGCGATTTTTGCCTCCTTGTCCTTAGCTGTGTGTGATTGATATTGAAGTAATGAAGAAACCATTTGAAAACTATTTTTTACACGATGATGGGTTTCTTTTAAAAGAATATTTTTTTCGTCAACCGTTTTTTCTAACATCGTTTTTTGTTTGGCCAACAGTACGTTTTTCTTTCTATTTCGGTATAAAAAGAAACCAACAAGCCCAGCTATTAACGCACCGCTAATAGCTAGAACAGAGAGCAATATTTTACCCTGTTCTGCTTTGTCTTTTTCTAGTGCAAGTACTTTAAGTTGTGCATCTTTCTTTTCTGTTTCAAACTCAATCATGGCGTCTGCCATATTTTTATCTTGAGTAATTGTAAGCACGCTATCTTTTAATTGTTGTGAAGCCACAGAAAGTTTAAAAGCCTCTTCAAAGTTACGAGTCTCCGCATAATGCTCAGCTAGGGCATTGTTCGTCTCCATTACTTGCTCTGTATGTCCTATTTTTTTGGCAATTTCGTTTCCTTTTATTAAATATGGAAGTGCGCGCTCATACTTTTTTTGATTGGTAAGTGCAATACCAATTCCCGCTTCGGCTACAGAGTGGATTATTGGAAACCTTTTATAAGGGATTAATTGCATTGACTTTTTATAACTGATAATGGCAGCGTCGTTTTTATCTTGTGGTAACTGCGCATTCCCTAAATTCATATAGGTCACTCCTGCATTTATAGAGTCCTTTTTGTTTTCAAAATATGGGATTGATTTTTTAAGGGCTATTTCTGCTTTTTTGTATTGTTTGTGAGAATTGTAGTGTACTCCGAGATTGCTATTTATACTTGCAATCCAGACACTGTCATTTCGTTTAAGTGCAACGGCTTCTGCTTTTAAAAAATATTCTTCCGTTTTTGTTGCGTCACCACGTATATTGTAACTCGCAGCAATATTATTGTACACTTGTGCTAAATGCGCATCATTATTGTTTCCTTCAATGATTCTTACGGCATCCAAATAATGTGCAATAGCATTCTCATAATTTTGAGTGGCATGGCTTGCCATGCCTTTATAGTTAAATGCATGAGCCTTGTTTTCTGGAGTAGGCACCAATTTTGAGATGGAATCAAAAACTCCTGCATAAGTCACTGCGTTTTCAGGATTCGAATACACCATTATAGAAATCTGACTACCTACTGCATCAAGTTTTTCTTGATTTGAAAAAATAGTGTCTAGCGACGTTAAAAATAGATCCTCTTGACTTTGTGCCGATACGCTACAGAAAATAAAAAGGAGTAGGAAATATTTAACCATGTTCGTTGCTTGTTACTTTAAAATGAAATCAAGTCAGGCTTCCGTGAGATTTACTTCACTTTTACAAAGCGATATCTAAAATAGTCATTTTTGAGTTAAGATGTTGTAAATAAATAGTTTGCACTAATCGATGTTTATTTTTCAACAAAGTATGAAATGGAATGCGTACCGCTAAAGGTTTTTTAGTGAAAGGGTTTGTTTTTTTAGCGAAATGATAAAAAAAGTATTTTTTATAGAAAGCATATTTCAGAAGGAAATCTCCTGAAATACGCTCTAAATAGGTAGGTTTTAATTTATTGTACTAGTAATTTTTTTGTCGTCATTTCAGCCCCAGAATATATAGTAAGCATATACATACCTCTAGAAAAATTACTAATATCTATAGTGTTATTTGGCGATAGTATAACATTCATTTTTTCACCTAAAACACTAAATATTTCAATTTTTGTAAGAGGAGTATTAGATTAAGTATTTAAATGACTTATAACAATGAAAAGATGATTTAGATTTTTAATTTTCATATACATATACCGCTCCAGAACTACCCAAACTATTATCTGTCTGGTTGCCATTTATACCTGTAGCATTACTATCTTCTAAATAGGCACCAATCGCTATAGAACTGCCATCTCCACTTAATGCGGCAGAACCACCAAAACGGTCATTACCTGCCGTATTAGTAGCTTTAACGTAAGCGATTTGAGACCAATTATTACTGACACGAGTAAACACATAAATGGCTCCAGCAAAAGCTACACTATTATCTGTTTGATCACCATTTATGCCAGTTGCATTGCTGTCCTCGCCTATTGCTCCAACAGACAATGTATTTCCGTTTTGACTTAAAGCTAAACCTGTATTTCCAAAAGTATCGCTCAAATCTGTGTTAGAAGATTTGACGTAAGCTTGTTGGGACCAAGTTGCTCCGATACGAGTAAATACATATACAGCGCCAGAAGCACCTGCGCTATTATCTGTTTCATCTCCGTTTACGCCAATGGCATTACTCCTTTCATTTCTTGCTGCAACTGCTATGGTATTTCCAGAACCATCAATAGCGAGTTTTATACCAAATCTATCATCTACATCAGGATTTGATGATTTAATATAAGCTTGTTGAGACCATACGCTTCCAGTGCGAATAAAAACATAAACAGCACCAGTTCTTGCTGCATTGTTGTTGGTCTGATCTCCATTAATGCCTACTGCATCGCTCTCTTCAAGTGGAGCGCCTACAATAAGCGTATTCCCATCAAGATTTAAGTCTATAGATTCTCCAAAACGATCAGAAATATCTGTATTAGATGATTTTATATATGCTTCTTGAGACCAAACAGAACCTGCGCGTGAAAACACAAACACGGCTCCAGCCGATGATGCACTATTATCTGTTTGATCACCATTTATGCCAGTCGCATTACTATCCTCGTCTCTAGCAGATACTGCCATCGTATTACCATCACCATTTAATGCTATTGAATATCCAAAAAGATCTCCTGTATCTGTATTTGATGCTTTAATATATGCTTCTTGAGACCAAACATTCCCAAGTCGGGTAAAGACATATGCTGCGCCAGCGCTTGAAAGACTATTATCTAATTGGTCACCATTAATACCTGTAGCATTACTCCCTTCATATGGCGAAGACACAGCTAGGGTCTCACCATCATCACTCAAGGTAATTGAAAATCCAAAAGAATCACTTTCATCTGCATTTGAAGCATAAATAATAGCTTGTTGAGACCATAGTGCTCCAGATCGACTATAAACATAAACAGCTCCATAATCAAAATGACTTGGATCTGTTGGGTTAGTAACATCTCCTATTGCACCTACTGCTAGTGTGTTTCCGTCTGCGCTAAGGGCTATTGAATATCCTAGCAATTGATTTGCTTGGGTATTAGAAGCTTTGATGTATGTGTCTTGAGATTCATAATATACGGGGCCATTTACACCTACAGATCCATCAAGATTAAACTCCATACACGCCCATTTTTGATTAAGATAAAAACAGATAGCATTTTTTGATAAGTCATAGACTAAAGTGCCGTTTGCGGGAGGGTTACCTTGGCCGTCTGTTACATTGTCTATAGATGAGACTCGCGGTATTACAACCCCCGTGTCATTTGTAGAAACGATATCTAAAGCTCCTTCTGGAGATGTGGTGCCAATACCTACTTGTGCAAAAGTGGTGCTTACAAAAAGTAATGTAATAAATGTGAGTAGTGTTTTTTTCATAATTTCTGAAATGTGATATTAATAAAACCAAAGCTGTGCTCCATAGCTTTAGCTATGGAGCACATTGTAGGTTAAGATTTGGTATCGATTTGAGCTTTGGGAGCAAAAAAAGGGGTTTGTATCACTACTGAAATTGGGGGCTTCAGTAATTTTTTTAAGCTATTAATGGGTTCACATTTTAATGTCTACATCAAAGGGTCTACGCACGTCTTTAATAATGGAATGTGCAAAATACCCACCAACAAGAACAAGTTCGCTCGCTCCAATTATTAAAGGTGATATACCACCAATTAGGTTAGAGATTTGTCCGGCTAATACGCCAGAGTTTAATGCTAGTAAAGCGATTAAAAAGGTTGAAGTTTTCATAATAAATTATTTAGTTTTAATACGAAAACAAAACTAGTGCGAATGCTAAATGTAGTAGGGTAGTATTATTTCAAAAAGGGGTAGTATTTCTGCAAAAACTCCTTTTTAGCATGGTAGTATTATTTCAAAACCGTGTTGAAGTACTGTAAATAGGCTATTTTCTTATTTGAGAAGGAGAGACGTCAAAAGATTCTTTAAATACTTTACCAAACCAGTTTGGGTCATTAAAACCTGTTTCATAAGCAATTTCTGAAACGTTTTTTGTGGTAGTTTCTAATAATTCTTTCGCTTTTTCTAGGCGAACTTTTCTAATAAAAATTGCGGTTGAGGTATTTGTGATTGCTTTTAATTTACGGTACAATTGTGAATCACTTAAAGCGAGTTCACGAGATAACATTTCAGAATTAAAGCTAGTGTCTGCTAAGTTATCATGAATAGAACTAATGGCCTTATTTAAGAACAAGATATTCTTGTCTGCAATTGGTTTTTTGTCTTGTTTCTTTTCAAGAAGGACCGTAGCGATTTGATAACGCTTTTGTAAGGTCTTTCTTTTTTCTATTAGTTTGTGGATGCGAAGGAGTAGTTCGGCTTTTTGAAAAGGCTTTGTTAAATATGCATCTGCACCACTTTCTAATCCTTCTAGTTTGTCTTCTTGTAATGCTTTTGAGGTGAGTAGTACTATAGGAATATGATTAGTAGCTTCTTGAGATTGGAGTTTTTGAGTCATTTCAAATCCATCCATTACCGGCATCATCACATCGCTGATTATAATATCTGGTGTTTCTTTAGTTGCTTTATCAAATCCTTTTTGACCATTAAAAGCAGTGGTCACCTTAAAACTGTCTTGCAAACATGAGCTAATGTATCTAGACATGTCTTTATTGTCTTCTACTATTAAAACAGTGGGAGCATCTTGATCAATAACAACACTCTTGGCCGCAGGAACTTGAATTCCTTGATTAGCAATAGTAGATATGCTCGCATCTACATCTTTGTCTATTGCTATTCTTGTAATAGGTAATTGTACCCTAAATGTGGTTCCTTCTCCTAGTTTAGATTGCGCCGTTATTGTTCCATCTAATAATTGTACAAGCTCTTTTGTGAGTGCTAAGCCTATACCTGTGCCTTGCGATACCTTAAAACTATTATTTTGTACTTGATAAAAACGATCAAATATTTGTGCGACATCTTCTTCTGGAATACCGGCTCCAGTATCTGCTACAGTAATTTGAAACTTAGCGTTTATTTCTGACAGCGTGACCGTTACCTTCTGGCCTTTTTCAGTAAATTTTATAGCGTTACTCACTAAGTTTGTTAAAATCTGACGTAATTTTTCTGCATCAAAATCAAGTACGGGATCTTCAATTTTTGATATATACCGAAGGGCAACTTCTTTGTCTTCTGCTAAACTCTCAAAACTTTGGGCTACGTAATTTGTAAATTTTGACACATCTGCTTTTGTGTATGCGATGTCAAGTCTCCCTTGCTCGAGTTTTGCAAGGTCAAGCATTTGGTTTACTAAGCCAAGAAGGTTTTCGCTATTTTGTTCTATGGTTTTAAGGTCTTCTGTTTCAGAATTTTTATCAGTAAGTTTTGATTTCAACGTGTCTACATACCCTAGAATAATAGTGAGTGGTGTTCTAAACTCGTGTGTAATATTTGTGATGAATCTCGATTTTAAATCGTCAAGATCTTGAAGACGTTTTGCCTCTTGTCCTGCTAGTTTTCTTTGCAATGCAATTTTATAGTATAAATATACACCCGCTAGAAATAATAATAAATACCCCAAATATGCTATAGTGCTTTTGTACCAAGGAGGTGTTATTGTAAGGTCTAGCGTTAATGGTTCTTGTGCCCAAGGCCTACCACGAGATATTCCTTGAATCTCTAGTTTGTGCGTGCCAGATGGGAGTGATAAAAATTGCACTTCATTTTTATCTCCTAAGCGATTCCATTGCTGGTTTTCAGAAGAGAGGCGATATTGATATTCTATGTTTTTTGAAGGACGAAAGTCCATGGCTGCAAATGAAATATTTAGCGGAAACACATCATGAGGTACTTTTAAGACTGTAGTTTTACTATTTGTGTTTTCAATATGTTCTTGGTTGCTTTTAAACTGAGTAAATTGTATGGTGCTTTCTTTATCTAAAGAAGCTACTTCTTTTGGGTTGAACTTATTAAGTCCAGCAATCCCACCAAAGTATAAATCGCCTTCTTTATTTTTAAACCTAGCGCCTAAGTTAAACTCGGTACTTTGCACACCATCTTTTGGGGTATAATTTGCAAATGTATTAAACTGTCTGTCAAATAAAAATAAGCCGCCATTTGTGGAGAGCCAAAGGTTATGGTCATCATCCTCTAGAATATGATACACAAATGCATTAGATAATCCATCTCTCTTTTTGTAAGATGTAAAAGCATCTGTGTTTTCATTATAAACACTAACACCTTTTCTTGTAGCAACCCATAGCTTGCCTTTATGGTCAATAAGTGTGCTTAAAACCCCACTGGCAGCTAGACCGTCTTGCTCATAATAATTTTGAAAAGTAGTATTGCCGTTCTCATCAAGTGTCATTTTACTCAATCCTTTTTGTGTAGTAATCCAGTAATTGTTATTAAAGTCTTGATTAATGTCTAGTGCAAATGGAGAGGGCAGCTTTGATAATTTCTCGTTGGTAACAATAGCATCAAAGGTAAATTCTTGATTTGCAACATTCCCGTTAAAAGCATAAACTCCATCTTTAAATGTTACGACCCATAACTTACCTTGGCGGTCATTGTAGATGTTTCTAATATGGAGGTTTGATAATGTAAAGTTGTTTGTATTAATTTTGTTTACATTAATATTGACGGGCGTGTCATAGTCAAATTTTTTTGTAGGAAATACATAGATTCTTTTTCCAGAACCAACCCAGATATTCCCCTTGCCATCGTCTACAATTGACCTTGACTTAATATTTTTTAAGATTGTAAATTTCTCACTGCTCTTATCTATGATTACTAAGCCGCTAGAAGACCCCACCCATAATTGACTTTCCGTTTCTAATACCGCAAATACAGAAGGGTTCCCTAAATTGTATTTTGTTAGTACATTTTTAAAAACCTGCTGTGTTTTAATTGTTGTAAGATCTAATGACATAACCCCAATGCTTAAAACATTATTATGAAGATGTATATCATTAATACTACTACCATTTATGGTAAAAGGATCATACTTAACGTTTGCAGTGTATCGTTTTTTAAAATTAAATCTGTTTTTTGTAATCCATTCGCCTTCAAGCAAACCTTGTGAGGTTGCGATAAATGTTTTGGCTTTTATGACCACAACGTCTCTTACGTCAAAAGATGCTTCTATATTATCAATAGTTGTAATTGTCACTGGCAGGATGTCTCCATTATTATAATTAAAAAGGCCTTGACTTGATGCTATATATAGTTCATCATCTTTAAGTATCAAACCATTAACACTGCCATTAAATGTCTTTATTTTCTCTGGTGTAATTTCTTTTTCTTCGGAAATCTGCTGGGTAGAAAAACGGTAAAATTCTCCTTGATCTGTACCCACATAAATATGAGCTTGATATTGTATTAGTGCGACACTGTTTTTAATAATGGTGTCTCCAAAATTCAAAATTTTAAAATTTCCGAGGGAATCTAATTGCCCGATACCTTGATTGTAGTAGCCAATGAGAATACCTTCTTTAATTTTTGTTAAGGCACTACAATTACTATTGGGTAAGCCTATTGCGGTGGTTTTGTTTGTTAAGGTATGGTAGGCTAGAACACCCTTTTGTCCTGTGCCGCTGTATACTGTATTATTATCGACAAGTATGGCGCCTACTCGCCAGCCAGAAAGATCTAGGCCTGTGTTTTTATCTGCTGGAGGTACATAAAAATTAGTGCCATCAAAGCGTACTGTTCCATCACTAGTACCAAACCATAAAAAATCATTACTATCGTTATCTATACACAAAATTGTTTCTTGGGGTAATCCCTCCTGTAAGCCATAATGCCCAAAACGTCTTTGTTGTCCATAACTAGTTAAAATACTAGTAATAATAAGTAGAAATAAAAGCGTGTGTAAGTATCTCAATAGTTGGTGATTAATGCTGAAACAATTTAAGAGTTTTACACTTAAAACTGAACATGTTCTGTGTAAAAGATATATGAAGGATGATGATTATTGCACTATTTCTAGTGAACGAACGGTTTTTTTAGTGAACAAATCAATCTATGTTGAATAGGCCATTGAACTCAAGAGGGTTTTACACTGCAGCTATTTTAGTTGAGTCACCCCTTTGGGTGATATTTGTTGTAAAAATGAAGTAATTAATTTTAGATATTACAAGGGTAATCTTTTTACAATCCGTAATTTTCCCTTCTGAAATTTTAACTATGAAAAACTACTCCATTGCAATTCACGGCGGCGCCGGAACCTTAGTAAAAGGACTCATGACAGAAGCCCTTGAGGCCAAGTATAAAGAGGCTTTACAGACTGCATTAAATGCAGGTTCTAAAGTGCTTGAAGAAAATGGGACTGCACTAGATGCAGTTGAAGCAGCCGTAGTGATGTTAGAAGATTCGCCGTTATTTAATGCGGGAAAAGGAGCGGTCTTTACACACACGGGAACTCATGAAATGGATGCTGCCATAATGGATGGTAAAAATCTAGAAGCAGGAGCGGTTTCATTAATCTCCGGAATTAAGAACCCGATTTCGTTGTCACGAGATATCATGGAAAAAAGCGATCACGTTTTTCTAGCTGGAGAAGGAGCTTTGCAATTTGCAGCAAAGAATGGATACAGTTTAGAGGACCCAGATTATTTTTATGATGCTGTGCGATACCAACAATGGCAAAACATAAAGGATAGTGATACATTTCAATTGGATCACTCGGTTAAAAAGGAGGGTAAATTTGGAACCGTAGGGGCTGTTGCTTTAGATGTACATGGAAACATTGCAGCGGCAACATCTACGGGCGGAATGACTAATAAAAAATGGGGGCGTGTAGGAGATAGCCCAATGATTGGTGCAGGGACCTATGCTAATAATCAAACATGTGCTGTAAGTTGCACAGGTAGCGGCGAGTTTTTCATTAGAGGTGTAGTGGCTTATGATGTAAGTTGTTTGATGGAATATAAAGGCTTGTCTCTTGAAGCTGCCGCAAAAGAAGTCATCCAAAATAGAATAGTAAAAATTGGTGGAGACGGAGGTTTAATAGCAGTTGACACTAAAGGAAACATCACGATGCCTTTTAATACCGAAGGCATGTATCGTGCTTTTAAAATATCAAATGGTGATACAGGGGTTAAGATTTATAAGGAGTAAATAAATCCGGTCCTTCGATACAATTCATAAAAAAAGCGCCTTTTGGCGCTTTTTTATGAATTACTCAGGAACCTGAGATTCTTATTTATAATTGTACCGAAGTAACTGGCAAAGCCTTAGGATTCACTTTTACTGTTTTCTTTGTTAAATTAAAACGGTCTCCACTAGCTAGAATGTGTGTCTTTAGATTTACTAGAGACATAGACGTTCCTTCTTCTAATAATGCGTGGTTATTGTGTTTCGCTTTTTTGGCGTTAAATAATATTACCATGCCAGATCCTAAAACTTCAAATTTCCCATTCTTGATAATAAGTCCGGTATCTTCTGCTAATCCAACTCCAATTAAGGTTGGAAATTTTGCAACAGCTTCTGCCATACGCCCAAAACGTCCACGACGTATAAAGTGACTATCAATAATTAATTCTGGAATAAAACTCATCCCAATACCCATGCCTACAGCACCTTTAATAAAACTTTCCTGACTACTGCCGCCCGTAATCATTTCGTGGCTCATGCACATGGCACCCGCACTTGTACCGGCGATCACA
This sequence comes from uncultured Ulvibacter sp., assembly GCA_938041335.1. Classification (GTDB taxonomy): domain Bacteria; phylum Bacteroidota; class Bacteroidia; order Flavobacteriales; family Flavobacteriaceae; genus Patiriisocius. The sequence continues at coordinate 119,733 of CALIAF010000021.1, read as the reverse complement.
AATTTTTCTTCTTTGTAACGCTTGAGCATAATGTCATGCATCTTTGTCCCGCCTATTTTTTTAGTAATCTTAGATTGATCACCGCCAGAAAACATAACGCAGGCTGCCGTTCTCATTCGCTTTAAATAATCTTCATTATCAGAATCTTCACGAGTTCTAATGTCCATGACAAAAAGGTTTTTACAACCTAATTTTCCAAAAGCATCTAGATAGTTTTCACCTACTTCTTCAGGTATACTGGATGCCGTAGGGACAATTAATATCTCAGCATCCACACCACCGGCTTCCTTTACTACTCGGGCTAATATGCCTTCTTCAATAAATTCTAGCGTGTGCATTTCGCTCACTTCTGTGCCCTTGTCTTCGTTACCACCAATGGGAATTAAGATTCCTTTTGCGCTCATTTTTTGTTTCTGAAATATTATATATGTGCAAAAATACATCAATTAATATCCAAAAGTGATATATTTATGGATTGTTCAAAATGAATTGATTTATAGAAAAACAGCGAACATGTCCCTTCTTTTTAGATAACTGTCAGAATAGAAGGCGATTAGTACTAAAAACTCAGTCAAACGATATTAACACACATAACCATCCACTATGAAAATACGCGAAATCAACGCAATGAGGGGACCTAATTATTGGTCAGTTAGAAGACATAAATTAATCGTAATGGTACTCGATCTAGAGGAAATGGAGGAGTTGCCTTCAGATAAAATCCCTGGGTTTTCAGATCGATTACAAAAAATGTTTCCTACCATGCACAGCCATCGCTGTAGTGTGGGTACACCAGGGGGCTTTTTTCAAAGAGTTGATGAAGGTACTTGGATGGGACACATCATTGAGCACATTGCCCTAGAAATACAAACACTTGCAGGTATGGATACTGGTTTTGGGAGAACCCGAGATTATGGAGAGCATGGAGTGTATAATGTCGTTTTTTCATATATGGAAGAAAGTGTAGGGCGATTTGCCGCAAAAGCATCTGTAGCTATTTGTGAAGCATTAATTGCAGATAAAACGTATGATCTTGAACCAGATATTCAAGAAATGCGTGAGCTTCGTGAATCTTCTCGTTTAGGGCCTAGTACGGGTAGTATTGTAGAAGAAGCAGCAAGTAGAGGAATCCCTTGGATTAGGCTAAATAAATACTCTTTATGCCAATTGGGATATGGCGCAAATCAAAAAAGAATACAAGCAACAGTAACCTCAGAAACGTCAAGTATTGGGGTAGAGCTTGCCTGTGATAAAGAAGACACTAAATATTTGTTAGAACAAGCTGAGGTAGAAGTACCTCGTGGAGATATCATAAGACGCGAACGAAGTCTAAAAGATGCCTGTAGTTATGTTGGTTTTCCGTTAGTAATTAAACCCGTTGACGGAAATCACGGACGCGGTATTACGGTGGATATTAACGATTATGAGCACGCGTTAGAAGCTTTTAATCACGCAAAAGAGAGCTCTAAAAGCGGAGCCATTATCGTAGAAAAATTTATCACAGGTGATGATTATAGATTACTAGTAATTAATAACGTTTTAGTCGCGGCAGCAATAAGAACACCCGCACACGTTATTGGAGATGGAAAATCTACCATTCAAGAACTAGTAGAGGAGGTAAATAAAGACCCAAGACGTGGCTATGGTCATGAAGAGGTGCTTACACAGATTACAATCAACGAGCTTACTCAAACCATTATTAAAGATGCAGGATACACTGTAGACTCTGTAATTGCAAAGGGCGAAAGACTTATATTAAAAGATACAGCAAACCTAAGTACTGGAGGTACGGCAGAAGATATTACAGACATCGTGCATCCTGCTAATGTTTCTATGGTGGAGCGCATATCAAAAATAATAGACCTTGATATTTGTGGTATAGATATCATGACAACAGATATCTCAAAACCATTGTCTGAAACTGGCGGTGCCGTACTAGAAGTAAACGCAGGACCAGGTTTTAGAATGCACTTGGCACCTACAACGGGATTACCACGCAACGTAGCAGCACCAGTAATAGATAAGTTATTTCCGAAGCAAGGAGACACAGGACGAATACCAATTACTGCAATTACAGGAACTAATGGTAAAACAACAACCAGCAGACTGATTGCCCACATGGCAAAAATGAAAGGGTATCGAGTAGGATATACAACAAGTGATGGGGTATATATTCAGAACAGATTATTAATGACCGGAGATTGCACAGGACCCGCAAGCGCAGAATTTGTATTAAGAGATCCTACCGTAAATTTTGCTGTGTTAGAATGTGCTCGTGGAGGGCTATTACGCGCAGGACTTGGGTTTAAAAACTGTGATGTAGCTGTAGTAACTAACGTAGCAGCAGATCACCTAGGATTAAAAGGCATACATACCATAGAGCAATTAGCTCGTGTAAAAGGAGTGGTGCCAGAAACGGTATTACCAGACGGGACGGCTATTTTAAACGCAGATGACGAGTTAGTATATGACATGCGTCGCAATCTAAATTGCAACGTGGCCTTATTTTCTATGGATGAAAATAATACCCATATAAAAGCCATGCAACGTAAAGGTGGTATTACTGCGGTCTATGAAAACGGCTATGTAACTATTTGTAAAGGGGAATGGAAAATGCGTGTAATGAAGGCAGAACACATTCCGCTTACTTATGGCGGGAAGGCAGATTTTATGATCCAGAATGTGCTCGCTGCTGTTATTGTAGCACATGTGCACGGTATTCATATAGAAGATATGAAAATGGCGCTGGAGACTTTTATACCAAGTGCAGCTCAAACTCCGGGCAGACTCAATCTCTTTGAGTTTGAAAATTTTAGCATTCTCTTAGATTATGCGCACAACCCTGCAGGAATGAGAGCACTAAAAAAGTTTTCAGACAAACTAGATGCAACACACAGAGTGTGCATTATCGCAGGAATAGGCGATAGGCGAGAAGAAGACAATAATATGATAGGCGCTATTGCTGCGGAAATGGCAGATGAGATTATTATTCGTCAGGATAAAAGATTAAGAGGTAAAACCGAAGCAGAGCTCATAAAAATGCTTGAAGATGGTATAAAAAAGAACCATCCAAAAATTAAAACTACCGTAATACCTAGTGAGAAAGAAGCGATTACGCACGCGGTAAATACTGCCAAAAAAGGGTCGCTTATTATACTATGTAGTGATGTGGTACCAGACGCTTTGGCCTTAGTTCAAAAGTTTAAAGAGCAGGAAGCTAGTGGCGAAAAGATTTTTGCAGAGTAATAATTTCTGAACTATTGAGTAAAAGAAAAAGACCGCAATCCCCACGATGCGGTCTTTTGTTTGCCCCAGATGTTTTATAAACATTCTTGAGGCCATTTTTTCTTTCAAACTAGGAGAATAATAGAATACTACTTTTAAGTCTTTATCTCTATTTTCTCAAAATAGTGTTGAGTGCTACTTTGCGGGAATATCCTAATGGAATTTCGACTCTATCTACTTGTACTTTTTCGGAAGAAACAGAAACAATTTTCCTAAGATTTACCCAATACGATCTGTGACATTGAAAAAAATGTTTTGGGTTTAACATTTCAGAAGTCTTCTTTAAGGTATGAGGAATTAGGTATTCTCCCGTTGAAGTTACGATATAGCAGTAATTGTCAAAAGCCCTCAAGTAGAGTATTTTTGCTTGATCTAGTTGTATTTTTTTACCGTCACTTTTTATAGAAATGACTTCTTTTTCTGAAACGATAGTGTGCCAAGCTAATTCTATATTACTTAGTAACCCTGCCTCGGTAAAAGGTTTGACCACATACCCCAAAGGGTTTGTTTGTTTGACTCTTGAGAGGGTTACAGGGTCTGTTTGAGAGGTTAAAAATAGATATGGTACTGCTTCTCCTTCCAGTTTTACTGCGATATCAACCCCATCTTTTTTACTATCCAATTGGATGTCAAGCAAGACTAATGTAGGTTTTAAAGTTTCAATTTCTTTTACAGCTTCCTCATATTCATCACTGCTACCTACTACTTCAATACCGTGCTTTTTAAATACCATTTTAAGGTTCATTAAAATGAGCGGTTCATCTTCAACGATATAAATTTTAAGGTCTTTCAATTATTTTGTATTTCAAGAAACAAGCTAAACATATTCTGCGTGTTGTCCTAAAAATTTTAGTTAACGCACGGTATTTATAGTGAACAAGGCATTATTTTTTACTTACAGTATCTCAAATCGTTTCATAGTTAATTTTACAATAGTACCATTAGGTGTATTGGGTTGATGAGAAAGGGTTGCTTTTAATTTTTGCGAAAGCGCATCAATGAGTTCAAGTCCAAATGAAGATTCTTTTATTGAATCTGGCATCCCAATACCATTATCAATGACTTCTAGTACGAGTTCATCTTGTGCTTTGTAAAATAGTATCTCCAATAAACTGGCATCATTTACTGGTTTAAATGCGTGTTTTAGAACATTTGTAATGAGCTCATTTAGTATTAATCCTAATGGTGTGATAGTTTCTATAGAGAGCACATGGTTTTCTGAAGTCACTTTGTATTTTAGTTTGCGGTTCTCAAACTGATTACTTTCTATAACATCCATTGTAAAGTCTTCTATGTATTCTCTAGAATCTATACCAACCAGTTGATCTTTGCTATACAGTTTTTGATGTATCAACACCATAGATCGCACTCGATTTTGAGCTTCTTTAATAGCAAGCTTTGCTTCTTTGTTTTGAGCGGTTTCACTCTGTATAAAAAGTAGGGAAGACACCATTTGAAAACTATTTTTTACACGATGATGCGTTTCTCTAAGTAAAATATTCTTCTCATCTACAGTAGCTTCTAAAAGCTTTTTTTGCTTCGCTAGTAATTGGTTTTTCTTTCTGTTTTTATAAAAGAAAAAACTTAAAAAAGAGGCAAAAATAAAGCCAATAATAGCAAGTATCGAGTATAATTTAGATTCATTTTCTTTCGCTTTTATCTCAGCATTTTTCAATTCTTGCGTTTTATTAAACTCGTATTGTAACTCTTGCTCTGTTTGATTTTTTATGTTTTTCTCATTAAAAATAGAGTCTTTGGCTGCAACATGACGTTGGTAATTTACTAGAGCATTTTTAGCATCTCCTGTAGCGTTGTATGCTTCAAAAAGACAGTTACAAGACTTCGAAACGATATCAAGATTTTTATCTTTTTCCGCGAGTATTTTTGCTTCATTGCAATCAAGAATCGCCTTGCTATATGCTTTGGTTTTAAGATGTAAATCACCCCTATAAAAAAGACTTTCTGAAAGCTTCGTGGATATTTTTGAGTCTTTATAATAAGCCACTGTTCTCGTTAATATTTGGGATGCTTTTTCATAGTTCCCTAAATGGGTGTGAGCAATGCCTAAATTAAGGTCTGAGTTTACGATAAGTCTTTGAGGAGCATTACCTTCAATTTTTAGTTTTTTTCCTTCTTCAAAAGCCTCGAGCGACTTCGTGTACTCTTTAGTGTTGAGAAATAAATCCCCTTTATTGGTAATAAAAATTCCAGCATGAATAGATGATTTATTTTGTAAACTTAATCGGTATCCTTGATCATAATAGCTCACCGCTTTATCGTATGCTTCTATTTTATTATAATAATTTGCTAAAGAGTTTATAGAAGACAAAGCCAACGTTTTATACCTCACTTTCTCAACATCATTTAAGTCTAAAGTATCCACTTTGTCAAGGAGCACTTTAGATTCTAAAATGGTTGCAATGGATTGTGCATTATTTCCTTGACGTTCAAATATTCCTGCCTCGGTAGCTTTTAAAAAAGCACGCAGCAAGGGCTGTTTTTCATCATCTATAAAAAGTGTAGTCTTCTCGATATAATATAATGAAGAATCAAGTTTTGAATTATAGTAATAGTAGTTCGCATAATAATAGTAGGTAGTAGAAAAAAGATCGTCAGATTTAAATTTACTTGAAATTTCTTCGGACCTTTTTATATATGCTAAAGTATAGTTCGCATATCTGGCATTACTAGTTAGACCGCTTAAATAGTCTACCTTCTCTTTTGGAGTCCCTAATGTTTCTGAAACCTTAAAGATTGAATCTATTGTTTTCTGATGAATTTCTTGTGCTAGAACGAATTGCACAAAAAGGAAACAAAACAATACGGGTAGCCACCTCTTACTTTGGAATAACTTTTTTTTTTGAGAGTCGTTTCGTGAAGTACAAATCATAAATAAAGATAGCGTAATATTTTTAATGTGTATTAAACATTCTTAACCCCTTTTCGTATCTTTTCGCTCCATTAAAAACCACCAATGAAAAACATCACAGTTGTTATTTGCTTTTTAACTGTATTTATTTCCTGTAAAGACTTAGAAAGACAAAGTGCCTCAATATCTAGCAAAACCTTAACAAGTTATGTGAACACTTTCGTAGGCACAGGTGGTCACGGTCATACCTATCCTGGAGCTACCATGCCTTTTGGGATGATGCAGTTAAGCCCAGATACTAGATTAGATGGATGGGATGGTTGCAGTGGGTATCATTATAGTGATGATTATATCTACGGCTTTAGCCACACACATTTAAGTGGAACGGGAGTAAGTGATTATGGAGATATTTTAATAATGCCTACCAATGAGGTCAACTTTAATAATGGTGCAGATGGCAACAAAGGATACGGTAGTTTGTTTTCTCATGAACAGGAAGACGCTTCGCCAGGTTTTTATAAAGTACATTTAGATGATACAGATATTGATGTTGCACTTACGGTTACAGAAAGAGCAGGAATGCATGAATATCATTTTCCTAGTGCAGAGAATCAAGTAGCTATTGTAGATTTAATACATCGCGATAAAGTGCTAGACGCGCAGATAGATGTAATTTCAGAAACAGAAATACAAGGGTTTCGTTTTAGTGAAGCTTGGGCAACAGATCAACGTTTATTTTTTAATATAAAGACTTCACATCCATTTAGCGACATGTTGCAATCCCCATCAGAGACTGGGGCAAAAGGAGCACAGAAGATAGCATTGCGTTTTATTAATCCAAATAATGAACCGGTGTATGTTTCTGTTGGTATTTCTGCAGTGGATATAGATGGCGCAAAAAGAAATAGAGAAATCGAAATAGCGGGCAAAACATTCAAGCAACTTCGCAAGGAAGCCACACTTAAATGGGAACACCAACTCAGTAAAATAGTAGTGGAGGACCCTTCAGAAAACAACAAACACATTTTTTATTCTGCTCTTTACCATACGATGATTGCGCCCAACTTATATCAAGATGTAGATGGTCGTTATCGTGGGATGGATTTAGAGATTCACCAAACAAAAGACTTTGATTATTATACTGTGTTTTCATTGTGGGATACCTATCGAGCCGCACATCCTTTATATACAATAATCGAGCAAGAAAGAACCAACGATTTTATAAATACAATGTTGGCAAAATATCAAGAAGGAGGCACTATTCCTATCTGGGATTTATCGGCTAATTATACGGGATGTATGATAGGCTATCATGGGGTTCCAGTAATTGCAGATGCATACCTTAAAGGCATAACTGGCTATGATGCAGAGCTTGCTTTTAAAGCAATGAAACATAGTGCAATGCAAGATAAATTAGGGCTTAAGGCGTATAAAAGCCAAGGTTTTATCCCTATGGAAGAAGAAAGTGAGAGTGTCTCTAAAACGCTAGAATATGCCTATGATGATTGGACCATTGCACAGATGGCAAAGGCGATGAATAAAACAGAAGACTATCAGCTTTTTTCTGAAAGAGCTCAGTATTACAAAAATGTCTTTAATCCAGCCACAGGTTTTATGCAAGGGCGTTTTAATAATACATGGTTTGGCCCTTTTGATCCCTACGAAGTAAACTTTAATTATACTGAAGCTAATGCATGGCAATACAGCCTATACGCGCCGCAAGATATTTCTGGTTTGACAGAAATGATGGGAGGTAAAATAAAACTAGAGAAACATTTAGATAATTTATTCAGTGCTGAGGCTAAAACTTCAGGAAGAGATCAAGCAGATATTACAGGCCTAATTGGCCAATACGCTCATGGCAATGAGCCTAGCCATCATATGGCGTATCTCTACAATTTTGTGAATAAGCCGGCAAAAACACAAAAGTTAGTACGACAAATTTTAACAGAACTATATACCAATGAACCCGACGGTATTTCGGGCAATGAAGATTGCGGTCAGATGAGTGCATGGTATGTTTTTAGTTCCCTTGGTTTTTATCCTGTAACACCGGGTAGTAATCAATATATTATTGGGGCGCCATTGTTTGAGAAAGCAACCATTAATTTAGAAAACGGTAAGAAGTTTGTGATTACGGCAAGTAATATTTCTGAAGTGAATAAATACATTAAATCTGCTTCAATAAATGGCAAGCCACTAAACAAAACCTACATCAATCACTCGACAATTGCAAATGGCGGTGCACTCCATTTTGAGATGACAGACCAACCTACAGACTGGGGGACAAAAGAAGGTGTAGCACCAAAAACGAGTATTGAAGATCATACTATATTATTAGCCCCTTTTATTGCAGAAGGTGAAGTGGCTTTTAAAAATAGCACTACCATATCTCTTGCTGTTGCTGAGCCAACTTCTGAAATTTTCTATGCGATAAACGAAACTCCGTTTAAAAAATACGATACGCCTTTCTCCTTACAAGAAGCGTCAACACTAAAAACCTATGCAAAAAAGGGTGACAATAAAAGCAAAGTGCTAGAAACAAAATTTTATAAGATTGATCCAAATCTTAGCTTACAACTAAACACGGAGTTTGCAAACGAATATAACGCAGGAGGGAATGATGCGCTTATAGACGGGATAAGAGGCGCCAAAGATTTTAGGACAGGGGCTTGGCAAGGCTACAGTAATAAAAATGTGGATGTCGTTTTAGATTTAGGAACTGTTAGAAAGGTACAACGTATTGAAACTAATTTTTTACAAGATCAACGTAGCTGGATATTTTACCCAACCCAAGTAGAATTTTGGGTTTCCGAGGACGGAAAGAATTATACCTCTTTAGGAGTCCAGAAAATTGATGCAACCAAGAAGGATGAAGACGTTGCGATTAAAACGGTAACCATTAAACAAGCATCAAAACCCGTAAGATATATTAAAATGATTGCTACAACTTTGGGCCCCGTACCCAAATGGCATTTAGGACATCCTCACGATGGTAAAGCGTGGATATTTGTTGATGAGATTTCGGTTAAATAGCAATAAAATAAAAGATTATGAAGAGAAGAAAGTTTATTCAGAATGCCGCATTAGGTAGTGTTGGTGCAACACTAGGAGCAACACTTGTGGCTTGTGCAGACACAGACAAGAAAACCGCAATTGCCCTTGAAGATCAAACAGACAAACAATATCCAGTAGTAATTGCCACTTGGGATGTGAAAAATGCAACCGCAGCGGCTTGGCAATCTTTACAAGAAGGAAAGAGTGCGCTGCAAGCGGTTATTGATGGATGTGGGGTAGAAGAGGCAAACGCAGAGGGACAATCTGTAGGGATTGGTGGATTGCCAGATCGTGAAGGTCGGGTGACACTAGATGCTTGTGTGATGAATGAACATGGAAACTATGGCGCTGTGCTCTGTATGGAAAACATTAAGCATCCTATTGCCGTTGCAAAGATGGTCATGGAAGACACGCCACACGTGATATTAGCAGGAGTAGGAGCAGAAGAATTTGCAGTTTCTCAAGGTTTTGAAAGAGAAAATCTTTTAACCGAAGCATCGCGAAGTGGCTGGGAAAACTGGAAAAAAACAGCACAGTACAAGCCCATCATAAATATTGAAAATCACGACACGATTGGAATGTTAGCAATGGACAAAGATGGAACCATTTCTGGCGGTTGTACCACCAGCGGCCTTGCTTTTAAAATGGCAGGTAGAGTTGGAGACTCTGCAGTAATAGGGTCAGGACTTTTTGTTGATAATGAAGTTGGAGCTTGCACCGCAACAGGGCTTGGAGAAGAAGTGTTGAAAACGGTTGGGAGCTATTTAGTAGTCGAGTTAATGCGACAAGGGAAAACACCAGATGAAGCTTGTAAAGAAGCCGTAATGCGTATCGTGAACAAGTCTAAGAACTATAAAGATTTTCAAGTGGGGTATATCGCAATGAATAAAAAAGGAGAAACCGGCGCATACTCCATACACAACGGATTTGTTGCCACTACTTTTAGATCTGGAGAGAATACAACAGAAACCCCAGGATTTTATAACACATTATAACTTTAGTTTTAATGAACTAAATTATTGCTATGGAAAAAACAAAAAAAAATTACACCACCGCATTTATCATTGTCACCGTACTTTTCTTTTTATGGGGATTTATTACCGTTCTGGTAGATAGTTTAATACCAAGACTAAAAGATGTTTTTGAGCTTTCTAATTTTCAAGCAGTATTAGTCCAATTTGCATTTTTTGGAGCCTACTTTGTCTTTTCGGTTCCGGCAGGGTGGCTATTGTCTAAAATAGGATATCAAAAAGGAATAGTATTGGGTCTTGCTGTTATGGCAATAGGCTGTGTGTTATTCTCACCCGCAGCATCAGAGCGTATGTTTGGTATTTTTATTTTAGGTTACTTTACATTAGCCGCAGGGATTACCATTTTACAGGTAGCCGCAAACCCTTATGTTGCAGTATTGGGGTCCGAAGATGGTGCATCTAGTAGACTTAATTTATCACAAGCATTTAACTCTCTAGGGACAACCATTGCACCTATTATTGGAGCTTCGTTTTTGTTAAGCGATACTATTATGTCTTCTGAGGCAATAGCAGGATTGTCTGAGACGGCTCAAAAAGAATATTACAACACAGAGGCGGCTGCAGTATCTTCACCTTTCTTAATGCTTGCAGTTTGTATAGGCGTTTTAGCGCTCCTTTTTGTTTTTATTAAACTCCCTAAAATTTTAGAAAAAAGTCCAGAAGGAGGTTATGCAAAATTGTTAGGCAATAAGTTAGCAGTAATGGGTGTAATAGGGATTTTTGTTTATGTAGGTGCTGAGGTAGCAATTGGTAGCTTTTTAGTACTGTATTTTCAGGATATGGGCTTGCCGGCAATTATTGTCGAGAATGAGTTTATGAACTCTATTGCAACCAGAATGTTAGGTAAAGATTTATCGGCAGTAGATGCTAAGGCTATTGTGGGCTCATTTGTTTTCTTGTATTGGGGTGGAGCAATGCTAGGCCGTTTTGTAGGAGCTTATTTAACACGTGTAATTAAACCAGGAAAAGTGTTAGCCATATTTGCAGGACTTGCTGTTACTATGATTGTTATTTCTATGAGTACTTCTGGCCTTGTGGCTATGTGGTCTATTTTAGCCGTAGGGTTATTCAATTCTATAATGTTCCCAACTATTTTTACACTCACTTTAGACGGACTTGGTGACTTAAAACCGCAAGCATCTGGTTTATTATGTATGGCCATTGTAGGTGGGGCAATCATCCCTCCATTATACGGTGCACTAGCAGATGGAATAGGGTATAAATCAGCTTTTGTTTTAGTAATCGCGTGTTATGCATATATCTTATATTTTGGTTATAAGAAGCAGAAAAGTATTGCAATAGCCTAAGAATAATCTTACAGGTATTATAGCTTCAAAAACGGTAACTACCTCAATATCAGTTATTTTTTCGATAGATTTGTAAGACATAAGTAGGTTGTTCCTTTTAGGAGGACCGATCAAATTTGGGGAGGAGAGTCATCACTAGTTGATGACTCTCCCATTTCATACCTGCGTAGGCAGGTATCTCTGTTTTAATATCACAATTGTCATTATTTTAAATTGAATTTATATATGACTATAACAGCAGGTATCTCTGCCCAAATTTTAATAATCACTATTCATAGTCAGTCTAGCGGTGTAAGTAGGATTTTATAATTTATAGTTAAAGTTTTATTCAACAGTAACGAAACCCCAAACGCAACGACTTACCCACACATATTCTAACTACCTTTGAATCTCTAAAATTTCAGAAAATATGTTGCGCTGGATTATTCCTATTGTTATCTACATTCTCATTGATATTTATGTCTATCAAGCTTTTAGAACCTTATGGAAAGGTCCTATTATTAAATGGCTTTATTTTGGCTCTTCTGCCATAATAATAGGCTTGCTTATTTATCTCATTGTGAACACCGGCGGATCTCGCAGAATGTCTGCGGGGAGTATGTATATTATTGGAATTTTTATCGCATTCTTTTTTCCAAAAATAGTAGTTATTTTGGTGATGTTCTTAGAAGACATAATCAGATTACTTATTGGATTCATTTTTAAATTTGCTGGCGAAGACCAGACATTTCATTTGCCTTCTCGCCGCAAGTTTGTGAGTACCGTCGCATTGGGCATTGCTGCCATACCTTTTACAAGTCTCATTTATGGGATGGTGAGAGGTAAATACAATTATAAAGTACACGAATACACACTTGAGTTTGATACCCTACCTGCGGCATTTGATGGGTATAAAGTAACCCAGATTAGTGACGTGCATAGTGGTAGTTTTACAAATAAAGAAAAAATTAAATATGCCGTAGATCTTGTAAATCAACAACAAGGAGATCTTATTTTATTCACGGGAGATTTGGTTAATAATCTTGCCACAGAGATGGACGATTGGAAAGAAGTTTTTGGTTCATTAACTGCAAAAGACGGGGTCTTTAGTGTCTTAGGTAATCACGATTATGGAGATTATGTGCAATGGGAAACGGAGACTGAAAAAGTAAAAAACTTAGACGATTTAAAGGCAATCCAAAAAGAAATGGGTTGGAATTTATTGTTAAATGAAAATAGAACAATTACCAGAAATGGAGCCTCTATAAAATTAGTAGGAGTTGAAAATTGGGGAATAGGTGGTTTTAAAAAAGCAGGAGATCTTGACAAGGCTTGTGAAGGAGTGGAGACTTCAGACTTTAAAATTTTAATGAGCCACGATCCTTCCCACTGGCAAGAACAAGTTAAAACACACCCTAAAAACATAGAGCTTACCCTAAGTGGTCATACTCATGGAATGCAGTTTGGAATCGAAATTCCAGGACTTATAAAATGGAGCCCTGTTAAATATCGCTATGAAAACTGGGCCGGTATTTATAAAGAACTTGGGAGTACCCTAAATGTGAATCGTGGTTTTGGATATCTTGCTTACCCAGGCCGCGTAGGCATCTGGCCTGAGATTTCTGTAATTACTTTAAAGCAGACATCGCGTATTACTTAATGAAGCTTATTTCATTTTTTATAGTGGATTTCAACCCCTCCTAAAGCCCTTAAATATTGTATTTACTGGATTAATGTTATCTTTGTTATTATATCTTAAGGAAAAATAAAAATCAAATGTCAAAATTTGGAGAATTAATCGAAACTAACGTGCCTGTTCTGCTTGACTTTTATACAGAACTGGACGAAGCTTGTAATTTAATGCACCCCGTACTTAGAGACGTTGCTGCAAAGTTAGGAGACAAAGCGCGCGTTATTAAAATTGATGTAGATAAAAACGCCGAGCTCGCAGAGGCGCTTCGTGTAAAGGGGCTTCCTACCTTAATGATTTATAAAGAAGGCGAGATGAAATGGCGTCAAAGCGGTGAGCAAGATGCAAATACACTTATCGATCTTATCAAAGAATACGTTTAGGTAATAGCCTTGCAACTCCACCCTTTATTTTTTATGTGTTCTAAAACTTTTGGGAGCGCAAATTTTAATTTTTTTTCTGCCTTTAAGCTGTCGTGAAAAACAACGATACTTCCTTGTTTAATATTTTGAAGTACATTTTTTAGGCATTTCTCTTCGGAAATATGCTGATCATAATCCCCGCTCAATACATCCCACATAATGATTTTGTGTCCTAATTTTTGAATCGCGGCTGCCTGTCGCGAGGTCATTTTTCCATAAGGCGGGCGGAAAGGAGTTTTGGATTGACGATTGACGTCCCGATAGCTATCGGGAGGCGATTGTTGCTTGTTGTCTCTATTGTTATTGGGACTAGACTGTAGATTGTAGCGTTTTTGTACTTCGCCTTCTTTGAAAGTCTCACTGAATTGATTGTTGAATGTTTCTACATCAATAGTATAATTTTTAAAACTCGTTTTCCAGCCATTTTTATGGTGAAAAGTGTGATTGCCTATTGTATGCCCTTCCTCGAGTATTTGTTTTGCTATTTCTGGATGTTTCTGCATATTTTCTCCAATACAGAAGAAAGTGGCACGTGCATTATGTTTCCGAAGTTGATCTAACACCCAAGGAGTAACACCAGGAATAGGGCCGTCGTCAAAAGTTAAGTACACCGTTGGAGCTGAACGTGAAAACGCCCAAACTCGTTTTGGAAATAACCAATGGACAAGCTTGGGCGTTTTTATGATAAATGGATGCACCGTTTACTCTATTTGTGTGTCAAGATACTCTTGTAACAAACTATCATCTGCCGGCAAATTTAAAAAGTCTTCCTTTTGTTTAAGGTCTCTGTCAATATCCAACTTTTCATCGTCACGATAAAAAGCTTTAAATAATTTTAGGTACTCATTAAACTTGGCTGCTTCTTGTCTCGCAAATTGCTCATCATCATAAACCGTTGTCACGTTTATAAAATTTCGGTATTGCTCTACTTCACTAATAATTTCTTGTGCGAGATTGTATTGGCGTTTTAGCTTTAATGCGCCATAATACTCAATCTTTTCTTGAAATTTTTTAGTTACTTCAAAATACAATGCGCGTGCCTTTTCTTTCTCACCTATCTCGTAGTATCCAGAAACATATGGCTCTAACAGTGAATAATACTCAAAGTGCTCCACTGGCATTTTTTCCATTGCAAGGTCAAGTATTTCTTTCGCTTTTTCCTTTTTACCCTCATTTAACAATGATTCGGTAAGTCTAGCAAGGTTGCTTCGGTAGGTAATACTATTTCGTCTGGTTTCTGTATCGTGATAGATGTCTGGGCTACCACTATTACCCCAATCCCAGTTTTTAACAAGATCATACATTTTATCAGAATCAATACGACCCATATCAAAAGGACTTCCCTTACCTAATGGCGTTCTAATAGGAACTAATTTATACACTACACCATCCAGCTGTAAAAAATCTTTCATCCAGATATAGTCATCATCTCCAAAACTACCACCACTAAAGTAGATAGGACGTTCCCAGTCGTTACTAGCAACAATATCTAGCATAAGCAGTCTATTTTTATATAAGAAGTCCCCTTTGAGTTCAATATAAATATTGTCAACGATCTTATCTGCATCTTTTTCTGCCACAATATTATTGCGAAGCACCGTTGCTTTATCTACCGGGATACGAACAATCTTACTAGGGAAAGAATTTACCCATTGCCCACTATTCAATTCTACTTTGTATTTTTTCTCATCACTAGCAATCCACTGCATCCATGTATCTATGTCAATAGTGTCTAGTCGCGTTTGTTTATAGGCCACAAAATCTCGTGTTCCATAACGGTATTGCTCATGAGTCAATTGTGAAGGAATAGGATCACTGTCAAAAGCCTTTTTCTTCATATCATCTATATACCAATCGGTCTGGAAAAGACTGGTGTTAATAACACGTACATCTTGACGATAGCCTTCTATGTTCTGTGCATACCACAAGGCAAACGTATCATTATCACCTATGGTAAATAAGATGGCATTCTCATCACAAGAATCCAGATACATTTTTGCCATAGACTGAGCTGTATATTTGTTAGATCTATCGTGGTCATCCCAGTTTTGATATGCCAATAATACTGGCGCTGCCAGCAAAGTGACTACCGTAATTATGGGCAATGCTAGTTTAGGTTTTAAATAGCCTTTTGCGAGATCGTAGAGCGCATAGACACCAAATCCTATCCATATGGCAAAGACATAAAATGATCCTACCAGTGCATAATCACGTTCTCGAGGTTCAAAAGGCCGTTCGTTAAGGTAAACCTTAAGGGCGAGTCCAGTAAACATAAAGAGCACGAAGAGCACCCACCATGATTTTTTATCATTTTTAAAATGAAATACCAATCCAATAATACCAAGAATAAGAGGTAAAAAGAAATAGGTGTTTCGACCTTTGTTGTTTTTTACATCACTAGGTAAATTGTCTTGTGAGCCTATGTGCCATTCATCTACAAGCGGTATACCGCTCAACCAATTGCCGTGTAGTGCTGTGTATTCTCCTTGAACATCATCTTGTCGCCCACTAAAATTCCACATAAAATAACGCCAGTACATATAGCCCATCTGGTATTGCAACATAAATTGCATATTCTGCCCAAAAGAAGGAGGCTTTATGTCTAGAAACGGGCCAAAATCTGTTAAGAATGCATTGTATTCTTTACCATCAACTAAACCTTCTCTAAAGGCTTCTTTAAATGCGCGCACCTCGTCAACTAGGCGTTGTTCAGAACGATAGCCATAGGCAATCTCAAAATCTAGACCATCGGTAAACTCAAGATAATTTTCAGCATTTTCCATACTCCACATTCGTGGGAGGTAGCCTTTATGAGCATCATCTGTATTCTGCCCCGCGTTTTTGTAATCATTTACAATTACATATTTGCCAATCGCTCTATCCTTCTCATATTTTGGCTTATCATCCTTATACGGGTTTACTGGATCTAAACCTGCATATAATTCTGTAAAGAGTGGTCCATGAAACAAATGTGTCTCGGGGTACTGCTCTCTATTATAGTAGGCAAGTAGTTCGCGTGCATTGTTTGGGTTATTCTCGTTAATAACCACACCTGCATTTGCACGAATAGGTAACATTAGCCAACTAGAAAACCCAATAAAAATAAATAACACACATAACAATAGGGTATTATACATTGCATGTCCGTGCTTTCTTGTATAACGTAGCCCAAAATAAAACAGTGCAATAAAAAGAAGTCCAGCAATGATAGAACCAGAATTAAAAGGAAGCCCAATACTATTTACAAAGAAAATTTCCGAAGCACTAAAGAACTGAAGAGTCCAGGGCAACAATAGCTTAAAAATAAAGAGTAAAATGGCAACCATCACCACATTTGCTACAATGAAATTTTTAACGGTAACCTTTTTATAGTTTTTAAAGAAATACAAAAAGCCCATGGCCGGTATTGCCAATAGCCCTAAGAAGTGAATCCCGAAGGTAAGCCCAATTAAAAAGGCAATAAGAATTAGCCATCGGTCTCCTCGAGGGGTGTTCATCTCACGTTCCCAGCGCAATGCAGAATAGAATAAAACAGATAGCATACATATAGCTCCTGCATACACTTCTGCTTCTACGGCACTGTACCAAAAACTGTCTGTAAATGCAAACGCAAGCGAGCCAACAAAGGCTGCCGCGAGAATTCCTTTTAAGCTGTCATCGTTAATATCGCCCATTTTACCAACAACATTGCGTAGTAAAATAGTGAGTGACCAAAACATAAATAAGATGGTGAAAGCACTCTGAAAAACCGACATCAGATTAATAGTGAGTGCAATATTTGTGGGGTCCATAGCAAAAATGGAGAAAAACGCACCTAAAATTTGGTACAATGGTGCCCCTGGAGGATGCCCTACCTCTAGATTACTTGCTGTGGTGATATACTCGCCTGCATCCCAAAAACTTGCTGTTGGCTCTACACAGAGCCAATAGGTAATGAGTGCGATTGCAAATACAGTCCATCCTAAAATTTTATTCCATCTATCAAACTGAAAGGAACCCATAAAAATGTCAATTTTGGTTGTCGCGAATTTACTAATAAATTACCCATTCGCCTATAATTAATGGCTAACGTAAATTGGGAGGTATATATTTTGCTGCAGAAATGTTAATGGCGTTAATTTTTTCGAATTTTATTTGTTTAACATAAAGAATATAGTAAATTTGCACCCGCAATAATATATTGTCCTATGGTGTAATGGTAACACATCGGTTTTTGGTACCGTCGTTCTAGGTTCGAGTCCTAGTAGGACAACTATAATTGTTAAAGGTCACAGTTTTAAAACTGTGACCTTTTTTTGTAGACTAGATGTACTGTTCTATGTGACCGTAGGTGGCAAAAGTAGCAGCGCCTTATTAGGCGCTGCTACTTTTCGTTTTGTTTTGAAATTATTAAAGCGCTAAGGTGTACATCTTAGCGCTTTTTTGTTTAATGGGTGATGCCCTATGCGACCATAGGTGGTAAAAGCAGCGGCGCCTATTAAGGTGTTGGCATGTATCGTTTAGTTTCACAAGTTAAAGGTCACAGTTTTAAAATCGGGACCTTTACCTTGTGTGTATTAGAATTATTGTCAGAACCCACCTGATCTCAATTTTGTTCTTAAAATTAAAATAAACGATTAATCTTAATCAGTTATCTCTAGACTAAACAACTCATGAACACTAACCTCTAATGTTCTTGAAAGTTTTAACGCCAATACGGTACTAGGTACATATCTATTTTTTTCTATAGAATTAATTGTTTGACGTGAAACACCAATTACTGTTGCTAGTTCATCTTGCGTTATGTTTTTTATCGCTCTTTGTACTTTTAGGGTGTTAATCATCTGTACAACCTTTTCATAGTTTCTAATCCTAAGATGTACATTAATAATGTGCAAGAGAGCATATTAAAGTGGCTTAGTTCTATAGCTACACCCTCAAAATCATTTGGATTAACAACAGCGCTTATTAGGGTAGTAATATAGGGGGTGACAATAATAAAGAAGATAACGCAAACAAAAGCAAATAGCATGGCTTTACCGCGAAGTACATCTTTCATTTCGTCTTCCACTTTTTCTCTTGCCACTGCGACCATTGCCAAACCTATTACTCCTAAAGTTTTTAAGGTGTATAATACAAGAAAAGATGTGTTTGCGACTTTTGCTAACCAAAGAAAAGCGACAAAACAGCTAATAGCTATTATCCAACCAAAAGGCTTTACTTTATTTGGTAACTTAAACTTAGTCCAACGCTCAATCGTTTGGTATTCTTTTTCGGCACACGATTTTTCAGAAGTCATATTCATTAGGTTTTAGAATACAAATGTAAAGAATACTTTACATTATAGCAAATATGCTTTACAATTTAGTAAAAAAAAGACTGTTGCGTGTGCCTTGAGTGGCTTATCAATTATTGAAATTACTTAAAAAATAATGATCAGAATGTAAGAAACTAACTAGATTGAGTCGTTTACTTCTTTGTGGCTTTCTTTAAAATTTTGTTGCATTTGATGCGCAGCCAAGGGTACGCCTATTAAGCTGACTTAAGAATTTTCGAAAAAATTGTAGCAAGCAAATCCACGGATGGCAAAGACAGCGATTCTTTTTGCCCACCTCGTATTATCTGTTTTTTATTGCGACACTCTCATTATGCAAACGCCAGCCATAATCTTGGTCATTGGTATCGTCAATATCAAAAACAGAATAATAACGAAACATATTATTAGGGTTTTGAGGATCAACAAAAATTGGGTTTTTCTGGGCTTCTTTATGGCTTTCATGGATGGTAAAAGGTTTTACTACTGGCAGCCATTGTCCATTTTTTAAAATATAGAGGTGGTATTTGTGGAATTGTGGGTCTTTAATTTTAGTATTCACTAACAGCAGGTCTCTATCAAACTCATCAAATCGCAACGTTGTTATAGTAGCGCCATACGTCTCATTTAAAATAAGACTTGGCGCATGGTTGTCTTCAAAAGCGATAGTAGTAATTCCTTTGCGCTTGTTAACGTTTTTTACATAGACATAAAAGGGAGTGTTGCCTGTTTTAAAATTTCCATTTATCGCACCAATAGGAGTGGCCACTACATCTTCAGGTGCTGTAATAATTGCTTCTGAAATAGGCTCTCTAGTTGGGTTTGGGTCGCCAATGACAACTGTATTTTTCTTTTCAGAACCGCTACCACAGGCTGCAATATAAAAAAGAGGAATTAAAAGCAGGAATTTCATTTGTTACTATTTCCGAGGTGCAACTTATATTTTAAACGTGATCACTGGCATCTGTGCATGGTTCACAAGATCTTCACTTATACTACCATTAAAGAAATGGGAGATTCCTTTACGGCCGTGAGTGCTCATTCCAATGATATCAACATTATTGTCTTTTGCAAATCCTAAAATTCCTTTTTCAACAGATACGTCATTATAAATATTAAGGGTATAATTTTCTACGCCCATTCCTTTTATAAAATTCTCCATGAGCGCAAAGGCTTCTGGAGTAGTTTTAAATCCGCTTGGTGTATTGACGTATAATAGATGCATTTTTGCATCCATTTCTTTCGCAAATTTTTGAGCATTGTCAAACGCTTTTCTACCTTCTTCAGAAAAGTCAGTAGCAAACACAAAGTTTTCTACTTTAAAAGTAGGATGACTATTTTTAATAACTAACACCGGGATAGAAGAGGTTCTTACTACTTTTTCTGTGTTACTCCCTATAAACATTTCTTTGAACCCGCTGGCGCCGTGCGATCCCATAATTACTAGGTCTATTTCTTTGCTTTCAGCGGCTTCTTTTATGTCGTTATAGATCTCTCCATGCCCTAATGCTTCGTGAAGGTCAACATTGTCTAGAAAATCATTTTGTAATAATTCTTCAAATTTTTTCTCAGCCAGTTTAATAAAAAACAGTGCTTCGGGTAACACACCTCCGTCCGAACCATTTGCTAGATGTGATGGTAGCTCCATAGAGTGCAGTAAATAGATCTCGCATTCTTGTTTTTCTGCCAGCTGGACGGCAACTTTTAGCGCATTTTCTGCTTGTTCTGAAAAATCTGTAGGGACGAGTATTCTTTTCATAAGTGTCAATTTAGTTGGATAATAAAGATACCAATATTACGGTAATTTGATTAACATTAAACACTCTTTTTTAAAACAAAAATAAATAGTATATTTGCATCGAATTTGATATTTAACGAGTTGAGGGGACATAAAGTCCCCTCTTTTTATAGTATAAATTGATGCGCGACGAGGTAGTAGAATTAATAGACAAAGCACTGGTAGAGAATCCGTCATTATTTTTAATTGACTTAGAGATTACGGCAGATAATCAGATACGTGTAACCTTAGATGGCGATAATGGTGTTAAGGTAGAAGATTGTATAGCCGTAAGTAGAGCGGTAGAACATAACTTAGACGAAGAACTAGATTTTTCTATTGATGTTATGTCTTGTGGTGCTTCAGAGCCTTTAACGATGCAACGTCAGTATGTTAAAAATGTAGGTAGAAATGTGATGGTGAAGACGGATAAGGGTGAAAAAATTGAAGCTACTTTGACTGCAGCAGATGAGCATAATGTAACATTGAACTGGAAGGCACGAGAGCCTAAACCAATAGGAAAGGGAAAAGTGACAGTAAAAAAAGAAGCTGTAATCCCTTATAATGAAATAGTAGAAACGAAAGTGATGATAAAATTTAATTAATTAAGAGCATGGAAAATTTAGCGTTGATTGATTCTTTTTCAGAATTTAAAGATGACAAACAGATAGATAGAGTAACGCTTATGGCGATACTGGAAGAGGTTTTTAGAAATGCACTCAAAAAGAAATATGGGAGTGATGATAATTTTGATATTATTGTAAACCCAGATAAAGGAGATTTAGAAATCTGGAGAAACCGTGTGGTAGTAGCAGATATTGATGTGATGGACCCTAATGAAGAAATTTCATTGACTGATGCTCGTAAAATAGAGGATGATTTTGAGGTAGGGGAAGATGTTTCTGAAGAAGTAAAATTAATGCAGCTAGGACGTCGTTCTATTTTGGCTTTACGTCAAAATTTGATTAGTAAGATTCACGAGCATGACAATACCATTATCTATAAGCAATTTAAAGATATGGAAGGTGAGATATATACAGCAGAGGTTCATCATATACGCCATAGAGCAGTTATATTATTAGATGATGAAGGGAATGAGATGATTATGCCTAAAGACCGCCAGATACCATCAGATTTCTTTAGAAAAGGAGATAATGTTCGTGGTGTGATTGAATCTGTAGAGCTTAAAGGAAATAAGCCTACAATAATTATGTCTAGAGCAAGCCCATTGTTTTTAGAGAAATTATTTGAGCAGGAAATTCCAGAAGTCTTTGATGGATTAATTAACGTACAGAAAGTAGTGCGTATTCCAGGAGAAAAGGCAAAAGTTGCTGTAGATTCTTATGATGATCGTATAGATCCTGTAGGAGCCTGTGTAGGGATGAAGGGATCACGTATTCACGGTATTGTGCGTGAGTTAGGAAATGAAAATATTGATGTAATTAATTATACAGAAAACCTTACTTTGTTTATTACTCGTGCTTTGAGCCCGGCAAAAGTAACTTCTGTTAAGATTAATGAAGAGACAAAACGTGCAGAGGTAATATTAAAGCCAGAAGAGGTGAGCAAGGCAATTGGTCGTGGAGGTCACAACATTCGTCTTGCAGGTCAGTTAACTGGATACGAGATAGATGTATTGCGTGAAGGAGCAGAAGAAGATGTAGAGCTTAAAGAATTCTCAGATGAAATAGAATCTTGGATTATTGATGAGTTTAAAAAGATTGGTCTAGATACTGCAAAGAGTATATTAGAATATGATATGAAAGATCTTGTAAGTCGTATTGACCTTGAAGAAGAAACAATACAAGATGTGATCAATATATTAAAAGAAGAGTTTGAAGAGTAGTCACAATCCACTACTTTTACAGTAAGAATACAAAATTAGGAGAACCATTATTTATGGCAGAAGTAAAATCAATAAGGCTTAACAAAGTACTCAAAGAGTTTAATATCTCTTTGGATCGTGCTGTGGAGTTTTTAAAATCTAAAAGCATCGAGATAGAGGCGCGTCCTACTACTAAGATTTCTAATGCTGAATACGAGCACCTTGCATCAGAGTTTGCGAAAGATCGTGAGAAGAAAGTGGAGTCTAAAGAAGTTGGTGCAGAAAAGCGCAAGGAGAAAGAAGAGCTTTTAGCTGAAAAGCTTAAAGAAGAAGAGGATAGAGCTGCTGCCGCAGAAGCTAGAAAAGTCATTAAAGCTGAAGCATCACTCGCTGGACCTAAAAAAGTAGGTAAAGTTGAGCTTGATGATAAGGGTAAAGTGGTCAAGCCAACTCCAGAACCAGTAGTGGAGAAAGCACCAGAAGAGGCGCCAGCTAAGGTAGAAACACCAAAGGCAGAAAAACCAAAGGTAGAAGTAAAGAAAGCGCCTAAACCGGAGGTGGTTACTGCTAAAGCAGAAAAGCTAAAACTTAAAATAATAAAAGAAGCGCCACAGGCAGAAAAACCTGTTGCTAAGAAAAAAGAAGAAGCGCCAAAGACAGAAGTTGTTGCAGAAAAAACTCCAGAAGTTGAGACTCCAGAAGAAACTGGATTAGCTAAAGGGGAAGCAAATGCTCCTGGAGCAGTGGCCAAGAATGATATCGTTAAAACAGAATACAAGAAACTTGACGGACCTAATTTTACAGGGGCCAAAATTGACCTTTCTAAGTTTAAGAAACCAGAAAAGAAAAAGCCAGATGCGAAGCCAGGTGAAAAACGTGGTAAACGTCGTCGTATAAGTAAGGATGCTCCAGGAGGAGGACAACGAGGAGGAAATAATAATACAAGAGGACGTAAAGCTTCTGGTGGTGGGAGAACACACACACCTAAAGAAGAGCCTAGCGAAGCAGAAGTACAAAAACAAGTACGCGAAACTTTAGAGAAACTACAAGGAAAGTCTTCTAAAGGTAAAGGTGCAAAGTATAGAAGAGACAAGCGGGATACGCACCGTCAAAAAACGGAAGAGGAACTAGCACAACAGGAACTAGAAAACAAGGTTCTTAAAGTAACAGAATTTGTTACTGTAAGTGAAGTGGCGACAATGATGGATGTGCCGGTGACAAATATTATCTCGGCTTGTATGTCTTTAGGGATGATGGTAACAATGAACCAGCGTTTAGATGCTGAGACTATTTCAATTGTTGCAGAAGAGTTTGATTATGAAGTTGAGTTTGTAAATGCTGATATTGAAGAATCTATTCAAGAAGAAGAAGATGCTCCAGAAGATTTATCAGAAAGAGCTCCTATTGTAACTGTAATGGGTCACGTAGATCACGGTAAAACTTCTTTACTAGATTTTATTCGTGAAGAGAATGTAATTGCAGGAGAATCAGGAGGTATTACACAGCATATAGGTGCTTATGGAGTACAATTAGAAAATGGTAAAAAAGTTGCTTTCTTAGATACACCTGGTCACGAAGCCTTTACGGCGATGCGTGCACGTGGTGCTCAAGTAACAGATATCGCAATCATTGTAGTGGCAGCAGATGATGATATCATGCCACAAACAAAAGAGGCAATCTCTCACGCTCAAGCGGCGGGAGTACCTATTGTTTTTGCTATAAACAAGATTGATAAGCCGGATGCAAATCCAGAAAAAATAAAAGAAAAACTTGCTGCAATGAACCTTCTTGTAGAAGACTGGGGTGGAAAAATCCAATCTCACGATATCTCTGCAAAAGTAGGTACAGGAGTTAAAGAACTACTTGAAAAAGTATTGCTCGAAGCAGAAATATTAGAACTAAAAGCGAACCCTGATAAGGCAGCTTCTGGTACGGTAGTAGAAGCCTTCCTTGATAAAGGTCGTGGTTATGTATCTACCATTTTAGTTCAAGCAGGTACACTTAAAGTAGGTGACTACGTACTTGCAGGACAAAATAGTGGTAAGATAAAAGCAATGCAAGATGAGCGTGGCAAGAAAGTTAAACTTGCTGGACCATCTACACCAGTATCTATTCTAGGTTTAGACGGAGCACCACAAGCGGGTGATAAGTTTAGTGTCTTTGAAGATGAGCGTGAAGCAAAAGATATTGCAAGTAGAAGGACGCAATTACAACGGGAGCAGTCTGTGCGTACACAACGCCATATTACACTTGATGAAATAGGACGTCGTATCGCGCTTGGTGACTTTAAAGAATTGAACATTATCCTTAAAGGTGATGTGGATGGTTCTGTAGAGGCATTAACAGATAGTTTCCAGAAACTATCTACAGAAGAAATACAAGTAAATATTATACATAAAGCGGTTGGACCTATCACAGAGAGTGATGTGTTATTGGCAAGTGCTTCAGATGCAATTATTATTGGATTTAATGTGCGACCTATGGGTAATGCCCGTCAGATAGCAGATGAAGAAGAAATTGACATCCGTATGTATTCTATTATTTATGCAGCCATAAATGATCTTAAAGATGCGATGGAGGGAATGTTATCTCCAGAAATGAAAGAAGAGATTCTTGGTACTGCAGAGATTAGAGAAACATTTAAAATATCTAAAGTGGGTACCATTGCAGGTTGTATGGTATTAACTGGTAAGATAGTTAGCAAAGCTGGTATTCGTCTAATTCGCGAAGGAGTAGTGGTGCATACCGGTAGTTTGGATTCTCTTAAACGTTTTAAAGATGATGCGAAAGAAGTAGCAAAA
Organism: uncultured Ulvibacter sp.; assembly: GCA_938041335.1. Lineage (GTDB taxonomy): Bacteria > Bacteroidota > Bacteroidia > Flavobacteriales > Flavobacteriaceae > Patiriisocius. The sequence goes on along the minus strand of CALIAF010000021.1, from coordinate 94,397 downwards.
GGCTATGACTGTGGTATGCAAGTAAAAAACTACAACGATATTAAAGAACTAGATATCATTGAAAGCTTCCACGAAGTAGCAGTGAAGAAGAAACTTAAGTAGGCGTTAGCAGTATATAGTACATTGACTTTGTCGTGCTGAACTTGTTTCAGTATTGCAGTAAATTAATAAGTCGAGATTCAATTTGAGTCTCGACTTTTTTATGCTTTCTTCGGAAATGTGCTGTGATGTTAATTTGCTTATGCTACATTAAATCGCTCAAGCCAGTCTAATGTTTCAGGTAAATTATGACTATTGAATTCTAAATGAATCACTCTTCTTTTTTTCGAATTTGTAGTTCTGTTTGAAGCGTGCAGCGTTAGCGGTTTCATTAACATAGCGCTCCCTTTTTTAACTACGCAGGTACGGGCATTATCAATATTCCAATCTTTTGATTCTTTTCTTATAATTCCCTTTAAATGAGATTGTGGTATGACCTTAAGGGCTCCGTTATTTTTATCAGTATCGTCAATATGTATTCTAACGGTAAGTGTGTCTTGTAAAATGTGAAGAGGAGGCTGCACCCCGTGCTGTCCTTTTTTAAATGTCCAATTTTTAAAATCGTTCCACTCCGTTTTTTTGTTTACTGAAATACTGAGGTCTTGATGAAAAGGCACAAACCAGTTTGATTCTTTCGGTTTGTCAAAATAAATAGCTTTAGATAAAAAATAAGCATCTTTAAAAAATTGAGAAAGTAGTAGTTTTAACTTCGTGTTAAAGATTAAATCTGCGATTTCTGGCACAGTAATAAACAATTGACGTATGGCAAATAAATCTTTAGTTTTTAAAAAAGAGCTGCTGTCTGGATTGGCTTGCTCCAGACACTTTTGAAGCTCAAGAACTTCGTTTGCTGTATACAAGGTATCAACAATGGAGTAGCCTTTAGACTCAAGTTCAACTTTATTTTGAGAATAGCTCATTTGTAGTATAGACCGAAAAATGAATTTTTATTTTTGCTACTGCCGCTGAATACTTATTTATTCGGTTTCAATATAAATGCCGAAGTAAATTTATCTTTGATTGCTATGAGCGCACGATCTGCCTCAAGATGTGTCCCAAAGTTGCCTACCCAGACTTTATAATTAGGAGTTTCATACTCAATGGAAGCTGGCCATGTTCCAAAAGAATATCTATAGTTTTTTAGCACTTCGTTGGCTTGGTTTAGGCTTCCATAATACAGCTGTATAGTATAACCATCTCCAAGCTTGTTGTCTTTCTCGAGTGCTTTCTTAACACGCAAAAGCTGATCAATTTTTGGGTCTGCATTAACGGTAACTGTCGGGTTCTGAGCGCTTAACATTTCCGAAGAAAGTAGAAAAATGAAGCTTGCTAAGAGGGTAATATATAGAGAAGATTTTTTCATAGAATGAGGTGTTGCCTGCAAATGTACAAGAGAATAACTTATAGCAAGTGCATTTTATTATTTAGAATAGATATAAATTAGTATTTAACGAATTATTTGCATTTTGTAAATCGTCTTAAAGTGGTACTTTTGCTACGTTATTTATGGCGTGTTTCTTATAGACGATTATGTTTATGTTGTAACCAATTACGTGCCAAACTATTGACAATAATTAACCATTAGTATGCAAAAGGTGAATTTTAAGAATATTTCCTCACGAGTGTCGCTCTTTCTAGTGACAGCAATGCTAACTTTTTCGATTCCTACTTTTGCGCAAGCAGAAGCGGCGGCGGTAACAGAAGCGGCTGCTCCAGCAGAAGGTGCAGGAGATGCAGTAGCAGGAAAGGCATTATTTAACGCAAACTGTGCCGCATGTCACAAGCTTGATAAAAAAGCAACGGGTCCTCTACTTAGAGGTGTTGCAGATAAGTATGACCGTGATTGGTTGTATTTATGGATCAAGGATAGTCAGGCTTTAGTAAAGTCTGGTGATGCAACGGCAATAGCACTGTTTGAAGCAAACAATAAGTCTGTAATGACGTCTTTCCCGGCGTTAACTAATGGCGATATTGATAACATTTTAGCCTATACAAGTGAGCCTCTTCCGCCGAAACCAGAAAGAAAAGGTGGTGATGGCGAAACTGTAGAGGGTGGTGTTTCAAACAATGTGATTCTAGGTGCCCTAGCATTTATCTTCTTGTTGTTAATCACCATGTTGTTCTTAGTTACTGGAACATTAAAGAAAATTGCTGCTCACAATGGTGTGGAGTACCCAACTAAAGAAGCTAAAAAACCATTATATAAAGCGATTCTTGAAAATCAATTTCTATTGTTAGTCGGTGCAGTATTCTTATTGCTAACGGCTGCATACTTTATGTACGGGTTCTTTATGCAGGTAGGAGTAGATCAAGGCTATGCACCTGTGCAGCCTATACATTACTCGCATAGAATACATGCTGGAGATAACGAGATTGATTGTAACTACTGTCACTCGTCTGCTAGAAAAAGTAAGCATTCTGGTATTCCATCATTAAATGTGTGTATGAACTGTCATAAAAATATCGCAGGTGTTTCTGATGATGTTTTAGCAGAAGGAATAAATGAGTACGGTGTGGATTACAATAAAGAAATTGAAAAATTATACGACGCCGTAGGATGGGATGTAGAAACCCAGGCATATACAGGCGAGACAAAGCCAGTAAAATGGGTGCGTATTCATAACCTACCCGACTTTGCATATTTCAATCACTCACAGCACGTAACGGTTGCTGGTGTGGCTTGTCAAACATGTCACGGTCCAGTAGAAGAGATGGAGATCATGGAGCAGTTTTCTCCATTAACAATGGGATGGTGTATTAACTGTCACCGTGAGACCAACGTAGACTTAAAAGGGAACGAATATTACGAGAAAATTCACGAAGAACTTTCTAAGAAATATGGTGTAGAGCAATTGACTGCGGCACACATGGGTGGTTTAGAATGTGGTAAGTGTCACTATTAATCAAGTGATTGGCATTTTCGCGAAAGCGGAATTCTCAAACAGACAATAGTGAATATTAAATTTAAAGAAAATTAAAAGTTTATAAATGGCATCAAACAAGAAATACTGGAAAAGTGTTGAAGAGCTGGATCAAAACAGCTCTATTGTTAAGACGCTACAAGAAAATGAGTTTGTAGAATCAATACCTACAGATGAGTTTTTAGGCGACAAAGAAACATTAGAGGGGTCTTCTACGACGCGTCGTGATTTCTTAAAGTATGTAGGTTTTACTACAGCAGCAGCTTCTTTAGCGGCTTGTGAAGGTCCGGTGATTAAATCGATTCCTTATGTAGTAGCTCCAGACGAAATCGTTCCTGGTGTAGCTAATTACTATGCTACTGCAATAGCAGATGGTTTTGACTTTGCTAATGTATTAGTGAAAACAAGAGAAGGTCGTCCTATTAAAATAGAACGCAATGACCTCTCTGCTTCTGGTGGTGTAAATGCAAGAGTACACGCTTCTGTATTGTCATTATATGATAACAACCGTTTGAAGGCTCCAATGGTGGGTAAAGAAACTGCTACTTGGGAGGCTTTTGACAAAGCAGCGTCAGAAAAGATGCTTGCAATGAAGGGTAAAGATGTAGTGTTATTGACACAAACATTTGCGAGTCCTTCAACTTCAAAATTAATTAATGAATTTACAACGGCGTACCCTAATGTACGTCACGTTAGCTATGATACGGTTTCTTCTTCTGGAACATTAGACGCTTTTCAGGAGAAATTTGGAACACGTGCTATGCCAGATTATGACTTCGGAAAAGCACATGTTATTGTTTCTGTAGGTGCAGATTTCTTGGGAGACTGGCAAGGTGGAGGTTATGATGCAGGTTATGCTCAAGGACGCATTCCGAAGAACGGAAAAATGTCTAAGCATATCCAGTTTGAAGCTAATATGACTTTATCTGGTGCAAACGCAGATAACCGTATTCCTGTAATACCAAGTGATCAGAAAAAAGTTTTAGATGCCTTAACAGGTGGTAGTACTTCTGGATTAGCTCCTAATGTTGCTAAAGCCGTTAATATGGCTAAGGCATTGATGCTTCAAGCAGGTACTAAAGCAGTTCTAGTTACCGGTTTGCAAGATCAAGGCTCTCAAAGACGCGTACTTGATGCAAATGCTGCAAGTGTAGTAATGGATACGGCAAAGCCAAGAATGACACGTTCTGCAAATAATGCAGAAGTTACTAAGGTAATGAACGATGTGATTAATGGTAGCGTAAAGGGATTGATAACAGTAGGGGTAGATCCTGTGTATTCTTTTCCTAATACAGATTTTAAAGCGGCCTACGAAAAACTAGAGATGTCACTTGCTTTTGCAATGAAAAACGATGCTACGGCTTCTTTAGCGCAATTAGTGGCAGCGACACCACATTACCTTGAATCTTGGGGTGATGTTCAAATGAAAAAAGGGTCATATAGTTTAATACAGCCAACGATAAGACCAATATATAAGACAAGACAATTTCAGGAAACTTTATTAGCTTGGACTAATAATGAAACTTCATACCTAGACTATATCAAGGATACTTGGTCTAGTGTTTTGGGAGGGACTTCTTGGAACAAAGCATTGGAAGCGGGAGTTTTTACTTCTGCAACTGCTATAGATGTTGCTCCAGTAGTGAGTGATGCTATGTTAGAGTCAAATACTTCTAATGGTGCTTTGTCATCTGCTATTGATGATATGGAACTTGTGTTGTATACAAAAACAGCAATGGGTGATGGTCAGCAGGCCAATAACCCTTGGTTGCAAGAGATGCCAGATCCGATTACAAGAACGTCTTGGGATAATTATGTAACCGTTTCGGCTGCAGATGCTAAAGATTTAGGTCTTGAAAATCATCACGTAGCAAACGGTGGCTTAAACGGAAGTGTAGTTAACGTTAAAATGGGAGCTGTAACAGTGGCTAATGTGCCGGTGTTAATTCAGCCAGGTCAAGCAGCTGGTTCTGTCGGACTTGCATTAGGTTATGGTAAGAAAGACGCAGTACAGAAAGAAATGCAAACGGGAGTAAATGCATACCGTTTAGATAGCTTGTCTACTGATACATTACGTGTTTCTTTAGAAAAAGTTGCTGGAGCTGAGCACGAGTTTGCGTGTGTGCAGTTACAGAATACCATGATGGGTAGAGATATCATTAGAGAAACTACACTAGAGGTATTTAATACTACTAAAAAGAATCATGAAGGTGGGTACGATTGGAACCCAATGCCTATGGTGTCTAAAGACCACCAGGAAATTCCTGTGACAGATCCAGATGCAGATTTATGGACTTCTTTTGATCGTTCTGTAGGCCATCACTTTAATCTTTCTATAGACCTTAACGCCTGTACAGGTTGTGGGGCTTGTGTGATTGCTTGTCATAGTGAAAACAATGTGCCTGTAGTAGGAAAAAGTGAAATAAGGCGTAGCCGTGATATGCACTGGTTACGTATAGATAGATATTATTCTTCTGAAGAAAGCTTTGATGCTGATAAGGATAAAAAAGAAGGATTTAATGGATTGTTTGGAGAAAACGGTTCACTAGGAGGTTTTGGCGAGTTGGAAGACCCTGCGGCAAATCCACAAGTGGCTTTTCAGCCAGTAATGTGTCAACATTGTAATCACGCTCCTTGTGAGAGTGTTTGTCCTGTTGCTGCAACTTCACACGGGCGTCAAGGGCAAAACCAAATGGCATATAACCGTTGTGTAGGTACAAGATATTGTGCAAATAACTGTCCCTATAAAGTGCGTCGTTTTAACTGGTTCTTGTATAATGAGAATGATGAGTTTGACTACCACATGAATAACGATATGGGGCGTATGGTGTTAAATCCAGATGTGAACGTTCGTTCTAGAGGGGTAATGGAGAAATGTTCTATGTGTATTCAGAAAACACAATTAAGTATATTAGAAGCGAAACGTGATGGTCGTCCTGTAAAAGATGCAGAGTTTCAGACGGCTTGTTCTGCTGCTTGTGATAAAGGAGCAATGGTTTTTGGAGATATCAATGACCACGATAGTGAAGTATTTGAAAGTAAAAAAGATAAGAGAATGTATCACTTATTAGAAGCCGTAGGTACAAAGCCTAACGTTTTCTATAAGACTAAAGTGAGAAACTCTACAAAAGCATAACTAACTAAGAAATAGTATATAAAATATGGCGTCGCATTACGAAGCACCTATTAGAAGACCCTTAGTTATAGGAGACAAAAACTACCACGATATTACTGTGGATGTTGCTGCTCCTGTGGAAGGGAAAGCCAATAAATCTTGGTGGATTGTATTTACTATTGCTCTTGTTGCCTTTTTATGGGGAATAGGATGTATAATTTACACAGTTTCAACAGGAATTGGAGTTTGGGGATTAAATAAAACCGTGGGATGGGCCTGGGATATTACCAACTTTGTTTGGTGGGTAGGTATCGGTCACGCGGGTACACTTATTTCTGCAGTACTCTTACTGTTTAGACAAAAATGGAGAATGGCAATTAACCGCTCAGCAGAGGCGATGACTATTTTCTCTGTAATACAAGCAGGTTTGTTCCCTATTATTCATATGGGTCGTCCTTGGTTAGCATATTGGGTGTTGCCTATTCCTAATCAGTTTGGGTCTCTTTGGGTAAACTTTAATTCGCCTTTACTTTGGGATGTATTTGCGATTTCTACATATCTTTCTGTATCACTAGTATTCTGGTGGACGGGACTATTGCCAGATTTTGCAATGATTCGTGATAGAGCGGTAACGCCTTTTACAAAAAAGATATATGGGATACTATCATTTGGTTGGTCAGGTCGTGCAAAAGACTGGCAACGTTTTGAAGAAGTGTCATTGGTACTTGCAGGTTTAGCAACACCATTAGTACTTTCTGTACATACCATTGTATCTTTTGATTTCGCAACCTCAGTAATACCAGGTTGGCATACCACCATCTTCCCTCCATATTTTGTGGCAGGTGCGGTATTCTCTGGATTTGCCATGGTAAACACACTTCTTATTGTAATGAGAAAAGTGTCTAACCTAGAAAATTATATTACGATACAGCATATCGAGTTAATGAACATTGTAATTATGATTACGGGTTCTATAGTAGGTGTGGCGTACATAACTGAGCTGTTTATTGCTTGGTACTCAGGAGTGGAATATGAGCAGTATGCATTCTTAAACAGAGCAACAGGACCTTACTGGTGGGCCTACTGGGCAATGATGACGTGTAATGTATTCTCTCCACAGTTTATGTGGTTCAAGAAATTGCGTACAAGTATTATGTTCTCTTTCTTTATTTCTATTGTAGTAAACATTGGAATGTGGTTTGAACGATTTGTAATTATTGTTACTTCATTACACCGTGATTATGTTCCATCATCTTGGACCATGTTCTCTCCTACTTTTGTAGATATAGGTATCTTTATAGGAACCATAGGATTCTTCTTTGTGTTATTCTTATTATATGCTAGAACATTCCCAGTGATTGCTCAAGCAGAAGTGAAGTCTATCTTGAAAGGATCTGGAGCGAAGTATAAAAAATTAAGAGCAGAGCACGGTGATGACGTAAAGCATTATGATGCCTTGACAGTTGCGCCAAAGGCAAGTAAATCTAAGTCAAAAGCGAGCACAGGAGGTTTGCTTGAGGCAGAAGGACAGCAGGAAAAAGCAAATAGCTTAATTGGAAAACTAGGAGCATTTGATGCTGCTACGCAAACGGCAGACGATCTGAAGAGAATAAGTGGTGTAGGTCCAGTAATGGAAAAGAAATTACATCAGCTTGGGATCTTTACATTTGCTCAAGTAAGCAAGATGGACGATGCAGATTACGATTTATTAGATGATATTATAGGTGAGTTCCCTGGGCGTGCAAAACGTGATGACTGGGCTGGACAAGCTTCAAATCTTAAAAACAACTAAGTATGGCTTCTAAAGTGATACACGCACTCTATAACGATGACGACTTGCTAATGCAAGCTGTTAAAGAGACACGCGCTAAGCATTACCATATCGAAGAGGTGTACACACCTTTCCCGGTGCACGGGCTAGATAAAGTAATGGGTCTAGAACCTACGCGTATTGCCATTACATCATTTATGTATGGACTTGTAGGTCTTGCCGTTGCAATCACAATGATGAATTTCATTATGATTGAAGACTGGCCACAAGACATAGGTGGAAAGCCTAGTTTTAGTTATATAGAAAACATGCCGGCTTTCGTACCGATCATGTTCGAATTAACCGTATTCTTTGCAGCCCATTTGATGGTGATAACATTCTATATGCGAAGTAAATTATGGCCTTTTAAGAAAGCCGAAAATCCTGACGTTAGAACCACTGATGATCATTTTTTAATGGCCATAGATGCTGGAGATAATGATATAGAAGAGCTGTCAAAATTCTTCTATGATACGGGAGCAGTAGAAATAAATATAGTAGAATCTGAAGATGATCACTAAGATGAGAAAAATAGGGAACATAGGTATCGCATTTCTTGCTCTAGTAGCATTGGTTTCGTGTCAAAATAGCGCGACTCCAAACTATCAGTATATGCCTAATATGTATGAACCAATAAGTTATGAAACTTATGGTGAATACGATATAGAAGGTTTTGAAAATGGACAAGAGGCAATGTTACCAGTTGAGGGAACTATTCCTCGCGGATTTCAACCTTTTGATTATACAAACTCGCCAGAAGATATTGCAAGAGCGAAGGCAGAATTGAAGAACCCATTGGAATATACTGAGAAAAACTTAGCAAGTGGAGCAGAATTATACGGAGTATACTGTGCAGTTTGTCACGGAGATAAAGGGGATGGACTTGGAATACTTGCAAAACGTGAAAAGTTCTTAGGAATACCAAGTTATGATGCTGCAGGTAGAACAATAACTCCAGGAGGAGTTTATCACGTTCAAATGTATGGATTGAATACGATGGGATCTTATGCTTCTCAAACCAATGAAGAAGAAAGATGGCAAATTACACAGCACGTAATGAACCTAAAGGCTGCCTTAGAAGGTAGACCGGTTATGGAGCCTAAAAAAATAAGTGAAGTTGATGATTCTCAAATGCTTTTAACTGGTGATGCAATGGCTGAACCAGTAATGTTAGAGGAAGATCACAAAGACACACACTAATAAAGAATACAAAGAATAGCTAAGATATGTACACGCTACCTAGTAAGTTAAAAATATTTGCAATCATCTTTATGGTGGTAGGAGCCCTTGGTTTGACATATAGTTTTATGTCTGCACCTAAGACTACTGCAGAAGTTAAAGAAATGATGGCTGGGCATGATGATCACGGTGATGGACATGCAGAAGCAACTTCGCATGGAGAAGGTCACGATGAGATGAGCGCTGCTGCTGCACATAGAGCAGAAGGAGAACATGGTCATGAAGATGCTGCACACAGTGAAGAGAAACATTTAGAACACACTTTACATCAATTGCAAAACAAACCTTGGTCTGCTTTGTATATTGCGTGTTTCTTTTTCTTTATGATTTCATTAGGTGTGCTTGCATTCTATGCAGTAAATATCGCAGCTCAGGCAGGTTGGTCTCCAGTGTTATTTAGAGTAATGGAAGCCATAACGGCTTACCTAGTGCCAGGAGGTATTATAATGTTTGTGTTATTAGCACTTTCAGGTTTTCATATAAATCACCTTTTTGTTTGGGCAGATCCAGAAGTAGTAGCTCATGATAAATTATTACAGGGTAAAGCGGGCTGGTTAGACGGAACGTGGTTATTAGTTAGGGCAGCCATCTTTATGGGAGGTTGGATATTATATCGTCAGTTTGCTGTGCGTAATTCAAGAAGAAGCGACGATGCTTCTGATAACAAGTGGTACAAAAAGAACTTTAAAATTTCCGCAGCATTTCTAGTATTCTTCCTTTACACAGAATCTATGATGTCTTGGGATTGGCTTATGAGTTTTGATCCACACTGGTTCTCTACTTTATATGGTTGGTACGTGCTTGCAGGGATGATGGTTTGTGGTATTACTACCATTGCCGTGATAACAATCTTGCTGAAATCTCAAGGATATTTAGAATTTGTTAATGACAGTCATATTCATGATTTAGCGAAGTTTATGTTTGGTTTCAGTATTTTCTGGACCTACCTATGGTTCTCTCAATTTATGTTAATCTGGTATGCGAACATTCCAGAAGAAGTGACTTATTTTGTAACAAGAATTGAAGATTTTAAATTGCCGTTCTTTGGTATGGTAGCTATGAACTTCTTATTCCCTGTATTACTATTAATGAATAGTGATTATAAGAGAATTAGCTGGTTTGTAGTACTTACTGGAATTGTAATACTTGCAGGACATTATGTAGATATTTACATGTTAATAACGCCAGGAACCGTTGGTACAAGTTGGTTTATTGGCTTGCCAGAGATAAGTGCTATTTTATTCTTCTTTGGATTATTTGTTCTTGTAGTGTTTAGTGCATTAACAAAAGCACCATTATTAGTGAAGAATAACCCTTTCTTAAAAGAAAGTAAGAACTTCCATTATTAATTAATTATTTAGAAGACAGATAACGATGACCGCATTTTTAGTTGTATTAGTAATCATTCTCTTTGGAGTTACTGTTTGGCAGTTGAATAAGATATTCAATATGTCTAAAACAGCAGACGGATTAGGGGATTCTTCAGAAATTGCAAATAACAAAGACAATAACATTAACGGATGGTTAATGTTAATGTTAGCAATTTTCACTTATGGCCTTTTAATAATCTGTTTCTGGGAGTGGGGTAATGTATTGCTTCCACAAGCAGCATCAGAACATGGAGCCGACATCGATAACTTGATGTTGATTTCAATGGCACTCATTTTTGTGGTTGGTTTCTTCACATTGTGGTTATTAAGCTGGTTCGCATTTAAATACAGAGGTAATGATACAAATCGTGCACTGTTTTTTGCAGACAATGATAAGCTAGAATTTATCTGGACAATCATTCCGGTAATTGTATTAGCAGGACTTATAATTTACGGTCTATTTACTTGGACAGAAATTATGAATGTAGACGAGGAGAATGAAGATATTATGGTGGTAGAGTTATACGCCTACCAGTTTGACTGGAGAGCGCGATATTCTGGAGCCGATAATACTTTAGGTGAGGCTAACGTACGTTTAATAGAAGGAGTAAACCAATTAGGTGTAGATATTTCAGATCCTAATGCACAAGATGATGTAGTGGTAAACGAACTTCACTTGCCAGTAGGACAAAAAGTGGTCTTTAAAATGCGATCACAAGATGTACTGCACTCGGCGTATATGCCGCACTTTAGAGCGCAAATGAATTGTGTTCCGGGAATGATAACCGAGTTTGCGTTTACACCTACTATCACAACAGAAGATATGCGATTGGATAGCGATGTAAGTTCAAAGGTGCAGCGAATAAACGCTATTAGAAAAGATAATAGTGTTGAGCTGCTTGCTAATGGAGAAGAAGCCTTAGAGCCTTACGTATTTGATTATGTGCTACTTTGTAATAAGATATGTGGTAACAATCATTATAATATGCAAATGAAGATCATTGTAGAATCGCAAGAAGATTTTGATACTTGGTTAGCAGATCAGCCTAACTTAGGAACGACTTTAAAATAATTTAAAAGAGCACCGTTTTACGGAAATTCAATAAGAAGATATGTCAGCACACGCACACGACCACGCAGTAGACGACCACGACGATCACGGACATCACAAAGAGACGTTTATAACTAAATATATCTTTAGTCAGGATCATAAAATGATTTCTAAGCAATACCTAATTACAGGTTTGTTTATGGGAATTATTGGTATTGCCATGTCTATCCTATTTAGAATGCAACTCGCATGGCCAGAAGAACCATTCACAATATTTGAGATTTTTCTAGGAAAATGGGCAGAAGGTGGTGTTATGGATCCTAGTGTTTACCTTGCCTTAGTTACAATACACGGTACCATAATGGTATTCTTTGTATTGACTGCTGGATTGAGTGGTACCTTTAGTAACCTCCTTATCCCATTGCAGATTGGAGCCCGTGATATGGCCTCCGGATTTTTAAACATGGTATCTTACTGGTTGTTCTTTTTATCTAGTGTGATCATGGTACTTTCTCTGTTTGTAGAAGCAGGGCCAGCATCTGCAGGTTGGACTATTTACCCACCACTAAGTGCATTGCCACAAGCAATACCAGGTTCAGGAACAGGTATGACGCTATGGTTAGTGTCTATGGCAATTTTTATTGCATCTTCATTATTAGGATCACTTAACTATATTGTTACGGTATTAAACCTAAGAACAAAAGGAATGTCTATGACTAGACTTCCATTGACAATCTGGGCATTCTTTGTTACTGCAATCATTGGAGTAGTTTCGTTCCCAGTTTTATTATCTGCTGCTTTAATGTTAATTATGGATAGAAGTTTTGGAACTTCTTTCTTCTTATCAGATATTTATATTGCAGGAGAGGTCTTGCACAATCAAGGTGGTTCTCCTGTACTCTTTGAACACTTATTTTGGTTCTTAGGGCATCCGGAAGTATATATTGTCATCTTACCAGCAATGGGAATGGTTTCAGAAATTATGGCAACCAATGCGCGAAAACCAATATTTGGGTATCGAGCCATGGTAATGTCTATACTTGCTATTGCATTCTTGTCTACCATAGTATGGGGTCACCATATGTTTATATCAGGGATGAATCCATTTTTAGGATCGGTATTTACATTCACAACATTATTAATTGCAATTCCATCAGCGGTAAAATCTTTTAACTGGATCACCACCCTCTGGAAAGGGAATCTCCAAATGAACACGGCGATGCTGTTTTCTATTGGTTTTGTTTCTACCTTTATTACAGGTGGATTAACAGGAATCATCCTTGGAGATAGTGCCTTAGATATTAATGTACACGATACCTACTTTGTGGTAGCTCACTTTCACTTGGTAATGGGAATATCAGCATTGTATGGTTTATTTGCCGGAGTGTATCATTGGTTCCCAAAAATGTTTGAGGGACGCATGCTTAATAAAAACCTCGGTTATGTTCACTTTTGGGTGACTATTATAGGGGCATACGGAGTTTTCTTCCCAATGCACTTTATAGGTATGGCTGGATTGCCTAGACGTTATTATACAAATACGGCTTTCCCATATTTTGATGACCTTGCAGATGTAAACGTAATCATAACGATATTTGCTATTATCACAGCAGGAGCGCAGTTAGTGTTTTTGTACAACTTTATTAGCGCTATGTTCTTTGGTAAAATTGGTCCTAAAAATCCTTGGAAGTCAACTACTTTAGAGTGGACGGCAGAGGTAAAACACATCCACGGTAACTGGGATGGACCTATCCCTGAGGTACACCGTTGGTCATATGACTACAGTAAGTTGAACAAAGACGAAACAGATTATGTGATACCAGGGCAGGATTATATTCCTCAGCATATTCCACTTCAAGATAATGAAGAAGAGATGCATCATTAACATACCTGCGTAGGCAGGTATCTCTTCATCAAGAGAAAGATATTTAAGCTAAAAACCCTTTCAGAAATGAAAGGGTTTTTAGCTTAAATATAACCGCTAAGGAGTATTTGTAGATTGATCTTAACAATTTATATTTGTGCTAAACCAGATAAGTTAATATTGAGGAGTATTCCTTATCTATTATTCAGCCGTGTTGAAAAACACGGTTTTTTTGCTTCTGAAATATTCAATTCATACCATCACTATCTTAAAATGAAATATTCCCTTCGTATATTTGTGATATGAATGAATTCCTTGATCCTTCAGAAGAAAACTTAAGTCCGCAAGAATTAGATATAGAGAAAACATTACGACCACTCTCTTTTGAAGACTTTACGGGACAAGATCAAGCTTTAGAAAATCTAGAGATCTTTGTACAAGCTGCCAAACAAAGAGATGAAGCATTAGACCACACTTTATTTCATGGGCCTCCAGGATTGGGTAAAACTACCTTGGCACATATTCTTGCAAATGAACTTGGAGTAAGCATCAAAGTAACCTCGGGGCCTGTGCTTGATAAGCCTGGAGATCTAGCAGGATTACTTACTAATCTTGAAGAAAGAGATGTACTCTTTATTGATGAAATACATCGCCTTAGTCCTATTGTAGAAGAGTATTTGTATTCTGCGATGGAAGATTATAAGATTGATATTATGATTGAGTCTGGGCCTAATGCCAGAACCGTCCAGATACATCTTGCACCTTTTACACTTGTAGGTGCCACTACGCGTTCTGGACTATTAACCGCCCCTATGCGAGCGAGATTTGGGATTACCTCTAGATTACAATATTATACCACAGAGTTACTTACTACCATATTGCAGCGTAGTGCCACTATATTGAATATGCCTATCTCTATGGAAGCGGCTATCGAGATTGCCGGAAGAAGTAGAGGAACACCTCGTATAGCAAATGCACTACTTAGAAGAGTACGCGATTTTGCCCAGATTAAAGGGGACGGAAAAATTGATGTCACCATTGCAAAATTTGCCTTAAATGCTTTAAATGTTGATGCCCATGGACTGGACGAAATGGACAATAAAATATTGACCACTATTATAGAGAAATTTAAAGGAGGCCCAGTAGGTATTACAACGATAGCAACGGCCGTGTCAGAATCTCCAGAAACGATAGAAGAGGTGTATGAGCCATTCTTAATACAACAAGGCTTTATTATGCGCACACCCCGTGGTCGCGAAGTTACCGAAGCCGCCTACAAGCATTTAGGAAAATTAAAAAACCCAACACAAGGAGGATTATTTTAATGACAGATTACAAACAAATTCCGGAAGTGTCTTTAGCGCGATTTTTAAAACACTCGCTTGACATTCTTAAAAACCCTTTACCATTTCATAGCGATAATTTTAATCGCTTAGGCAACACATTTAGACTGAAAATCAGCTTTTCAGACTCGGTATTATTCTCTCGCGACGCGGGCTTATTGCAACACGTATTGCAAAAAAATCAACGTAATTACACAAAGTCTACTATCCAGACGGAAGACCTTGCAAAATATGTAGGTAAAGGTTTGCTCACAGCAGAGGGAACACACTGGCAAACACAGCGGAAACTCATCCAGCCAGCCTTTCATAAAAAGCAATTAGTGTTATTATTAGATAACATTAATGCCGCAATTACTTCTGAAATTATAAAAATTGAAACAGATACAGATTTTGACATTTTCCCTATAATGAATGATCTGGCATTCCAGACGGTTGCAAAATCACTATTTAGTAGTGCGATTAATGAAGCCGAAATTAACCAAATACAACACATTACAGAGGCTGCACAAACAATGCTTGTTAGAGAGTTAAGGCAACCGTATTTAGGGTGGTACTTTAAAGCGAGTGGAAAAATAGAAAAGCATGTTGCCTTTACTATAGAAGCAAGAGTTATCTTAAAAAAACTCATTTCAGAAAGAAAAAATGGAGACCAGCGTTTTGATGATTTACTAGATATGCTTCTTGATGCAAGGTATGAGGATGGTACGGCAATGGCAGAAGAGCAATTAGTGGATGAACTACTCATTCTCTTTACAGCAGGACATGAGACCACAAGCAATGCCCTCACATTTGCAGTGCAATTACTCGCCCAACATCCAGAAGCACAAGAAAATATCTCAAAAGAGATGGCTAGTTTTACCACAAAAGACTTCATGCAATCTTTAAAAGAAAGCCCATATACCCAAGCCGTAATTGAAGAAACAATGCGTCTTTATCCACCAGCGTATTTTATAGATCGCGTAAATATCGAAGAAGACATTTTTGAAGAGATGAAAATACCAAAAGGCTCAAATCTATTATTTTCATTATACGAGATTCACAAAGATCCAACCTTCTGGGAAGATCCCTTAGCTTTTAAACCAGAACGATTTATTGGCGTTCCTAAAAATCAATACTCATCGCATTATTTTCCATTTGGGGCAGGGCCTCGTATGTGTATCGGGAATAATTTTGCGATGTATGAGATGATAATGGCCTTGCAAACACTGGTCTCAAATTATAAAATTGCACATAAAACCGCAGCAATTGAAATCTCTCCTTTGATTACTTTAAAGCCTAAAAATGCTATCTTACAGTTTGAAAAAAGATAATTTAATTGTTGCAAAAGACTCAATACACCTCTCAAATAAAAGCCGAAGCAAAGCGACTCGGTTTTATGTCTTGTGGCATTAGCAAAGCAGGCTTTCTAGAAGAAGAAGCTCCAAGATTAGAAGCGTGGCTCAACAAAAACATGCACGGCGAGATGTCCTATATGGAAAACCATTTTGACAAACGCTTAGATCCCACAAAATTAGTGGAAGGTAGTAAAAGTGTGATCTCTTTGTTGTTAAATTACTTTCCAAAAGAAGCGCAAATTGACAACACTTATAAAATCTCTAAATACGCCTACGGTACAGACTACCACTTTGTTATTAAAGACAAATTAAAAGAACTATTGCATACCATTACTTCGGAAATAGGAGCTGTTCATGGTCGTGCCTTTGTTGATAGTGCGCCAGTGCTAGATAAAGCTTGGGCCGCAAAAAGCGGCTTAGGCTGGATAGGAAAACATAGCAATCTATTGACCAAACAAGTGGGTTCTTTTTATTTTATTGCAGAGTTAATTATTGACCTAGAATTAGATTATGACACCCCTGTGACAGATCATTGTGGGAGTTGCACCGCCTGTATTGATGCTTGTCCAACTCAGGCTATTGTAGGTCCTTATGTGGTAGATGGTAGCAAGTGTATCTCTTATGCAACGATAGAGCTCAAGAATGAAATTCCGGCACATTTCCGAAGTAATATGGAAGACTGGATGTTTGGTTGCGACATCTGTCAAGACGTTTGCCCCTGGAATCGTTTTAGTCAATCACATCGAGAACCGCTTTTTGATCCCAATCCCAAACTTCTCGCGATGGATAAAAAAGAATGGGAAGAAATCACACAAGAAGTGTTTTCAGAAATTTTTAAAAAGAGCGCGGTTAAACGTACTAAGTATTCTGGGTTGGTTCGTAATATTGAGTTTTTAAAAAAATAAGATTTTAGTATTAAGAACAAAGAACAAAGAACAAAGAACAAAGACAAAAAGGTAAGATCGCTCCATTTGATGCGCGAGGGTTAGGCGCTTAGATGAATTTAAACAAGTCTTGTACCCTCAGCGAGCAAAGTGAACAATCCTTTTTCTTGGTTCAAAATAAAAACTTGACCTAAGCAAGAAATCCATCACTATCCAAGTCTATATTCCATTCTCTATATTCTATTTCCAACACTAAGATTAATTATCTTTGACCTACAAGTAAAATTTCCCACTATGAGCAAACAAAGTAAAAGAAGAGAAGCACTTTTATACCACGCTAAGCCAAAGCCTGGAAAAATTCAGGTGGTGCCTACTAAAAAATATGCAACACAAAGAGATCTTTCTTTGGCATATTCGCCGGGCGTAGCAGAACCTTGTTTAGAGATTGCAAAAGATGTTGAGAACGTTTATAAATACACGGCAAAAGGGAATCTTGTTGCAGTAATCTCTAATGGTACAGCTGTGTTAGGATTGGGGAATATTGGGCCAGAGGCTTCAAAGCCCGTGATGGAAGGGAAAGGCTTACTCTTTAAGATTTTTGCAGATATTGATGTTTTTGATATTGAGATAGGCACAGAAGATGTGGATGCATTTATAGAGACTGTAAAGAATATCGCTCCTACTTTTGGTGGGATTAATTTGGAGGATATTAAAGCCCCAGAAGCCTTTGAGATTGAACGCAGACTAAGGGATGAACTTGATATCCCCGTAATGCATGATGATCAACATGGTACAGCAATTATATCTGCTGCGGCTTTGCTAAATGCCTTAGAACTAACAGAAAAAGATATAAGTGACGTTAAAATTGTCATTAGTGGCGCTGGAGCCGCTGCTGTTTCTTGTACGAGATTGTACAAAGCCTTCGGCGCGAGCTCAGAGAATATTGTGATGCTAGATAGTAAGGGTGTGATAAGAAAAGATCGCGATAATCTTACTAAAGAAAAAGCAGAGTTTGCTACGCACAGAAAGATCGATACATTAGATGAAGCCATGAAGGATGCAGATGTATTTGTAGGGCTTTCTATAGCAAATATCGTAAAGCCAGCGATGTTAAAATCTATGGCACAGCGACCCATTGTTTTTGCTATGGCAAATCCAGATCCAGAAATAGAATACAACCTCGCGATTAAAACTCGTGATGACATTATTATGGCTACGGGACGAAGTGATCATCCAAATCAAGTAAATAATGTGCTTGGTTTTCCATTTATATTTAGAGGTGCACTAGATGTGCGCGCGACAAAAATTAATGAAGCCATGAAAATGGCTGCTGTAAAAGCACTCGCAGATCTCGCGAAAGAGGCAGTGCCAGAACAAGTTAATATTGCCTACGGTGAGACGAAACTTAATTTTGGAACCGATTATATAATCCCAAAACCGTTTGATCCTAGATTGATAGCCACCGTGCCACCAGCAGTTGCAAAAGCGGCTATGGAAAGTGGTGTGGCAACGGCACCCATAACAGACTGGGAAAAATATGTTGATGAGTTAAATGAACGAATGGGGAGTGATAATAAAATTATCAGACTCTTAATGAATCGTGCTAAGACGAATCCTAAACGAATTGTTTTTGCAGAAGCAGATCATTTAGATGTCCTTAAAGCTGCGCAAATAGTTCATGATGAAGGAATAGGAACACCTATTTTGCTCGGGCGTAGAGAAGTGATTGAGGAGCTCATGGAGCAGATTGAGTATGATAATGAGGTGACGATTATCGATCCAAAAAGTGACGAAGAAGAAGACCATAGAAACAGATATGCAGAGAAACATTTTAAAAATAGACAACGCAGTGGGGTCACCCTGTTTGATGCAAAAAACATGATGCGTCAGCGTAATTATTTTGCATCTATGATGGTTAATGAAGGAGATGCAGATTGTATGATTTCTGGCTATTCTAGGGCTTATCCGGCTGTAGTTAGGCCAGTATTAGAAACGATAGGGAGGTTCGATGGGGTGAGTAAAGTAGCTACCACAAACTTAATGTTGACCAAAAGAGGGCCTTTATTTATCTCAGATACGTCTATCAATATTGACCCTACTGCAAAGGAGCTCGCTAAGATTGCTCAAATGACAAATTATACCATGAAAATGTTTGGTTTAGATCCCGTCATTGCCATGATTTCTTATGCAAACTTTGGTTCTTCAAAAGATATACACGCGACAAAGGTGAGAGATGCGGTATCGTATTTGCATCGCACAAATCCAGATATGCACGTGGATGGAGAGTTGCAGACAGATTTTGCGCTGAACAAAGAACTGCTACAAAAAAACTTCCCGTTTTCTAAATTAGCAGGAAAAAAGGTGAATGCATTAATATTTCCGAACTTAGATTCTGCAAACAGTAATTACAAATTATTGAAGGAATTAAATAATGTAGAGTCTATTGGGCCCATAATGTTAGGGATGCGCAAACCTGTACATATTTTGCAATTGGGGGCAAGTGTTGAAGAAATCGTAAATATGGCGGCAGTTGCTGTAGTAGATTCTCAACAAAAAGAGAAACGAGTAAAAGAAGAGGCAAAAGTTAAGATTTAAAAGTAGGATCGCTTCGGAAATTTTAACATTATTATGAGCATTATTTAAATAAAGAAGATTAACTTTAGTAATCTTTAAATCAATAGATTATGAAATTAATTTTACGCACAACGCACAACGCACAACGCATTAAAGGTCATATTAGTAATGCTTGTTTTTAGTGGTTTAAGCCATGCGCAATCGATAGATTGGTGTGCTACGCCAGACTCAACAACATCTACAAATTACCCACAGTCTACCGACCCTGCTTATTTTGATACACAACCTCCAAAGTTGTATAACGTAGTTTTTAGACCTATTTATGGTCAAGAAGGCTATTTTGACGAAACAGGTCAGTCTTTTGTTAGTGAGGAAGATGCGTTAATTGCAACTGCCAATTTAAATAGAGAGTTTAATCAATTTAATATTTTTTTTAAGTATCGAGGTGTTGAACCAATTATTAATCAAGATTTTGTGTATGTATCTTTAGGTGTGAATAATGATTATCTTGATTGCCCGCCAAGTAATTATGGGGATTATTCAAGTTTTACAGTTAGCAATGCGATATCGAATCATTTAAACATATATATCCCCTTAAATGGTTGTGGTTTTTCAGGAAGTTATTCCCCAGACAATAGCATTGCAACTGTTAGGTATCCTAGATTAAAAGAATATCATTTACTCCATGAGATAGGACATATTTTTGGATTGGGTCATGCCTGGAGTGGTTATACTAATACTGGACAAGACTCAGATGGCACATGGAGATGTGAGCGTGTCACTAGAGATGTTACCCAACTGGACGAGTATAATGCTGATAGAAAAGGAGATGATGTCAAAGATACTGCTGCAATACCCAAATTTAACAGGCCTCATAATGGATTGAATAATAATGTAAATGCTAATTGTGTATATGTTGGTATTGGTGAAGATTGTGGTATGAGTCTATATAATATCCCTCCAGATGAAAAAGGAACCTTAAATTTTATGAGTAATGGAAGTGAATGTCCTACATCAGGATTAGATCCTGGAAAAACTGGCTTTTCTATTGGTCAAGGAGTGAGGATGAGAGGTAAAATAAATGATCCAGCTCTGGCTACGTTTTTTGCGGCATTTGAAGAGTCAGATTTTTCATCCCTTTATCAACCGTATCGCGGGGAATATGCAGAGGTGTATTACCCTTATTCAAGTATTGAGCGACCACTTTTTCAACCTGGATTTGATTATAAATTTGTTAAATGTTATGGCGACTATCCTCAACCCTCTAACTATAATGAGGCATTTAACTATGATGGGCAGCAAGTAATAAAAGACATTGATAAATTTGAATCCGATTTTAGCGCTATTTATCATCCTGATGGTACCGCAGTAAGAATTGTACAACTAGATAATGTTATTGGCCTTAATCCTCAAAGCTGTTTTAATACAGATTGGTTTGCAACCAAAGGCTTAACCAAGAGGTTTCATGACAATCAAGTAAATAATAATTATACCATCACAATAAAGGACGAACAGGAGATCAGTGACCCCAATCTGATTGACGACTTAGCACCAGGACTCTATGTAATAGAAAAAGAATATGAAGATGGTAGTATAGAACAAACCGTTATACTTAAAGATAATGAATAGATATTTAATAATTATTGTTACTGTTTTAGTCTCTAGTTTTGTTAATGTCTTGAATGCACAAGGATTCACAAAACATGTTATTACGGAAGACGCAGAAGTTGCTCGAATGATTGGGGTAATTGATTTCAATTCAGATGGATTTGCCGATGTATTATCAGCAGAGTTTGATAGGACTGTCTTTTTTGAAAATCTACAAAATGGCACATTTGCTCCGCCACAAACCATAAACATGGGTTTTGGGCAGTGCTTTTATGCTGCCGCTGCAGATTTAGATGGTGATGGTGATGACGATTTAATAAGCACTTCTTTTGATGATGGGCTGGTGTATTGGCAGCGTAATGAAGATGGTTTGGGTGCTTTTTCTGCACCAATAATTATTGATACAGCACAAGAAAGACCAGATGATGTCTCAGTTGCAGATATTGATGGGGATGGGGATCTTGACATCTTAGTATCTGTAGATTTTATTGCCGATGTAGTCTGGTATAGAAATCTTGACGGTCTAGGCACTTTTAGCGGGCCTAATGTGGTGACAACTAATAATACTAATGGACGTTCTTCTCGGGCGGCAGATTTTGATGGCGATGGAGACTTAGATGTAGCAACAGCAAATATTTTTGATACCCCACTCAACTGGTTTAGTAATGATGGGGATGGTAATTTTTCTCCAAATCCTACTATAGGTGAAACACAATTTAATATACAACAAATTTTAGTCACAGATCTTGATCTTGATGGGGACAGTGATATCCTCACCGCAACTAATGGAGAGAACAGAGTGTCTTGGCATCGCAATGATGGTTTGGGTAATTTTACCAATGCATTAGATATTACAGTAGAAGCAGATGGTGCGCTTTTTATGGCGGTGGGAGATCTTGATCTAGATGGGTTTGTAGATGTAGTTTCTGCCTCTAATCATGATAATAAGTTTGCTTGGTACCGGCATTTAGATGGTCAAGGCACTTTTGGGCCGCAACAAATATTGGAGCAAGGGGTGGATCACGCAAGAAGCGTTGCTGTTGCAGATATTGATAATGATGGAGATCTAGATGTAATAGCAAGCTCGCAAAATGACAGTACCATTGTTTGGTTTGAGAATGATACTATTTTAAATGTAGCAGAATTAGATGCTAGTTTAGTGACAATATACCCCAATCCAGTAGAGGATGTATTGCATATTGTTGCAAATGGGGCTTTAATTGAACGTGTACATATTCTGGATATGAAGGGTGCTATAATTGTGTCGCATAAAAAATCACTTTCTATTGACGTTTCTAACCTAAAAGCAGGCATTTACTTTGTAGAAATAATAGCTAAAGAAGGTTCTTTGTTAAGGAAAGTAATCAAGGAATAAGGTTTCCAGTATTATTCATCCTTTTGAATAAGATAATTCACATTCTCTTTTGTGATTAATTATCTGTTTTTCCTTAAGATTTCCTAAATCTCGAGCGTTTTTTATTTTCGAAGAAAAAATAATCGCAAAAATAAATCTGTTTTACTATTTTTCCATTCTTGTATTCCTTCTTTTTTGCCGTGGTAAAGCCCAATTAAATATATTATATTTGACCCCTTAACAGCAGGGCCAATGATCCACCACCTTCAAGGAAGAATGATTGAGAAAAATCACACAGATGTTGTGATTGAATGTAACGGTGTGGGCTATTTTGTAAACATCTCATTACATACATTTTCGCGGCTCCCCACCACAGAAAACGTATTGTTATACACACATCTGCAAGTGAAAGAAGATGCACATTCTTTGTATGGGTTTTCAACAAAGACAGAACGGGAGATTTTTAGATTATTGATTTCTGTTTCTGGAGTAGGAGCAAGTATTGCAAGGACGATGTTATCGTCTTTAAATCCTAAACAAGTGATGGAAGCAATTGCTTCTGAAGATGTGCCTGTCATCCAGTCTGTTAAAGGAATAGGAGCTAAAACTGCCCAAAGGGTAATTCTAGATTTAAAAGATAAAATAATTAAAGTATTTGGGATGGAAGATGTTTCTTCTATTTCAAACAATACGAACAAAAATGAAGCGTTATCTGCTTTGGAGACCTTAGGTTTTGCTAGGAAAGTAGCAGAAAAGGTGTGTGACAAAATTGTCCAGCTTCACCCAGAAGCTACCGTAGAGGAGATTATAAAACATGCTTTAAAAAATTTGTAAATTTGAACAAGAACAATTACGCAAGCACAAACAGCTTCTTTAAGCTGTTATTCGTTTTGATGATATTCATAAGTGGTGACCTAACCGCGCAAGAAACGGACCCAGACCCAGAAGAAGACCCTCAATCTGAAGTGACTACGGTTACTATGGGTCGTATGGAGCTTCCTTCACCACCAAGTATTGAAGATTTATATATCTATGATCCAATTACGGACCGGTATATATACAATAGAGTTCTTGGTGATTTTAATATTTCTTATCCAATCATCTTAACTCCAGAAGAATATCAAGATCTTATTTTGAAGGAGGAAATGAAGAATTATTTTAAAGATAAAATAAGTGCTGCAGATGGGAATAAAGAAGGGTCAGATGAATTACAGAAAAATTTATTACCTTCTTTTTATGTCGAATCAGATTTTTTCCAATCAATTTTTGGCGGTGATACGATAGAAGTAATCCCTCAAGGTAGCGTAGAGATGGATCTTGGATTGCTTTTTACTAAACAAGATAATCCTGCCTTTTCACCAAGAAATAGAAGAAATTTATCCTTTGATTTTGGTCAACGTATTAGTTTAAGTTTATTAGGAAAAGTAGGGGAGCGTTTGCAAGTACTTGCAAATTATGACACACAATCTACTTTTGATTTTCAGAACCAGATAAAATTAGAGTTTACTCCTACAGAGGATGATATCATCCAGAAAATTGAAGTTGGTAATGTGAGTATGCCTTTAAACAGTACTTTAATTCAAGGAGCACAAAGTCTTTTTGGGGTAAAGACACAATTGCAGTTTGGTAAGACTACTATTACTGGAGTGTTTTCAGAGCAAAAATCTGAAACGCGTTCTGTTACGGCAGAAGGTGGTGCGACGGTTACAGATTATGAATTTTTTGCATCAGAGTATGATGAGAATCGTCACTTTTTCTTAGCGCATTATTTTAGGGATAACTATAACAGAACATTAGAGCAATATCCATTTATCAATAGCAATATACAGATCACGAGGTCTGAAATATGGATTACAAACAGAACGAACCGGACAGAGAATGTGCGTAACATTGTGGCAATACAGGATATTGGAGAATCTGATATTTCAAATATTGGATTAGATTTTCCTCCAGGAGGCTTTTTAAACAAACCAAGAACAGCTTTTCCAGATAACGGGAATAACGATTTTAACCCTTTTGGGATAGAAGGAAATGAGATGTCAATCTTAAATGCTACTATTAGAGATATCGCAACAGTAGATACTGGTTTTGGTATCTCTGTAAATGATGGTACTGATTATGCTACACTTGAAAACGCACGTAGATTACAGCCTAACGAGTATGATTTAAATACCCAATTAGGATATATTTCTTTGAATCAGCGTTTAAATAACGACGAAGTTTTAGGGGTTGCTTTCCAATATACGGTAAACGGAAAGGTATTTCAGGTAGGAGAATTTAGTACAGACGGTGTAGATGCAAATGGAGGTGAGGTGCCAGGAATGACAGAGCCAACAGATCCAGATGAATTGCCAGAAGCAGCAATACAGCAAAATCTTGTGGTAAAAATGCTTAAAAGTAGTATTACTAATGTAAATGAGCCTGTTTGGGATTTAATGATGAAGAATATTTATTCTTTAGGCGCACTACAGCTCGAGAAAGATGATTTTAGACTAAACATCTTATACACAAACCCGTCTCCGATAAATTACATTACTGCAGCGGAAGGATCAATGGAATTTCCAGCAGAATCTTTGCCAGATGATGTAGATAATACCATTTTACTGAAAGTATTTAATTTAGATAGATTGAATTTTAATAATGATCCGCAGCAAGGTGGTGATGGATTCTTTGATTTTTATCCAGGGATTACAGTTGATCAACGTAACGGGCGTATTATTTTTACAAGTGTAGAGCCTTTTGGAGAATATTTATTCAATAAACTTGAAGGCACTGCATCTGCTGCTCAATACAGTATTCCAGAATCGTATAATGCAAACCAGAATAAGTACGTATATAGATCGCTTTATCGCACTACAAAAACACAAGCAGAGCAGGAGGATAGTGATAAAAATTTATTCCAGATAAAAGGTAGGTATAAGTCTACTGGATCTGATGGAATTCCAATTGGAGCATTTAACATCCCACAGGGTTCTGTAACGGTAACGGCGGGTGGTCGTACGCTTGTAGAAGGTGTAGATTATACGGTGAATTACCAATTAGGTAGAGTTCAAATTATTGATCCCGCATTGCAGGCTTCAAATACCCCTATAAATATTAGTGTTGAGAATAATACCTT
Organism: uncultured Ulvibacter sp.; assembly: GCA_938041335.1. Lineage (GTDB taxonomy): Bacteria > Bacteroidota > Bacteroidia > Flavobacteriales > Flavobacteriaceae > Patiriisocius. Next base: position 68,773 of record CALIAF010000021.1, on the reverse strand, counting down.
GTTTGGACAGCAAACAAAACGTTTTACAGGTTTAAATGTAGAACACAAGTTTAATGAGAACTTTTTGATTGGTGGTACCTACTTGAATCTTAACGAACGACCACTTACTCAAAAATCAAATTACAATAATGAGCCTATTAATAATACGGTGTTTGGCTTTAATACCGCCTATTCAACAGAGGTTCCTTTTTTAACAAGACTTGTAAATAAACTACCAAATATTGATACAGACGTAGAGTCTAATATGTCTTTGCGCGGTGAGTTTGCTTATTTGATGCCTGGTTCGCCTAAGGTGTCAGATTTTGGAGGTAAAGCCACTGCTTATGTAGATGACTTTGAGGCTTCGCAAACAGGATTAGATATTAGTTCGCCTCTATCTTGGACACTATCAAGTGCCCCAATAGATTTTGGTGGCGAGTTTGATAATGGGATGCTAGATTATGGTTTTAAAAGAGCAAAGTTAAACTGGTACACGATTGACCCTGTATTTTACAGTTCTGGACGACCAGAAGGAATTACAGATGCAGACCTTTCTTCGCCTTTTACTCGTAGAGTTTTTAGGGACGAAATTTTTCCAAATCAAGATATCATACAAGGACAGACACAGGCGCTATTTACTTTAGATTTAAATTACAACCCTACAGAAAGAGGGCAGTATAATTATAATCCAATGGCAACTGCAGATGGAAATGGCAACTTAAATGTGTTACCAAATCCTGCAGATAACTTTGGAGGTATAATGCGTCAATTAAATACCACAGATTTTGAACGCTCTAATGTAGAGTACATACAATTTTGGGTAATGAATCCATTTATCTATGATGAGAATGGTACAAATACGGGTGGAACATTACGTTTTAATTTAGGGAACATTTCCGAAGATATCTTAAAAGATGGACGTAAACAATATGAAAATGGATTACCAACAGTAGCTGGTGAAACGAGCGGTACAACGCCAGTTGTTTATGGTAAGGTGCCAACTAATCAGGCATTAATTTACACTTTTGATAGTACTGGAGATGCTCGTATTGCTCAAGATATTGGGTATGATGGGTATAATGATGCAGAAGAGATTGCGGATTTTGGGAACTTTGGCCAAGATCCTGCACGAGATAATTACATATACTTTTTACAAGCAGAAGGTACGATTAGAGATCGCTACAAATTTTTTAATGGATCTCAAGGAAATTCGCCAGAGATAGTTACTGATACAGATAGAGGAAATACAGCGATCCCAGATCTTGAAGATGTGAATCGCGATAAGTCGATGAACACCGTAAATAGTTATTTTGAATATGAAATACCTATTGAGCCCGGCACAATGAACGCCGCCGCAAATGAGTATGTAACAGATTTTAAATCAGTGGATGTTACGACACCTAATGGCGAAACATTAGCGACAGAATGGGTACAGTTTAAAATTCCAATAGGGGAACCAGACAGAGCCGTAAACGGAATCACAGATTTTAGATCTATCCGTTTTATGCGTATGTATATGGCAGGTTTTGAAGAAGCAACGACCTTACGTTTTGGTACCATGGAGCTTGTTAGAGGAGATTATAGAAGATATACACAAACGCTAGATAGTGATATGGGTGAAGATCCAGATCTTGATGATACCGTGTATGAAGTAGAAGCAGTAAATATAGAAGAGAACGAAAACAGACAGCCTATTCCTTATCGCTTGCCTCCAGGAGTATTACGTGAAGAGTTAAACAACAACAATAATATTATAAGACAGAATGAGCAGTCACTTGCCATGAGGGTTTGTGGTTTAGAGCCGGAAGATGGGCGCTCGGTGTATAAAAACTTCCAAGTAGATATGCGTCAGTATGAAAATCTGGAGATGTTTATTCACGCAGAATCACTTACAGATGAGGTGCCTTTGGCAGATGGTGACATGGTCGCTTTTATACGGATGGGTAATGACCTTTCTGAAAACTTCTATGAAATTCAAATACCCTTAAATCCAACTTCGTTTGGGGCTACAAGTGATGAAGAAATATGGCCCACAGCAAATAGATTAAATTTATCTTTAAGTTTACTGCAAGCAATTAAAAGTAGGGAAAATGCAAATCCATCATTGCCAACAGATCCAAATATGGCAGATGGAGTCATATTTTATAACGAATCTGAACTTACTGAAAATGGTGCTGCCAGCGAGAATGAGTTGCGTATAGGTATAAAAGGTAATCCTAGCTTCGGAAATGTTAGAATCATTATGCTTGGAGTTAGAAACCGTTCTGGCTCAAATATGGATCTATGTGGAGAGGTATGGTTTAATGAATTGCGCCTTTCAGAATTAAAAAACCAAGGAGGATGGGCAGCTGTCGCCAGTGTAGATGCTAACCTTGCAGATTTTGCAAACGTTACAGCAACAGCAAGTAAAAGCACCATAGGTTTTGGGTCTGTAGATCAATCCCCTAATGCCAGAAGCAGAGAAGATGCAGAAGGGTATGACTTAGTAACCAACCTTAATTTAGGGCAAATGTTACCGAATAAATGGGGCATTCAATTACCGTTTAACTATGGTAGATCTGTAGAGACCATTACGCCGCAATTTGATCCAGAATTGCAGGATATAGAATTGCAAAATAGATTAGACAATACCGACGATCCAGAAAGACGTGACGAAATTTTACAGCAATCTATTGACTACACAAAAAGACAGAGTGTTAACTTAATAGGGGTGAGAAAAGAACGGTCTGGTGATGATGCTCCTAATGTATACGATATAGAGAACTTCACTTTTTCAGGATCGTATAATCAATTAGATCATCATGATTTTGAGGTTGAAGAGGCTTTTGAGCAAGTGGTTCGAGCTGGTGCGACTTATAATTATAACTTTACGGCAAAGGAGATAGCACCATTTAAAAAGAATGATTCACTGTTTACGTCTAAGTATTTACAGTTTTTAAAAGACGTTAACCTTAATTATTTACCCTCTAATATAAACTTAGGTTCAAATATTACACGTAAGTATAATGAACAGAAGTTTAGAGAAATTAATTTATTGGATGGCAACTTACCCGCACCTAAACTTTTTCAGCGTAATTATTTATTTGATTGGAATTATGGTGTAAATTGGAACTTAACCAAGTCTTTACGTTTTAACTTTACAGCAGCTAATAACCGTATTGTAACTAATTATATTGATGATGAGGGTGCAGTAAATAATGGTATTGGTGTTTGGGACGGCTTCTTTGATATAGGAGATCCTAATTTACATCAACAACAGTTAGAATTAAACTATGATTTACCATTTGATAAGTTTGCTTTCTTAAAATTTATACGTGCTACATATAGTTATACAGGTAATTTTCAGTGGCAAGATGGAAGTGATTTATTTAATAGTATAGATATTACTTTAAGAGATGGAACCACAAACAATTATAATTTAGGAAACTCGGTACAAAATTCTAGTGCGCATAGAATCAACTCCAACCTTGACTTTAATAGTTTGTACCGTTCTATTGGTCTCACTAAGAAAAGAGCGCGTTCTACAAGTGACATTAAGTCTGGTAGAAATGGTAGTTTAAAAGGCGGACAAGAAAAAGATGGAAAAGATTCGTTTTCTAGTGGAAAAAATACTGCTGCCTCAAGTGGTAGAAATGGAGATTCAGGATTGAGTTCTGGTGACAAGGCGAAAAACACACTAATTGGTCTTGCTACCATGATTAAAAAAGTACAGATAAACTATACTCAAAATGAGGGTACATTCTTGCCAGGATATACACCTACAATAGGTTTTGCTGGAACCCTAAAGCCAACTACGGGCTTTACATTAGGTAGCCAGCGAGATGTGCGTGAAGCAGCAGCAAGAAAAGGATGGTTAACATTATATCCAGAATATAATGAGCAGTACACAGAGACAGATACACGTCAATTAGACGTTCAGGCAAATTTAGAGCCCATAAGAGATTTGAAAATTGATTTGAATGCAAACAGGACGTACTCAGAAAATTATAGTGAGAACTATATTGTTAATGATGGACTTTATAATTCTTTAACTCCTAACACCTTCGGAAACTTTAATATTTCGACATTCTTATTAAAAACTGCATTTGGTAAATCTGATGAGAATGGCTCAGCGCCGTTTGATGAATTTAGATCAAACAGGAAAATTATTGCCAATAGATTGGCAACAGCGTTTTATGGTGATGGTAATTTTGCGACAGATGATGATGATTTTCCAGTTGGTTTTGGTAAAACAAGTCAAGATGTATTATTACCGGCATTTTTAGCTGCTTATAAAGGGAGTGATGCAAGTAGTGAAGATACTGGCTTTTTAAGAAATGTACCTTTACCTAATTGGGATATAAAGTATACCGGTTTAATGAAAATTGATTGGTTTAAGAAAAACTTTAAACGCTTCTCATTACAGCATGGATATCAAGCTGGGTATACAGTAAATCAATTTCAGACCAACTTAGATTATAATCGTGCGGATCCAACGGAAACAGATCAGGCAGGAAACTTTAAAAGTGAAGTGTTCTTAACCAATGTAAATTTAACAGAGCAATTTTCTCCTTTAATTAGGGTAGATTTTGAAATGAAAAACTCTGTAAAAATACTTGCCGAGTTAAGAAAAGATAGAGCCCTGGGCTTAAGTTTTGCAAATAATTTACTTACTGAAATCGTAGGAAACGAAGTTACGCTAGGGCTTGGATATAGAATTAAAGATTTACGTATTCCAACAAATTTTGGAGGAAAAAAACAAATCTTAAAAAGTGACTTAAACTTTAAATTAGATGGCTCTGTTAGAAACAACAAAACGATAATCAGGTATTTAGACCTTAATAATAATCAGATAACGGCTGGGCAAACCATTTATGGGCTCCAGTTTAGTGCTGACTATGCGCTAAGTAAAAACTTAACCGCATTATTTTATTATGACCATACGTTCTCTGAGTACGCTATTTCAACGGCGTTCCCGCAGACTACTATTCGTAGTGGACTTACCTTACGTTATAATTTCGGAAATTAATCAACACATAAAGAATACTTTTTAATAATGAATGTACCTGCAAATTTAAAATATACAAAAGACCACGAATGGGTTTTAATCGAAGGTGATATTGCTACAGTTGGCGTTACAGATTTTGCTCAAGGAGAGCTTGGTGATATCGTGTATGTAGAGGTAGAAACACTTGATGAAACACTAGAAATTGAAGAAGTTTTTGGCACCGTTGAGGCTGTTAAAACAGTTTCAGATTTGTTTATACCATTATCTGGAGAGATTATCGAATTCAATGACTCCTTAGAATCTGAGCCAGAAAAGGTAAATTCAGATCCGTATGGTGAAGGATGGATGATCAAAATTAAATTTACAAACCCAGAAGAGGTTGAAGGTCTTCTCGATGATGCAGCTTATAAAGAACTTATCGGAGCCTAAAAATCTCATTGTTGTATGTGTTTTATATACAACGATAATTACCATTTTCTTTTTGGTCCCATTTTCATCTGGAATTGGATCAGACTTACCTATAGACAAGTTAGTGCACATTGTTCTCAATGGTGCACTAATTTTTTTATGGTTATTTTACTTTTACAGAAAAGGAACACACCAACGATTGTTAAGTCATTCTGCGTTACTTGTTTTAGCGGTACTTTACGGCATAATAATTGAGATATCACAAGCACTATTCACCACAACTAGAATGGCAGATGTGTGGGATGTAGTGGCTAATATAATAGGTTGTGTGCTTGGCTTGATGGTTTTTAAGTTTCTGAAAATTAAATTTTCAAGTTAAAGTATGTATTGTTTTTAATTTAGTTACTTTTTATATAATTTAGCAACAGTAAAATTCAATATTATGGAACCGAAGAAAAATCCGAAGTCTGATGTGAGCAGAAATAGCTCAATATTTTTATTAGCTGGTCTAGCGTTAATGTTATTGCTTTCTTGGCAAGCCATAGAGTGGAAAACATATGACAAAACTGCATCTTATGATGCAAGTCAAGACGTGGATGATGAATTATTAGAGGATATTCCAATTACGCAACCAATACAACCGCCACCACCGCCGCCGCCGCCGCCACCGGCGCCAGAAGTTATTGAGGTAGTTGAAGATGAAAAAGAAGTGGAAGAGACTATTATTGAGTCTACAGAAACAGATGCAGAAGAAGAAATTGTAGAGGTTGAAGAAATTATTGAAGAGGTAGTTGAAGAAGAAATTGCAGATGTGCCATTTGCGGTTATTGAAAATGTGCCTATTTATCCAGGATGTGAATCTGCTAAGGGGAATGCTGGAAAAAAAGCTTGTATGAGCGAAAAAGTACAGAAGTTTGTACAGAAAAAATTTGATACAGAATTAGCTTCAGAATTAGGCCTTGAAGGTCGTCAACGTATTTCTGTGCAGTTTAAAATTGATAAGAATGGTAATATCGTGAATATCCTAGCTCGTGCACCTCACCCAAGGTTAGAGCAAGAAGCGAAAGAAGTTATTGGTAAATTGCCTAAAATGACACCTGGAAAACAACGTGGTAAAGCAGTAGGGGTTTTATACTCACTACCTATACTTTTTCAAGTTGATAATTAACATATTATAAATAGGCATGCTTGACGGCGGTGCTTGTTTTAAAACCTCAATGATCTTTTAGAGCATTGAGGTTTTTTTTATCAACTAATGAATAATCAAGGCCTGCCCGCATATGATACCTTCCAATAAGAACATGCTATTTACACCAATAGCTTGGTGGGAAAAACGGCGTTTACGTTTTACTATAATTCTTGGGGTTTTCCTAATTTTCTTTTTATTTGTGAGAACAGATGTTCCTAATTCATATGCTACAACGGATATGTTTGTTGGGATAGCCTTTTGGCTTTTTGGCGCCAATTTATGTTATTGTGCCGGTTGGGGGTATGAGTTGTTGTTTTGTTTCTATTTAAGAAAAAAGAAAGTAGGTGCAAATTGTTGGTTTACAGATTCGACGAGAGTCTTGTTGTATTGGATAGGAGTAATTATTTCGATAGTTTGGTCTCTATTAAACTTTGCTATAGTTTTTGGGCCATAAAAACACCGCTAGTTCCTCTTGCCTCCTGCCATATCTTCCATCAAAAAAAAACCTCGCAACTGGTAAAGTCGCAAGGGTTCAAATATTTAAAATTTCCGAAGATAAAATTAAATCAACAATCTAAAATCGTCAATCTAATAGCTACAATCATTTAGTATCTGTAGTATTCTGGCTTATAAGGTCCTTCTACGGTTACTCCAATGTATTCTGCTTGATCTTGCTTTAACTCTGTAAGCTCAACGCCTATTTTTGCTAAGTGTAGTTTTGCAACTTTCTCATCAAGATGCTTAGGAAGCATATATACTTTGTTCTCATACTTGTCACTATCTTTCCAAAGCTCTATCTGCGCTAAAGTCTGGTTTGTAAATGAATTACTCATTACAAAGCTAGGGTGTCCTGTAGCACAACCTAAGTTTACAAGGCGACCTTCAGCAAGAAGGATGATATCTTTTCCGTTGTCAAAAGTATATTTGTCTACCTGAGGCTTTATCTCATCTTTCTTAGCCTTCTTGTTTAACCAAGGCACGTCAATCTCGTTGTCAAAGTGACCTATGTTACAAACAATAGTTTTGTCTTTCATTGCCTCAAAGTGCTCTGGGCGTACAATATCTTTGTTACCCGTAGTCGTAATCACGATATCTGCATTAGGCACAATAGTCTCAAGTTTCTTTACTTCAAAACCATCCATTGCTGCTTGTAATGCACAAATAGGGTCAATTTCTGTTACGGTAACAATAGAACCGGCACCTTTAAAAGATGCTGCTGTACCTTTACCTACATCACCATACCCACAAACAACTACACGTTTACCAGCAAGCATAATATCTGTAGCACGACGTATCGCATCTACAGCACTCTCACGACATCCGTATTTGTTATCAAATTTTGATTTTGTAACACTATCATTAATGTTGATAGCTGGCATAGGTAATGTTCCGTTCTTTACACGTTCATATAATCTATGAACTCCAGTAGTAGTCTCTTCACTTAAACCTCTTACGCCTGCGGCTAATTCTGGATACTTATCTAATACCATATTAGTAAGGTCACCACCGTCATCAAGAATCATATTTAAAGGCTTACGATCTTCTCCAAAGAAAAGTGTTTGCTCGATACACCAGTCAAATTCTTCTTCATTCATACCTTTCCAGGCATAAACAGGTGTTCCTGCTGCTGCAATCGCTGCTGCTGCTTGATCTTGAGTAGAGAAAATATTACAAGAACTCCAAGTTACCTCTGCCCCTAAAGCTTGTAACGTTTCAATTAAAACAGCCGTTTGGATGGTCATATGCAAACATCCTGCAATACGCGCATCTTTAAGCGGTTGTTCGTTTTTGTACTCTTCTCTAAGAGCCATAAGCCCTGGCATTTCTGCTTCGGCAAGTTCAATTTCTTTTCTTCCCCAAGCAGCAAGAGAGATATCTTTTACTTTATGGGCAACGTATGGGTTTGTTTCTACAGACATAAACTTTAATTTTCATCCCGAGTATTTCGGAACCTATTATTAAATCATTAATTCAATCCGTCCAGATTTTAAAGTATAATTACTTATTTTTAATCTTTTAGATTTCAGACTGCAAAAATACTCATAATCTCTTAATTATTAATGCCTCTTTACAAAACTATAACAGTTAATCCCACCACAGAAGTTCTCGTCTGGAAGATCACAGAATCTTTTGATTACTTAGCAGCAGATATTACCCTAACACAGCATTGCCAGAATCGTGTAGATGGTATGAAAAGTGATTTGCATAAACGAGGCTTTATGAGTGTGCGGCATTTGTTAAAAGAAAAAGGGTATACAGATTTTGATTTGTCTTACGACCAAAATGGAAAACCTCATTTAAAAGATGGAAAGCACATATCAATCACACACAGTTATATTTTTTCTGCCATTATTATTAGTGATATAGAAGTGGGTATTGATATAGAAAAACAAAGAGACAAGATTTTAAAGATTGCCCATAAGTTTACCCCTATCGAGGAGTATAGAACCATGGCTAATGATGATGCACTTATTAGAAAACTGACCTTTGTTTGGGGAGCGAAAGAATCATTGTATAAAAGTTTTTCAACACCAGGTGTTCGGTTTTTAGAACATATCTATGTAGAAGATTTTAGATTAGACGATCCAGGCTCTAAGGCTTCCATATCTGCTTATGGTAAAAAAGAGCAATACCAAGTGTTCTTTGATGAGTTTGAAGAATTCACTTTAGTGTATGCTATTATAGAAGATTAATATGGTAGGTTTATTTTATTCTGAAATAGTATCGGCAATGAAGAACGGTGATAAACTATTGGCTATTTTAATAGATCCAGAAAAATTTAATACCCAAACAACTCCGCAATTTTTGAACAATATACCAACAGAGGCTACACATCTTTTTGTAGGTGGTAGCACTGATGCACACGAGCAAATAACGGAAGTTGTTACGATCCTAAAAAAACACAGCAGGTTGCCTGTCTTCTTGTTTCCGGGAAGTTATCATCAAGTTACAGAAGCAGCAGATGTCTTACTTTTTCTGTCATTACACTCTGGTAGAAACCCAGAGTATTTAATAGGACAGCAAGTGAAAGCCGCAGCTTTTTTAAAACATAACAGCTTAGAGATTATCCCAACTAGTTATCTATTAATTGATGGGGGTCATACATCTGCTGTTGCTAGCGTTAGTGGTACAGCTGCTATGGCTCAAGAGCGCGTTTCTGAAATAGTTAACACGGCGTTAGCAGGGCAATTAATGGGGGCGCAATTGGTCTATCTAGAAGCGGGAAGTGGTGCAAAAACAACAGTTTCTCAGGCCATTATTAGCGCAGTAAAAGAGACCCTTTCCATTCCGGTAATCGTAGGTGGAGGTATTAGGACTTCTATACAAAAAGAACAAGCCTATGCAGCTGGTGCAGATCTAGTTGTTATGGGTACGGTTTTTGAAAATAGATAGACAGTGCCAAAACGAAATAATTAATAGAAAATGAAAACTTCAGATAAATTAAAAATTGTAATTTCTAGTTTTGGTTTTTTTGTATCGTTTCCTTTTTTGTTATTATTGAAATGTTCAAACCAATAAATAGAACGATAGATAAAGAAGATAATCAAGTGCAAAAAATTAAAAAAGACACTATTTTAATTGATCAACGTAAAAAATCTAAGAACAATTTATACTACCAGGTTTGGACTTCCAGCATTTAGAAATTGTCATTTAAGATTTCCTTTTTTGTGATTTTACTATCAGTATCTTTACAGTACAAAATTTCACCTCATGAATATTTCCGTAGCATTAACACTTACTCCTCTTCAAGATGATTTTGAACCTCCAATCATTAATTTTATTAAGAGACTTCGTGACTCTGGGCTTACGGTACTAGAGAACCCATTAAGTACACAAGTATATGGCGAGTATGATACGGTGATGAACGTTTTACAGATAGAAATGAAAACAGCATTAGATGCTCTTGATAATGGATTGATGTATCTTAAAATTGTAAAATCTGATAGAAGCGATTATGAGCCCCATTTTTGAGTTTCTTTTTGGTCAGTATTCGGAGTATGATACCTTAGATATTGGGTTAGAACTAGTAGCTGCAGTATTTACTATTGCTTCTGTTTGGTATTCAAAAAAGAATAACGTTTTAGTGTTTCCTACAGGGATGGTTTGCACCGCTATTTTTGTTTATTTACTATATAAATGGGGATTGTTGGGAGATATGATGATTAACGGATATTACTTTATTATGAGTGTGTATGGTTGGTTTGTATGGACTCGCAAGGAAGACGGAAAAGTGGTTTCTCCAATTGCTAGAACAAGTAGAAAAGAGCATAAAATTTCGGCAATTATTTTTGTAGCAACCTTTTTATTTGTCTATTGTGTGTATGCCTATTTCAATAAATTTAATCACTGGACAGCTTATCTAGATACGATAACAACTTCAATTTTCTTTGTAGGTATGTGGCTTATGGCCCGAAGAAAGATAGAAAATTGGATCTACTGGATTATTGGAAACATCATTACAGTACCACTATATTTTTATAAAGGACTTACCTTTAGTAGTATCCTCTATTTTGTATTAACGATTCTAGCTATCTTTGGCTACTTAGAATGGAAAAAACACTTAAACAAGTCGATAGTGATTGCCTAAAGATTGTTCTTTTTGGGCCAGAATCTACGGGTAAAACTACACTCGCTATAAAACTAGCGGAACATTTTAAGACGAAATGGGTGCCAGAATACATGCGCGGCTATTTACAAGATAAGTGGGATAACAAAAAAGAGCACTGTACAAGAGAAGATTTATTACCAATCGCAAGAGGGCAGATAGCGCTTGAAAATAAAATTGCTGAGACTGCAAATCAATATTTATTTTGTGATACTAACCTTGATGAGCTTACCGTATACTCAAAATACTATTATGAAGGCTATTGTCCGGAACTTATCCTAGACGCTGCAAGTCTATCCACCTATCCTTTATTCTTACTCACCTATATTGATACCACATGGGAAAAGGATGATTTGAGAGATCGACCTAATGATAGGAACTTGCTTTTTACTATTTTTGAAAGCTATTTAAAAGATAATGAACTCCCCTACGTTATATTAAAAGGAACCTTAGAAGAGCGTCTACAGATTGCTGTAAATGCCGTAAATCACTTATGTAAATAACGAATGTTCACAGAAAAGGATATAGTATTTTTAAATAAAAAAGGCATTGCAATAGATGAGGCGAAAAGCCAGCTTAAAGCACTAATACAGGGTGTTCCTTATGCAAATGTTGTTACTCCGGCAACGCTAGGTAATGGTATTGAAACCTTCACAGAAGCCGAGCAAAAAGAATTAGCAGGGATTTATGAAAAGGTTCGTAAAGAGACGGATATAGTAAAATTTGTGCCTGCTTCTGGTGCTGCGACCAGAATGTTTAAACATCTTGACAGATTTATAGAAGAATATGATCCAGAAGAAGCGCTCATAAACACTTATTTAAATCAAGAAGAAAACAAATTAATAAAAGAGTTTTTTGCAAATTTTAAAGATTTTGCATTTATCAATCTACTCAGAAGAAAGATACGAGCTCAATTTCCCTTTTATAAAAAAATGAAGAAAGGGCCTCGATTTAAAGTCATGGCTGGATTACTCCTTAAAGAAAGAGGATTAGGTTATGGTGACTTGCCTAAAGGGTTGATTCCATTTCATAAATACATTAAATACAATACCACGGCTTTTGAAGAACAGTTGTATGAAACGGCATTCTACGCTGCCTCAAATGAAGGTGTACATGTGCATTTTACTTTTGCAGAGGATCACGTGAATGCATTTAAAGAAGAATACGCACGCGTAAAAAAGCGTGTGGTTAAAAAAACCAAAACGGACTTTGAGATCTCGTATTCATTTCAGAAACAACAAACGGACACAATTGCTATTGATAGCGATCTTAACCTTGTTAGAACAACAAATGGTACATTGCTCGTAAGACCTTCTGGTCACGGGGCATTATTGAGTAATCTAAATGACATAGATGCTGATATTGTTTTTATTAAGAACATTGACAATGTAGTATGTGAAAAATTTGTCCCGGAAATTGCGCATCATAAAAAAGTACTTGCGGGAAAACTAGTTTTGGTTCAGAAACAAGTGTTTAAATATTTGACGCAGCTAGATACTGGTGTTGATGCTGACACATTGAACGAAATAAAATCGTTTGTTTGGAACACCTTATATTGTAAATCAAGGCCAGAAACAACAACAGCGCTTATTGATATTTTAAACAGACCTTTGCGTGTTTGTGGTGTTGTTAAAAATACAGGAGCAGCTGGAGGAGGGCCTTATTGGATACGCCAGAACAATCAAGACACCCTTCAAATTGTAGAAGCTGCACAAATAGATGTTAAAGATGCCTCACAAAAAAAATCATTACAAGATGCAACACATTTTAACCCAGTAGATTTGGTTTGTGGTTTGAGGGACTATCAAGGTAATAAATTTGATCTATTGCGCTTTAGGGATACAGAAGGTGGTTTTGTTACAGAAAAGTCTTTTAATGGAACTTTTGTCAAAGCGTTAGAGCTTCCTGGTCTCTGGAACGGGGCTATGGCGCAATGGAATACCATTTTTGTAGAAGTGCCATTGACAACTTTTAATCCAGTAAAAACGGTAAACGATCTTCTTAAACGAGCGCATAGACCTCTAGCCTAATGGACAAGAATCTACTTATTACAGAGCTTAGCTTTAAGGCAGTGCGCAGTAGTGGTCCTGGCGGACAGCATGTAAATAAAACATCATCAAAAGTAGAAGCCCACCTTAATGTTATAGATTCTAACGCGCTTTCGGTTTCAGAAAAAGAGCGCCTTGCAGAAAAGCTAAAGAGCAGAATTTCTGGTGAAGGCTTGCTTGTGCTTAGCTGCAGTGAATCTCGCAGCCAACATAGAAACAAAGCTATTGTAATAGAAAGACTTCTGCGGCTTATTGCTGAAAGTTTAAAGGTTCGTAAAAAGCGCAGAAAAACAAAACCTTCTAAGGCTAAGGTTGAAAAAAGATTACGCAATAAAAAGAATCACGCGCTCAAGAAAGCAAATAGAAAACGTCCATCTTTAGATTAAAATTTTCAAGCGCATATCATTTCCGATTAAAAAGGATTGTTATCTTTGCATCACATCTCAAAGGGGTGCTCGATTGATTGACGATTGTGGATTGCAGATTGCAGATTGGAGAACGAAATAGTTCAAAAATCAAAAATCAAAAATCACCAATCAACAATCTTTTTGGCTGAGATTATACCCATAGAACCTAGAACAGGTAATGCTGTTTAGGAAATTTGTTTCAGAGATTGACATTGCTTTAGATAAAGCCTTATGTCACACTGAACGCAGTTGAAGTGCATATGTAGCCTAAAAAATTTAATGTTTGGGCTTTCAAATCATTCAACGGGTACATCAAGATTAAATTCACCAAGAATAATTGCCCCTTTTATTCGTCTTAATTTTTAAAACGAATGAAAATAGTTGCTATTTCTGCAGTACTTATTTTAAGTATCTTTCAATTATCTGCACAAAACAAAGTACAGGATACTACTAAGGTAGAAAAGCTGGACGAAGTTTTAGTCAAATCTGTGAGGGTGGAGGCAGACTCACCAATCACGCACTCAAACCTTACCGCAAAGGAGCTCGAAAAGCGAAATCTCGGGCAAGACATACCTTATATGTTAAGTTATATGCCATCTGTGGTCACTACCAGTGATGCAGGAGCTGGAGTTGGATATACCTATTTTAGAGTACGTGGTAGTGATGGCTCTCGTACAAATGTAACACTCAATGGGATCCCTTTTAATGATGCAGAAAGTCAGGGAACATTTTTTGTCAACTTACCAGATTTTACATCTAGTGTGGAGAGCTTGCAATTGCAGCGAGGAGTGGGTACATCTACTAATGGTAGCGGCGCTTTTGGGGCCAGTCTTAATTTATTGACAGATGCGGTGAAGGAAGAGGCAGGTGGGTCAATTTCAAATTCATTTGGGTCTTTCAATACACGTAAACACAATGTGAAGTTTACAACGGGTTTACTTAATGAACACATAGAAATTGCGGGAAGGTTATCAAACATTGCAAGCGATGGCTATATAGATCGTGCTAGTTCAGACTTAAAATCTTATTTCTTGCAGGGATCTTATAAGGATAGAAATACTTTGATTAAAGCGATCACATTTGGTGGACGTGAAGAAACCTACCAGGCTTACTATGGAATTGATGCGGCTACCTTAAAAAGCGATAGAACATTTAATACCGTGGGGCAACAATTTGACGCAGATGGAAACTTTACAGGTTTTTATGACAACGAAGTAGATAATTATGCCCAAGATCATTATCAACTACTCTGGAATCAAAAAATCGACAACAACTGGAGCACAAATCTTTCTGTGAATTATACTTATGGACGTGGGTATTTTGAGCAATATGTAGATGATTATTATTACTCAAATATTCTATTTAGTGGAGCAAGTCAGTTTGATTTTCTTGGAGCAGAACCCTTAGAGATTAATGGAGAGACTATTTCTTCTACAGATTATATACGCCGTCGTTGGTTGGATAATGATTTTTATGCGGTCAATGGAAACGTTAATTATAAAGATGAAGATTGGGATATCTCTGGTGGATTGTTTTATAGTTATTATGATGGTGATCATTTTGGTGAGATCCTATACAGTGAGTTTCCTACAGGGTATGATTATAAAGAGCGCTATTATGAAGGGAATGGTATAAAAACAGAAACCACCATCTTCTCAAAAGCAACATATAAAATAAGCGATAAATGGGCTGCATTTGCAGATTTACAAGGACGTTTTGTAAACCATTCCACAACGGGGTTGACCTCAGATCGGGAGGCATTAGAAGTGGATGTAAATTATAATTTTTTCAACCCGAAAGCTGGATTATCGTATGATTATAATGACAATAATCAATTGTACGCGTATTACGGTAGAGCAAATAGAGAGCCGCGTCGTAGCGATTTTGAGAATGGTCTTTTTGTAGCAGAGCGCTTAGATGATATCGAGTTAGGTTGGCGTTTTACTTCAGAAAAAATCAAGGTGAATACCAATGCTTTTTATATGGATTATAAAGATCAATTAATACTCACAGGAGCGTTAGATGATGTGGGTCAGCCCTTAAGAGCGAGTAGCGGAAAGAGCTATCGTTTAGGGTTAGAAATAGATGCGACAATTGATGTTTCAGAAAAAATAAGAGTGCAGCCCAATGTGGCATTGAGTACTAATAAAAACAAAGATTTCTTTTTTCAGCGAGATGGTGTGTTGACAAATTTAGGAAATACTAACCTTTCTTTTTCACCTGCAGTTGTTGCAGGTAATGCGATTATTTATCGTCTGATTGAAAATTTTGAGATAGGGCTATTGTCTAAGTATGTAAGTAAACAATATATGGGGAATATTGATAGTGAAGGCTCTGTGCTTGATGCTTATTTTGTGAATGACATAAATCTAACGTATTCGCTAACAGATGTGCCGGTTGTAAAGGAGATTGTTTTTTCTGGATTAGTAAATAATATTTTTAATACAGAGTATGTGAACAACGGCTATTTTTTCACCTTTGATGATGATTTTAGTAATCCCGGAACGATTACAACTATAGAGGGTGCAGGGTACTTTCCGCAGGCGACCATAAATTTTTTACTGGGTGCAACGGTAAAATTTTAATTAGAAATACGGATAGAATTACCAGTGCGCACGGCACGATATCCTTGCATTGGATAGGAGTCTGGTTGTGATTGATTTTGCCCTGTTACGATATCATAGGAGTTTGTGTCTGTATCACAAGGGCAGGTGGCAATAATACCTTCAAGCTCCATGGTAGAGCATCCATTAGGAAGATGATTAGGGTCTGCTAAATCATAAGCGGTATATAGACTATTGTTTACATTATACACCACAACACCTCGCACGCCCAATTGTTGTAATACAACAGAGTTGCCAGGAAAGTTTAGTCCATTGTATTCTGGTAAATCTAGATTGAGATTAATATTTACAAGAGGATCAATGAGGTTTGGATTGTCATCTTCCATATCATCACTGCGTTTGCAGGAGGTGAAAATTAAGGCGCATGTAAAAAGGTATAATAGGTATTTCATAACACTTTGTAATAGTACGTTTTAAGTGACTGCAAAGATGCAATAATTTATTTTTTTGTATCTTTGTTTAAGCAAATCCCGTGTAAATGGGATTTTTTTATTCCTGCGAATGTGAGTGAGTTAAGGTCAATGATACCATTCACTGCAATCAAGCGGGAATCTTAATTTTAACAAAGAAGAAGACTTGATACCTTCTGTTGATGAAAACGAATAAATTATGAGTAAAGTATCTTATTATACCATTGAGGGTTTAAAAAAATTAAAGGAAGAACTAAATCACTTAAAAGATGTAGAACGTCCTGCAGCATCTAATGATATTGCAGAAGCACGTGATAAAGGAGATTTGAGTGAAAATGCTGAATATGATGCAGCGAAAGAAGCGCAGGGAATGCTAGAAATGCGTATCTCAAAATTAGAAACAATTGTTGCAACAGCGCGAGTAATAGATGAGTCACAATTAGATAACTCTAAAGTACTCATTCACTCTACCGTTAAGATAAAGAATGAAACAAATGGTGCTACAATGACTTATAAGTTAGTTGCAAATAGTGAGTCTGATCTTAAATCAGGTAAGATATCTGTAGACTCTCCTATAGGCAAGGGCTTGTTAGGTAAAGAAGTAGGTGAACACGCCGAAATTCAAGTTCCTAATGGTACTGTGAAGTTTACCATCATAGAAATTTCTCGCGACTAGATGGCATCTATTTTTACAAAAATAATTAATGGTGAGATTCCTTGTTACAAAGTAGCAGAAGACGACAAGCACATTGCTTTTCTTGATATTAATCCAAATGCAAAAGGACACACCCTCTGTGTGCCTAAAGAAGAAGAGAATAAAGTCTTTGATCTAAACAAAGAGGCATACTCAGATTTAATGGATTTCTCTAGAAAAGTGGCTATTGCACTTGAGCAAACAGTGCCTTGTAAACGGGTAGGAATGTCGGTAATTGGATTAGAGGTACCCCACGTTCACGTTCATTTAATACCATTAAATGATATGAGAGACATGACTTTTCAGCATAAAGTAAGCTTGAATGAAAAGGAGTTTGTTGAATTGGCAGATGCTATTGGTGCAAAGGTATAAGTTTTTTAAATTTCAATAATCACAACTCACAATCAAGATCCTTTTCAGGCTTTACTAGTCAAACTCTTAAAGAATACAAAACCAAACCCAATAAAGAGCATTAAGTGAAAAGGAAAGAGCCCAAAATCTCCTCCTTGGTCGCCTACAATAAATGCAGAGTACATTCCAAAAGCGAAATAAACCATAAGTATCCCTTCAAAAATTACGTTTACCGAGACTTTTTTCTTCAAGTACTTATTGCCTTGCCATTTGTCTTTAATACTATTGATATTAAATTTTGGGGTACGTACAAACTCACTTTTCTTACCAATATGGCCTTCAATCACTGCAATCGTGTTATGCAGTGAAAAGCCCATGGCTACAGAGAAGAAGGTGAAGAACATTCCTATGTAGCGTATAAATTGTTTAAAACCGCCACCATAAATACTTTTATAGGTGTACCAGTAACAGATAAAGAAAATCACTGTGCTAATTACAAAAAAGCTCATTACTAAGAAGTATACTTTTAAGTGATCATACTCATTTTTAATATAGAGCATTGGGATACTCAATATAGCCACTAGAAAAATGTTTAAAAACATGGTGCTATTCAGCAAATGGAGTAGACTATGAATCTTTGTTTTATTAGAAACAGTAGTACTCTTTAGTACGCGCTTTGCCATTTTTTGAAAGTTTTCGGCACCACCTTTATTCCATCTAAATTGCTGAGAACGCGCAGCACTTATTACCACAGGTAATTCTGCCGGAGTTGCGACATCTTCAAGATATTTAAACTTCCATTCTTTTAATTGAGCGCGATAGCTTAAATCAAGATCTTCTGTAAGGGTATCACCCTCCCAGTTACCAGCATCAATAATACATTCTTTGCGCCATACACCGGCTGTTCCATTAAAATTAATGAAATGTCCTTTACTGTTACGACCTACTTGTTCTAGCGTAAAATGAGCATCTAATGCAAATGCCTGCACCTTTGTTAACAAAGAATAGTCCTTATTAATATGGCCCCATCGCGTTTGTACCACTCCTATGTTTTCGTCTTTAAAGTACGGGATGGTGCGGTGTAGCCAGTTTTTCTGCGGTAGGAAATCCGCGTCAAAAATTGCGATAAATTCACCCTTGGCAATTTTCAGCCCTTCTTTTAGCGCACCAGCTTTAAAACCGGATCTGTCAGATCTTGTGACATGTTTAATATCAATACCAGTGGCTTGTAATTTTTTTATGTGGATAGCAGTACTCTCAAATGATTCATCCGTAGAATCATCAAGCACTTGTATTTCTAATTTATCTGGGGGATAATCAAGTAGTGCAATATTCTCCAACAACCTGTCCATTACATAAAGTTCATTATATACAGGAAGTTGAATGGTGACAACAGGAATTTCGTCAGGGTTTGAAAAATTAAATTGCTCACAGTTGCCTTCTTTTTTCTTAGACCCTAAGTAGTTAAATAGCAGGTTCAATTGCGCTAATGCGTACATAAATATGAGCAATAGTGCAATAGAGTAAATGACCATGATGATGGTTTGCCAAATCATTTTTTGAAAGAGTATTTAAAAATCCAACCTAGAATTTTAACGCCTGCAAAGATAGCACCTTTTACCGTACCTGAAACCTTAGAAACCCCAATTCTATTGCGATACTTCATAGGGATTTCGACATAGCTGTATTTTCGTTTAAGTGCTTTTAGTTGCATCTCTACAGTCCATCCGTAGGTCTTGTCTTCCATTTGTAAGGCAAGAAGTTTATTGTACTTGATAGCTCTAAAAGGACCTAAGTCTGTAAATTTAGATTTAAAAAATAAAGACATTAGAGAAGTAGCTAACCAGTTTCCGAATTGCTGCGGAAATGTCATGGACCCATCTTCTCTTAATTTTTTGACACGAGCACCAACTACAAAGTCTAAATCATGCTCAATAATAGGAGCTACTAAGTCTAAAAGTTGTTCGGGGTAATCACTATAGTCGCCATCAAGAAAAACAACGATGTCTGGTTTTGTATCTAGAGAAGCAATATATTCCATTCCTTTTAAACACGCATAGCCATATCCTTTATTTGGTTCTTTTAAGACTGTTGCGCCAGCGGCCTTTGCAACTTTTTCAGTATTATCTGTAGAGTTGTTGCTTATTACAATAACCTCGTCTACAATAGATGGGATATCGTTAAGTACGTGACCTATAGAATCCTGTTCATTATAGGCAGGGATGATTACTTTAATACAGTTATTCATAGAGGGTATAAAGCCGCAAATTTAAAGAATTAGGATAAAATTATTTCTTATTTACCAAAGTCATTAAGTCGACATCATTTCCTAATAAAACATCTGTAGGATTAATGCGGCCATCTAGTGGACCATTCTCTAATTTAAGAACGCCACGTGGGCAAACAGCAGAACAAATACCGCAACCTACACAAGAACTTCGCACAATGTTTTCTCCTTTTTGTGCATAGGCTCTTACGTCTATTCCTTGTTCGCAATACGTAGAGCAGTTTCCACAAGAAATGCATTGACCTCCGTTTGTTGTAATTCTAAATCGAGATTTAAAGCGTTGTACAAATCCTAAATAAGCTGCTAGAGGGCATCCAAAACGACACCAAACTCTGTTTCCGAAAATAGGGTAGAAGCCGGTTCCAATCACACCTGCAAACCAAGCACCAATTAATACACTGTACGTGTTTTTAATCCAGTCTGCTGGGATGCCAATAAAAGAGGACTCTCCTGTAAAATAACAATAAAGCGTAACGAGTGTCATAACAAGTGAAAAGACCAATACAGAGTGTATAAGCCAGCGTTCAAGCTTCCAAGAAATCATTTTTTTACTAGAGTGTTGTCTAAATCCATCGCCTAGTGTTTCTGCAAGACCACCGCAACCACACACCCAGCTACAATACCATCTTTTTCCAAAAAAATACACCATAACAGGCACAATCACTAATGTGAGCACTATTCCCCAAACAAGAATAAATAACCCTATCCCGCCACTATTTATTAACGACTCAAGATTCCAGTCAAAAAAGAAATCATAATCTAGCGGGAATGCATTTTTAAAATCATAAGCAGGCATATTAAGACTGGTCATAATTTCTGGAATCAAGAATGCAATTACAATTTGAAAGAAAAGTACGGATGTCGTTCTAACAATTTGATATTTATTGTGACGGTATTTAATGTACATGCGCACAGCCATCACGGTCATAATAACACAATACAGAAATCCGTATACAAACCACTGGCTTGCATCATTGCCGCTTAACGCATTACTTATTGGGTCTAAAATAAACGTCCAGTTGACCACGTAATCTGCCATAAAATAAAGCACGATATAAAAAGCAACTAGATAGATAAGTACCAACCAAGCAATCCAACCGCGATTAGTCGCAGCACTATGATAAACACCATCATTTTTTATGCCCTTAGGTCCTAATAACTTTAACTGCGGGATAATAAACAAAAGTGCACCCAGAATACCTAAACCAAATGTGAGAAGCCACATTAACCCTCTATTTTCTACAATAAAGCCTACTCCAGCTTTTTTAGCAAGAGAAAAACTCATAGCACGAAAATCTTTTTCGTTAATTCTATATTGATATTGTGCGCCTTTCTTGTCCCATTCTTTTGCAGCATCATACTCGGCAATCAAGCTATCAAAGTGGTCGTTGTTTTTTTGCAATGCGCCTCTAACGCTGCTTGAAAAATCAAATATCCCCATTGGCTCTTTATCAATAAGAGCGCTTTTCAGTTCTGTTTGCAGTAATTCATTTTCTATTCCTTTATCGTTTAAAAAAGTAGTTAAATCTGCTTCTTGAAGGTTAAATCCTCCTAAAAATATAGACCCCGTAAATATGGTTAGCCCAGTAAGGAATATAGCTAAACCTAAATATGTTAATGCTTTCATAGTTGTATTTTAAATACCTAAACTTTAGAGAAAAAGAAAAAGTTCTTTATAATGTGTGATTGATTTTAAGACTACGCTTTACTAAATATGCGTTTCCAGCTTTTCTTTTTAGGTTGGATAGCTGTTCCATATTTGTTATTATAGGCACTAAGAATATCTTTTTCGTAGTGACTATAAAATTCAGGATCAAAATTTGCGTCTTTGAGATGTTCTAAAACGTAATCTGTACTTTGACCTTCGGTGAGCCAGCGATCAAAAAGCTCATGGCGTAACCGAATTCCAAAATTATTAATCCCAATAAACTTACGTGTACTTTCTTCCATTTCAATCGTAATACACTTATCGTCATCTTTGTGTATCCAGTGAAAATGAGTGTTTCCTTCCTTCGGGTTTGAAAATACCCAACCGTATGTCTGGTATTCAATATCCATAAACTTGGCGCTATTAAACCAGTGGCCAGGATTATACGGTGTAGGATTGTCACAAAGTGTTTGTGCTAGTGCTTCGCCCATCATTCTACCTGTATACCAAACTGCTTCGATAGGACGACGACCATTAATACCCTCGTGTTGTTCAGCACAATCACCAATTGCATACACATCTTTTATGTTGGTCTCTAGCATTGGGTTTACTTTAATACCGCGGCCTAGCTCAATACCGCTATCCTTTAAGAAAGCTACATTAGGTGATACTCCGGCAGTTAGTCCAACGACATTGCAAGGTATTTCTTCGCCTGTTTCTTTAATTGTAACTGCTCTTGCTCGTCCGTTTTTGTCAGCTAAAATTGAATCTAAATTAAAGCCTAATCGTAAATCTACATGATGGCTTTTAATATGACGGTTTAACATTTGGCTTTCACTTATGGGTAGGACTCCATTCCAGAAATTATTTTCTCTTACAAGAAATGTCACTGGAATTTTACGCGATAGCAACATCTCTACCATCTCTATTCCTATTAATCCTCCACCTACAATTACAGCGCGATTACATGCTTTATTGTTAGGAGCATTTGCTTCTAGTTTATCAAGATCTTGCTTAGAATAAAGCCCTTGAACACCGTCGAGGTCTTGACCAGGCCAACCAAATTTATTAGGAGTAGATCCTACCGCAAGTACAAGTTTGTCATAGGCAAATTTCTCACCGCCGGAGAGCAATAATTGCTTATTCTCGTGATCTACGGTTTCTACAAAAGCACGTTTTAACTCTATGCGATTTTTCTTCCAGAAATAGTTCTCATATGGTTTTGTATGTTCAAATTTCATATGTCCCATATACACATACATTAGCGCGGTTCGTGAGAAAAAATGATCTGTTTCTGCAGAGATGATCGTGATTTTATGATCACTTAATTTACGAATGTGACGGGCTACAGTTACTCCAGAGATTCCGTTACCAATTATAACAATGTGTTTCATACGTTTTTCCCGATAAGCGGGGCACTATTTTGGTGGGTTGGGTATTAGGTCGCATTTCAAGGTACAAACTTTACAGAAATAAGTGGATAATATTTTAAACATTCTATTTTCTTCGGAAATATGCCAAATTGTAAAAACATGATGTATTTTTAATTTAGGTGATACCTAAGCTAAATAATGCAAAAAATTCCTTTAACTTCTTATCTTTAAACCATAATCTGTTTTATGAAAAAAATAATATTCAGCTTCTTTGTGACCATAATATTGGCAAGCTGTGACGCACAACCTTCAAAAATAAACGCAGTGAGTTTTGTTGCTTCTGGAGATAAGGCTGTAAAGGAAAATGTGGATGCCGTAGTAAGTATTCACGCCAATTACGCAACGGTAATGCCTTTTGGTTTTATTAGAGATTTACAATCGCCAACTATTAAGCATAATACAGATAAACAATGGTTTGGGGAGACTAAAGCAGGAATTATACAATATGCAGGCCTTTTGCGTGAGCAGGATATTAGAGTGATGGTTAAACCACAAATTTGGATTTGGAGGGGAGAGTTTACGGGGTATCTTAAAATGAATACGGAAGAAGAATGGAAGGAGCTTGAAGATTCGTACACTTCTTTTATCTTAACCTACGCAGAGGCTGCACAAGAAATAAACGCCGATATTTTCTGTATAGGCACCGAGCTAGAACAATTTATTGTCGTTAGACCAGCCTATTGGACACAGCTTATTTCAGAAGTAAAAAAAGTCTATTCAGGAAAGTTAACCTATGCTGCAAACTGGGATGAATATAAAAGAGTCCCTTTCTGGAAAGAGCTTGATTACATTGGGATAGATGGGTATTTTCCCGTTTCGGAAGAAAAAACACCCACTGTTGCGCAAGCCAGAGAAGGATGGCAAGCGTGGAAACTTGAAATGAAGCAGGTTTCCGAAGCAAATAATAAACCCATACTATTCACTGAATATGGCTACCGAAGTATTGACTTTGCAGGCAAAGAACCTTGGGTAAGTGATCATCGTTTGCCGGGAGTAAACCTAGAAGCGCAAACAAATTTAATGACGGCACTCTATGAGGAGTTGTACCCAGAACCATGGTTTAAAGGGGGATTTATCTGGAAATGGTTTATTGATGATGCTTCTGTGGGAGGACTAGAGAATAATAGATTTACACCTCAAAATAAGCCGGTTGAGCAAGTGATTCAAGAGTATTTTTTAAAATACCAAGAATAATTACTAGGCAACACGACTATTCGTTTTTGAACGATACACTGCCTTTTAATGAAAATTCATCGGCGATTAAATTTTCTTTCATTGAAGTAAAAATAGAAGGAGAGTTAAAATTAACTCCGTAGCGTGTTCTATCCATTTCATGATTTATAGTGAGACTTATTTCGTTTTTGTTGAAAGAAAGAATAGCAGTAATAACTTCTGTATTCGAAGTTCCTTTAATTGTCATTTCTCCGTGCAGAGATAGGCTGTTATTTTCGATTATTGCTTTTTCTTTTAGCGTAAATGTTGCAACGGGAAATTTTTTAACATCAAAAAAATCTTCTTCTTTTAGATGAGTTTTTAGCTGTTTGTTTTCATGATATAAAGAGCGCATATCAATAGTTACATATAGTGCTGTGATCTCTGTGTTCGAATACGTTATTTCTCCTCCAATGATGTTAATTGTTCCTTCAGGTTCGTATCCGCCAGTTGCTGCTTTGCCTTTCCAGTTTATGGTCTGTGTTTCCTTTGTAATGATTGCCGTATCCTGAGAAAAGACGCTTAAACTGAATAGTGATAGTAAAGTAATATAGATAAATTTCATAGTGTTAGTTTAAAAGATTTGTTGTTGTGTTAATTGTTTTATACCCGCAAATTAATTCGCCTGTGGCTGTCTTACCTATAAAATACCATAGTGCCCAGCCTCCAAAAAATCGTTCATCTGTTCTATAATTTTTTGCCCAAGTGTAAGGTTCAGATTGTGCCAGGAACTCTTGTTCTGTACCAAACGTTTTATCCAATTCTTTAAGAGGATAGGATTTTCTTAAATTCCACGTGTTGTTATAAAACAAATAGGCGCCATATTCAACGATGGTGACATCACTTTTCTTGCATAATATGGAGGTAGTGTGCTTCCAGTAATACGTGTTTTCAATTTTTATAGGGTCAACTTCTTGAGGAAAATGATTTACCATAATTGTACGCGGTAAATTTTTAAGTCTCGTTGGAATTTGATTTTCCTCGGGTGTTCCATATTCAACCTGTGCCTTCGCACTAAAAGTGCATAGTATTAAAAAAAGAAGAAGTGTGATTGCTTTCATTTTGTTCCGTTTTATTGATTACTGAAACAAAAGTGCGTAATAGTGTAAGACCAGTCGTCTCAATTTTAAAAATGAGACATTGTTGTTAGATAATTAAAGATTCAATTTAGAATATGAATCTTTTACTTATTTGTTTTTAAGTGTTTTGGAGATTTTCCAGTAAACTTTGTCACTGTGCGATTAAAAGATGCTTTTGAATTAAAACCGGCTTCAAATGCTAAGCTCAACAATGTAAATTTATCATTCTTAGTATTTGAAATCAGTTTTTTGAGCGCTTCAAATCTTAATTCATTGATGTAATCGTTAAATTTTTTGTCAAATACATTCGTAAATGTTTTAGATACTAAATACGGCTTTTCGTTTATTGATTCTGCGAGTAGAGCAATTGTTAATTTAGGGTTCTTGTATAATTGCTCTACCTCCATTTTTTGCAAAATACTGTCCCCAATTTTTTGAAGCTGTAAGGTTTCTTTTTCTGTAAGAGTTTCTACTTTTTTAAATGCAACTGCCTTTCTTCTTGAGAACCCTTCAATACCCAGCCAATAGGTAATTATGGCCATTATAATAAATATAGGGTAGCCAAAGAAATTAAATGCATAATCAAAAAAGAAAAAGTCTATTAATGTAATTAAAGTAAATATTACCGAAAACATCCCGAGTGCAATAACTACTCTTTTAATCCAATGTAATTTTTCTAATTGAATTTTATAGTTGGGTATTGCAGGAGGACTTTTAAGTATTTCCAACGATTTAAAACTGTAATAAATTAATAATAAACCACCAACAACATAGATTGTAGGATAATGCATCCAAACAATATAACCCCAATAACCCAACCAGGAAAGACTCTCCCTCGATCCATCCCAATAAAAATTTTGCGATTTGATAAAGAAACTCCAAACTATTTCAATACCAACCGGTATGAAATGGATAAGTTCTCTTTTTGAAATTTTAAATAGTGGGTTTACATAACTTTTCACAAAAAAATAAAGCAGGGCGCCATAAATCCAGTTCATTTCTAATAAGATATAGTACCAGGTATCGTAGCGGCCAATACCGAAAAAATGCAATATTTCTGTAATAAGGCGATAAGAAAAAAAGAAAAGGATACACGCTAAAAAGAAGTACGCAAGCTTATGAATCGATTTTGTTTGTAACAATATGCTACCATAAATAATTCCTTGTATCGCCCCAAGAGACAATAAAATCACAAAAATAACTGTACTTAATTCCACAAGGCTAAAGATAGATAAGAAGAGACTATCACAAAAGTCCTAAGCGCTTTAATGAAAAAATAGCTAATAAAATTTGTTCAGTTTTCTATAACGATCGGGTTTTTATATGCTTTGTATAATACGCAAGAAGTGCATCTGCATCTGCACCAAACCATTTTTTTACATAGATAGCCCAAAAGTGATATTGCACATACCAGACTCCTTTGTCGCGATACATTCTGGCAGAAGATTCTATCCATTCTTGAATTACAACAAACTTTTTTCGCCTGTATAATTCGTTTATTAATACGTTGTCTTCATAGATAACATAGGTTTCGTCAAAGCCGCCTATCTCATCAAATAGAGCGCGAGTAATGAACTGACTTTGGTCACCTCCGCGACTAGCACGCCAAGAAAATTTAGTGAACCAGCTAGCTAATCTCAGCCACCAGTGGTTGCTGTCAAATTTCATTTTAAAGCATCCTGCGGGGTTTCCTTGCTTCACTTCGGAAAGGATAAGTGCGTCAAAATTTTTAGGCGGATAAGAGTCTGCATGAAGAAAATATAAGATACTTCCGGCAGCTTTTCTAGTGCCCGCATTCATTTGTCTCGCTCGGCCTTTTTCTGAAGAAATTAGAATAATATCAAAGTTTGATGTTTTTGCGAATTCTTGAATAAGAGAAACACTGTCATCAATACTTCCACCATCTACAAGAATGATTTCAGTGATATTAGTTAAGGTGGCGTGATGAGTCAAATGATCAAGCACCGAAACAATAATTTCGCCTTCATTAAGAACAGGGATGATAACACTTAGCATACGTGGTAAACTTGCAAAAATTGACTTCGATAGGTTTGTTAAATTAATAATTGTGACCGCTATTGTCGGCTTAATGAAACGCTTATTTATTTAGCGACCAGTTATAATCCATATAACGCACTTTAGCATTTTCTGAAATTTGAACGTTGGAGTATTGATTTAGATAATCAATAACACTACCATCTTGCTTAAAATCTTTTGAGAACCATTTAAAGATATTTGAAATCTCTATACTGTTTTCCGAAATCATATTTCGGCTTTTATCATTGATAAATTTCTTTGCAACAAGGTCTAGTTGTGCATTTACTTTTGATGGCATAAAAGCGGCATTTAATAGCGGAGGGCAAGAAAACGAAGCGCAGTTAATACCAAAGTGAATACGAGCATCATCCATTTTGCGAAGAATCTGGTGTTCTATCTCATCAAGGTTATACCATTTACCACCTAGTTTCCAGAGTCGCTGGTCCCAAGGGTTTTTGATGTCTTTTATGCTTTCTAGTGGCTGGTTACGCAAAATTAAATCAATGGTCATCGCATTATAAGCATTCATCCAATAGGCCAGTTTTTCGTTTTTTGTCCAGTTGTCATTTGGCACATTTTCTCCTAATGCTTTAATGTAAGTAAGTAGCGCTTTACGATTGTTTTTAAAACCTGTATAGTTGACATTGCCCGCACTGGACACATTGTTTTTGAGTAAGATGTCAAAGGGTGCGTGCATTTCCGGAATAGTCAATGAAGATTCTTCTAAAATTGTTTCGTGATCAATTATTTCGACTATGGTTGGCTCTGGGGTTGCAGTGTCTGGTTCAATCACAGGCTCTAAAATTGGTACTTCTACTTCTAGTGTAGCGGGAACCTCTGGTGTTTCTGGTTTTTCAGGAATTTCTTGAATAATAGGGGTGTTATTTTCTGTTACAGTTTCTGGTACTGCAACTGTATCTTCAATCACAAGCGTTTTGTCAAAAGGGGTTTGGGCTGTGCTCGTTTGAGTTTGCTTTGCACTGCAACAAGATGTGGCAATAAGAGCAAATGTGAATAGTAAAACGCTACATTTCATAATATGATTTGTTTGTTTCATAATAGTCGAAAATTTTAGTGCTACATTTCAAGTTGCAGATTAATAGATCATAGAAATTTCCCTATTCTTTAGTTAAAGGGTATCCTTCTTGTCTTAAAAAATCCTTTGGATATTTTTCGTCTTCTTCAAAACCTAATTCTATATCACGCCCATTATGAGGTACGTGGTCGGTATTAAATAGATAGTCCCAACAGCTTAAGGTTAAGCCATAATTTGCTCCATATTTACTTTTTGCAGGCAGCTCTTTTGCGTGATGCCAAATGTGCATTTTTGGGTTATTAAATAGGTACTTTAAAACACCATAGTCCCAGCCTAAGTTAGCGTGATTTAAATGACCTACAGTGAGTGCAAAAAAGTGAACTATAGCTACTTGTTCTACTTGAAAACCACCAATGATGGCAAGCGGAATGTACAAAATTGATTTATAAACTATAGGCTCCATCCAGTGATAGCGTAGGTGCGCTGCAAAACCCATTTCTTTTACTGAGTGATGGAGTTTATGAAAATTCCATAAAAAAGGTACTCTGTGCAGTAAACGGTGTGTGTTCCATTGCACAAAATCTGAAACGAAAAAGAAGATCAATAAACCAATACCAAATGGCAATGCATTTAAATCTAATAGTGTAAAATCACTTAGGTGTAAACCTATGAGTTCTAAGACATCATTGAATACCATTTCCGCAGTATTAGAAAGGAAAATGAGCACGATTAAGTTGAGTAAAAAGAAATTGAAGAACATATAGAATACGTCGAGCCAAAAATCTTTTCTGAAAATCTTTTGATTTTTTCGCCAAGGGAAAGCAATTTCTAGGCCCCAAACCACAAGGGAGACAATAATTAATCCGTAGAAATAATTATCCCAATGAAACGATGTGATTTCGCTTATGAGATAATTAAAATATCCTTGATAGGAATCTTTAAATATGTCTAAGTATTTGTCCATAGAAAGTCTGTTACTACAGTCAACAACAGACTATAAAAATACACTATTAATCTCACTTTTGGTCTTACATTAGCAACATCCACCACCGTCATAATGGAATGTAGACTCGCTAAAATAAATGTCGTCTCTCCCTAATGCTTTTAATGCTCCTGCCGTTTTATCGCAAATAGCTAATGGCTGATTTTTTAATAAAATATGTCCTAAATTATCATCAAAGAAATCTTGATCTCCATAATATATGGCGGCTTTCCCTGTAAAAATACAAGGTCCATCTTCTGGCATTGGGTCTTTTATTGCTGCTACTTCTATAGACTCAATATAGATGAGCTCATCTGTTGGGTAATTTTTTGGGTCAAGAATCCTGTACGGCTTTCTGGCTCTTATCTCTATGGTGCCAAAGCCTACATCTGTCAATGCTTTTACATATTCTGCAATCGGTAAACTGCCGCTTAAACAAAGCGCTCTTAGACGATCATCATTACGTAAAGTTTGGTTCATTTCTTGCTCACAGGTAGGGTCGCTCATTACAAGTTTGCCGTTTGGTTTTAAAACACGATACATTTCTTCAATTGCTTTTTTAAGATCTTCTGCCTTAAATATATTGAATAAACAATTTTGTGCTGCTACATCTATAGAGTTGTCTTCCACAGGCAGATTAAGTGCATCTCCTTTTTTAAGGTCTACAAATTCACTTTTAAACCAGTCGTTTTGTTCTTCGGCAATTTTAAAGTTTTTTCTTGAAGCCTCTAACATTTCATCCACAACATCAACACCTACAACACCTCCATTTTCTCGATTAAAGTAGGCAAATTGTAATAACTCCATACCACCACCTACTCCTACATAGAGCATTTTTGGATTGTTAGATAAATCACGAGCGTGCACCGTACTGCCGCAACCGTAATTCATCTCTTGCATAATTTTAGGAATTTTAAGCCCCGGTAATTCCCAGATAGGATTTGTTGTACAGCATAATCCAACATCTGGAGTTAAGGCTGCCTCTTTATAAAGATCGTTAGTAGCATCTAGGTAACTCATAGGTCTTTTAATTTGTTTGGGTACGTTGTGGCGTTAAATACCGCAT
Source organism: uncultured Ulvibacter sp. (assembly GCA_938041335.1). Taxonomy (GTDB): domain Bacteria; phylum Bacteroidota; class Bacteroidia; order Flavobacteriales; family Flavobacteriaceae; genus Patiriisocius. The sequence goes on along the minus strand of CALIAF010000021.1, from coordinate 38,290 downwards.
TTGCGTACTATTCATTAATGTATTTTTTGTGTGACTTTCGTCGGAAATATAAATCAAACTTAACAAACCCTGATGATTTGTTTTTTTGTTAAAAAGCGATTTTATTTTCCTTGTTCTTTTCGCGCCTTCATAATGGCAAAACCTGAAAAGAGGGCCGCAGACAACCAAATGAGTCTGTATAGCCAAATATTCACTTCCATCCCTAAAAATGTGGTGGCGTTTTCAGGATTTACAAAAGATTGCGCTAATTTAAATCCAGCGATTCCAATGATTAAGAGGGAAAAAACTTGTTTCATAATTATAGTTGTTTAATAAGCGCTGTAAAGATAGTAATCATCTGTGGTTCTGCCTTACCCGCCTGAGCAATGATATCTGGAATATCCACGGGTTTTAGATTGTCTGGGTCGCATTCATCTGTTAACACAGAAACTGCAGCAACCGGTAATCCTAAATGATTCGCAACTATAATTTCTGGCACCGTGCTCATTCCTACGGCATCTGCACCTATTATTTTTAAGTAACGATACTCTGCTCTGGTTTCAAGTTGCGGGCCTACTACACTTGCATAAACCCCTTTTCTTAAAACAATCTCTTGTGTTGCTGCTATTTCTTCAATTTTTGCGTTCATTTTAACATCATATGGAGCGCTCATATCTACAAAACGTTCGCCTAGTTTATCAACACCTTTGAAAGCTAGGGGAGAACCGCCTTGTAAGTTAATGTGATCATCTATAAGCATAATCTCACCTTTTTTAAATGAGGTGTTTATTGCTCCAGAAGCATTACTTACTAGTAGATTTTGGATGCCTAATGCTCTCATTACTCGCACAGGAAAAGTTACATCTTCAAGAGAGTACCCTTCATATACGTGAAAACGACCTTGCATTAAGATTACTTTTTTACCCGCCAGTTCTCCATAAACAAGTTTTCCTTTATGAAATTCTACGGTAGCTGTGGGAAAATTAGGGATGTGATTATAGCTCATCTCTGCCTCAACAGTTACACGGTCTATTATTTTGCCTAATCCAGTGCCTAAAATAATACCTACCTCAGGTTTTCCAAAGCCTCTACTTTGTAAAAATTCTACTGCTTCTGTAATTTGTTTTATCATAAAATATAACCACTTTAGTGATGATTTTTCATTCCCGTGAAGACGGGAATCTTAATGTTTAATAATTTTTTATTTTCTCAACTCCGAAGGAAAAAACTCCTGAAATGCATCTATGTTAATAATGTCTTCGTAATAATCAACGTCGTTCTTTTCTTCTAATAGTGCTACCTTTTTTTCTTTTAAATTTGCAAGGGTGTCCCTTAAAACGGTATCTGTTCCCCAATTTTTGTTGTAGAATATTTTGGCCTCCATTTTTGTCATTCCTAACAAATAATAGCCACCATCTTCTGCAGGGCCTAGCACAAAATCATGTGTACTTAATTGCTCAAATGCCTTATCTAGGTCTGCCGTAGTCATATCATACATATCACTACCTATGATAATTGCTCGCTCATAGCCAAGGTTAAAAACTTCGTTAAAAGCTCGTTCCATTCTTATTCCTAGATCATCACCATGTTGTAGTTTTTTTTTAAATATTGCTGGGTCCCAAAGGTCTCCTTCTCTTAATTTCACTGAATAATATACAAATTTATCCAAGATCAAAGGTGCCGTTATTTTTACGGTGTGTTGGAGCAAAAATGTATAAATATTTAAAGCAGCGACATCACCAACAGTAGCCGCAAGACGAGTCTTGCACTTGCCTAATTCTGGATTTCGGGTAAAAATAATGAGGGCATTTTTGGAAGCAGGGAGCTGAAAGGTTTCTTCCTTTTTGCTTTTTTCGGCGTTCGTTTTCAATCCTAAAATTGCCATTTACTATTGTTTTTCTTCTGTATTATAGACTTTTATTCCTTTGTAAAGCCATTTGCTCCATGCTTTAGAAAACGTATGAAGACTATCTGTTTTAGTTTCGGTATTATTCACGATGGGAAATTCTTTATTTTTCCATTCAAAAATCCCTCCATATAGATTCTTAATATTTGTAAATCCAGCTTGTTTTAGTTTTTCGCCTATTTCTTCACTTCTTATGCCTAGAGAGCAATACACCACAATTGGGGTTTCTTTATTTGTGATTTCTTCGGAAATTTTATCCATTGAAAAATAATTAAAACCAATAAGCTTGGCGCCTGCTAAATGGCTTATTTTAAACTCAGCAGGTTCTCGTGTATCAAGAATAACAACCTTGTCATTTAATTGGTGCATTCTTAATTCTTCTGCAGAAATATAGGGTATGCTTCGTGTGTTGTATTGGTTTAGTAATTCATCTATCGTTTTTTGGGCAAAAACGGAATGAACCATAAAAAAGAAAATAATAAGGCTATAAAATTTCATGTAACTAGTCTGTTACTGCCCCTTGACAGCTGCTTCCTGCACCTGCAGTGCAGCCATAGCAATGTTGCGAGATGACAATGTTTCTATCGTTTAAAAGGTCTTCGTTGTATTCTTTTATGTGCTTTACTTTACTTGCTACTGGCAATTTAAGCATTTGGTTAAAATCGCAGTCATATAAATAACCATCCCAAGAAATGGAGACGGTGTTAGTACACATCACATTTTCTACTGCAGCGGGATTATAAGCCTCTACTAACTGATACATGTAGTCCTCGTAGTTTTCGCTAGCAATAAGGTAGTCCAGAAAACGCGCTATTGGAAGATTTGTAATTGCAAATAGACTATGAAACTGGATATTAAAATCTTCTAACAAGGCGGCTTTCATTTCTTTTTCCATACTTGCTTGATCTCCTGGAAGGTAGGCTCCGTTAGGGTTATAGACCAAATCTAACCGCAAGTCACTACCTGGTAAACCATAACCTCTGGCATTTAACTCTTGCAGGGCCGTTATACTTAGGTCAAAAACACCTTCGCCACGCTGCTTATCTGTTTTGCCACGGGTCCAATGAGGCATAGAACTCACCACGTGTACATTATGTTTTTTAAAGAAATCTGGCAGATCGTAATATTTTTTATTTGCTCTAATAATGGTAAGATTACTCCTAACAATAAAATCTTTAATACCCGCTTTACTCGCTTCTTCTACAAAACGTCTAAAGTGCGGGTTCATTTCTGGTGCTCCACCTGTAAGGTCTAGCGTATGGGCTTCTGTATTGCGTATCACCTCAAGACATTGCTCCATGGTCTCCCAGGTCATAATTTCTTTTCTGTCTGGCCCAGCATCTACGTGGCAATGTTCGCATACTTGATTGCACATATACCCTACATTAATTTGTAGAATTTCTAGTTTTTTAGGTCGTAGGGGAAAATGAGAAGTGGTTTCCTTTACTTTATTGGCAAATGTTGGTAATTCTCCGTTTTTAAAAATACCGTTGCTTAAAATTTCAACTTGACGCTTTGCATTTGCAAGTTCTGCATCTCGTTTTTGCAATGATTGTTGTTTCTTCTTTTTTTCTTTTAGCATAGTCCCTTTTCTTGTTGGAGTATTCTTAATCGTAGCTATTTCCGAAGAAATTTAAGTTTTCTGTTTTATCGTGATACTAAGTGCCACTAAACTTTGAGGTCCAAAAATTAGTTCGTGAGATGCGAATTCTAAGTTTTATAAAAACCTAAAGTCTTCTCACATCTCTAATTTATTTACTTTATTCATCATCATAGTACCGTGCACTAGCGTGGCTCCACTTTTAATAGCAGCACCAACATGAATAGCCTCCATCATTTGTTCTTTTGTTACTCCACGTTGTAATGTATCTTTTGTGTATGCGTCAATACAGTAGGGGCATTGTTCTGTATGCGATACAGCAAGTGCTATGAGGGCTTTCTCACGCGCCGTTAAAGCTCCTTCTTCAAAGACTTTTCCGTAGTAATCAAAAAATTTATTGCCGAGATCCTCACTCCATTCGGTGATTTTACCAAATTTGCGTAAATCTGCTGGGTCGTAATAATTGTTTGATGCCATAGTATTTTATATACGAGTTAATGTCAATTTTGGTTTGATTTAAGGTTCGTAAATATACAAATTAGACAAGTAAATTTAAGATAACTTACACCCTAACCAGAATTAATCAAAGCTATACGCTATACCAGTAGAAAAATCATATTGAGAACTTGGTATTCCAACGGCAGGAAATGTATCATAAGTAAATGTGTATGAAAGTTTTAAGGAGATATTATTGAACATGCCAACACGCAGAGAACTTTGATTAGAAATTCTATAATCACCTAAATTTTTTAATATAGGTTGGTAATAAGTGGTGCTAATTACCGAAATGTTCTCGCCTGGATAGAGGCTAAACGAGAGGTAGCTGCTGCTTCGTAGGTTTTTTTGTACAGGCGTAATACCGTCACTCAATTTTTCGTGTTCATACATAGCCAAAGTACCTGCGTAAAACTTATACTTTTCAGAATTTGTTACTTTATATCTAATCCCTGTTCCAGCTAGTGTACGATGCGCGATCAGATTAATTTTGTTTTTCTAAAATTGACTAAAAGCTTCCCAAGTAAATCTATTTGAAATTTTATAATTGTAACGTATGTGTAAAATAGCACTGTTTTCTAGATCAGCTCCTTCTATTTGCTGAAATGCTAAATCGTTTTTTACTAATACTAGATGATTGTTCATTTTGTATTGTACATGAATATCACTTGAAAATGTTAAAAAATCCCGGGTATTTCTTTTAAGGGCAAAATTTAGAGCAGTATTGCCAGAAAAACCAGAGGTATCGGTTACTTTTCTAAGTGATTCTGCATTGAGTATTTGTGCATTTGTGCACCACCATAGGGCAGAAGTAATAATTAGTGACATGGTTAGTAATCGTCTCATAATGTGCTATTTGGTCTTAATATCAAAATTATAAAAAATAGCAATACCAAAATAGATGAAAATAATATGTTAAATTTTTGTTTAAATGGATATTTTTTTGTTTTATGCGGTATATATTTGGACAAATTGGCAATGTGCTAATTTCCTTTAAACGAGTAACAAAAGAATAATGGATATAATTGAACAAGCATTAGTTTTTGAAAAACAGAAAACAAGTTTTAAAACGACTAGTGAGCGTATACACGCATCGAGAAAAGCAAAAGAAATGATCCTTGGGGTCAACGAAGTTTATAAAGAGAATCAAGATCCAGAATTAATGGATTTAATGAAACGACTTACTGTGGTAAAGCAGAAGATAGAAAAACGTCTTAAAGGCCGTTCATTGACAGCTTAGTAGTATAAGTAATTTAAAAACCCATCTTGACGATGGGTTTTTTTGTGCTCGGTTTTTATTGCGAGCGCATTTTTGAAGGTAAAATTTGGATTTAACCCGCTTAGCATTCTAATCAAATTCTCATTTGCTTTCTGTTTTTAAGTTTTGCATAGTATCTTCACAAAAACAAAATTTATGAAAAATATTGTACTTCTTTTTGCCCTTATAATAGGAGCAACCGCTATCTCTCAATCGTATTCAAATGCTGAGAGCGTTGAGTGGGATGGAGCAAATAACCGCTGGCTAGTGGCAAACGGATCAAATATTATTATTGATGATGGAGCGGGTAATTTAAGTTTCTTTGGTAATGCATCTGCGTCCCATGGGATGGAGGTAGTGGGTGATATCCTTTTTGCGATAGATAGTAATGTAGTAAAAGGATATATGTTAGACGATGCCAGTGAAGTGATGAGTTTGTCTATTCCTGGAGTAGCTTTTTTAAATGGTATGGGAAGTGATGCCACAAATGAGATGTTGTATATCAGCGATTTTGGAAATAACAAAATTTTTAGTGTGGACGTGTCAGACCTAAATAATCCTACTTTTGTAGAAATTGTAAGCAGTACCGGTGGAACTCCTAATGGTGTTATTTTTAGCGAAATGGATAATGCACTTTATTTTGTTACTTGGGGTGGAAGTGCAAAAATTAAAAGTGTAGACCTTACAGATTTTTCAGTTTCAGACGCAGTAAGTAATACAGGTGTTGGCAATATAGATGGCATTGTATATGATGAGATTGAAGATGCATATTTTATAAGTTCGTGGTCGCCAGCTCGCATTACTAGATATTCGGGTGATTTTAGTTCTTCTGAAATAGTAAATACTACGTCCATAAGCGCTCCTGCTGATATTGGTATTAATGTGATGAGTAAAATTATTGGGATTCCAGTAGGAAATAATGTGGTTTTTAGTAGCTATAATCAAACCGCTGGAGTGAATGAGCACAGTCTTGAAACACTTCAATTCTCTATGACTGAAAATCCTATAAAAAGTCAAACAATGGTTCAGTTTATGCTAGAAAATCAAGCTAAGGTTATTGCGTCTTTGTTCTCACTTGATGGTAAAAAAATACAAGAATTATATAGCGCAAACGATAGTAGTGGTCAAGTTGAATTTTTGTTAAGTAATACTGGATTAAGTTCTGGTATGTATTTATTGCAACTTAAAATTAACAATCAGATTTTAACAAAAAAGGTGCTGGTAGAATAGGCTTACAACAATTTTAAAACTCTCTCAAGAGCCATACCGCGTGAACCTTTTACAAGAAAGGTGGCGTTTTGTGGCTTTTTTGCTTTTAATTCCAACGCTAAATCTGAGTACGCAGGGCAAATAATAACTCGAGCATCTTCAGTTTTTACATTGCTGAAATTTTCTCCAACCAAGTAGGTTAGATTTCCAATGTTTTGCGAAGTAATCATATCTACAATAGCTTGATGTTCTTCTTTTGCCGTTGCTCCTAGCTCAAACATGTCTCCTAGTATCATTATTTTATGAGCTCCTGCGGTCTGCTTAAAATTCTCTAAAGCAGCCGTCATACTTGATGGGTTTGCATTATAGGCGTCAAGAATAATCGTGTGACTATTCTGTTTTATAATTTGAGATCTATTATTAGTAGGCACGTATTCTTCAATGGCCTCTTTTATTTTTGTTGCTGAAACTTTAAAGTAGTGTCCAATGGCAATTGCTGCTGCAATATTGTGAAAGTTATAGAGCCCGATTAGATTACTATTTATAGTTTGCCCACTAAAAGAAATTTTAAGCGCTGCTGAGGCGTCTAATAGCTTTACATCACAATCATGACCTTCACTACCAAAAGTGTAGCGGTTCTCTTTTTTAGTAAGCTCTATTTGTTTCTGGTCATTGCCATTTACAAAAAGTAACCCTTTTGTGTCCACTACATATTTGTATAATTCTGATTTTCCACGAATCACACCCTGTATGCCCCCAAAACCTTCTAAATGCGCTTTTCCAAAATTAGTGATATAGCCAAAATTAGGTTTTGCTATTGTGCATAGCGCTTCAATTTCTTTAAGGTGGTTGGCCCCCATTTCTACAACGCCTATTGCTGTTTCAGTAGTCATAGAGAGCAGCGTGAGAGGAACACCTATATGATTATTTAGGTTTCCTAAGGTTGCGGTTGTTTTGTGTTTTTTTAATAGAACTGCATGTATTAATTCTTTTGTTGTTGTTTTTCCATTACTGCCTGTTAGTGCTAGGATTGGAATATTTAAATACGTTCTATGAAAACGAGCTAGCTTTTGTAATAATTGTAAACTATTGCCCGTGAGGATGGTTTTACCAGTGTTTTCATGATATCCTATCTGGTCGATCACTACTTTATATGCGCCAAGTTTTATTGCCTGTTGGGCAAATGTGTTTCCATTAAAATTTTCGCCGCTGAGCGAAAAAAACAAACACCCCTTTGTAATTTTTCTAGTGTCGGTACAGATACCAGTACTGGCTAAAAAGACCTTGTGTAGTTGTTCTATTTTCATATACTAAAAGTACTAAAAAACCCTTCATTATTAATGAAGGGTTTTTTAAAAATATACGGTCCTAAAAATTAGTTTCTAGGAGTCTTGTTCTGTTTACTCTTAGATCCTACACGTGACATTGCACATCTAAAACCAATAAAGTCTGTAGCCATATCTTGTGGGAAATATCTACGTTGTGCTGGGTCTAACCAATAATCTCTATCTCTCCAAGAACCCCCTTTATAAACTCTTACCTCATTATTTAAGAGTGATGTACGTTTGTTAGATTTGTCGTATTGTCTATCTATTGTTCCAGAACTATCAGCCTCTACTTTATGTTTTGGTGAATTATACATACGCTGGCTTTCATCCAATTCTTCATTGTCTTCACCAAATGATTGGTAATAACGAGAAGAGCTTCTATCTCCATCTCTAAAGTCACGGTTGTCACTTTCTGAGAATTGCGTTCTTAGGTATGTTTCATTTTCGTCAACAGGAACTTGTAAAATTTCTCCTGGTAAATTACGAGCAACTATTTTTCCATTTGCGAGTGTATCAAATACAATAGAATCTGAAGTTACAATCTTTACTTTGCCATTTTCATCAATTGCATTTTTAGAATAAACGTTACCACGATAATAGTTAAAGTCGTTAAACTCATCATCTACAATAGGTCTATAAACATCGGCTACCCATTCTGCTACGTTACCGGCCATATCATAAAGCCCAAAATCATTAGGCTCATAACTTTTAATCTCTGCAGTAATATCTGCTCCATCATCACTCCATCCAGCTATACCTCCATAATCACCATCACCCTGCTTAAAGTTTGCTAGTTGATCTCCACGGCTTCTTCTTTTTCCAGAACGCGTGTATTGACCATCCCAAGGATATTTTTTTCTTCCTCTGTATACATTATAGTTTCTTAATTCTCCTAGACCAAGTGCAGCATATTCCCATTCTGCCTCAGTAGGTAGACGGTATGATGGTAATAAAAGACCATCTTTACCTTGAACGTACAAATTAGTACTATCCTTGCTTCTTTTTAATCTACTTTCAGAGGCTTTACCACCTCTTGTAATAGAATCGTTTCCACCGTACGCCATCGTTGGAGCGTTTAAGTATGTGTCTGTGCTAAATGTTTGCCCAGCCTTAGCTTCAAAGCGGGATCCTCTTGCTGTGATTCCTTCTTCTTCAAGAATAAGCTCATTAACACGGTCTGTTCTCCATTTTGAAAATTCAACCGCCTGAATCCAACTCACGCCTACTACAGGATATTGAGCGTATGCAGGGTGACGTAGGTAGTTGTTTGTCATTACCTCGTTATATCCTAAGCGGTTTCGCCATACCAAGGTGTCTGGTAATGCGCCATTATAGATACTTCTATAATCGTCATTTTCTGGTGGGAAAACCTGCTTCAACCAATCTAAGTATTGAAGATACATAAGGTTTGTTACCTCCGTCTCATCCATATAGAACGATTGTACGTGTTGTTGATTTGGGGAGTTGTTCCAGTCATGCATTGGGTCATCCTGTACCCTACCCATAGTAAATGTACCTCCCTCTACAAATACAAGTCCGGGGCCGGTTTCTTGTTCCTTTGCATCTGGGTTGTACTGGAACCCTCCTTCTTTAGAGTTCATTTTCCAGCCTGTAGCTCTCGAGCTATCTTTATAATCTCGAGATTTATTACAACTGGTAAAAAATGCGGCTACAGCTACTACTAAAAGCAGTCGCAACGCTAGTGTTTTCGTTAAGTTCATAGTTTGTTTATGAAAAATTTGGGTTTGCAATATAGTAATTAACGTTTTAAAACCAATAATATTTTAAAATTATATCATGTTAGGTTAAATTGGTTTTTTCTACTAATACCTTACACAAACGATAGAGTTTGGATTTTATTATATGCAAGTTAACACAATTAAAAACTTTATTTAAAAGTCATACTAAGTGTATATTTGCTACGTTACTATCTAAGATGAAAAAATATATCATTTGCTTCCTTTTATTTTTGCCACTGAGCTTAATAGCACAGCAGAAGAATTTGACCATTAATTGGGATTATTTTGCTGAAATATCAAATAAACAAAGCCAGTTAAAACAGAAGACTAAATCTGTCGCTGAGGTTTCCAAGGAGAACTTAAGTATCTCCATATTTAACAACGAAATTTATTACGCGATACAATGGGATGAGAATAGAGAAGTGGATCCCGCCTCTGTAAAAGTATCAAATATTAGATATGGCTCATTATCTACTATTGAAAAGCAAAAAGTAAAAGCACTTAATGTTGCAGAAAAGGTAAGTGCTACTATAGTCTCAGCAAAGGCCAGAGAAAAATCAATTGCTGCATTAAAATTAAACCCTGTTGTAAAACAAAATGGTCAATTAAAAAAAGTGATCTCTTTTACAGTCACTTATTCTTACCGTGCAAATAGAACTCAGTCTAATATGATGCCGATAAGTAATTCTGTATTAGCTTCAGGAGATTGGTATAAGTTTAAGGTAGAAGAAACAGGTATTCATAGAATTTCGCGAAGTTTTTTAGAAGACCTTGGCATGAATGTTTCTGCTATTAATCCTACAAATATTAAGGTGTATGGTCATGGAGGTGAAACACTTTCATTATTGAATAATCAAAACACGTTATTTGATTTGCCAGAAACTTCCATTAAAGTGATAGGTGGTGAAGATGGAAGTTTTGATGCAAATGATGCGATCCTATTTTATGGAACTAGTACCATAGGGTATAGTGTTGAGAATGACAGCCATATTAATCCTTATGCCGATGAGTCGTTTTATTATATCACAGTCTCTGGTGGCCCCGGCCTTAGAGTAGCGACTATGCAAGAACCTGAGGGTGCTGCAAATGAGCAAGTAACTACTTTTACGGATGAGCAATTTCATGAAGAAGATGAAGATACACCAACCTTTGTGGGTAGAAGGTGGTTTGGAAATAATTTTCAAATAGAAAGCGATCAAACCTATGCCTTTAGTATACCAAATCCTGCGCCTGGTGAAAACATTGATGTAATTATTAGAGCTGGAGCTATTTCTGAGTCCATTACCTCTATGGCAATTTCTGTTAACGGAACGAGTGCAGATCCTTTTGTTTTTAGTAAAACTTCAGATTCATTTTTAATGTCGGTTAAAAAAACCGGAGTGCTTGGAATTCCGTCGATCTCCATACCGTCATCTGGAGAGGTAGGTGTCAATCTAATATATAATAATGCTGGTAATCCTTCCAGCAAGGCTTATCTGGATTACATTAGAATAATTGCAACTAGATTATTACAAGGAGGAGAAGGACAATTTGGTTTTAGAAAAGCCGGACTTGAATTATTGTCTGGTATTGCAGAGTATACCATTACTAATGCGTCACAAGTTAGTGAGATATGGGATGTTACAGAAAGAGGAGCGATTAAGAATAAGTTGAATGTGGATGCTGCAAGTGTTTTTTCATTTAAATCATTCTTAGGAGAAAAAAGAGAATATGTAGCTGTGGATGCCAATGACTTTCTTGCACCAGTGATGATTACAAATAAAACGGTGTCTAATCAAAATCTAAAAGGAACTTTGCTAAAAGGTGCGGATGGTAATTTTAGTGATGTAGATTATCTTATTATAAGCCCTCCGTTTTTATTACAACCGGCATTAAGGCTTGCTACACATCATCAAAATGTGAATGGCTTGCGTGTAAAAGTTGTAAGTACAGATAAAATATATGAAGAGTTTAGCAGTGGAAAACAGGATATTAGCGCGATTAGAAATATGGTGCGCTATGTTTATGAGAATGCCTCTTCAGACGAAGAGCGGGTAAAATATCTATGCTTATTTGGAGATAACTCTGTAGATAATAAAAATAGGATAACAGGTAATATTAATCCTGTGCCTATTTTTCAGACGTTAAGCAGTACTAGTACGATTTCTTCTTTTATGAGTGATGACTTTTTTGGGAATATGGATCTTAATGAAGGGACCATTGGAGGAGAAACTATTGATGAGTCTGGTGAAACTAGGGGTGATGTAGATCTTTTGGATATTGCGGTGGGAAGAATGTTAGCTGATAACGTGCTATTAGCAAATGGGCTGGTTGATAAAGTAATCGCATATCAATCTAAAGCTTCTTACGGAAATTGGCGTAATAATTTCACTTTAATATCTGATGATGTAGATAAAGATTGGGAGTTTAATGCCTTGCAAGTGAATCTTGATGCGCTTGGAGATGAAATAGAAAATCAAAAACCATTTATTAATGTAAAAAAAATACATAGTGATGCTTTTGAGCAGCAATCTTCTGCAGGAGGAGATAGATATCCTGAAGTTAATGCAGCAATAATTGAAGATATAGAAGTAGGGAGTCTCATTGTAAACTATTTTGGTCACGGTGGTGAAGACGGGCTTGCAAAAGAGTTTATAGTAACAAGAGATGCTGCTGAAAATTTAAATAATGAAAACAAGTATCCATGTATTGTGACGGTAACTTGTGAGTTTACAAAATTTGATAATCCAGAACGCATTACTGCTGGCGAACTTACCTATTGGAATCCCAATGGAGGAGCGATATCATTAGTAACCACCACACGTTCAATTACCGTTACCTTAGGGGTTGAGTTTAATCAAGTGATGGCATCAGAACTCTTTGGTTTTGGAACCAATCAAATAAATACTCCTGCCGAGGCATTACGTATTTCTAAAAATAGTCTGGGCATAGGTAGGAAACTAAGAAGGGTTGTGTTTTATATAGGCGATCCTGCAATGCACTTAGCATTTCCGAAGCAAAGAATAAACTTGACTACTTTAAATGATGAACCAATAGCTAGTTCGACAGTGGTGCTAGAAGCTTTGAGTAGGGTTAAAATAGGAGGAGAAGTAACCGATGAAAATGGCGCACTGCTTGCGGGTTATAATGGAATATTAGAAGCTAAAATATTTGATAAAAATGTACAGCGAACTACACTAGGTAATGATGGTGTGAGAGACTCTTCTACATCAGATTTGGACGGTGACGGTTTAAATAGTGACATACTAGATTTTACTTTTAAGATATTGGGCGAAGGTATTTTTAACGGTCAAGCAACGGTCACTAATGGGAAATTTGATTTTGAGTTTGTTGTGCCAAGAGATATTCAGCTACCGGTAGGAAATGGCCGTCTTAGCTTTTACGCGCAAAAAAATAATGCCTTAGAAGATCAAACGGGATATAGTCTTGATTTAAGAATAGGAGGTCTTAATGAGAATGCCCCGGCAGATAATATAGGACCGGAGATTCAGCTTTTTATGAATGATGAGAGTTTTATTAGTGGTGGGATCACAAACGCCTCTCCTAACCTCATTGCTAAACTATCTGATGTTAATGGGATTAACACTGCCAGTGGAATAGGGCACGATATGATTGCTATTCTTGATGGGGACGAGGCCAATCCATTTGTGTTAAATGAGTTTTATCAAGCCGCAGTAGATGACTTTACAAAAGGAGAAACGTTGTATAAATTTAGAGACCTAGAAGATGGTCTGCATACCCTTACTTTTAAGGCTTGGGATGTATACAATAACTCTTCATCGGCCGAAATTCAATTTGTAGTTGCAGGAGATAACGTGCTGCGTTTAGAGCGGGTGTTAAACTACCCCAACCCTTTTGTGAGTTATACAGAATTTTGGTTTGAACATAATAGACCTGGTGAGCCATTAGATGCGCAAATACAGATTTTTACGGTGACAGGAAAAATAATCAAAACAATCAATCAACAAGTGATTACAAATGGAAGTCAATCGCGGGATATTGTTTGGGATGGTCTAGATGATTTTGGAGATAAGATAGGAAAAGGCGTCTATGTGTATAAGATTACGGTTAAAAGCACGTTAAACAATAAGCAAGTTGAAAAATATGAAAAACTTGTTATCCTTTAAAAATTAAAATTATATTTGTCAAAAAATTACCTCATATGAAGAAATTTATCCTCCCAGTTTTATTGGGTTTATTTGCGTTTAAAGCGGCGGCTCAAGGTGGAGTAGATCCATCATTAGGGAATAGAGTAATCACAACGGCGGTTCCATTTGTGTTGATATCTGGAGATGCAAGATCTGCTGGTATGGCAGATATAGGGGTAGCTACCTCTGCAGATGCTTTTTCGCAACAATGGAATGCCTCTAAATACGCTTTTGCAATTTCAAAAAATGGAGTAGGAGTTACCTATACACCATACCTTAGTCAATTAGTTAATGATATATTTTTAGGAAATATCACTTATTATAACCGTATTGATGAGAAAAGTGCCTTTGCAGCTAGTTTTAGATATTTCAGTTTAGGAGAAATAGAACTTAGAGAAACAGCAGATCAAGAACCATTAATAGTAAAGCCAAATGAATTGGCTTTTGATGCTTCTTATTCTTTACGTTTAAGTGAGCGTTTTTCTATGGGTGTAACAGGTCGCTTTATCAATTCAGATTTAAAAATACAAGCAGCAGATGCAGATGCGTCTTCAGCGAGTACATTTGCAGTTGATGTTTCTGGTTATTACCAGAGTGAAGAAGTTGCCTATGATGATTTTGATGGTAGATGGAGAGCAGGCTTTAATGTATCTAATATAGGGCCTAAATTAAAATATGACGAGGTGGGACAAGAAAATAACTTGCCAACTAACTTAGCTTTAGGTGGAGGTTTTGACTTTATCTTAGACGAATATAATAAGGTAGGAGTAACAGCAGAGTTTAATAAGCTGTTAGTGCCAACACCTCAAGATTTTGATAATGATGGTGATATTGATGCAGAAGATGATGATGAGTATGAAAAAATATCTTTCTTCTCAGGAATGTTTAAATCTTTTGGAGATGCGCCAGACGGTTTTAGTGAAGAATTAAAAGAGTTTACTTGGGCATTAGGTGCAGAATACTGGTACCAAGAGTCTTTCGCTTTTAGAACAGGATACTTTAATGAAAGTGACGACAAAGGATCTCGTAAATTCTTATCATTAGGAGCTGGATTTAAATATACTTCTATAAACATTGATGTGTCTTACTTGTTTTCAACATCTAAAGTAAGAAGCCCACTAGAAGGAACACTTCGTTTTGGGTTGACCTTTAACTTTGGGGATGAGTACGATGAATACTAGGTTAAAAAAAGTTTAAATCAATATCGATTGAAAAAACTAAAAATAGAAACAACCTTTGATGTCTTTGATACAGTCTCAGAACTGCCTCAAGACATTCAAGAATTAATGAATAAGGCGCAGCAAGCACGTGAAAAGGCTTATGCGCCTTATTCGTCTTTTAAGGTGGGAGCAGCCTTGCAACTTGCTAATGGCGAAGTCGTACTTGGTAATAATCAAGAGAACGCCGCTTTTCCATCTGGTTTATGTGCAGAACGTGTTGCTATCTTTTATGCCGGTGCTACTTATCCCGGGGTTGCGATACAAACAATTGCTTTGACGGTAAGGTCATTAGAACATACCGTAGACACGCCAACACCACCTTGCGGCGCTTGCAGACAAGCCATTGCAGAGTATGAAGTCAATCAAAAAAGTCCTATCAATATCTACTTTATGGGTGAAACAGGCAAAGTTGTAAAAGCAGAAAGTATAAAGCAATTATTGCCATTCGTATTTGATAATACCTTCTTAAAATAATCAAATTAGTTTCCCGAAAATCATTTTTCTATCTTCCTAAAACGATATAGTGATTAAAAGATGTGATAATTTAACTACACAGTTTTATAGTCAATATTAATATCTTATTTTTGTTATTCGTGCCTTACTTAAAGGTATCGCTAATATTAGGATATCAGATGAAGAAAATTACAAAGAAGACCTATTTAGATTGGTATGAGAACATGCTATTCTGGCGTAAGTTTGAAGATAAACTTGCTCAAGTATATATCAACCAAAAAGTAAGAGGGTTTTTACATTTATATAATGGTCAAGAAGCTGTCTTAGCTGGTGCGCTCCACGCGATGGATCTTACCAAAGACAAAATGATAACTGCCTATAGAAATCACGTTCAGCCTATAGGGATGGGTGTTGATCCTAAAAAAGTAATGGCAGAGCTGTATGGTAAAGCAACAGGTACTTCTCAAGGACTTGGTGGGTCCATGCACATCTTTTCTAAAGAACATCGTTTTTATGGAGGTCACGGTATTGTAGGAGGTCAGATTCCACTTGGTGCAGGACTTGCTTTTGGTGATAAGTACCAAGGTAATAACGCAGTAACACTTTGTTATATGGGTGATGGAGCTGTTAGACAAGGTTCTCTGCACGAAACATTTAATATGGCGATGCTCTGGAAACTTCCAGTAGTTTTCTGTTGTGAAAACAATGGGTATGCGATGGGAACTTCTGTTGCAAGAGCCTCTAATCACACTGATATTTATAAATTAGGGCTAGGGTACGAGATGCCCTGTAAGCCAGTAGATGGAATGAAACCAGAAGTGGTTGCTAAAGAAATGGATGAGGCTATGGAGCGCGCAAGAAGAGGAGAAGGGCCTACATTTTTAGAGATTAGAACCTATAGGTATAGAGGGCATTCAATGAGTGATGCACAACATTATCGAACTAAAGCAGAAGTAGCTAAAAAACAAGAAGAAGATCCTATTTTACATGTACTTCATACTATTTATGAAAATAAATGGGCGACAGAGGCAGCCATCAAAAAAATTGACAAACGCGTGAAAGATAAAGTGAACGAATGCGAAAAATTTGCAGATGAATCTCCTTATCCAGAAAAAGACTTGATGTACGACGTTGTTTACGATCAAGAAGATTATCCTTTTATCCCTCACAAATTATAGACTATGGCTACAGTAATAAACATGCCGCGATTGAGCGACACTATGGAAGAAGGTACCGTTGCTACATGGCTTAAAAAAGTTGGCGATAAAGTAGAAGAAGGTGATATCCTTGCCGAAATTGAGACGGACAAAGCCACCATGGAGTTCGAATCTTTCCATGACGGGACCCTACTTTATATTGGAATTCAAGAAGGAGAAACCGCAGCCGTAGATACTCTTTTGGCAATCATAGGTGATGAAGGAGAAGACATTACTTCGCACCTCAATAGCGACGGAAATACTAAAGATTCAAGCGCATCAAATAAAGCAGATGCGGTGAAGGCAAGTACGGATGGGGATAGTGGGCCAACGGTGCAGGAAGATGAAGATACAACTGGCACAAATGCCAATGAATTGCCAGAAGGAGTTCAGGTAATTACCATGCCACGATTGAGTGATACCATGGAAGAAGGTACTGTAGCTTCTTGGTTAAAAAAAGAAGGTGATCTTATAGAGGAAGGCGATATTCTTGCAGAAATAGAAACAGACAAAGCTACCATGGAGTTTGAGTCATTCTATAACGGAACCCTTTTAAAAATAGGAATTGCAGAAGGTGAAACCGCAAAAGTGGATGCTTTATTAGCTATTGTAGGTCCAAAAGGAACAGATGTTTCTGGTGTTACCGATACAAAGCCTAAGGCTGCTCCTAAAAAAGAAGCGCCTAAAAAAGAAGCGCCAAAAGAAGAAGCAAAAAAACCTTCTTCATCTGCGAGTTCAAGTTCAAGCTCGTCTTCAAGTTCAGCCACCCGAATCTTCGCGTCTCCTTTAGCAAAAAAGATGGCAGAAGATCGAGGTATTAGCTTGAGTGTCGTGCAAGGAAGCGGCGAGAATGGAAGAATTGTAAAAACAGATATAGAGAATTATCAACCTGGAGGGGCAACCGCTTATACTCCAGTAGGTACTGAAAGCTTTGAAGAGATCAAAAATTCTCAAATGCGTAAAACTATTGCAAAGCGTCTTGGAGAATCAAAGTTTACAGCACCTCACTATTATTTAACCGTTGAGCTAGATATGGATAATGCCATGGCTTCTAGAACCGCAATAAATAGTGATCCAGAAGTTAAGATTAGTTATAATGATATGATTGTTAAAGCCTGTGCTATGGCATTACGCAAACATCCTCAAGTAAATAGTCAATGGACAAATGAAGCTACTCGTATTGCAAAGCACATTCACATAGGTGTAGCTGTAGCTGTAGATGAAGGTTTATTAGTGCCTGTTTTAAAGTTTGCAGACCAGATGACTTTCTCACAGATAGGAGCAAACGTGAAGGAGCTTGCAGGTAAAGCACGAAATAAGAAAATCACCCCCCAAGAAATGGACGGAAGTACTTTTACTGTTTCTAATTTAGGGATGTTTGGTATTAAAGAGTTTACCTCTATAATAAATGCACCTAACTCTGCTATTTTATCTGTAGGAGCAATTGTGCAAAAACCAGTGGTTAAAAATGGGGCGCTTGCAGTAGGCAATACCATGACGGTAACCCTTGCTTGTGATCATAGGACGGTAGACGGAGCAACTGGAGCTAAATTTTTACAAACACTACGTAACTATATTGAGAACCCAGTGACCATGTTTGTTTAATGAACAGTCTAAAAAATTAAAATTAACCTAATGCTAATAGAAGTTTGGTTAGTTTATTTTGAAATACAGGAATGCGCTTTGACAAGGTCAGCGTGACAACACTTTGATGCTTAATACATCTAACTGTCACCCTGAGCCTGTCAATGGGCAATCAATAAAAAGAAAAATATAATTGGCCTTGTATTAAATAGCGCAAATGAAAAAGAACATCATCATAACAGGTACAAGTCGAGGCATAGGATATGAACTTGTTGCGTTACTTGCAAATAAAGGGCATAACGTACTTGCTTTATCACGTAATTCTGCTCCCGTATCAGGTATGGATAACGATAACTGTCACTGTTTTTCTTGTGATATTACCCATGAGCCAGATCTTAAAAAAGTAAGTGAATTTTTAAAAGAAAAATGGACACATGTAGATGTGCTGATAAATAACTCTGGTT
Source organism: uncultured Ulvibacter sp. (assembly GCA_938041335.1). GTDB lineage: Bacteria > Bacteroidota > Bacteroidia > Flavobacteriales > Flavobacteriaceae > Patiriisocius. The sequence continues at coordinate 19,711 of CALIAF010000021.1, read as the reverse complement.
ATTTGGTTAATAAACCTTTTAAGAAATTAAAAATACAAGATTTTAAGGATTCATATGAAGTAAACGTGTTTGGAGCAGCGGCACTTACACAGCGTGTATTGCCATTTATGAAAAAAGATGGCCACGTAGTTAATATTAGCAGTATGGGCGGGGTACAAGGGAGTGCAAAGTTTCCTGGACTTGCCGCATACAGTAGTAGTAAAGGCGCACTTATAACATTAACAGAGGTGTTAGCAGAAGAGTATAAAGAAAGTGGTCCTTCTTTTAATGTGTTAGCTTTAGGTGCGGTACAAACAGAAATGCTTGAAGAAGCATTTCCTGGATATCAGGCCCCATTGTCTGCAAAAGAAATGGGAGCATATATTATGGATTTTGCACTAACTGGATCTAAATATTATAACGGAAAAGTATTAGAAGTTTCTAGCTCAACGCCCTGAATTATAACTTAAAAGACAACCCAAATAGCAAATATGGCTCAACAAGATTGTAACTTTTAGTAGCTTCGTAAAAATCTGAAAGATCTCTTGATTCATAAACACTCTTTTTTGATGTTGCATTCCTAGAATTAATTGAATATTCAATTTTGTCATTTTTAGATGTGATTCTAATTGAAGTATCAAAAAACATAAAGGAATTTTCATTACTAAAATTTGGTTTATAATAATCTATTCCTCCAAAAATCATTATTTTATCTTTTGGTCTAAAATATGTTTTAAAAGAATTTCTTAAGGTATTGTTGCTAATAGAAGAAGCATCTTGAGTACTAAACCTTGTATTTGAAAATTGCATATTATTCTCAAAATTAATTTTACCTAGAAAACCAGTTTTTATAGTTAGATTAATTAATCCGTTATATGAATTGTTATTTCTTAGCTCAGATTCATTGATTAAATTTTTATATCTGCCTATGGAGTAATTTAAATTCAAACGAACATTAGACTTTATAATACTAACATATTTTTCAAAACTTATATGAGATGATATGTTTTCTGTATCGACATCAAGTAGCTCTGTGAGTGTATTGATATTCGAATTATTGAAATTATAATTAGTGATAAAACCATTGAGATTGTTTTGGTAGTTTAAACCAATATTAAACAAAGTGATGTTAAAATAGTCTCTATAAAAATAATCTGCAATTAAATAATAGCTATTCAATGTTTTTAAATTTGGCGCAAATACAGATAGGTTTCTGTTAGATATGACTATAGGATTTGAGAATAACCTGCTTTCATTATTTGGTTTTTGGTTATAACTCGCTGTAATTCCTAAGCTAGAAATTTTATTGAAGAAATATATTATTTTTAACCTTGGAGCAATAAATAATTGAGTTCTGTCTGTTTTTAAATTAGTTTGATTGTCAATAATTTGTTGCTCTAAATAGCCCGCTTTTAAATTTAATTTGTAACTCCAGTTTTTCGGTTTGAAATATAGGTCTGTAAATACTGTTGGAAGATGCTGCTTAAATGAAAAATCATTTGAGTATATAGTTGAGTTTGTGTCAATATCATTAAAATTTGAAAACAGACTAGAATTCTTGTAATCATAATTCAACCCCATAACATAATTGAAGTTTTTGCCGCTTTTTAAGTAAGAACTGTTAAGATTTGCTTGGGTCTTGCTAATGGTAACTATTTGATTAGTATTACTCGCCGACATTAGATCTGGGGATAAAGATAAATCTTGTGATAGCTTAGATTTGTTTGCTATAAAAGTGGTTACAATAGCGGATGAACTATTTAATTTTTTTGTAAAACCTAGTTTTTGTTCATAATTTTTTTCAGTTGTTTCAGTATGTGTATTCTGTAATTCATTATTTAAATTAATATTATTTCTGCTATTTACATCTTCTAGTTTAATCAAAGATTTACTTTCAATAATTTCTGAATCTGACAGTTTGTATTTTCCTCTAAATTTAAGGTTTGTCACACTTGGTTTTACTAATAAATTTTCATTTTGAAAAATGTCATTTGCTTCAAAATCATCATTATAGTTTGTGCTATTTTTGATATTCCGTTTTAATCTATCTTTTTTAAAGTCGAAATTTGCGGTAATACTTAATTTATCTATAGGTTTGTAAATGGTATTTACACTGCCGAATAAGTTGTTGTTAATCCTTGCACGCTCGCTGTCTAACTCGCTATAGAGATTACCATTACTTATGAGTCTTCTTAAAGGTGTTATTGGGTTTTTCGCACCACCAGCTTCAAAAGGTATAACGTTTGAAGAAAAGAAGTCGTAAGGAGTGTCTTCTATTCCCACATTGTTATAACTGCCAGTTGCAAAAGATTTTATTTTTTTTGAAATGCCTAGGGTATTCGTTTTTGTTTCAATCTTGTTTTCAAATCCAGCACTAGCTTGAGTATTATTAGAGAAATCTGTTTTTCCTTTTTTTAATATAAGGTTTAATGCGACAGCATCAGAATTCTTAATACTGGCTAAAAGTGAGTTTTTATTATAATTACTGATTGCTTCAACCTTTTCAATATGGTCTATAGACATGTTTTTTGAGCCGATAGTATAGTTTTTTTCAAAAAGATCATCACCATCTAGGAGCATACTCTCTATAGGTTTTCCTTCAAACAATATTTGCCCATTATCTTTTACTTCGATTCCGGGTAGCTTTTTCAATAGGTCTTCTAAGACTTTTTCTGTATTGTCTTTAAAACTTTCTGGGTTGTAGGTTATCGTGTCTTTTTTAATACTAATAGGCTTTTGCTTAGTACGTATAAAAATTTCTTCAAGTCCTTCAGTAGAGTTTTCTAAAACGATATCTAGGGAAGAGAAAGTTTTCTCTTTACGAAGTTCTTCAACCGAAATTAAAATTTCTTGATAGGAGTAACTCTTGAATAACAAAACTGCGTCGATAGACGCATTGTCAATGTTTATGGAGTAGGTGCCATCTTCTTTGGATAGTGTATATTTTAATATGGAAGTATTTAACGAATCTTTTTTTAAAAGCACATTTACATTAGAAATACCTTTTCCCTTAGTATTCTCTATTTTTCCATTTATTGTTTGAGAATAGGATATTTGGCAGATAAATAGTAATAGTGAAACAATAATGTTTTTCAAGTCTAGTCTTTTATATACTCAACAATTCCCTTCTTAGGAATTGTATGAGAAGGTCCCATAGGTGTCATACCATTTCTTAATACTTCATCGTACTTTTTTCTATATAATTGTAAGAATTCATCCCAAGTCATTAACTTTTCATTTTCGTAAGGATTAGTAAATTCTCTTTTTTCCTTTTTGATAGATATTGATGTGGCAGTTATGTTAAAATAATTATCTATAGATTTGACATCAAGTATAACTCCTGGTAAACCATTAAAGCGCCAAGGTCCATTAGAAATAGGGATTTCATCAGTAAAATATGCAATATATAATCTACCCCCATATAGCGTAGTCGCTTCAGTGCATGTGTAACCTAGTATTTCTTTCTTTTTATCATGAAGCTCCCAGTTCATTATGTTTAAACTATCGCCTATATGAAAATCTTTAAATTGCAAAGAATTCGTATAGGTCATTTTGTTTTTTAAAAAATCTTTATAAACAAAGGTGTTATTATTAGAAGTTAGGCCAAAAACAATTTCTTCTGTTTTATTTTCTTGAGAAATTGAATCTATAAAGCTTTTGGTGTGGTCAATTTCATAAATAGATTCATCATTGTTAAAGGTCAGTAAGGAGTTTACTGAATAAGGACTGGATGAATTGTTTAAAGTATAGTCGTAAAAAATTTCTACGACTAAGTGTCTATTTTGAGCCTTTGTCAATGACAAAGATAATAGTGCAATAATAAATAATAGCTTCGACATTTAGTGAATAATAAAAGGGGTAGGTTGCTATTCTACCCCGTGTTAATTGAAATATTCTGTTTTAATCCCCAGCTATTACTTCAGGACATTGTCCGCCTTGACTTTCAATGTAGTTACAAGCCAAGTTTCCGGCATCCTGACAGGCACTAGCGCCCCAGCCATGAAATGTTGCGACAACCTCACCATTATAAGTTACAGTTGCTGTGCAATCAGGGGTTGGTGGGATAACGTTGTCACTTGAGTTGATTAGGATATCCCAGCCAGTATTAAACTCTGTTTGTGAAACTTCAGTTTCGTTTGAAATTTTGTTTACATCATTTGTTGCGAAAGCTGTAAGCCCAACAAAAAGGACGAGTAATAAAAATAATTGTTTCATAATTAAATGGTTTTATGATTAGTAATACTGTAAATCTAGTTACGAATACATTTTATTGTTATTCAAGATATGAATAATCTTACCCTATTTGTAATTAAAGTTATAAATTTACATCAAAAGAGATTTAATATGAATACTAAAATAGGAAATAAAATTAAGTCAATGCGCAAGCTAAAAATGTTATCTCAAGAGCAAGTAGCAGATTATCTGCATATATCACAATCAACCTATGCTAGAATAGAAAATGGAGATGGTAATTCTTGGGCTATACATATTAAAGAACTTTGCGATTTTTTTGAAATTGAGCCAGATAAACTTTTAGAGCTAGATTCTGTAATTATTAATCAAAATCAACAAGGGGGTAATTCTAATAACGCATATGTTATTAATCAACTTTCAGAAAAACTTATTTTACAATTAGAAGCTAGAATTAGCGAAAAAGATTTAATTATTTCGGAGTTGCGGGCTAAACTAAATTCAAGCTCCTAACTTTTATGAAAGAAGTACTTCAGAAATATATACCTGAGGCGGCTGTTACAACTGTTATGCAGTTAATACAGGAGTATAATGTACATCTTAAAATTGTTAATGAACGTGTTACAAGACATGGTGATTATAGAAAGAACAGTGATGGCACCCACCAGATTACCGTAAACACTACCCTAAATACTTATCGTTTTTTTATCACACTTATTCATGAGATTGCGCATCTTGTGGCTTTTCAGAAATATGGACGTGCCATTAAACCACATGGCAAAGAGTGGAAATTTACCTTTCAACAATTAATGTTGCCTTACATTAGGCCTCAGATATTTCCGCAGCAATTATTACCTTTAATCGCTTTACATTTTAAAAACCCCAAAGCTTCAAGCGACACAGATGCTAGATTATCACTGGCGCTTAAGCAATATGACCCACCCAATGATAAAAACTTTATCTTTGAGATACCTGTAGGTGGATCTTTTAGATTGTACAACGGGAAAATATTTAAACGCGGAAATAAAAGAGTAAAGCGTTACGAGTGTGTGGAAGTTGCCACAGGAAGAGTGTACTTGTTTAACCCAAATGCTGAAGTAGAATTTTTAAAACTAGAGAATGGATAATACTAATTATGCAGTAATAATGGCGGGCGGAATCGGTTCTAGATTTTGGCCTATGAGCACCACAGAATTTCCTAAGCAGTTTATTGATATGCTCGGAACAGGAAAATCGTTGTTGCAACAAACGTTTTCAAGAATTGCTACGTTTATTCCGGAAGCGAACATACTAATACTTACTAATGAAAGGTATAAGGAACTAGTGCTAAAGCAACTTCCTTTGATTTCAGAGCGCCAATTGGTTCTTGAGCCAGCTATGAGAAACACGGCGCCATGTATTCTATTAGCAGCATTAAAAATTGCAAAATGGAATCCTGAGGCTAAAATGTTAGTAGCACCCAGTGACCACTGGATTGAAGATGAAGCGGCTTTTGCAAAAGATGTAATCACTGGCTTTAAGGCAATTGACACAACAGACAGGCTAGTAACGCTAGGAATCACACCTACATTTCCAAATACAGGATTTGGGTATATTGAAGTAGGTAATGCCATTACTTCGGAAACGGGCTTGTGTCAAGTGACCCAGTTTAGAGAAAAACCGGACTATGAAACAGCAAAGGCTTTTATAGCAGCTGGTAATTTTTTATGGAATGCAGGAATTTTTGCTTGGAGTGTTTCTGGCATCTTACAAGCGTTTAATGATCATTTACCTAAAATGGCGCAACTTTTTATGGAAGGTAATTCATGTTTCAATACTGATAGTGAAGCAGCTTTTGTCAAGGAGAACTACCCTCTCGCAGAAAATATCTCAATTGATTTTGGTATCCTAGAAAAGTCTGATGCTATCTATGTAATTAAAGCAAACTTTGATTGGAATGATTTAGGCACTTGGGGTGCGCTTCATGATAAAATTACAGATACTCCAGATGAGAATGCAGTGGTTAGAGCGGTGGCTCATATAAGAGAGGCTTCGGGTAATATGATACTTTCTGAAAAAGAAAAACTCATTGTAGTTGATGGTTTAAAGGACTACATAATTGTAGATAAAGAAGAAAGTTTATTAATATTTCCGAAGCAAAAAGAACAAGAAATAAAACAATTACTTGCTGAGCTTAAAGAGAAATTTGGCGAAAAATATATCTAAGCTATATGGAAGAGCATAATGAAAATAATGGAACTCCTGTTGTAGAAGAGTTTGATCATATTAAGTTGAACGCTTGGGAGTCTGTAAAAAAGTTTTTCATAGAACTTTTTGATATTCATAGTGATACAGATCGTGACGCAACTATTGCCGCTGTTAAAAAAGATATTTCATTTAAGGGCCATACGGCGTGGATTCTTATTTTTTCCATTTTTATTGCATCTATTGGACTCAATGTTTCAAGTACTGCAGTTGTAATTGGTGCGATGCTTATTTCACCATTAATGGGACCAATTGTGGGTGTAGGTTTATCGCTGGCCATTAATGATATTGACACGATGAAGCGCTCCTTTATTAATCTAGGAGTTATGGTAGTGTTGAGTGTGTCAACGGCAACCTTATATTTTTGGTTGTCTCCCTTGACAGAAGAAACCGCAGAGTTGGTGGCACGAACGGCGCCTAATGTTTTAGATGTTTTAGTGGCTATTTTTGGTGGTTTAGGGCTCATTGTTGCCAAGACAAAGAGTGGAACCATAGCTAGTGTAATTTTTGGAGTGGCAATTGCTACGGCTTTAATGCCACCTCTTTGCACGGTAGGATATGGTCTTGCAATAGGAAATTTAGCTTACGCAGGTGGTGCTTTATTCCTGTTTTCTATTAATGCAGTGTTTATAGCATTAGCCACGTTCTTGGTCGCAAAGATATTGAGATTCCCAATGGTTCGGTATGCAAATACCAAAAGAAGAAAGATGATTACAAGATTAGTGTCTTTAGTGGCGCTTATTGTAATTATTCCTAGTGTGTACTTTTTTGTTTTATTACTTGATGAGCAGGTTTTTACAAATAAGGTCAAAGATTTTGTGGCAAATGAGCTGATTTATGAGGGTGCTGAGAGTGTAAAAGAAGAATTTAATTATGAAACTAAGAATCTAGAAGTTTACTTAATTGGGAAACCAGTACCTCAAGGCGTTATAGATACTTGGGTTGCAAAACTTAAAGAAACAGATAAAATAGAAGAAGTAAACCTTCGCATTTATCAAGGGACGGATAATTCTGGAGAGTTAAGAGAACAAATTTCTGGGTCGCTAAAGGAAGATATTTTAAGCGAGCTCTATATTAATAATGAGCAAAAGATAAGAGATAAGATAGAGCGCATCACTTTTTTAGAGAATGAGATTGCCAAGCTTTCTATTGCTAAAGAGGATATCCCATTTGCTGATGTGTGTAATGAGGTTAAAGCCATGTATGATAATCTTGAGAAGATAGGTTATGCACGTAGAATGCAGAATAATTTTTCGGTGATAGATACTTTGCCTGTTTTTACATTGGCTTGGAACAAGAAAGTGAAAAGTAAGGAAAGGGATGAAAGTAATAAACGCATAGCTGCTTGGTTAAAGGTAAGGCTTAAGCTAGACTCACTAAAGGTAGAGTAAGTTCATTAAAAGTAAGCAAATGCTTTGCTAGTGAAGTATGAGTCAGGTTACAATGGCTTGGTTGTAAAATATATTAGGTAATAAAAAAAATGGGTGCTCATCGAGCACCCATTTTTATTGAAGTATAGGCTTCAATTATTTTTTAACAAACTTGTAGTTAACTGCTTTGTTCTCTACTTCTAGCTGTACAAAGTATGCACCCGCATTTAAGTTAGAAACGTTGATGTCTTTGTTTTGAGATATCACAGTGTTCATTACAATTCTTCCATTAGTATCTAAGATAGTAACAGGAGTGTTTTCTAAACCTGCAAGAGAGAAGTTAAGTACTTCTGTTGTTGGGTTAGGATATACAGTGATGCCTTCAGTTTCAAAAGCTGTAGTTCCTAATACAACACCTTCACCTTCTACAAGCACGTGCATTGTATTAACGTCTAATTCTCCTACATTTTCAGTAAGTCCATTAGGCCATTGTACAGTAACTGACTCAACTGTTTCGTCTGATCCAAGACCAAAGTGTGCAGTTAAAGAACTCATATGGCTAAAACCTTGTCCAGATCTAATTTCTCTAATTTGAGTGCCTAAATCACTAACAACTGTCACTCTAGCTCCAATACCGTGTATGTTACTTTCTACACCTTGTAAAGAGATTTTAATGTAGTTGTTTGTTCCACCATCATTAATGTATAGGTTTCCGTCATTTGCAACATCTAAATAACCATCGTTATTTAAATCTGCGATAGATCCTTCATCAAAAGGTAAGTTGATTCCTGTAAAGGTTAAATCTCCGTTGTTCAAGTATAATTCTCTTGACATTTCAGAAAAGATATCTACATACCCATCATTGTTAAAATCTCCAGCTTGATTTTCCCAAGCACCTAAGTCAGTTGGATTGATTCCAGTTGAACCAATGATGTCTGTAAAGTTTCCAGCACCATCATTGATCATGAATCTGTTTTGGAAATCGTGGTTTACAATAAATGCATCAAAATCACCATCGTTATCAAAGTCTTCAAAAACAGTTGCCCAAGATTGTGCATTGTCTCTCATCCCTATGTCCAGTGCATTTTCAGTAAATGTACCATTACCATTGTTTGTATACATCGCATTATCTCTGTTCACGTTTCCTGGAGCAGCACCACCTCTACACTTAGTTAAGTACATGTCTTGGTCACCATCGTTATCATAATCTACCCATATTGCAGCGTAGTTACCAGGACGATCAAGTGTATTTATTAAAGACTGATCTTCTGTCATATTACCATTACCATCGTTACGGTAAGGATGACTTAAATCTACATCGTGACATACAAAAGCATCAAGATCTCCATCAAGGTCAATATCTGCAACCGTTGATCTTTGTGAGAAAATATAATCTGTATGTGAAGTGTCTTCTGTATAAGATGAACCGTTTGCTGTAGCATATAAGAATGAAACTCTCTGTCCATTACCTAAAACGAAATCCATATAACCATCTTCATTTAAATCTCCAGCTGCAACGCTCCAGTTAGGATCGTTTTGGATATTCATTGCTCTCCAAACAGAAGTAAATGTTCCATCTGGTTGTTGGTAATCAATTCCAATACCACTGCTCGAAATTCTTACATAATCATCAAGCCCATCATTATCTACATCTACTGCTGTTTCTGAAGTGTCTGAGTAATTCCCTATCATTCCGCTTTGGTTCGTAAAAGAAACTTGAGCCATTAAAGTTGTTGAGCAAACAATTGCTGCAACAAGTAGTATACTTTTTTTCATTATTTGATTTTTTTTAATTGGGCATAAATTTAACCCAATTATGTTGATTTTAAAAAGATTAAGAGAAAAATATTAGATTCCAAGCTGGACTTCTCTAATCTTTTTAAACAAATCTGAAGAATAAACAAAGTCTGTAACGTCTTTATTATCGGTTCTAAAAATTTCGTCGTTGGTGCCTTTCCAAACTAAAAGACCATTTTTTAAGAAGTTAATTTGCTCACCAATCTCCATTACTGAATTCATATCATGGGTAACTACTACCGTGGTGATATTAAATTCGTGTGTAATTTCTTGTATGAGATTGTCTATTACAGTTGCTGTTTTAGGATCGAGGCCTGAGTTGGGTTCATCACAAAATAAAAATTTTGGCCTATTTACAATGGCTCTTGCTATAGAAACACGCTTTTGCATACCTCCAGAGATTTCTGCAGGATATTTTTTGTTTTCATTTTGAAGGTTCACGCGTGCCAGAACATCATTTACCCGAGTTAGCATTTCTTCTTTAGATTGTTTAGTAAACATTCTAAGAGGGAACATAACATTTTCTTCTATAGTCATAGAGTCAAAAAGTGCACCTCCTTGAAATAGCATTCCTATATTCTCTCGTAATTCACGTTGTTGGTCATCATTCATATCTTGAATGGCCTGTTCTTCATAATAAATTCGTCCTTCTTCAGGTTGAAAAAGACCTAATAAGCATTTAAGCATCACACTTTTTCCACTTCCGCTTTGCCCTATAATAAGATTTGTTTTCCCTCTTTCAAAAGTGGTTGTGATTCCTTTTAGGATTTCCTCTTGACCAAATCTCTTTTTTACGTTTTCTACTTTAATCATTAGCTTAAAAGGAGTTGAGTTATGATATAATTAGCTAAAATAATAAGTACACTAGTCCACACAAAAGAGTTTGTACTTGCTTTTCCAACCTCAAGAGCACCGCCCTTCATATAATACCCTTGCCAAGAAGGCACTGTCGCAATAATGAATGCAAACACAAAAGTTTTTAAAAAGGCATATATTAAATGAAAAGGCTCAAAAGTATCACGGAGTCCAATCCCAAAATCTGTTGAGTTTGTAAAACCTCCATAAACGCCCGCTACATAACCTCCTACTATACCTAAAAACATAGCTAGGGCGATAACTAGTGGATAGAACATCATCGCAACTATTTTTGGAAATACTAAATAATTAAGCGGGTTAATACCCATTACTTCTAGGGCGTCTATTTGCTCTGTAACTCGCATAGAACCAATGCTGGATGTAATGAATGAGCCCACCTTTCCAGCCATGATTATTGACATAAAAGTAGGGGCAAATTCTAAAATGATAGACTGTCTGGTGGCAAAAGCTATTAGTGATTTTGGAATGAGTGGGTTGGTTAAATTGAGAGCGGTTTGTATCGTAATTACACCGCCAACAAAAAACGAAATAAATGCAACAATCCCTAAACTGCTAATCACAAGATCATCAATTTCTTTAAAAATGAGCTCCCGCAATACGGATCCTTTAGTGAAACCTCCAAAGACTTTTTTTAACATTAAAAAATAAGAACCAATGTCTCTTATATACTTCATACTATTGTCTTAGTACTTAAACGGTTTATTTCTTCTTTTTATTTAATGAGGATATCATTTTTGTATAAATTTCAGTATTCTCATAGATACCTGCAAATTTTTCTGCTCCCGGTCCTTTTGCAAAAACTGGGATCATCGTGGCACTATGTCCTCCAGTGGAAAACTTCATTTCTATTTTATGGTAATTTGACCCTTCTGCTGCTAGCGTAAAACCTCCTGTCTCGTGATCTGCTGTTACAATAACCAAGGTGTTTTTATCTCTTCTTGCATATTCTAAAGCTACGCCTATAGTTTTATCAAAGTCTAATAATTCACTCACTAGATAATCTGCATCATTCGCATGACCGCCCCAATCTATTTGAGACCCTTCTACCATTAGAAAAAATCCATTTTTGTTTTTGGCAAGATGTTGTATTGCCAGAGCGGTAGCGTCTGGTAAAAAATCGCCTCGTCCTTCTGTCATTTTTGGCATTTCATCATCAGCCAGTAAGAATGCTTGTTTTTTAATTGAAGTAGTCTTAGTTAGTTTATCTGTAGTAACCTCAAAGCCTTTTTCTTTTAAAGATTTGACTAAATCTTTTCCATCTTCTCTGCGATCAAAAAATTCTAAACCACCTCCAGCAACAAAATCAAGCTCGGAGTTGGGTAAAAATGCAGCGATTTCAGGGTATTTTCTTCTAGAATCTATGTGTGCAAAAAAAGATGCTGGTGTTGCGTGTACTATGGAGGAGGTACTAATCAGTCCTGTTGCCATTCCTTTATTAGAGGCATAATCAACAATGTTTCTTAATGGTTTTTTGTCATCGTCGACGCCAATGGCCCCGTTATATGTTTTTATTCCACAAGCAAAGGCTGTGGCTCCTGCTGCACTATCTGTAACGAGTTGTTGGGATGAAGACGTTTTAATAAGTCCAATGGTATTAAACTGTTCAAAATTAGAAGTTGTTTCTCCAAAAAATTGAGCCGCAGAAATCTCACTAAGCCCCATACCATCGCCTATGAGAAGGATGATGTTTTTAGGCTGTTTGTCTTTGTCTTGAGCATAGTTAACTGATGAAACTGCGATGCAGCAAACCAGTAACAAAGCTTTTAAAAAATAGGTCATGAGTTGAACATTTGTGGTGTCTCAAAAATACTAATAATGTATAATGTAAACGTTAATGAAAGGTTATAAGGCGCTATAAAATTTTTTTGCGTATCCCTTCTTTACGCAAGGTACGCAAAAACTCACCTTCTTCTTCAGAGAGCAAAAAGGATGCCTTGTTTTTCTTGGCGTTGTTAAAACCGCTCATGCAATCAAAGTAGTAAGAAATTTTTTGTTTTTTCAGCGCTAATTTTGCTGCTGCGATTCGTGTTAAAACCTTACCGTATCGCATACGATAGAATGCGGTGCCCTGTTTTATGCCTGCTTTTCTTGCGTATCTATTCCCAGTGGGTTTTAGGTGTTTCACCTTTAAACTATCTAAAGTTAGTATAGAAAAGCCGTGAAATTTGGCAAGAATCTCATCAATTGTATCCCAACCCATGGCGCATTTTAATCCTCCAATTTTGTTGAAACAAGCTGCAGTGTATGCTTTTAAGGCACCTCGTATATGGTCTTTATTGGTCAAGTTTTCCAGCACCCATTTTCCATTTTTTTCTATATAACAGAAACCGCCCACCATTCCTGTTTTAGGTGATTGCTGAAATGTTTCAACAACCTTTTCTAAGTAATTAGATGGAAAAATAAGGTCTGCGTCATACTTGCAAATAATGTCAAAATCATCATCCAGCTGTTTAAGACCATAATTAAAAGCATCAACTACCTTACTTCCAGGCTCGTGGCCGGAAATAGAGGATTTTGTGATGTATGAAACAGATGTGTTCTCTGCTGCGTATTCTTTTAAAATACTAGGTGTTTTGTCTGTTGAAGAGTCATCAACTACTAGAATTTTTGTAGCCTTTAATGATTGAACGAGTAAAGAGTCTAGCGTGGTTGCAATATGTGCTTCTTCATTATGTGCGGGTATGATGATATAAATTGTCATGAAATACGCTCGGCATATATGAGATAGTATCTTGGAGTAAATCTCCTTAAAATAGGGCGGAAACCAATTTTTTTAACTGGATTAGTAAATTTCATTCGTTTTTTTATTACCCATCCTGCTTTTTCTAAAAGCCAGTCAAACTGCCAGTCTTCAAATTCGTGAAAATGACGGTCGCGTGCGTCTTCTTTATTTTGATAGGCGGCTGCAAACCATAATTTTAGCGGTACAGAAGCGACTATTTTAGTTGCTTTTATGTCTTGAAGTACATTAAATGGAGAAACAAGATGTTCAAAAATCTCGAATGCCGTGATTACATCGTATTGTTCGCTTTTTACGGCGTCTGTTTTGATGTCAAGATCTTCACCTGCAGTGTTTGTAACAGCGTAGCCTTCGTTTCTTAATATTTCAGAAAATGGATTTGTTACCCCTAGGTCAAGAATCTTAGCATCTTTTGTGATGACCTCTTGTAAGAAGTCTAAGGTGATGTTGTATCTTTTTTTTGGAAACGTATTTTTATACATCCTCGAAGATTATTTGCAACTATACGCGATATAAAATGGCATTAATATTCATTCCTGCACCTACACTTGCAAACATAATGAGATCTCCCTTGTTTACTTCGTGGTTTGCTAATTTTCCTTGTAGGACTAAGTCGTAAAGAGTTGGTACAGTAGCAACACTTGAGTTTCCTAAGGTGTTAATGCTCATAGGCATAATAAATTCTGGAGCTTCCATGTCATATAGCTTGTAAAAACGCTTAATGATGGCTTCGTCCATTTTTTCGTTTGCTTGGTGGATAAATACTTTTTTAAGTTCACTGATGTTAATTCCGCTTTGCTCCATGGTAGCTTTCATTGCATCAGGAACATGGGTTAGTGCAAAATTATAGATTTTACGACCGTACATTTTTATGTAGCGACGTCTGTCTGTTATTTCTTGATTGTTGGTTTCTCCAAAATAGATAAAGTTTGCCTCATCATAGGTAAACGTTGCCGTTTTATGAGCTAGAAAACCGGTGTCATTGTCATCTGTAGCTTCAACTAATGTTGCTCCTGCACCATCGCTGTAGATCATAGAGTCTCTGTCGTGCGGATCTACAACTCTTGATAAAGCCTCTGCGCCAATAACGAGGCAGCGTTTTGCCATTCCAGCTTTAATAAAAGCGTGTGCTTGTATCATCCCTTCAACCCATCCTGGGCAACCAAAAAGGATGTCATAACCCACACAATATGGGTTTTGAATTCGAAGTTTGTTTTTAACACGTGAAGCTAAACTGGGGACAGTGTCACTCTGTAAGTCACCGTGTTTTACATCACCATAATTTTGAGCAACAATAATATAGTCCAAACTTTCTTTGTCTATTCCGGCTGCATCAATGGCTCTTTGTGCAGCAATAGTAGCAATATCAGAAGTGACTAGTTCTTCTTTGATATAGCGTCTTTCGGCAATACCAGTGATGGCTTTAAATTTTTCAATAATCACATCGTTTTCACTTGAAAATTTTGATCCATCTTCATTAAAAAAATCGTGATTGCCAAAGTCTTCATTTTTAGCAACACCTTCGGGGATATAACTTCCTACGCCAATAATCTTCGTGCCCATACTTGTAAAAAATTTTGTCTAAAGTACATAAAACAGTTAAGGAACTCGTCTAAATCAGCCTAATTATAACCGTTTTTAGTGATTCGTAATTTTTGTTTGCTGAAATAGTAATTCCTTAATTTTCAGCCCTTATATTGAGAATAGTGAAAAACTATTTATTCTAATTTAATATTGTGTAGCCCTTCAGAAAACATTTAAATAGTATTTCCGAAGTACAACTACATATAAGACTCGATAGGCTCACAGGTGCAAATTAAGTTTCTGTCGCCATAAGCGTCATCAACGCGACGAACAGATGGCCAAAACTTATTGTCACTTATGTAGTCTAATGGAAAAGCTGCCTGCTGTCTAGTGTATGGGAATTCCCAGGTGTCACTTGTCAACATAGCCTGCGTGTGCGGTGCATTTTTTAGCACATTGTTTTCCTCCTCTTTATCTGCGGTATCAATCTCCTTTCTAATAGAAATCATGGCATCACAAAAACGATCTAGCTCTTGTTTGCTTTCACTTTCTGTGGGCTCTATCATCATCGTGCCTGCAACAGGAAATGAAACGGTAGGTGCGTGGAAGCCATAATCCATAAGACGTTTTGCAATATCTGTAACTTCTATTCCTTGTTCTTTAAAAGGTCTACAGTCTATAATCATCTCGTGGGCAGCACGTCCTTTTTCTCCTGAGTAAAGCGTTTCATAATGACCTTTTAAACGCTCTTTTATATAATTTGCATTTAAAATAGCATATTCCGTAGATTTTTTAAGTCCGTTTTCGCCTAACATACAGATATAAGCATAGCTAATTAAACAAGCCAGTGCACTACCCCATGGAGCTCCAGAGATTGCTGTGATTGCTTCTTTTCCTCCTGTCTCAATAAGAGGATTAGAGGGTAAAAAAGGAACAAGTTGTTCTGCAACACAGATAGGACCTACGCCAGGACCTCCACCTCCATGAGGGATGGCAAACGTCTTGTGTAAATTAAGGTGGCAAACATCTGCGCCTATGGCACCAGGGTTTGTGAGGGCCACTTGTGCGTTCATATTTGCCCCGTCCATATATACTTGACCACCATTATCGTGAATCAAGCTAGTGATTTCTTTTATGGCAGACTCATATACTCCGTGAGTAGAGGGGTATGTTACCATTAAGGCAGCTAGATTGTCTTTGTGTTCTTCTGCTTTCGCTCTTAAATCATCTACATCAATGTTTCCATTTTCTGATGCTTTTGTTACTACTACTTTCATACCTGCCATTACTGCACTGGCTGGGTTAGTTCCGTGTGCAGAAGATGGGATTAAGCAAATGTTTCTGTGATCATCACCTCGTGATTCATGATATGCTTTAATTACCATTAGACCTGCATATTCTCCTTGAGCACCACTATTAGGTTGTAGCGATGTACCTGCAAAACCTGTAATTTCTGTAAGTTGTTCTTCTAGTTTTTGTAACATAAACTGATACCCTCCAGCTTGTTCAACCGGAACAAAAGGATGCATATTACCCCACATAGGATCGC
Source organism: uncultured Ulvibacter sp. (assembly GCA_938041335.1). Classification (GTDB taxonomy): domain Bacteria; phylum Bacteroidota; class Bacteroidia; order Flavobacteriales; family Flavobacteriaceae; genus Patiriisocius. The sequence goes on along the minus strand of CALIAF010000021.1, from coordinate 3,441 downwards.
TTAGTGGAAGCATCTCTGCAGCAGCATTGAGTTTCATGGTACAAGAACCAAGTGCAATCATAGAATGATTAAGAGCTAGATCTTTACGTTCTAGTTTCTTAATGTATCGCATTAATTCTGTCTCACTATGATAGCTGTTAAAAACTTCATTGGTTAAAAAGTCGGTCTGTCTTGCAACACCTTTAGGTACAGCATTACCTGATATTAATTCTTTTATGTAAAAACGATCTTTACTGGCTGCTTCTGCAAAGACACCAATAATGTTATTTAAGTCATTAAGCGTCGTGGTCTCATTTATTGATATTGAAACGGTTTGATCATCTTTATAATAAAAGTTGATTCCTTCAGCTTCTGCTCTAAAGTTTATTTTTGAAATATCTGTTTTAATTGATATGGTGTCAAAATAAGTATCGTTAGCTTGATAATATCCAAGCTTTTCTAATGCATCTGCTAGTGTCGTCGCTGTATTATGAACCTTATTGGCAATATATTTTAATCCTTCTGGGCCGTGGTATACTGCATACATTCCTGCCATAACTGCTAGTAAAACTTGGGCCGTACAGATATTGCTAGTTGCTCTATCGCGTTTTATATGTTGCTCGCGTGTTTGTAAAGCCATGCGCATCGCACGATTTCCGTCTGTATCTTTAGTTACTCCAATGATTCTTCCAGGAATATTTCTTTTATAAGCCTCTTTTGTTGCAAAATATGCTGCGTGTGGCCCGCCATATCCTAGAGGAATACCAAAACGTTGTGTAGTACCTACAACAACATCAACACCAAAGTTACCTGGAGCTTCTAATAAAACTAAACTCAAGATATCTGCGGCAACGGCCACCTTTATGCCAGCGTCATTTGCAGTTGCGACAAAACTTTTATAATCGTGTACTTTTCCACTTTTTCCTGGATATTGAAGCATCGCTCCAAAGAACCCTTCAGAAAAATCAAAAGATTCGTGGTTGCCTATTACAAGCTCAATACCAATAGGTGAAGATCTTGTTTCTAATAAAGAAAGGGTTTGTGGTAAAATTTCTTCGGAAACAAAGAACTTGTTTGCTCCGTTTTTCTTTTGAGCTCTTTCTCTAACAGCGAATAAAAGTGCCATTGCTTCTGCGGCAGCAGTACTTTCATCTAACAAAGAAGCATTTGCTAGCTCCATACCAGTAAGGTCTGTAACCATAGTCTGGTAGTTAAGTAAAGCTTCTAGTCTACCTTGAGCAATCTCTGCCTGGTAAGGCGTGTACGCCGTGTACCAACCTGGATTTTCAAGAACATTTCTCTGTATTACTGGCGGGGTTATCGCTTGGTGATAGCCTAAACCTATATAGGTTTTAAACACTTGGTTTTTAGCAGAAAGCTCTGTAATGTGCTCCAAGTATTCATATTCGCTCATAGCATCATCAAGAACTAGGTCTTTTTCTAGACGAATGTCGTTGGGGATGGTTTCAAAAATGAGCTGTTCCATAGTGTCAACCCCAACGGTTTGGAGCATGCTCTCAAGGTCTGCCTTGCGCGGTCCTATGTGTCTAATTGCAAAAGAATCTGTCTTCATATAAATACTGTGGCTCAACCACATTTTATAGTTGTTATTCAGTGAAATAAAGGTAAATAGTATGGCCTTTAAATAGGCTTACAAAAATACAATTTAAACTGTAATTTTTAATACAGTTTTGAGAGAGTAACCAATAACTTTTCAACGAAGTGTAATCGTCTTGTTTTTTCATAAAAAATAAACCGTAACAAACAATAAACACCTGGATTATTAATGCGTTTAAATTAAAAGTTTTGCAAAGATTGTTTCCTTAAATTTACAACATGAAATTTTTTAGAGCTGTTTTTGCTTTTTATATTAACAGTAGTATTCACGTCGCATTTGCCGTGACTGCTCTTGTAGGTTTAACGCAGTTATATTTAGACCTACCATTAGGGTGGCAATTTTATGCCTTTATCTTTTTAGGTACCATTACAGGATACAATTTTGTGAAATACGCAAAAGTGGCTGGATTGCATCATAGAAGTTTGGCCGCAAGTCTAAAAGCGATACAAGTTTTTTCTGCTTTGTGTGCTTTAGCTTTAATCGTGGTGGCTTTCATGCTTCCAATAGAGGTGTTGATTTATACGGCGGGTTTTGGTGTCTTAACATTTTTTTATGCTGTACCCTTTATTAAAGGAGATAATTTAAGATCTCTAGGTGGTGTTAAAATATTTATTGTGGCTTTAGTTTGGGCTGGAGTTACAGTAATTGTGCCAGTAGTAGCAGAACAAAAGGCACTTACTTTACAGATAGGATTAGTTTTTATTCAAAGATATATCCTTGTGATGGTGTGGGTGTTACCTTTTGAGATTAGGGATGTAGGATATGATAGACTATCACTCGGGACTATCCCGCAACGTTTGGGTATAAATAGAACCAAAGCGGTTGGTATTGTGCTACTTAGTGTTGCATTATTATGCGAATTTTATATGACGAGCAATCAAGTCTGGAAAATTTCGGCAGTACTAATTATGTGTGTGTTAACTGGAGCACTATTGTTAAAATCTAAAAAGTCTCAACGCGTTTTTTATGCTTCTTTTTGGGTTGAAAGTATTCCTATTTGGTGGTATTTATTGGCCTATTTCTTTATCTATCTTAGCTTTTAATACTTCTTTGTCCTTGGCAGGCATTGTGATAAGATTTGCGCGATTGCAGGCGGCTGTAAGTTTTGTGTTTAAGGCAGAGTGTGATTTGCAAATTTTGCAAACAAGAACATGCATTTTATAGTGCAAACGCTCCTTAAAAGTGGCTTCATTGTACTGTATCTTGTCACAGTAATGTGCGCTTGTATCACAGTCAATCATTAGTTTACGTAAAAGTTTCATCATACTATAACCAGTTTTTTTCAAGGCAAGAAGATAATGCTGTTCGTGCTCTATGTATAATCACCCATAGGTTAGACGCCGTAATGTTAAATTCATTACAGATGGCTTCTGTATCAAAATTATCAATCGTTTTCATTTTAAAAATTGCAGCTTGTTTTGAAGGGAGAAGGTCGAGACAATTATAGATTGCATCTCCAAGTTCACTGTTTTCTATGGCGTCTTCTGCTGTTTTATCATAAGGGTCGCTTACGCGTTCTTCTAACCAATCGCCATCTGCATCTTCACTTTTATAGTGCATGCGGACTTCTGCCTTGCCCTTATTGCTATTTATCTTTCGATAATGATCTATGACTTTGCGTTTGAGAATAGATATGAGCCAAGTACGTTCACTGGCTTCTCCTTTAAAGTTCTTTGCAGACTTAAGACCCGCCAGAAAGGTTTCAGAAATTAAATCTTGAGCAACCTCATGGTCATTAACACGCACGATGGTATAGTTATATAGATAATCGCTATAACGATCCACCCATTTTGAGGAATCAATGATGTGTTTTGACATAGAAATTCAAAAATAACAAAGTTAAG
>CALIAF010000020.1 GCA_938041335.1 uncultured Ulvibacter sp. | reverse complement strand
TCCTCCAGTAAGACCAACAGAGAGAGCACTTACATTTTCTCCAGTGTCTTCAAGTACAAAATTAAATTGTGGACCAGCTTGAAGATTAAAGCCACCGTCACCTATTGCAAATTTACCTAGAACAGGAACTTGAAGAAAGCTAGAATCCTCAATGTTTGTATAGATAACTTCTGGTTTAATATCAATAGTCTCTGTTGCTTCAAATAGCCCAAAAACACCTATGCTAAAACCACTTTCAGTATTAGACACATCTGAATCGTTACCAGATGCTTTAATTGTTCCAGCTGTGTAACCCGCTTTCACACCAAATTCTTGTGCCGTTAATGCTGTCATTCCGATTACTGCAAATGCTGCTGTTAAAATAATTTTTTTCATTTTTTTAAAAATTGATTAGATGATTAGTTAATTCTTACAAATTTATTTTTTTACTTGTAAGACTTTGGCAAAATTAAGCACACAAAAGATCTAATAAAACCTTTTATCATGAATTTAGATTTATTTTAACACCAACAAAAAAGCCTCTCAGTTTCCTGAGAGGCTTTTGTTATAAAAAATTGAATTAAAGAATTACTCCTTTCCTTCCATTTTTGCTTTAAGAGCTGCTAGCGCATCGTTTGCATCACCTAATGTAGGCTTAGACTCATCAGATTGAGTTTTAGCTTTCTTAGCTTGTTGCTTAACGATTTTAGCTTCTTCTTCTTTATGGATTACCATATGTGAAGCAACTACACGCTTGAAGTCTTTGTTGAATTCAATAATTTGGAATTCTGCCTCTTCTCCTTTTCCTAGTTTAGTACCGTCTTCTTTTTCAAGGTGACGTGTAGGAACAAATGCAGTAATATCCTCATTAAAGTCGATCGTTGCTCCTTTATCTACGATCTCAGTGATTGCAGCTTTGTGAGTAGTACCTACCTTAAATTCTCCTTCGTATTTATCCCAAGGATTTGCTTCGATCTGCTTGTGACCTAATGAAAGTTTACGTCCATCTACGTCAAGCTCAAGAACCACTACTTCTAGTTTATCTCCTACCTCACAGAATTCTGATGGATGCTTCACCTTCTTAGTCCAAGAAAGATCAGAAATATAGATAAGCCCGTCGATACCTTCTTCAAGTTCTAAGAACACACCAAAGTTTGTAAAGTTACGTACGATACCTTCGTGACGTGACCCTACAGGATATTTAGAAGTAATATCTGTCCATGGATCTTGCGTTAATTGCTTGATACCAAGGCTCATCTTACGATCTTCACGATCTAGTGTAAGAATTTGAGCATCTACTACATCTCCTACTTTTACAAAATCTTGTGCGCTACGTAAGTGCGTAGACCAAGACATTTCAGAAACGTGTATAAGACCTTCTACTCCTTCTTCTACTTCGATAAATGCACCGTAATCTGCGATTACAACTACTTTACCTTTTACGTTATCACCTACTTTAAGCTCTTCTCCTAAAGCCTCCCAAGGATGCTTAGAAAGTTGCTTAAGACCTAACTGGATACGTGTTTTATCCTCATCAAAATCAAGGATTACCACATTCAGTTTCTGATCAAGCTCAACGATTTCATTCGGGTGGTTGATACGTGACCAAGAAAGGTCAGTAATGTGTACCAATCCATCAACACCTCCAAGATCCACAAATACTCCGTATGAAGTGATGTTTTTAACAACACCTTCAAGTACCTGTCCTTTTTCAAGCTGCCCGATGATCTCCTTCTTCTGCTCTTCGATATCTGCTTCGATAAGTGCTTTGTGAGATACTACAACGTTTTTAAATTCGTGGTTGATTTTCACCACCTTGAATTCCATTGTTTTTCCTACATATACATCGTAGTCTCTAATAGGCTTCACATCTATCTGCGAACCTGGTAAGAATGCTTCGATACCAAAAACGTCTACAATCATACCACCTTTAGTTCTGCATTTTACAAAACCGTTAACGATAGTTGCTTCATCGTGTGCTTTATTTACACGATCCCAAGCCATAATCGTTCTCGCCTTTCGGTGAGATAAGATTAATTGTCCTGTTGCGTCTTCACGTACATCAATTAAAACTTCTACTTTATCCCCAACCTTAAGGTCTGGGTTGTAACGAAATTCGTTAAGAGAAATAACACCTTCACTCTTCGCGTTGATGTCAATAATTGCATCACGATCAGATAAGAATACTACTTCACCTTCTACTACTTCGTTATCAATAGTATCTACAAAATTGTCTTTTACCAACTTCTCAAACTCATCTAGCTTACCATCATCGATTGGGTCAATACCTTCCTCGTAGTTGTGCCAGTTAAAGTCTGCTAAAAACTTGTCTGGATCGCTTTCTTTCAAAGAAAGTTCTCTTTCTGGTTTTGCTGGAGCCGCAGCTTCTTCAACCACAGCGGCAGCTTCTACTGCTTCTGCAGTAACTTCTGCTACTACTTCTTTTGTTTCTGTAGCAACCTCTTCAGTTACTGCTTCCACTTTTGCTTTTGCTTCTGTAGCTTTTTCTGCTACCTCTTTTTTTGCTTTATCAGCCATTATTTTGTTCTTCTGGTTTGATTTGGCTTTCGCCAAAATGTGCCAGATTTGTATTCTGTGCTTTTACAAGAAATTACGCGACGATCCCACAGAAGGGTTTGATTTTGATTGTTTTAACTCCTTTTTTTCTTGATTTGCCGCAAAAGGATTGCAAAAATAATTCTTTTCTTTTGATTTACAAAGGGTTGTATGGACAATTTAGCACATTTTCTAGGTGAAAAAAGAAACGGTTTAAAACAAGACATTTCGCTAGGCGCTCTGCAAGAAACTGGGTAAACACAAAGAAAATTATAGTCGTGTTTCTTCTAGCAACGAAGTTGCGGTCTTGGCTCAAACCGTCCCTTAAAAAAGTAGCCCTTAAAAAACAAAAAACATTACCGCCATTTTTCTATCTTTGCAAGATATTTGAAAAACGAGCATGCAGTTTAAACACCCAGAATTACTTTACGCACTTCTCCTTCTGCTCATTCCTATATTTATTCACTTATTTCAATTAAGAAAATTTCAGAAAACAGCATTTACAAATGTTGAGTTCCTTAAAAAAGTAAATATACAGACCCGTAAAAGCTCGCAGCTTAAAAAATGGCTGACCTTATTATTAAGAATGGCAACCATTGCCTGTCTTGTGATCGCTTTTGCGCAACCTTTCTCTGCCTCTAAAACCGCACTTAACACAGAAAAAGAAACCGTCATCTACCTTGACAATTCTTTTAGTATGGAAGCCAAAGGTCCAGACGGCCCATTGCTGCAGAGGGCAATGCAGGGTTTATACAATATTCCGGGGACAGAAAAAGTGACTTGGTTTACTAATGATAAAGTGCACAGAGACGTGACTCAAAAAACGTTTAAGGCCGAAATGCTCCAAACCAATTACAGCCCTAACCAATTAGCACCCACACAGGTATTACTAAAAGCAGCGCAGCTCTTCTCTAAAAAAACAAGTGCAGAAAAACGACTCATCTATGTCTCAGATTTTCAGTTAAAAGAGGGCTTCCCGCCTATTCCCGAAGACATTAAAGTAAGTGCGGTCTCCTTATCACCAGAGCGAAAACAAAATATCTCAATAGACACCGTCTTTATTAAAAGTAAGGATGCTTCAAAAATTACCTTAGAAGCAAAACTTACCTCACAAGGCACCTTAGAAGCTATTCCTGTCTCTTTGTTTAACAAAGAAACACTTATTGCAAAAACGACTGCAGATTTTTCTGAAAGCGCCAGTGTCACCACAACTTTTCAGATTGACAAAGATGCCCCACTTGATGGTCGTATTATTATCAATGACCCCAATGTAAGCTACGACAACACCTTATACCTAAGCATTAATCAATCAAATAAGGTACAAGTACTTGCTATAAATCAAGGCGATGGTGCCTTTATAGCAAAACTATTTAATAGTGACCAATTTAACTTTACCCCCCAATCGCATAGAAACCTAGACTACAACGCAATCCCGAGTCAGAATTTTATTATCCTTAATGAACTTGACAATATCTCTGCACCACTCGCTGCAGCCTTGCGTTCGTTTTCAGAAAATGGTGGAAGTATATTTGTTATCCCTTCGGAAAATGCAGTGGTTTCAGAATACAATAGCTTACTCAATAGTTTAGAGCTAGGTGCTTTTGGAGAGAAAATTTCCGCAGAAAAACAGATTACTAATATAGCTTTTGATCATCCTTTGTATAGTGATGTATTTGAGAAAAGAGTTGTTAACTTTCAATACCCAAAAGTGAATTCGTTTTATGCCCTCGCGGGTTCAAATGCTGCTGCCTTATCTTTTGAAGATGGCAAACCATTTATTGTACAAAAAGGAAATCACTTTTTAAGCACCGCTTCTTTTGCTTCAGAAATAACAAACTTTAAGAGTTCGCCGTTAATTGTCCCTACCTTATATAATATGTCTTTGCAAAGTTTGCCTTTGCCAAAGTTGTATTACTCCATAAACAAGCCCAACACTTTTGCCATCCCAATAAAATTACAACAAGACCAGATTATCACACTAAAAGACAGTGTATCTAGTTTTATCCCCTTGCAAGTGGCAGGCGCAAATAAAGTGACGATCTCTACAGAAGAAACACCAGATCTAGCCAGTACATATGCAGTGATGAAAGACGCAGATTTTATTGAGAACGTTAGTTTTAATTATACAAGAGACGAGAGCATTTTGCAATATGCAGCGCTAGAAGATTGGGAAGGAGTGGATGCTCACGAGAGTATTGCCGCCCTTTTTGAAAATATAGTTAAAGACAACACGATTAATGAATTCTGGAAATGGTTTGCCATTGGGGCATTCTTGTTTCTGTTAGCAGAAATGCTGGTGTTGCGATTTTATAAAAAATAGATACGAACCACAATAAACGACACAGCTATGAAAATTCTTCTAAAAGCCGCTACCATCGTTGACCCACAAGGCGCACTGCATTTAAAGAAACGAGATCTTCTTATTGAGAATGGGACGATTGTTAAGATCGCTTCAAAAATAGAAGCAACAGATAAAATGCGATTGGTAGAAAAAGACAATCTGCACGTATCTCTTGGATGGATGGATAGCAGTGTGAGTTTTGGTGAACCTGGTTATGAAGAAAGAGAAACCCTAGAAAATGGCCTCCACGTTGCGGCCGCTTCTGGTTTTACAGATATCTGTGTGAACCCAAACACAAACCCTGTTACAGATACTAAAGGCGCTGTACAGTTTTTGAAAAGCAAAGCAACAAATCACGCGGTAAATGTATTGCCTGTAGGAGCAATGACTAAGGGCGCTGATGGAGAAGATCTTGCAGAGTTATTTGATATGCAACAAGAAGGAGCTGTTAGTTTTTACGACTACAAAAGCCCTGTTAAAAATGCAAACCTTTTAAAAATAGCTTTACAATACTGCCAGAATTTTGACGGACTCGTTCAATCTTTCCCAATGGATACGGCAATCGCCCACAAAGGGATGGTCAATGAAGGTATAAATAGCACCCAATTAGGGTTAAAAGGAATCCCAACCTTGGCCGAAGAATTACAAATTGCAAGAGATCTATACCTCTTAGAATATGCAGGAGGAAAATTACATATACCGACAATTTCGACCAAGAAATCTGTGCTACTTATTGCAGCCGCTAAGAAAAAAGGCCTAGATATAACCTGCAGTGTCGCTGCTCATAATTTGATACTTACAGATGATGCGCTATCCAGCTTTGACACCCGCTATAAAGTCATGCCTCCTTTAAGAGAGCAAGAAGACATAAAGGCCTTATTAAAAGGTTTAAAAGACGGCACCATAGATGGAGTAACCAGCGACCACTCACCCATTGATATTGAATATAAAAAAATAGAATTTGATCACGCACAGTATGGCTCGATAGGGCTAGAAAGCTGTTTTGGCGCACTGGGAAATGTCCTGGATGTTTCTGAAGTAATTAGAGCACTAACTGGATTAAGAGGGCGATTTGGTCTTGAAGCTGACACTATTAAAGAAGGGGCAAAACTACCACTAACGCTTTTTAATCCTAGTCCAGAATGGCTTTTTGAAAGCGAGCATATACGATCGACTTCTAAAACTTCTGCCTTAGTTTGCCAGCAAATGAAAGGGAAGGTTTATGGGATTATTAGTAAAAACAAACTGAAACTGAATTAGCATGTCTCAAACACCACTGCCTGGAAGAAACAAAGCCATTATCTGTTATATCACATTTGTGGGATTGCTCATTGCAATGTCTATGAATAGCAACGAGAAACATCCTTTTGCTACAGCACATATAAAAAATATGTTTGGGATTACCTTGCTGTGGATTTCTGCAAAAGTATTTATTGCATACATCAACTTAATTCTAGGCGAACTCTTTTTCTGGACAGCAATCGTACTACTTATTTATTCTCTTTACAGAGCAATCAAAAACGAAAAACCTAATCTGCCATATCTTACAGAATGGTTTGAAAAATGGTTTACGTTTTTAGATTAAAGAAAAAACAAATTCCAAAAAAGTTAATCCCGATAGTTATCGGGACCAAATTCCAAAGTTTGAAATATGAAACTTGGAATCAGAAACCCGAAACATTTCACTGATGAAACAACCACTTTCGCTAGAACACAACTATAAAGCACCCACTCAAGATGTGGGTTGTAATCCTGCTATTATATTAATACACGGCTACGGTAGTAATGAAGATGATCTCTTTTCTTTTGCGGCAGAGCTGCCAGATCATTATCACATTATATCATTAAAAGCGCCAATCCCAATGCAACCCTCTGGTAATGCGTGGTACAATATTTACTGGGACAATACAGATGGGAAGATGAGTGATATCCCGCAAGCAATTTCTGCTAGGGATTTAATTACAACTTGTATTGATGAAGTGGTAGAAAATTACAAAGCAGATGCAAACAACATTACCTTAATAGGTTTTAGCCAAGGCACTATTTTAAGCTTTTCTGTGGGTTTAAGTTATCCAGAAAAAGTAAAAAATATTGTAGGTCTTAGTGGTTATATAAACACAGAATTACTCAAAGAAGGCTACGAGAAAAATGATTTTTCTAATCTAAACGTATATTCTTCTCACGGTACTGTAGACCAAGTACTACCTGTAGACCTAGCACGCAGAACAAAACCGTTTTTAGCCGAGCTTGGTATTGATTGTGCCTATTCTGAATTTCCTATAGGTCACGGTGTGGCACCGCAAAATTTTTATGACATGAAGGAATGGCTTCTTAAGATGTAATTAGTATTGAGTTTTTAGTATTGAGAAAATTGAACTACTTCATACTAAAAACTCAATACTCACTACTAAAATCTAAAGCGGATACAACACCGTCTTTATAGGATAAATATCCAACTCGTTGTTTTCATCAAAAAAATACTCGATAATTACTTCGCCCCAGCGCTGCCCGTCAGAGAAATCTGCTTGAATCCATCTGTGATTTAAAAATTTTATTTTATTAATACGCATAGGACCTCTATCTCCTTTAAACTCAATGAGAGGATTACCACCTTCTTGACCGTTTTGATCATAGATTTTATTTGTAATGAGTTGCTTTACTTTTTCTGGATCTAGATTATATTGCTCTAGATAACTCATTGCATTATCATTTTTGAGCAAAGAGAAGTAATTACTGTCTGCAAGTTCATTATTTAGAATATCTACAGAATCTCTTGCTTTCTGCATTTTTTGAGTCAAGGTATTGATTGTTTTTTCTTGAGATTCAAAAATGGTTTTCTGATTCATATACTGAAACAAAACGAACAGCAATGCAAAGAAAAACAAGTACATAAATAAGCTCTTTTTCATCTTTAGTGCCCGCGAAGGCGGGTGGTTTTTTACAATGCGCTAAATCAAGAACATTAGGTTAATTATTCATATTTCCGAAGAAATAATTATTTTTAGTTTATACTTTTATTTTTAATCCATCATAGGCAAGATGTACCCCTTCTGGCAAACGCGCTTCTACCTCATCGTGAAATCCTAATAGGTGACTTATGTGCGTTAAATAAGCGGTTTTAGGCTTTATTTTTTCAATGAGTTCTAGCGCTTCCGCCAGGGTTAAATGTGATAGGTGTGGTTCTCCACGTAGCGCATTTAACACAAGAACATCACTACCTTTAATCTTTTCAATTTCTGAAACAGCTATCGTTTTTACATCTGTTAAATAGGTAAAGCCACCTATTCTAAACCCCAGAATAGGTAATGTATTGTGCAACGCTCGTATAGGAATAACCGTCTTCCCTCCTATCTCAAACGGAGTAAGATCATGTATCTGTTCTTCTTTTATCGTGGGCGCCCCAGGATATTTATTTTCTGTGGTAAAGATGTATTCAAAACGTTTATACAGGGCATCATACACATTTGGTTCTGCGTAAAATGTGACTTCGCCGCCTTGTTTAAAACAGAATGGTCGTATATCATCTAAACCTGCAGTATGATCGCTGTGGTCATGTGTAAGCAATACTGCATTTAAATGTGCAATATTATTACGCAACATTTGCATTCTAAAATCTGGTCCACAATCTATTACATAATTATAGTCATCCCATTGCAGCAAGGCCGAGACCCGTAGTCGCTTATCTTTAGGATTATCGCTTAAACACACAGGATGCTTGCTCCCAATTACGGGAATGCCTTGTGATGTTCCGGTGCCTAAAAAGGTGACAACAATAGGTGAATTCATTCGCACAAAAATAACAGTATTTTTTTTGATTAGATATGGTATTTAGTACCTTTGTTAGACACAGAATTTAACATCAGTATATGCCAGATTTTATAAAAGGAGATAAAGAGTTTGAGAGCATCCCATCCATAAAGGACAAGGCTTTACGTATCAATCTCAACCAAAACATTTACGGTACTTTTGCCGAAATAGGCGCTGGACAAGAAACTGTACGTAATTTTTTTAGAGCTGGTGGGGCTTCTGGGACCATTGCAAAGACAATTTCTGCTTACGATAAAGACTTTAGTGACGCCATTTATGGAGTTGAAAAAGACGGCCGTTATGTAACTGAAGCGCGTCTTAAAAAGATGCTCAACCACGAGATGGAACTTCTTGAAGAGCGTATTTTACGGGAGAAGCATCCTAATAAAATGTATTTTGCGTATGCAAATACAGTGGCGACAATAGATTTTGCAAAAAAATATAAAGGACACGGTTGGGTGGGTATTCGCTACCAGACAGATGCAGATGAAGAGTATAGCGAGATCATTCTTCATTTACGTTTTCATGAGACTGAAGCCCTATTGCAACAACATACCTTAGGAGCCTTAGGAGTTAACTTAATTTATGGTGCATACTATAAATATGATACGCCTAAAAAATTGCTTCGATACCTATACGATCACATAGATAAGGATAAAATAGAGATAGATACGATCAACTTTTCTGGTCCTAAATTCGAAGATGTCGATAACCGATTAATGAGTTTACAGCTTATTAAAAACGGAATGACAGATGCCGTGATGTTTGGCCCTGATGGTAATAACATCTTGCCTGCACGTATTTTGTATAAGAAAAATATTTTAGCACTACGTGGTAGTTTCCGTCCAGTGACTAAAGTAAATATAGATATGTATGAAAAATCTATGGCTATGTTTTTAAAACAGAGCAAAGTAGAAGAAGATCGTACAGAAACCATTTTTGAAATTACACTATCTAACCTAAGAGCAGAAGGTGAGATTGATGAAGAAGACTTTATGGATAGAGCAAAATTACTATGTTCTTTAGGGCATACGGTAATGATCTCAAATTTCCAGGAATATTATAAACTGGTAGAATACTTCTCGCGCTATACGAAGATGCGTCTTGGTCTTGCGATGGGCGTAAACAACCTTGTAGATATTTTTGACGAAAAATACTACCGTCATTTAAGTGGTGGAATTCTAGAAGCTTTTGGTAAGCTATTCTTTAAAGACCTAAAAGTATACTTATACCCTATGCGTGATCCAGAAACTGGCGAATATACAACCAGCGAAAACCTAAAAGTACACCCGCGTATGAAAGAGCTGTACAAGTTCTTTAAATACAACGGTAAGGTGATCGATATAGAAAATTATAACCCGGATATCATGAATATCTTCTCTAGAGAAGTACTACAGAAAATAGAAGATGGTGATACTGATTGGGAAAAAATGCTTCCAGAAGGTGTCGCAGAAATTATTAAAGACAAGAAGCTTTTTAGTTGTGAAACTAAAACCACAAGTAAGGCCTAGGTTTATGCCGAAATATTAAATATTTGAACCCTGACCATTTTGGTCGGGGTTTTTTGACTAAATTAGTGTTTGAGTGGCTTAGAGAGATTACGCGACAAAGTGTAAACATAAACCCATAATCTATACCATACATAGCATAAATATGAAACAACAACTTTTAATCTTCGCATTTCTGTGTACAACCGCATTTACCTTTTCACAAAATAGTTTTGATGACTACTTAAGTGAAGGAGTTCAATATCACGATAACGCTGAGTATGACAAAGCAATCCAATCTTATGAGAAAGCGCTTGAGTTGGATCCAGAATCGGCACTAGCAAATTATGAAATCGCATTAAGTTACTTTTCAAAGGGAGATTATGAACAAACGGTCAAATATTCAGATATTGTTTTAAAGCAGGATGAAGCCTATATGCTACAGACATATCTAGCAAAAGGATCTGCTCTAGACATGTTGGGAAAAACAAAAGAATCAATAAAGCTCTTTAAAAAAGCCTTAAAAAAAGAAGAAGAACACTACTTATTATATTATAATCTAGGACTAAACTATTATAAAATAAATAATTTAGAAGAAGCGGAAGAGCATGTTATTAATGCAATTGCACTAAATTCAAATCACCCAAGTAGTCATTTGATATTGGCAAATATTCATAATCAAAAGGGCAATGCTGTTCAAACTTTATTAGCTACTCATTATTTTCTGTTTTTAGAACCCAATAGCGCAAGGTCTAAAGTAGCCTATCAAATGTTACAAAATAATTTCGGCGGAAATGTTTCAAAAGATGAAACTAAACCAAACACTATAAACATCATGCTATCCCCTAATAATGATAGTCAATTTGGAGCAGTAGAATTAATGATCTCTATGCTAGAAGCATCTAAATCTTTAGAAGAAAACGAAGAGAAAACAGATGATGAAATGTTTATTGAAAATACAGAATCATTCTTTAAGGTATTGGGAGAATTAAAAAAGAACAAAAACAAAGAAATTTGGTGGACCTTTTACACCACATTTTTTTACGATTTAGCAAAAAGTGACCATATAGCCACCTATTGTAAATACATAAGCCAAGTTTCTAATGAAAACGCTCTAAACTGGTTGTCAGAAAACGAGACTAAGTTAGACGCATTTGAGACTTGGTTAAAAGAGTAAATAAAGACTACTAAAATGAAACATAAACTAATCCTTATCACCGTCGCGATTTTAAGTTCAGTTGCATCACAAGTATCTGCACAACAAGATCCTTTTATTGAAGACTTTCTGGAACGATTAGAAAATGCCAAAAAATATGTGGTCGTTGTGGCAGAAGATATGCCCGAGGAGAACTATCATTTTAAATCATCACCAGATGCCATGACTTTTGCAGAAAACTTATTACACATAGGTTATGCCATGGATTGGCACAGTCAATCCTTGTTAGGAGCTCGAGAGGCAAGAGACTGGAATACAGACACGATGTTTAAGGTAGCAGACAAATCTAAAGAAGAGATGATAATGTTAATCAATAAAACATTTAATGAAACAATTACAGTACTCCAAGCATTTGATGCTGCTCAGTTTGATGACGAGCTGGATTACTTTGGATTGAATAGATCAAAGCGGCAAATTTTCTTATTACTATCAGATCATATTACACACCACAGAGCTCAAATGGTCGTCTATATGAGACTTAACGGACTTGTACCGCCTAGATATGTGCTATTTCAATAATGCAATAATATGACGCTAGATAAAACTAATCGCTATGAAAAGATTATTTAAAATACTATTCTCCTTACTCATAATTTGCAGCAACATTAGTTGTGACCAGATCACAAAAAACAAAGTGAGAAATGAAATCGAGACTAATGAAATCATTCCAGTTATAGATGATCATTTTATACTCACTAAAGTTGAGAACAAAGGCGCTGCACTAAGTTTGGGTGAAAATTTAAGCCCTCATTTAAAAATTATTTTTCTGCAAGGCATTCCCCTTTTAGTATTGCTTTTTATGTTTATCTATATCATTAAAGAACAAAAGGTTTCTAAACTAAATGTTATTGCTTTTTCAAGTATAATTGGAGGAGGTATTGGCAATATTTACGATCGTATTTTATACAACTCTGTTACAGATTTTATGTATTTGGAATACGGAAGTTTACATACTGGCATTTTTAATATGGCAGATGTATCTGTTGTGGTGGGGACGCTCTTATTGCTTCTTAACGTCTTACTTTCTGAACTATCCAAACATAGATTAAGTCGTGCTCACATATAATCGTGAGTACATTCGAAAAAATAATTTGATTTGGAACAAATTCAACTAAGAAATTTTATCGGTAATGAATACGGTCTAATAAAAAATTGTTCTGCACAGTGCTAGGTACTAGCGATGTGCAGAACAATTTTTAAATCCGCTTTAACCAAGTAAACTGGCGTCTTCAGACCTGGGGTATTTTATTTGATATAGTAAAGAGTTCAATGCCTATTTGTTCTTTGAAGCCATTATTGTTAGCGCACTACATATGAAAATATTTTATGGAGCTACGTTACACTTTAAAGGCACAACGGATTTTGTTTTGAACAAAACACGCAAGAAATAAGATCTGACTAGTTTCTAAAATTAATGATAATCCATCTACCGAAAACACCATCATAAACAAGTTCTACTATCCCTTCACCAGAAGTTTGTTCAAATACAGTACCAAGGGTAGAAATTCTATTTGCAGCGATAGAGCCCGTACTTTCGTTAGTTACTTTAAAATTCTTTGTACTAACATTCATCAATAATATATGCTTACCATCTGTTCCGCCTTTAATCCCAGTAACTTCAAAACTATTTGTTGCCCCAGACAATCTAAAAACAACAATATCTTTATTTAAACCTCCCAAATCTAACTCTAGATTATGAAACTGGTGACCAGAAGCAAGAGTTACAATAGGAATTGTTCTCACAAAATATTTTGAAGATCCAGTAGAATGTAAAGTACCTTCCTCTAATAATAAATTATCCCCGACTTTTACTTCGGCAACTGTACCATTAGTATCTAATCCAATAATTTTTTCTGAGGCAGTTGTTTCTATGGCTTGAATTCTCAACGTACCATTAATATGCAATGTCTCTTTGGGGTCTGTGGTTCCAATTCCAACCTGAGACAGTAAAGTATAAGGAAGTAAAAGCAATGCGAAAATAAAATTTTTCATTTGTTGGGTTTTAAATGCTCAGCAAAACTACTTATTAACAAGTAAATTCCTACTATTGTATGTTTGTATTTCGACAAACGTAGCATAAAAAACGTTTAAATGCAATAAAATTATAAAAAAAACAAAAAAGCAGTATCAATTTGTAGTAATAATTGAAATTCCATCCTCATTAATAACTATCTGCTTTTCACGATATAAAGTTCCTATTGCTCTTTTAAAGCTCTTCTTACTCATACCCATCTCGCTTTTAATCGTATCTGGGTCACTTTTGTCATGCAAAGGCAAGAAACCACCTGCAGCTTTTAGCTCGTCTAGAATAAAGTTGGCGTTAGGCTCTATACTCCTATAACCTGGCGCTTGCAACACCACGTCAACTTTTTTATCCTCACGTACTTTTTTAACATACCCTTTAATACGATCTCCTGTACGGATGTCTTCAAAAATATCGTCATTATGGATTAGCCCGCTATGCTTCCCTTCTATAATTACATTCGCACCGAGCTCTGTAATGTGCGTGACCAGTAAGTTAACCTCTTGGTATTTTTCTAATGCAATATGCTCATTATCCACATACTTATTGGTCTTACTAGAACCCACTAGACGCTCTGTTTGCTCATCCATGTATAAATACACGATATACCAGTTACCCACCTTCATAGGGCGAGCTTGCTCTTTAAAAGGCACAAATAACTGTTTTTGTAGCCCCCAATCCATAAAGGCACCAAACTGATTTACATCACTACAATGCAAATAACCAAAATCATCTAAATGCACATATGGCGTCAAATTTGTCGCAACAGGACGTTCCTCATAATCCAGATATACAAACACCTTAAGTTCATCCCCTATCTTAAAACTTGCTGGCTTGTAGCGATGCGGTAACAACACGACATTTTCTTCATCATCACCCAAAAACAAACCTGGATCCGTCTCTCGCAAAATGGTGAGTGTATTGTATTCTCCTATTTTAATCATAGCTTCATAAATATGGCGCAAAGGTACAATTTAATGAACGTCTAGCGTATGTATTTAAAATAATCAAGCAGTACTTGGTCATTTACTTCTGGCGGTGTAAAAATTTCAAGAATACGCGGTTGTGTGGCTTCAGAAATATTAAAAAATTTATCTAATTCCTGCTGCAGACTAACTAGGTCAGTTGCCTTAGTGTAATGACAACTATATTGCTTAGCAAGATGCTTGGCCGTTAAATCATGTCTTGTTTCAAAAAAGGAATTAAAATGAGTCATCGTTTTTGCCTTAGGTAAGATCCTAAAAATACCACCACCGCTATTGTTTACAATAATAATTTTAAAGTTATGTGGTATATAGTTATTCCACAAGGCATTGCTATCATAAAGAAAGCTAAGATCGCCCGTGACAAACAAAACAGGTCTATCTGTTTGCGTTGCCGCACCTATTGCCGTACTCATACTTCCATCAATCCCACTTGTACCCCGATTACAAAAAACATCAATACTAGGATCTAGTTTAAATAATTGCGAATATCTAATTGCCGTACTGTTACTCAATTGCAATTGATAATGCTTAGGTAGATACTTGAAAATCTGCTCAAACACTTTAAAGTCAGAAAAAGCAATCTCTGCTAAATAAGGAGCGTGTTGTTCTTCTCTTTTATGTTTTATTGCTAAAATTGTTTCCTTATAAGAGGAACTATATACTGAATCTATTGCTATTAATTTGTTAAGTACATAATCCGGACTTGCCTTTATGTGACTCGTTAAAGAAAAATAAGTATCGTAGGCCTTCTTAGTGTCAATGTGATAATGGTGCTTTGGTTTATAGCTACGTAATAGCGCTTTTATTTTTTTACTCACAATCATTCCGCCAAGCGTAACAAGTAAGTCGGGTTGTAAAGACTTAAATTCGGCTTCAGAAAAAGGTGCAATAAGTTGGTCAATAGCATATATAAGATCTGGATGGTGCAGATTTGATGTTGTCTCGGTCATAAGGACCACATTTTTGTGCTGTGCTATTTTATTTAATATTTCCGAAGAGATCACATTTGGTTTTTGAACACCAATTAAAATAAGCACCTTTTTTGAAGCAGCCCAATGCGCTTGCAGATCAGTTATTTCTGAAGTAATAGCATCACTAATTGCGCTTACCTTTCTTACTGGCACGTGCTGTGGTCTTACTTGTAAATCGGCTACACGATTATATAAAGGTTCAGAAAAAGGGAGGTTAATGTGCACGGGGCCAGATAACTCAATGGCGGTATTGAGGGCAATATTTATTTCTGTTTCGTTGTATTGCTGGTGCTCCTCTCCTTCTATGCAATTTGCACTGTACAGAATATGGTTTGCGTAAACGTTTTCTTGAAGAATAGTCTGCCCATCTCCTATTTCTAATAGCCGTTGTGGCCTATCTGCACTCAATACTATTAATGGAATGTCACTGTAAAAAGCTTCGGCAATGGCAGGGTAATAATTTAATAAAGCAGAGCCAGAAGTACATACAAGTGCCACAGGATTACCTGTTTGTTGTGCCATACCTAATGCAAAAAAGGCTGCACAACGCTCGTCTACTACACTAAAATTTTTGAAATTTTTATCCTCAGTAAAGCCTATGGTTAAAGGCGCATTACGCGATCCTGGCGAAATTACAATATGCGTAATTTCTTTTGCAAGACATAATTGCGTGATGGTCTGAGAAAGTATCTTTGACGAAAATTGCATAAGTGCAAAAATACGCCTAAGCGATCACATGTTAAAGCATAGGTGCAACTACCTTGAGCATGGTTTGCAATTTATTCTGAGTTTCTTGCCATTCTTGTTCTGGGTCAGATTGCCCAATAATACCTCCGCCTACAAAAATGGAAGCTGTATTATCTTTTATCTTCATAGAACGTAGATTTACATAAAGGTTTGATCCCAATAAGTCACACTGCACGTTTCCTAAAAAACCAGTATAAAACTCGCGATTGTAAGTCTCATTTTTTAAAATAAAATCTTTAGCATCAGCAAAAGGGGCACCACAAACTGCTGGAGTAGGATGTAATGCGTCAACTATTTTATCTACTCGCGCATTCTTTGCCCTAATAACACCAGTGACGTCTGTTCTTAAATGTGCTAAATTTCCTGCTCTGTGAGTGTATGGCTTAGATATTTTTAAAACCGGAGTGATGTTTTGTAATGATTCAAAAATTGCATCTGTAACAATCGCTTGTTCTTTAATTTCTTTACTGGTCCACTTTAGATATTGATCCCCTTGTATCTTTTTTGTACCCGCAAGCGAGATTGTAGAAAAACTAGAGTCTTTTAATTTCAATAATATCTCTGGAGTAGTACCGCACCATAAAGCCGTCTCTGGATGGTACCAAACATATTTAAAACCATTATAATTTTTAGTAAATATTTGATCTGTTAAAATGTTAATCTTAAAGTTAGAAAGTTTAATATCTTTCTTTCTTGATACTACAATTTTTTTTGTTTCACTGGATCCAATTTTTTTAATGGCACTATCCACAAGATCTAAATGAAGTTGTTTTCCTCTATTTGAATTAGGAATATTAACGTCTTCTTCTGGGTGACTTGATAATTCTGGCATAGAAGCAAATTCAAACACACAATCTGCTGCAGGTAATAAGAGTGCCGTTTTATCAAAATCAAATGGGGCCATCACAAAACCGTATTCTTCAAAAGAAGATGTGGTATGTTTTTTTGAACTGTTCTGGAAATAAGCGTAAACTTTTGTGCCTTCCGGAAAAGAAAACAATACAAATGGCATTTTTTTAGAATACCAGTCTTCCGCTTTTTCAATTAATTGATGATACGTCATAAATAGTGTTGATACTTTTCTTTATTTACGTAAGCAAATGGTAGTCAGTTTTACTAAAGATACTAATTCTTTGTTAATATTGGTTATTGGTATATGCCATAGCTGCGTCGTTCTGCCTTTGTGCAGTATTGTGGCGGTTGCATATACATAGCCCTCTTTTACACTTTTTACGTGGTTAGCAGCAATCTCAATCCCTCTTATCTGAACATTTTCATCCTTTAAAAAAAGTACTGACGCAGCGCTGCCCACACTTTCTGCTAATGCAACCGAAGCTCCACCATGTAATACCCCATCTGGTTGATGTACCCTCGGTGTAACAGGCATCCTTGCTGTAACTGTATTTTCTGAAATATCAACAAACTCAATCGCAAGCGTTTCCATTAGTGTGTCTTTACACATTGCATTACATGCCTTTAACATTGCTTCTTTTGATTGTTCCATTCTTTGGATTTGAAATTTATACCTTTACAAAAATACAATGAAGCTTCAAGATGACTTTAAAAAAATCAACTAGTTATACAACTACAAACAGCTACCATATACAGGGTAAATATAATGAATTTACAGAGGTTGTTTGGGTTGTTTTTCATGGAATGGGATACTTGAGCAAGTATTTTATTAAGTATTTCGACCAATTGCCAAAAACTCACTTTATACTGTGCCCGCAAGCACCCTCTAAATATTACCAAGGAACAAAATTTAAGCATGTAGGTGCTTCTTGGCTCACTAAAGAAGATACCGTTGCAGAAACTGTAAATGTTTTAAATTATGTAGATGCAGTTTTTAATGAGGAAATTAACAAAACTCCTAAAAAACTTATACTGCT
Organism: uncultured Ulvibacter sp.; assembly: GCA_938041335.1. Lineage (GTDB taxonomy): Bacteria > Bacteroidota > Bacteroidia > Flavobacteriales > Flavobacteriaceae > Patiriisocius. Next base: position 81,856 of record CALIAF010000020.1, on the reverse strand, counting down.
AGGCTACTCGCAAGGAGTTTCAATTGCTACGAGATGGCTCGCCACCCGCAAAATAAAGTGTAATCATCTCATTTTACATAGCGGCGGGATTCCTGCAGAACTTAAACAAGAGCATTTCGCGCATTTAAGTAAAGAAACAAAAGTGACCTATCTATATGGAGATAATGACCCATATATTACAGAAGCCAAAAAAACCGAAGAACAGCTCAAAGGAACACGTTTGTTTAGCGAAAAGCTAGAAACATTAGTTTTTAAAGGGGTTCACGAAGTAAACAGAACCTACATTAACAGCTTGTCCTAAAATTTATACACTTTAACAGTGTATTTCGTCGAATATATTTGCATAATGTCTTAAATTGGTTTTAATTTACACTTAAATGTAAGAAAAAACAGATATAATTATGAGGATATTTACTACATTATGTGCCTTGGTTCTTATTTCAGCAGCAACAGTCGCTCAAGTAAATGAAAAAGAAAAGCAAGCATTACTTGATCTTTATGTTACAACAGATGGAAACAACTGGAATACTACTTGGGATGTAAATACGCCAGTTAAAGAATGGCACGGTGTCACTGTAGAAGACAGTCATGTAACTGCTTTAAATCTTATGTTTAATAATCTTAAAGGCCAATTACCTAACTCTATAGGTAGCTTAACAAGCTTAGAAACCTTAGAATTATCCTTTAACCAAATAGAAGGTACACTACCAACCACAATTGGCGAAATTGAAAGTTTAAAAAGCTTTGCAATTAACAGTAATCTTGTTAAAGGAACAATACCGGCTAGTTTTGGAAAGCTTATCCATCTTGAACAATTACACCTAAGTAGCAACCATTTATTAGGAGCATTACCAACTGCTTTAGGAAATTTAGAAAACTTAGAAGTTCTTAATGTTTTTGATAATAACTTATCTGGTACAATTCCTTTTGGGCTTTCAGAATCTAAAACTCTTACTAAATTAATTATAGCTGAAAATGAAATCATATTATCAGACGCACTTTCTGATGTCCTTTTATTTGAGGTTGATAATGAGAATACTCGTTTTATCACTCCATCCACTTTTACTAATAAAACGGTACTAGCAATTGAAACTAGTGATGATGAAAATTAATATTAAATAAACGAATTAAAAAAGAGCGCTGTATGGAACATCGCTCTTTTTTTATGAAGACATAATTATTTAAACTATTGTTTTCGATAAGTGACGCGTATTAACGTTTTATTATTACTTTAGCATTAAAATATGTTAGTATATTTGCATCGTAGTTATACTACAAAAGACATTATGCTTTCATAGTGAAGCATTTACAGCAATTAGTTGTTATTTATAATGATTAATTTATTTGGTTAGAGCGGCTCCTTTCATAGGGAGTCGCTTGTTATTTAGGCCAATTTGGATCTAGAACCAAAATAAATAATCACACCTCCGGTCATAAACATTAATAGGCTATACACTGCTGGGGCAATGGCAAATTCGGTATTATTTAATAGAACCACCGCTATTGTTATCGCAAGGGTTCCATTCTGTATACCAGATTCTATTGCGATTGCTATAGATCCCGCTTTATCGATAGCAAATAGCTTTGCAGCAACAAAACCTATACCCATAGTTAAAATATTAAGAAGTAATGTTGCGAGTCCAGCTTGTTCAAAATAGCTTATAAAATTTTCGCGTTCTTTTACCACCAACCCTATAATAATAACGGCAAGTACAACAGCAGAGATAATTCTAACTGGCTTTGCCATTTTAAGTGCAAACGTTGGGCGATATTTCCGTATTGACATTCCTATTACAATAGGAATCACTACAATAACAAAAACCTGCAGTATCGTTTCAAGTATCCCGAGTGCTACCACCTGGCCTTCACCCATAAATCGTATTAAAGCAAAGTTTATAATGAATGGTATGGTGAGTATCGTGATCAAGCTACTTAAAGCTGTGAGTGTCACAGAAAGCGCTAAATCACCCTTAGCAAGGTGTGAGATAAGATTAGATGTAGGCCCGCCAGGGCAAGCCGATAAAATCATTATCCCTACTGCAACTTCTGCCGGTAGCGAAAAGAGCATTGTGATCCCTAGCCCAACTAATGGAAGAATAATTAATTGATTAGTAAGACCAATAAAAATAGCTTTGGGATACAACAGTACTCGTTTAAAGTCTGAAAACTGAAGGGTTAGCCCCATCCCTAGCATTACTATAAGTAATGCACCACCTAAAATTGCCGTTGTTATTGAATCCATATAAAGAGCTAATATTTAAAATAAAGATAGTCATCAAATACTAGAAACCACAATTTGAATTTATTATAAAGAAAATACAGTCATATTCTTCTCTTGTCAAAAATAAATTTAAGTACTTTGTATCTACATCAAAAAAATATAGATTTTTAATCACAACTTTTAGTGACACAAAAAAACATCATAGTCATACCTTGTTATAACGAAGCTTCACGGCTTCCATTGGCTTCCTATCGCTTGTTTTTAAAACAGGATACGGACACACATATTTTGTTTTCTAATGATGGTTCTAATGATAAAACGGTATCAGTATTAGAAAATATCAAACGAGTATTCCCTAGTCAAGTTTCTATATACAACCTAGAAAAAAACAGCGGTAAAGCCCAAGCGGTAAGAGAAGCCGCTCTTTTTTGCTTCGGAAATTTTACAGGCTTTGAAACCATAGGATATCTTGATGCAGACCTATCCACTAGTCTAGAAGAGTATGTAAGTATCTCTAAAAACATTAAAGAAGATATAGTTTGCGCCTTTGGCTCTAGAATATTAAAAATAGATAACCATATAGATAGAAAAAAATATCGTTTTCTTATTGGACGAGTAGTCGCTACTATGATTTCTAAGCAGCTAAACATAAGTATTTACGACAGTCAATGCGGTTGTAAAGTTTTTTCTTCATCAATTGCGCAAGAGCTATTTAAAGAAAAATTTATCTCAAAATGGCTTTTTGATGTGGAGCTTTTCCATCGTTTAATCAAAATGTATTCGCATAAAGCAATGAAAAATGTATGTCGAGAAATTCCACTTAAATCTTGGATAGATGTAGATGAATCTCGCGTGAGTATGCTATATTTCTTTAAAATGTGGCAGGATTTATACACCATAAGAAAACGTTATCAATAAATGGATCAACCAAAATCTAATTTCTTAAGCAATCCTCGATTCTTTAAAATTTCTGTGGTCATACTACTTATAATTAGAGGGATTTGTAATGCATTAGTGCCATTAATGGATAAAACAGAAGCGAGGTATTCAGAGATTGCGCGGCTTATGGCAGAAACCGGTAACTGGATCACCCCCCAAATAGATTATGGTGTTCCCTTCTGGGCAAAACCCCCACTATCTACGTGGCTCTCTGCTGCAAGTATGAACATTTTTGGCGTTAACGAATTTGCCGTTCGTCTCCCCTATTTAGTACTCGTGGCAGGGATGGTACTATTAATAGGTAAATACGCAAAAAGAGCACATCTGCCCTTCTATCTGCCTGGGTTTATTTTGTTATTAATCCCAGAATTATTTTTACATGCGGGCGTAGTATCTACAGATACCGCACTCACTTTTGCGGTCACATTAACCTTCCTTTCCTTTTGGGAAGCTACTCATAATGGAAAAAAAATATGGGGTTACTTGTTTTTTGTTGGGATAGGTTTGGGGCTTTTAGCAAAAGGTCCAATCATTATTATTCTATGCGGCCCTCCATTATTCTTATGGATGGTATTTCAGAAAAAATACAAAACAGTTTTTACAAAAATCCCTTGGATATTAGGACTTTTAGTGACCGCGATAGTCGCAGTACCGTGGTATTATTTTGCCGAGCAAACCACCCCAGGGTTCATTGATTACTTTTTAGTAGGCGAACACTGGTTGCGTTTTACAGATTCGAGCTGGAAAGGTGATAAATATGGTTTTCCTAAAACCCAACCACTAGGTATCGTTTGGGTATTTTTGCTGCTGTTTGCTTTACCCTGGATTCAGGTAGTATTTTATAAAGTATTTAAAACAAGAAAAACACTTTTTAAAGAGGACTGGGTGCTCTTTTTATTGCTTTGGCTCTTATGGACGCCTCTATTTTTTACCGTGTCATCAAGCTTGATACACACCTACATTATGCCAGTAATGGTACCTGTGGCGCTATTAATCGTTCATTGGTGGCCTAGTATAAAAATTAAGAAGCCTTTAGTAATAGCAAATCTGGTAATAGTAGGAATTTGTGTTGTATTCCTCATGGGAGCGACAGGAACAAATACCATAGAAAAATATGCAAATTCTGATAAATATTTTATTTCAAAAAATCAAGAACGTATCAAGTTTGATGAGTTGTATCACTTCGGAAAAAAGAGTTATTCAAGCCAGTTTTACTCAAAAGGTGTGGTGCAATCTATATCTCTAGTAGAATTAAAAAAGAAAGAAGACGCATTCTGGCCTTTTAGCTTCATTGTAAAGAAAAAGGATATGAAAAAATTAGAGCATATCGACTTCTCTAATTTCATACTACTAGATGAGAATGAAAAGAAATATTTCTACGGTGTCCCTAAATAAGTGATACTAAAAAGCTATCGATTTATTTTCGAGATAGTATTTCATAAAAAACCCAATAGAAAAAAAGGCCGCCCGCTTTGGGTGACCTTTTTTGTATAAAATGTTTCTTTTTAGGGATTCTTACTAATTAAGAATTTACTTTATGTTTCATTTTTCACGCAACTTTAAATAACTACTTCAAAAATAAAGGATATCTCACACAATCCCTGAATTGCAATCTCATAAAAATATCCTTTGTGGCTTTATTTAACCTCATGTAATACAGTATCTTTGCGCCTTCTTAAAACAAGTAAGATGTTATTACAAAAGACCATTAAGAATTTTACACAGAACCCTAAAAATGATATCCTTTCTGGAATAACCGTTGCATTAGCATTGGTGCCAGAAGCAGTTGCCTTTGCATTTGTTGCAGGTATTGATCCCCTAGTAGGACTGTATGGTGCTTTTATGATGGGAATCATCACCTCTCTTTTTGGAGGGCGTCCAGGTATGATTAGTGGCGCCACTGGCGCGATGGCGGTAGTAATGGTATCCTTAGTTGCAAAAGGAAATGAAGTAGGGCTTGCACTTGCAGCCCCTGTAGAAAATTTAGGCTTGCAATGGCTCTTTATTACCCTACTTGTAGTAGGTGTGATACAAATACTGGCCGGAGTATTGCGGCTCGGAAAATTTGTTCGTTTAATACCGCATCCCGTGATGATGGGATTTGTAAATGGTCTCGCCATTGTTATTTTTAGATCTCAATTGGGATTATTTCCAGAACTCGCAACAGAAGGTATTTCTTTTATTGATAATACAGGAGACTGGTTTGCTGCTTTTTTTAGTAGTGTAGATTTTTGGAAAATGATGGGACTTGTTGGTCTTACTATGGGAATTATGTATGGACTTCCCAAACTTACTAAAAAGATACCTGCCGCTCTTGCCGCGATTGTAGTAGTTGCAGCTATTGTTATTTTTGGAAAGGTAGATGTATCTACCGTTGGATCTTTCATTCAAGATGGAGGTGGTTCTGGATTAAAAGGTGGACTTCCTACTTTTCAGGATCAAATATTCTCATTATTGTATACTATAAAAGATCATTTATGGACCATACTTTCTTATGCAGGTATACTTGCAGCCATAGGACTTATAGAAAGCTTAATGACCTTAAATCTCATAGATGAGATGACAGAGACTCGTGGTAGCGGTAACCGGGAGTGTATTGCTCAAGGAGGGGCCAATATGTTGAACGGCCTTTTTGGTGGAATGGGAGGTTGCGCAATGATTGGTCAATCTATAATCAACATTAACTCAGGTGGTCGTGGTAGATTATCTGGTGCAACAGCGGCTATTGCTTTATTGTGTTTTATACTCTTTGCTGCACCATTAATTGAACAGATTCCTATTGCAGCGCTTGTGGGAGTAATGTTTATGGTAGTTATTGGAACCTTCGCTTGGTCTAGTTTTAGAATTTTACGTAAAATACCGCTGAGTGATGCTATTGTATTAATTGCAGTATCATTTATTACGGTATGGAAAGATCTTGCCGTTGCTGTAATTGCAGGTGTAATTATTAGTGCATTAGTATTTGCCTGGAAAAGCGCCACACGTATTAGAGCTCGTAAAAGCATAAAAGAAGATGGGACGAAGGTATATGCAATATGGGGACCTCTGTTTTTTGGGTCTACTACCGCCTTCAATAGTAAATTTGACATTGCTAATGATCCAGAAAAAATAGAAATTGATTTTATCGAGTCTAAAGTGAGTGATCACTCTGGTGTAGAAGCACTACGAAATATCGCTAACAAATATATGGACCAAGGCAAGCAAATAAGCCTGACCCACTTAAGCCCAGATTGTAAAGAAATACTCATAAAGTGGAACCCAGAGTTTAATGACATTATTAAAGAAGCCATTGATGACCCAAGATATCACGTGGTAACAAGTATGCTAGATAGTGAGGTTTAAGTTGGTGAAAAAATAAAATGGAATTCAAAGTAGAAACAGATTATTTTGAATCTCTACGATTATTAATGATTGATGAAAATAGTTGAAAGATTTAAGATCATTTCAGAGGACCATAAATCTTTCAAATCACTTACATTAAATAGCACCTAATTTCTTATTCTTTACCTTCTTACCTCTTAATAGTGCTGGTATTTGATTATAGTCTAAGAAATATTGCAACTTCACAGAAAGCACATGATTAATAGGCTGGTCAAATAACGTCCCAACACTATCAAAGTACGAGTCTTGAGCTTGCTCATCTTGATTAAACAAGCCATTGCGGTAAAGTGCAGTCAAGAAACTTCCGGGCGCAAACTGCCAAGAATAACTTAAATCTAAATTCCACGTGGTGAAATTAATGTCAGGGTTATATCCTAAATCTTCAGTGTTAAAACCTGTATTTACCGTACTCCCATCTTGTTGAAGTATGAAAAATTCACGATCATAATCTACAGAAGCCCAGTAATTACGAACCGTTAAAGACAGTGTGTTATTTGGGTTAAAATTATAATTAGCGTTAAATGAATGCTCGTTTTCAATACGCTGTCTATCACCAAAAATAACAGCAGTATCAGTCTGGCTTACATAGCCTCTATCTCCAGTATAATACTCTCTATCAAAGAAATAAGATAGTACAAACTTATCTGACACCCGCACTCTCGGTCCAAAACCAAACCAATAATTAGCATAATCTCTGCTTTCATCAAGAAAAGTCTCTGCCCCTACGTTTGCGCTGAGCGCAATCATTTTATTATCATTTGTGTTATACCAAGCATTTGAATTCACACCATTCTTAGTTGTAAAAAAACTACCCGCCCGTCTTGGTTCAAAATAATCGTACTGCTCGCCGGGCTGCAAGTTAAGATTGAAACCCATATTGTTTAGCTTTTTAGTTGTTCCATTAAAATTTCCGCCAAATCCAAAACCGGTAAAAGTACTTGGGTTTGCTAATCGTGTATAGTTTACATAACTATTTATGTAATAATTATTCCACTTTTCTGTAGGTTCTAAAATGCGATAGCCGGCATCAACACCAAAATTATTATAGTTATTTCTAAACATCAACCCGAGATCATTGATATCATACTTAGTATCTGCATAGCTATGGTCAAAACTGTACCTTACTTTTCCGTGTGTTTTCCGAACAAAGAAAAATGAACTATACCCTGTTGTGTTCCCGTCTTGTTCAAACAATGTGCTCGACTTTATTTCACCTCGTATATTGTAAGTATTGCGTTTATTATTAATGTTAGCCGTTAATGCCGTAACGTTTGCATCTCTAAAACTACCTTCTCGTAAGGTATTTGTATTTATAATTCCGACTGATGAGTTGCCGTTAAATTGCTGGTCTGCTACAAGAATATTATAATTAGTAAATGGAGCGACAACGGCTTCTCTAAAATCTCCAGAAATCACATTTTGAATAGTCGCTTCTGCACGTTCTGTAAACGAGTTAAAAACACCGAGACCGAGGCCTTTTTTTGTTCTTCCCGAAACTTTAATGGCATTCAACACCTTTGCCGTTTCTGGATAATCTGTTATTTCTTCGTTATCAGACAGCTCCGGTTGGGCTCTTGGCGGACTACCTATTCTACGAGAGAAAAACAGATTTCCTTTACTAAATAGATCTAACCCTTCAGTAAAAAACTGTCGTTGTTCAGAAAAAGTTTGCTCAAAAGGACCTAAATTTATAGAGACGTCATCAAAACCAGCTTGACTAAAATCTGGTATTAAGGTAGCATCTAATGTGAAGTTTTCTGTAATCCCGTATTTAACATCCAAACCGGCATTAAAGCTAGTCGTGCTATTACCATCAAAACTATTGCTTACACCAGAAACAAAAGGATAAAATAATAAGCGAGCGGGTGGCTCAAGATTTGTCAAACCTTTTAAATTTCCGTGGTATTGCCCTATATTACCTTGATTGGGATCTATAGGATTCCAAGTAAATTGAGATTCATCCCGTCTAAACCTTCTATGAAACTGGACTCCCCAATCTTCAACATTCTTGTTATCAAAACGCAAACAACGATACGGTATTTTCATTTCAAGACTCCAACCATCATCATTAATTTTTACGGCACTATCCCATACGGCATTCCAACTAAAATCTTCACCAACGCTTAAATTTGCAATGGCATCTGCTTGTGTACCAGATGCAAAAACGAAAAACTCTGTATCGTTTTGTCCATCGTTATTAGGGTTGATTACAAAACCGAAAAAATCTGCATTCCCAAAATTATCTCGAGATGCTAATTGCTTTGCAATTAAACTTGGATCATCTTTTAAAAATGCTGAGACGTAAATCGCTGTGTCATCATAAGTCATCTTCACGACGGTCTTATTTTCTTCTGTATCCAAGACACCTATCTTAGGTCTAAATTGTGTGAAAGTAACCGCTTCTTCTGCATCTTGCCAAACAAGATCATCTAGCACACCATCTATTTTAGGCGCATTTTCTGTACGGGTTATATTTAGTGTTTTCTTTTCTTGTGCCGAAACATCAAGCTGATAGATAAAAGCTCCTAAAAGGAAAAGTGAAGTGATTAATTTCATGGTTAGGTATATAGATTGGTTAATAATGATTGATACTATAGAGACCAAGCACATTAAAATTTGTTACACCCTATTATTACTTTTTTATAATTCCGTTAAAAACAATACCTTAGTTGTATTAAAAAAGAATAAAATGCTAGCACTTAGGCCTACCTGCGAAAACTGTAATAAAGCACTCCCTCCTCAATCTACAGCCGCGATGATCTGTACTTATGAGTGTACTTTTTGTTGTGATTGTGTTTCAAATGTTTTGTATAATGTTTGCCCTAATTGCGGAGGCAATTTCGTGCCAAGACCCATTAGACTCAAAGAAGAACTACAACAAAACCCCGCCTCAATTGCTATTGTTTATAAGCCAATTGATGCCCTGGTATTTCAGAAAAGGTTAGAAAAAAATAAAGATGTCCCGCCAGAAAAGCGATAGTTATTCTGCACGCTTAAAGTAGAAATCTTGCTTTTGAGGTACTTGGTTTACAAAACCTGCTACCCAGGCGTGAATGGTATTAGGCTCTGGATTTGTGTAGACAATCTGTGAAGGAAATTCATTACGCGGATTCTCAAAAGTAAACGGATGTTCTGCTTCCTGCTTGAGCGTAAACACCACGGGATTAGGTGCATTTCCTATAGTTTCAATATATAATTGGATTTTATCATTCTCGACATACATTTTCATACGCTCTGCAAATACAGTATCTGTTTGTCTTAATGTCATACTCTCTCCCACAAAACTACCATCTTCCGCTTTTTCCCAGTGCTCATATGATTCTGTCTCGGTATTAATATTCATCCAATCACCTAGAACCCAAGATAAATCTTGCATGGTAACCTGCGTTGGCGCTGGGGCTACTTCTAGTTTATTAGTATCGTTTTTACAAGCAGAAATAGAAACAGCAAGTACGAATAGTAACACAAGATTTTTCATGAATTTGGTTTAAGCATCAAAGATACTAAAAAACAAAAGCCGAATTCTGTATAAACAAAATTCGGCTTTAAAATTGGTTGGTACATCTTAAAAAGCGTATTTAGAAACGGTGCACGCCGGGTGTAACTTTTTTCGCTTGTGTTCTAATGAGCAAATTATTACTTGTGATGCTCTTGCTCCTGTCCATTTTCTTATTCTAATATTCATGTTCTTTTTCATGGTAATTGATTTAAAATTAACTCCTATTTAGGATCTGTGGCGCCTTTTTGAGTTCCAAACGTATGCTAATGTAGTTACTACTCTTCCTGATAATTGATTGCTGTCTAATGTTCTCATAATGATTGTTTTTTGACTGATAAATGGTGCACTGCTTTAAAGATTATCTAAATCTTCTTTTTGAATTCCAAGTATATGACTTTGAAGTTGAAACTCGTTCTGTTAATTGGTTACTGTCTAATGTTCTCATGATATATGTCTTTATGGGTGGATGCTGATTGAAGTAAAGGATAACAAAATTGTCGGTTTTTTAAATGTTTATCTAAATCTTCTTTTGGAGTTCCAAGTGAAGCCTATTGAAGTTGATATTCTTTCTGTTAATTGATTGCTGTCTAATGTTCTCATAATGTATGTTTTTGTGGTCTCTATATAAAAGAAGAATAAACACGCATTTTGTTACAGTACTATGCATTACAAAGTAGTTATTTAACATAAATTTAACATGTTTACGGTAAAATAGAAGCGCCCTACTCCCTATAAACCTTAGTTTTATTTTATTTCTGAAATTTTATGGAATTAATATTGACCTCTCAATTTTAAGAAAAAAAAGTCTCATTTATTCTAAACTTGATAAAATGACTAACAAACTTTTATAATTAATTAAATAATAACTAAACCCTTGTAACTTTATCAAGCATTAAACTACTTATACCATAACCAGCAAAAAAACCATTGGAAAAAGAACTCGAACATAAATTTGTGACGGAGCTTGAAGCAAACCAAAATATAGTACATAAAATATGTAGGCTATATACAAATAATAGGGATGCTCATAATGATCTGTTTCAAGAAATAACCATACAACTATGGCGCGCTTATCCTAAATTTAGAGGAGATAGCAAGTTTAGTACTTGGATGTATCGAGTGGCTTTAAACACAGCCATTACGCTCTATAGAAAATCTAAGAGACGTATAAAGACGCAGGATTTTGAAGGAGTTAGTTTTAAGATATCTTCAGAAGATTATGACGATACAGTAGAAGAGCAATTAAAGCTAATGTACGCCGCAGTGAAGGATTTAAATGATATTGAGAAGGCGCTTGTATTCCTCTATTTAGAGGATAAGAATTATAAAGAAATTTCGGCAACTTTAGGTATTAGTGAGGTAAACTCAAGAGTAAAGATGAATCGAATCAAAGTAAAATTACGTAATGTATTAAATCCGTAACTATATGGATGAGTTAGAATTATTAAAATCAAAATGGCAAACAACGGAGCAAGAGTTCCCTGTATTGTCTTTTAATGACATCTATAAAATGTTATTAAAAAAATCAAGCTCTATTGTAAAATGGATCTTTATTATTAGCATCGCAGAGCTCCTTTTTTGGTTAACTCTAGCGCTTCTAGTTCCAGAATCTACCCAGAAATTTATTGAAGAGATGGGTATGGACACCGTATTTCTAATTATAAATATTTTTAATTATTGCGTTTTTGCGTTCTTTATATATCTGTTCTGGACAAATCACAAGAAAATACAAGTAACAGATTCTGTCAAAACGTTAATGAAGAATATTCTTAAAACTAGACAAACCGTAAAGTACTTTGTAATTTATAATGTGGGTACTACCATCTTGTTAATGATTGGAGTAAATATTTTTTATTATCTACACCGTGACGAGCTAGCAGCTGCCGTTCAAAAATCTACAACGCAGTATGATGCGGTACCACCAGAAGTTTTCACAAAAGTGTTTTTTATGGGTCAGATAATTGGTGGTATAATTATGATAGGACTCGTCCTTCTTTTTTACCGAATTATTTATGGTATTCTTCTTAAACGACTTAAGGGTAATTATGACGAACTTGAGAAAATGGAAATGTAGCTATCGCGGTGAGTAGTGAGTAGTGAAAAAAAATAAGGTTAAACCCCAAAACAAATTAAATAATATAAGCGCTTTGCCTATTGCTTAACGCTATTTAATACCTCCACTGTCGTTCTTTATGTAATTCCTCTTCACTCAATATTTCTTTTTCGGGGATTACCTTTAAAAAAGATGGATGTTGCTCAATGGCATACTCGATCTTTTCTACAATACTCTCTACAGATTCATTTTCATAATCTATTTCAAGGGGTTGTTTGATCTCAAAAGATTGTAAGATACCTCGTTTTTTAATCCGTAAGCCTTTACGGTCAAAAGAGCGTCTAAAACCGTCAATAACTATTGGCACTACAATTGGCTTATTCTTTTTAATAATATGAGCTGTCCCTTTTCTAATAGGCTTCCAAGGGCGCGTAGTTCCCTGCGGAAATGTGATTACCCAACCATCGTTAAGCGCCGTGGTAATACTGCTAATGTCACTCATTTTCACTTGTCTGTTTACATCTTCTCCTTTTGCTCTCCAAGTGCGCTCTATACTTACAGAACCAGTATAGGCTAATATTTTAGGCAATAATCCAGACTGCATGGTTTCTTTTGCAGCGACAAAATAAAAATTTAATTTTGGTCTCCAGAGATACCCAATGTTTTTAATACTGTCGTCTCTGCCACTTAAACTTGCATTAAAAACATGAAACATAGCTACTACATCTGCAAAATAGGTTTGGTGGTTTGAAACAAAAAGTACGTTCGTTTCTGGCAGGTCTCTCAAAATTTGGCTACCCTCAATCTCCAGCGTATTAAAACCCTTAAAACGCCTATGGGTTAATGCCCCAAGAATACGGATTAACCACAGTTTTAAAAATAGAATATGACCAAATGGATTTCTCTTAAAAAGCCCCATATATTGTTTTTATTGATTGCTCTAGGTAATAAAAGCGCTTGAACAAATATACAAAAAATGCCCCTCTAGAGTAGTTTGCTTAAGATTTCTCGTACTTCACTCAGCATCATAGCTGTAGCTCCCCAAACCACATGATCATTAATTAAATATGCCGGGACTTCAATATCAATAGCGTAAGATGTTGTGAGTGTTTTCGAAATAATAATGGCGTCATCCATAAAATGGTCAAGATCCACTTCTATTAATGCTTCTACCTCTTCTTCTTGTGCAATAAATTGTGGCGTTGACTTTGTAACGGCAAAATAAGGTTGGACAAAAAAGTTACTGGGAGGTATATATATTTCAGTAAGCTCTTTTAAAACAGATACAGATTCTCTTGGCACGCCCACCTCCTCTTCTGTCTCACGTAAAGCGGTGTTTTGATAGTTATTATCTCCCTCTTCATACTTCCCTCCAGGAAATCCTACTTGATTAGAATGCACCCCTTTGTAGGTTTTACGCAAAATTAATATAAGATTGGTTTTACCTATTTCCGAAGGATAAAAAAGCACTAGCACCGCCGCCTTTTTAGCAGTGTTCTTATCTTTGGCTAGCTTTTTTAATTCAAGCAATCGCTGTATAGGTGCCATTTTTAAATGGAAGTCTTCTCCAGGAAGCTCCATTTTTGTTACTTTTAGTGCTTTGTTTAAAAATTCTGTAAACTCCATTTATGCGTTATTGCTTAATCTTGATACTCTGCCTTTCTACTCTTTCGTCTTGTGAAGATACTAAAAAGAGGGAGCAAGTTTCTACAGAAAAACCAACTAAAGACATAGTACCTGATACTCCTAAGTTAGCAAAGGATTCTACTCCACCCATTACAAAAATAACCAATGAAAATGTAGTTTCATTTTTAACAGCATACGGCCAAGCAAACACCGAAACTAAAGTTAAAATTACCACTCGTATAGGTGAGATTAATATTGTACTTTTTAATGACACACCCTTACATCGCTCAAACTTTATCTATCTCATAAAACAAGGCTACTTTGACAAAACATTCTTTCATCGTGTGGTCCCTAAATTTATTATACAAGGAGGAAATAGTGATCTACCAGCTACCAATAAAAAACGATATGAACTTGGAGACGACTACCTATTACCTGCAGAAATAAAACACAAGCATGTGTATGGTTCTATTACAGGAGCAAAAGAATACCGAGAGAATCCAGATAAAAAAACACACCCGTATGAGTTCTTTATCTTTCTAGGTAAACCTGTATCTAAAAGACATTTAGACGGCAGCTATACCGTGTTTGGCAAAGTATCTAGCGGAATGGATGTTGTAGAAAAAATAGCCAACCTAGAAGCAGATACTGGAGAATGGCCTTTGCAGAATGTGTATATTACTGCAGAAGTTATGCATTAAAACTATTATTTTACTAACAATCAGGTTAATAGAAAAAGGCTAATCAGTAAAACTGACTAGCCCGTTTCTGTGCCTATTCCCTATCCCTTTAAAATTATTAGGGGTCTCTGGTTAGACCTACAAATTAACTATATCTAAGTCATTTTGTTTAACGAATATAGGAAATCATTCAACATAATTATCATTTTTTAGGGAATAATTTGTTTAATTAATAAGTTTTCGATTAACGAATACATTATAAAGATTAACATCCAATAAATATATTAAACCAAAATTCTTATTTTAATTACAGAAATGAGCCCCATTTTCTAATTAGAAAATGGGGCTCATTATCGGAACTAGTTTTTAGGTCTTAAAACAAAGCCTCTATACTTTCTAGAGCAGAAAGATTTACATTGTCTTTATCCATAGTCTCTAACATGCGTATCATATCTTCTGGCTTCATGTCATTACCTATTAATCTAAAGACAATAAACCCTCTTTCGCTATCATTACCAAAAACGATCATTTCATCAATAGCCTCTTCTTCACCTACATACTTTAGGCTCATACCTTGCTTATTGCTACCCATAGTCATTAAAGTTTGATACTTCTCTTGACTTAAGATGTCTTGCAACTTCTTACGCTCTGCGGTATATTCTGCTGCGTTACCTTTAATAGGGTATGCAACCACATTGATTTTCTTTACCGTTTTTAAGACTTCTTTTTGTTCTAAAGTAAGTTTGTCTTCCTCAGCATATAAAAGGCTGGTTGCTAGATCTACTTTTACAAAGTTACCATCCTCTTGCTTATCAACAAGATACTCCTGCAAAGATGGCTTGCTGTTGCAACTTGTGAGCAGCAAACCTCCTAGAAGTAGTGCTGTAATAAATTTTACGATTGTTACCATTATTAATTCTTTTTTTCTAGTTGCTTAATAGCATCACTACCTGGAATATCAAGACTCTTCGTCAATTTTGAAATTTGTTTCAAATCTATATTTCCTGTAATACTCATTACAACCGTTTGGTTTTTACCATTCTCTGTACCTTCTAAAAACATTAAAAGTTCGCTTACATAGTTTTCATTCTTGCCTTCACGAGAATAAAATTTAATGTTGTTTCCGTCATCCTTTACACGCATTAGCTCAGATAAGCCTTTGTTACCGCCTATATAGCTGGTTACTGAGCTACTCATTTTTGTTACTATATCAGATTTATCCGTAGTAAAAATCTTAATATTCTCTAGATTCTCTACAAGATTCATAAATTCATTTACTTCTTGGTCATCTGTATCAAGGTCTATCTTAGAGAGTAACTTGAACATTTTTTTTGTAATAACCACAGAGGTTACATCGTCGTCATTCTCAAATGATGACCAAAAGTTCTGTGCGTTGATCGCTAAAGGAGCGATAAATAGTGCGATTAAAATTGCTATCTTTTTCATTGTTATAGTTTTAGTAGTTATGTTTATTTAAAATATTTATTCGTTGTGTTTGTAAACTCATTGAGGTTGCCCAACGCTGACGAACCTTTGTTTAAATTCTTAGATAACAAGAACAATGCCTCTTTGCTTTGATTGAACGCTAGCAAGGCTTCCTGCTCTTCTACTGTTAATTTATTTGAATCATTGTACACATAAGCAGAAACAGACAGTACAATAACTGCAGAGGCTGCAATACCCATCCACCAGCGACTTTTTACTTGCTTCGGAAACGTGATAGTTTGAACCATCGTTTCTTCTTTTGCTACTTGCAACCCTATAAATAAAGGGCTATAAGCTGCGTGTTCTGAAGCGACTTGATCGCTGGCAAAGTACGCTCGCAAGATTTTCTCCTGCGCTAGTGTAGTTTCGCCTTCAAAATATGCCTCAAGCAATGGAGTAATATTAGCAGATTCCATAGTTATGTTTTTTAATTAATTGTTCTCTTACTGTTTTTCTAGCTCTAGACAATCCCACTCTTATGGCGGTCTCGCTGCTATCGAGCATTTTTGCTATTTCTGTAAACTCAAATTCTTCTACGTCCCTTAGTTGAAGAATCATTCTTTGTTGTTCTGGCAAATTTTCCATTATTTTAAAAACTAATGCCACCCCATCATTTGCTTCAATTTTTTTCTCCAGATTTTCTGAAGTTTGATAATTGGTATGTACAATTTTCATATTCCCTGCCTGCTTAGATTTTAATCTGTCTAGGCAATAGTTTTTTGTCATTGTAATTGCAAATGCCTCGGGACTTCTATACTTTTTAATATTCTGTTTGCCTCGCCAAAGCTTTAAAAAAACTTCTTGTACTGCGTCTTCGGCTTCATCTTTAGAGACTAAAAGGCGCTTTGCAATGCGGTACAATCTATCCTTGAAGGGAAGCACCGTATGTAAAAACTCTTTTTGGTCCATTACTAATTCTGCCATTGCAGTGGGTTTTGGTTAGTGTCTCAACCTCAAATACAAAACGGTATAATTGGCTGTGTTATAAAGATGACGAGTGACTATATATTTTGTTACTCTAACATTTCAGAAATAATTAAAATAAACCATTTTATTACTTTTTTATAAGATAGTCTCAGTGCAATTCTTATCTTTAATTCGCACAATAATGCTACGTTAAAAGCATTATAATATAAAGATACACATTGCATGAAAAAATATATTCTAATCCCCGCTTTACTTCTTTCGCTCACGTTCACCTCGTGTTTTGAAGATATGGATGACACGGAGCAAGTTGCTTCTGCTTCAGAAATCAATGACTTTATCTACAGAGGTCTTAATTTTTTCTATCTCTATAAAGCAGATACACCAGAACTCGCTAATGACGCCTTTACGTCAGAAACAGCTAAAAACCAATTTATTGCAAGTTTTGATAGTCCCGAGAGTTTCTTCTCTTTTTTAAAATCTGACCAAGATCGTTTCAGTTTGCTTTTTGATGATTATATCACCCTCGAAAATGCTTTAGGTGGCATTTCACTTAATAATGGAATGGATTTTGGCCTCGTCTTCTACCCAGATGATAGTGGCAATGTTTTTGGATATGTTCGATTAGTATTGCCTAATACCAGTGCAGAAGCTGCCGGATTAGAGCGTGGTATCATATTTAACACCATAGATGGTACCCAAATAACAGAAAACAATTTTAATGACTTATTAGCGCCAGATACATACACTATAGGTTTGGCCACTTTTGATGGCATAACAATTACACCTACTACAGATACTGCTACCTTAACAAAAGAAGAGTACACAGAAGATCCAGTTTATATGACAAAAACTTTAGATGTTAATGGCATTAAAGTAGGCTATATCATGTATAATGGCTTTACCTCTAGTTTTGATGAAACTCTTAATGGAGCTTTTGGGCAATTACAGGCAGAAGGTGCCACAGAGCTAGTTTTAGATCTTCGGTATAATGGAGGTGGCTCAGTACGAACTGCTACAGATTTATCTGGAATGATCACGGGACAATTTACTGGTCAAGTTTTCTACACAGAACAATGGAATACAGATAGACAAGCAGCCTATGCTAGCAACGGGTTATTTACTAACGAGACCAGAAACGGAAACACACTAAATAGCCTAAACCTATCCAGATTACACGTGCTAACTACTGGGCGAACGGCCTCAGCTAGTGAGCTTGTAATAAATGGTCTTGCCCCTTATATAGACGTTGTGCAAGTAGGAACAAATACGACTGGTAAGTTTCAAGCTTCTACTATATTGTATGACGCTCCATCCCCTAATTTTAGTCGTAGTGAAGCAAATCCCGCACATACCTACGCGATGTTACCTCTAATATTTAAAACTGCCAATGCGGTTGGAAACACAGATTATGTAGATGGATTGTTCCCAGATATCACAATTGAAGAAGCTTATGAAAACCTGGGGGAGCTAGGTAATATTAACGAACCACTGCTTGCTGCTGCACTTAATAATATATTCCCGCCTCCGGTTATGCCTAGACCAACAACTTCTATAGCAAAAGAGCTGGATGTAAAAGATGGCTTGGAGATAATGATTATAGACTGACAGTATCCATTAAAAAAAACGCATAAAAAACCTCTAAATAAAATTTAGAGGTTTTTTTGTACTCAAAATGTTTTATCTATTTAAACAGATTTATTTTCTGATAATTTGAACATTATTTGTTACTCCACCAGAAGTTACTTTTAAAACATAAACCGCAGAGGCTAAATGATCAATATTTAAAGATATTCTATCTAAAGCTGTATACTCCTTAGTAAAAATCTCTTTCCCTAGTAAATCGAAAAGAGCAACTTTGGTATCATTTGTATTCTGTAAGAAAATAGTAAACTCACCATCTGTTGGGTTTGGTATAACTTCAAACGGTAAAGTAAGCGCCTCTATATCAACCACCTCTAATACAGATGCATCAGTGCTAGTAAAGATAGATGTATTTCCTTGCCCATTGGTCTTACTATCTAAGGCAAGAATATTTGCATAAAAACCATTGTACGATTCTTCTCTCGTAGAGTTTTGAGTTACACTTACTGGAAAGGTAACTTTTCCATACCAGTCTCCAGGAATATCATTCGTTTGAACAAATCTTAAAACATCATTGACTTCATTATAAGATACTTCAAAGTAATCTAATAAATTACCCGTCACTTGAGATACATCAGCATTAGTTAATTCAAGATATTTCAAGCTTACTGCAATTTTTACATTGACTCCATTATTTATTGAACTAGGTACATCTACCCCAGATGATTCGGAAAAGCTAAAACTAGCCATGGCAGAACCATTATTTTCTAAACTGCCCATTGGGGCTACAGATAGTTGTGCTTCAGGAAGTGATACAGATTGTGCGTTACCACTAAACGATACAAAACTCATAATTGCTGCTATCACAAATGCGTAATTCTTTTTCATTGTTACTTAATTTTATTGTATATTTTATTTAAAATCTTACCTATTTTTAACGGCTTTTCAGTTTAAAATATTTGAACAAAAAACAAACATTAACTAGTAAGATTATTTAAAGGTATATAAAAAACCATGCCAGATAATCTAATACTCAAAAAGCCTAATGATTATTCGACGACATGTTTACATACAAGGGTAAAAGGACAGGAGCTAAAAAAAAATGTAGGAAAAAATACACTTATTCTTCTTCTAAGACCATTAAATATAGCTCAAGAAACAACTCGATTTAAGTCGTTGTTACTTGAGCTTTTAAAGGTAAATCTCAAAAAAAAACATAGTAATTATAATAAAACCGAATAGGCTAGCTATGCAAAACAATTTAATATTTATAGTGAAGTACTTATTTAATCTTTTACGAATGGAGTACTTTGCGAAGCTCCATCTGCTATAATTTTAAGCGCATAAGTAGCCGCTGGCAAACTATCAATATGTAAGGAAATCGTATCAAGATCACTATAGCTTTCCACTAACACAACTTCTCCTAAATGATTAATAAGCTCCATTTTTATTTCATTTTTCTTTTCTAATAACAATATAATTAACACCTCATTCGTAGTATCTGGTAGAATCTCAAACAATAGAGCATCTAAGGTTTTCTCACTAAAAATCGAGGGATCTGTATAGGTGTATATTGCGGCATGCCCAACGGCATCTGTTTTGCCATCAATTGCAGAAATATTAGCATTAAAACCGTTATACGATTCTAACTCCGTAGAATTTTGAATAACATAAATAGGAAAATGAACAGTACCAATCCAATCACCTGGAATCGCAATAGTTTGTTTAAATAAAAGGATGCTTGTTAGATCATCGTAGGATACCGTAAAATAATCCAAGAGGCTTCCCGTGATTGTGTTTACATTTTTATCCTGTAATTCAACATAATTTAAGTCAACACTAATACTTATATTGGGTAGACCAAAAGCTTCACTAGGCACCTCTAATCCAGAAGATTCAGAAAAAGTAAACGATGCAATTCCAGCACCATTATTTTCAACTGTACCCAATGGAGCTTGAGACAAGTTTGCAGCGGGAAGTGCTATTGATTGCGCTGAAATATTAAAAGAAAGAATAACTAAAACACAAACCGATGCTATTAAATAACTCTTTTTCATTTGGATAAGATATCAATATTATTACAAGTAACAAATTTAACCCTTAGACAGATAAAAACACACCCTCAAATTTATGGTTTAACCACAAATAAATTTAAAGAAAAATATAGATAGATGCCTTGTTGCCTCCATTAACAATAGAAAGTAAAACTACTCTAATATCTGACTAGCGTGGACCTTAGTCTTCACCTTATCAATAACGCGCTCCACAATCCCATTTTCATCTACAATAAAAGTCTTACGATGAATACCATCATAAATTTTACCCATAAACTTCTTCTCTCCCCAAACGCCAAAAGCGTTAATTACTTCTTTCGCTTCGTCTGCTAATAATGGAAAAGGAAATTCGTATTTCTCTTTAAAATTTTTCTGACGTTTTTCACTATCGGCACTAACTCCTAATAAGAAGTACCCCGCTTCTTGTAGCTCTGCATAATGATCTCTTAAATCACAAGCTTCTGCTGTACATCCCGGTGTACTTGCTTTTGGGTAAAAAAATACTACTAGTTTTTTACCTGTAAAATCACTTAACGAAATAGCATTACCATCTTGGTCGTTTACTGTAAAACTTGGTACTTTGTCTCCTACTTTTAATGTATTCATGCTTTATAATTATTGTACATTTCCGCGAAGGCGAAAATCTGTATTTTTGCTCCTGTAACTTAAATTTAGAAATCAAAAATAAGCATAATGACCAAACAAGAGAAGGTAGATTTTGTTATTACTACGTTAAAAGAATTATATCCGCAGATTCCTATTCCATTAGATCACAAAGACCCTTATACTTTGCTCATTGCTGTATTAATGTCTGCTCAAAGTACGGATGTTCGTGTCAACAAAATCACACCCTTATTGTTTGAAATTGCAGATAATCCTTATGACATGATTAAACTCACTGTCGAGGAAATACGAGAAATCATAAAACCGGTGGGGCTTTCTCCCATGAAGGCTAAAGGCATTCATGGGCTTTCCCATATGATAATAGATAATCATAATGGAAAGGTACCTGAAAGTTTAGAAGAATTAGAGAAATTTCCTGCCGTTGGACACAAAACAGCCAGTGTCGTAATCTCTCAGGCTTTTGGCATTCCTGCCTTTCCAGTAGACACGCACATACATCGCTTACTGTATCGCTGGGGGTTTACCAATGGAAAAAATGTCGTTCAAACAGAAAAAGATGCAAAAAGACTATTCCCAGAACACATCTGGAATGATCTTCATCTACAAATTATTTGGTATGGGCGCCAGTATTCTCCGGCAAGAGGTTGGGACCTAGAAAAAGATATTATAACAAAGACTATCGGGAGGAAAACGGTAATTGATGAGTACTACAAAAAGAAATTGAAGACTAAGTAACAAAAAAAACCCGAAACTATGGTTTCGGGTTTTTCACAAATTTAGTTGAGAAGCGCTTCAAACTTCACATTTTTATAACTAATAACACTTAAAGCTTTACTATAATCTAGGAGAAATCTAATTGTCTCTTCTGTTGGAACCAAATTTTTACTCACGCGGTTCGGTCGTGATTGAGAGTACATTTTCGGCATACTGCATTTATTAAGAGGTTAATACCTAAAAATAACGCAACTTAAAATGGAATATTGTATTAGTTTGTTAAAACTATATTATGCTTATCAATCACTTTACGTAAATTAATAAGTGCATAGCGCATTCGCCCAAGAGCTGTATTGATACTCACTCCCGTTTGCTCACTAATCTCCTTAAAGCTCATATCCTTGTAAATACGCATTATCAGTACTTCCTTCTGGTCGTCTGGCAACTCATGAATCAAGTTCTTTACGTCATTCTCTACCTGAGATTTGATCATTCTGTTCTCTACATTGAGTGAACCATCGTGCAAAACAGAGAAGATATTAAAATCGTCTTTGTTTTCAAACTTAGGCATACGATTATTTTTTCTGAAATGATCAATAACCAGATTATGCGCAATTCGCATTACCCAAGGTAAAAATTTCCCCTCTTCGTTATACTTACCTCGTTTTAGAGTTTTAATAACCTTAATGAATGTATCTTGGAAAACATCTTCCGCGATATCTCGATTATATACTTTAGAGTATATAAAACTGTAGATTCTTTGTTTGTGACGGGTAACTAGTTCTCCTAGTGCAGATTCATCACCTTTCATATATGCACTCACTAGTAGTGCGTCAGAGTTCACGCTTTTTTTCATAACCTTACTTTTTAAAAAATGAAACAACTTCGCATTTTGGTTGTTTAGCTATTCATTTTCAAATGTTTTAAAGTATTGTTATGCTATAGGCTCTCTTTTTATGAATGTGATTACTTGGTCGTAAATATAAACACTTTAATCTGACATGAACAAACAAAAAGTGCATTTTCGTCAAAAAAAAATATAATTAGTACTCCTGTGTGACCTACATTTCTATATAGTATCTTTGCAAATCTTCAAGAGAAAACACACAAAATCTATTGGCAACTAAGACAGCAGACACTAAAAAAAACATAGTAATTAAGGGTGCAAAACTGCACAACCTTAAAAATATTGATGTCACTATCCCCCGCAATAAACTTGTCGTTATCACTGGCCTATCTGGAAGTGGGAAATCAAGTCTTGCCTTTGACACTTTATATGCCGAAGGGCAAAGGCGCTATGTAGAAAGTCTGTCCTCTTATGCTCGGCAATTTTTAGGCCGTCTTAACAAACCAAAAGTAGATAGCATAAAAGGTATTGCACCCGCCATAGCTATCGAGCAAAAGGTGAACGCTACAAACCCCCGATCTACGGTTGGAACGTCTACAGAAATTTATGATTACTTAAAGTTACTCTATACGCGTATCGGTAAGACAATATCACCGGTATCTGGTACCGAGGTGAAAAAAGACACCGTTTCTGATGTCATTAATTATATGAAGACCTTAAAAGAAGGAGAGAAGCTGCTTCTTCTCACTCCTATTCATCTTGAAGAAGGAAGAACAATAGAGAACAAACTACAGGCACTAGCGCAACAGGGTTATGCCCGTGTGAAGATAAATGGTGAAGTCAAGAGAATTGACGAGATTAAAGGAAAGAAAATTTCCGAAGCGATCGATCTTGTTGTAGATCGTGTAGTGATAAAACGGGACGAAGATTTTTATAATCGCTTAGCAGATGCCGCGCAGATTGCTTTTTATGAAGGTAAAGGAGCATTGTCTTTAGAAAATATCAACTCCGGAAAAGTCAGAGAATTCAACAATCGTTTTGAACTGGATGGATTGAATTTTGTGGAACCCAACGTGCACCTTTTTAGCTTTAACAATCCATTTGGGGCTTGCCCTACTTGTGAAGGCTATGGTGATGTGATTGGGATTGATGAAGAATTAGTCATTCCAAACACCGCTTTAAGTGTGTATGACAATGCTATTTTCCCATGGCGCGGCGAGAGTATGGGATGGTATCGTGATCAATTGATAAATAACGCGTACAAAGTAGATTTCCCTATCCACAAACCCTGGTTTGAGTTGACCGCAAAGCAACAAAAATTAGTTTGGGACGGAAACAAAGATTTTGATGGTCTACACACCTTTTTTAGCTTTTTAGAATCTAAAAGCTATAAAATACAGAACCGAGTGATGCTATCTCGCTATCGTGGAAAGACTCGCTGTAACACCTGTAATGGCAGAAGATTAAGAGCAGAAGCAGAATTTGTACAAGTAGGCGGAGTTGCCATACAAGATTTAGTGGAACTACCCATTGATGAAGTGGCGGCATTCTTTACTGCATTAAAGCTTGACAAATACGATACGCAAATTGCTAAAAGATTGTTACTTGAGATACATAATCGCCTTTCTTTTTTAATGGATGTAGGTCTAAGTTATCTCACCCTAAACAGAAAATCAAATACCCTTTCTGGTGGAGAATCGCAACGTATCAATCTCGCTACAAGTTTAGGGTCAAGCCTTGTGGGCTCTATGTACATTCTTGACGAGCCCAGTATTGGGCTTCATCCTAAAGACACAGAACGCTTAATCGAGGTACTTAAATCCTTACGTGATTTAGGAAATACTGTGATTGTTGTGGAGCATGATGAGGATATTATGAAGGCGGCAGATGAGATTATAGACATTGGACCAGAAGCAGGAACCTATGGCGGCGAAGTTGTAGCCACTGGTAATTTTGCCGAAATATTAAAAAGCAATTCACTTACAGCTCAGTATTTAAATGGCACACTACAAATAGAAGTGCCTAAAAAACGTAGAAGTACCAAGAGTTTCATTGAGATTAAAGGTGCGCGACAGAACAATCTTAAGAATATTGATGTACAATTTCCTGTAGGTTCGTTTACCGCCGTGACGGGTGTTTCAGGGAGTGGAAAAAGCACATTGGTTCGTAAAATTTTATATCCTGCACTACTTCGTGAGATAGCAGGCTATGGAGAGAAGCCAGGACAGTTTACTAGTCTCGACGGAAATTTTAAAACCATCAAAACAGTTGAGTTTATTGACCAGAACCCAATAGGTAGATCATCCCGTTCTAATCCGGTGACTTATATTAAAGCCTATGATGATATTAGAAACTTGTTTGCTAAGCAGAAAGTTTCTACCATAAGAAACTACAAGGCGAAGCATTTCTCGTTTAATGTAGATGGAGGTCGTTGTGAAACCTGTAAAGGTGAAGGAGAGGTTACTATAGAGATGCAATTTATGGCAGATGTCAAGTTGCTCTGTGAAACTTGTAATGGCAAACGTTTTAAGAAAGAAGTACTAGAAGTTACCTTCAACGATAAGAACATTGACGACATTCTTACGATGACGGTTGATGATGCTGTTGCCTTTTTTGAGAAACACGACATACAGAAAATTATGAAGAAGCTTAAACCGCTAAAAGATGTAGGTTTAGGTTATGTACAATTAGGACAAAGCTCCTCTACCCTATCTGGTGGTGAGGCGCAGCGTATTAAACTCGCTAGTTTTTTAGTAAAAGGAAACTCACCAGATAAAACCCTCTTTATTTTTGACGAGCCAACTACCGGGCTCCACTTTCACGATATCCAGAAACTATTGGCTTCTTTTTATGCCTTGCTAGAAAAAGGACATACGCTAATTGTAGTGGAGCATAATCTTGATTTAATAAAGTGTGCGGACCACATTATAGATTTAGGACTAGAAGGTGGTGTTAGAGGCGGTCAATTAATAGTGTCGGGAACACCAGAAGAAGTGGCTAAAAACAAGAAATCTTTTACAGCGGAGTATCTAAGAGAGAAGTTATAAGAATTTAATTCTACTATACTTTTCAACTCTTTCCAGTTTTTCTACGTAAATTTAGGAGGTTATTAATAATCTCATTATGAATAAGCAACTACTTGTATTCACCTTACTTCTATCTATTCAATCATTCTCCCAAGACTATATACCAATGTTGCAGGAAGGGAATACTTGGAGTGTAGATCTTTATTTCGATCCATTTGGTTGTGATCAAGTTTCTTGTAAGTTTACTGATACTAAACAAGTTTCTTTGGGAGCTGCAGAAATTCACAATAGCTTAAGTTATACTAGAATTATTAGCGATAAAGAACCTACGTGTTTATTAAGAGAGGACAATTATCTCGTATACAGGTTTGATCCAGATGAAAATGAAGAGAAAATTTTATTTGATTACAGTTTAGAAATCGGTGACTCTTTTAATTTGACGACTTCCGCCTATCATCATAGTACGGGTTGCGCATATTTTCATTCTTATGCAGATTATGTTTCATTAAATGTTATTGACGTTGAATATATAGAGATTGCGGGAGCAGTTAGAAAAGTAATATTTTTTGAGGAAGATAATTTGTCAGATTTAGCGTGGATTGAAGGCATAGGGAATATTACTGGTTTTGACCTTATGGAACCCATTGTAGATATTATGAGCCATTCTGCACTGGCTTGTTTCTCAACTAATGGCGAAAGTTATTTTTTTAATGGTGCATCTTCTTGTGAGAATACGACGGTTTTAAATATAAGCTCACTTAATGAGAATTCCATTCACTTATTTCCCAACCCGGTTTCTGAAAAAGCAACTTTAACAATCCCTCAAGAAAACTCTTCTTTGAGCTTCATCGTTTATGATGTAAATGGCAAGAAATTAATGGAACAAGATATTTCAGAAGAGAGCACATCTTTAGATTTTTCTTCCTTCACTGAGGGTATGTATTTCTATCAAATTTATTCTGAAAATGAATTAATACTGACTAGAAAATTATTAGTTCTATAAAATATTCGATCTTAAAATACTAATAATAAGCATATTACATTTTTGGCACGCTCATTGGTTTATAAAACCATATAGCGTACATCTCATCGCTTTTAATGAGATATAACCCAAAATTACATGTATTATGAAAAAAGTATTTTTACTAGTAGCAGTATTCCTAATTGGAATCACTACGCAGGCAGAAACAAATACCCAAGCAGAAAATGTAACTAGTATTCCGGGTAAAAAACATCGCTATACCAATACTCAAGAAATAACATTTGTTGAAAATGGTGTGCTATATGCGGTGACTACCGACGGCTCTTTTAGTTTCGAGTTTTTGCAACCAGCTCAAAATAGCTACCGTCGCGGTGGAGATAGACAAGTGCATTATAGCAAAGGAAGACGACAAAACAGAGTGAATTATAATCAAGGTCGTCGCGCTAGAATTGCTAGAGATCATTATGGTAATATTATCGCTATTGGTCATACTCAAATTACGTATCAGCGTAATGGTAAAGTAAGAACCATTGGATGTGTACCATTAAAATACCACAGAGGATTACTAGTTCAAGCGGGTAATATGGCAATCACATATAATCGACGTGGTAACATAAGAGACACTCACGGATTTATTAATCGTGAAAACAGGAATGGCTGGAACGATGATAGATATACCTATAATGATGGTCGTAGAGACAATAACAATGATTGGAGCGATTTAGAGCGTCAACATGATAGAAAAAGTAAATAAATTTTTGGTTGGTTAGTAAATCCGCCGTTGCTCATCTTGAGCACGGCGGATTTTTGTTTTGGCACTAGCTGTATTATAAATTGTAAAAAACTGCTTCAATCAAAAATTCAAGACGATATGCTTCAAGTGAAATTCTATTCTAATCACATTTTAACAAGATAGCCACTGAATAATTCAAACCTCAAACAGCACATTGAAAAATTCGTAAGTAATACAGAATTTACTTGCACATATATCAAAACATGTTAGCTATTTCAGAACAAATCACAGCAACACCCCGAAAACACTATAACTTTCATTTTTGGCACGCTCCTTGTATTATGTAAATCGTATTTAGCTTTCCAAAAAAGTTTGTACCATTTAAAACACAAGATTATGAAAAAAGTAACAGCACTTTTATTTAGTTTCCTACTAGTAGGACTAACAGCAACGGCAGCATCAACCGTAGAAGACGATGCAAATAGACGCGGATATGGAAAAAGCTTCATCTTTACTGAAGGTGGTGTAGAATTTTCAATATTTACGGACGGTCAGTTTGACTTTGTTTATGTAGGAGCCAATCAAGGTTCTAATGTAAACGTAACTGTACATGCTCCCGGTGTTACTGCTTCATATAATGGAGGACAAGATTATGAAGCATATGTACAGTATGATGATTACGGTGCGATTATACAGATTGAAGATGTAGGAGTGTATTATGATGAATTTGGAAGAATTACTCAAGCAGGTAACGTAGAGATTAGATACAATAACAGACGTATTGTAAATGTAGGTGGATTGTTTGTACACTATAACAACTACGGTGTTTACTCGCACTATACAGGATTTATAAATACTTATAACCCTTACTACGTATACAGACCTTGGCACGCGTACTATTCGTTCCCATTATTTAATAGCTGCGTAGTGTACGACTATCCTTATAGAAGATTTTATACTCCTATTCGTTATAGCTACCACCACCATAGAAACTATTACAACAATAGACATAGAAGCGCTTACCGTAATGCAAGAAGAGATTTTTACAGACCAGGTAGTCGCACACACCACAGAGATGGTCGTGTAGCAAGAAACAGCGATTACAACCCGCGTAGAACAAATACGGCCATTGGTAACAATTACCGAATAGACAATACAGACTTAGCAAATGCTAACAGAGGTGATAGAAATATAGCACGTGATTCTAAAAGAGGAACATCTTTAAGTACACGTCCTGCAACTAAAGGAAGACCAATGACTAATCGTGGAGATATTGCAACAAAAAGTGATAGATCAAAACGTACAATGGGCACAAGTCCTTCTCAAGGTAGACCTGCAGTATCAAACTCTAAAAGTCGTCCAGCTGTAAGTAAAAGATCTACACAAGGAAGACCTAGCGTTGCAAGCTCTAAAGGACGTTCAACTGTAAAAAGTAGACCTGCAACTCGCAATACTAAAGCACAAAGCACTAGATCAACTAGATCTGTAGCAAATGCTCCAAGTAGAAAAAGTAGTAGAAGTGTATCAAAGCCTTCTAGTTCAAGAAAAACAGTAGCAAGAAACTCTGGATCACGCGCAAAAAGTAGTGCTCCTAGTAGAAGTACAAAGTCAAAGTCTTCTTCAACAAGAAGAGGTAGAGGACTATAAGAATTTTTGGTTGGTTAGTTAGAAATCCCCGTAAGGCATCTGCCGAGCGGGGATTTCTCGTTTATAAAGACTTTAATAAATCGGCCATTTTTGTAGTTAAATTTTTCCTACTGAAATGTGCTATTGATGATCCATTTGTGCCAAGCTCATCATTAAGGTAAAGTGCATAGCAATCTAAAATGTGATCTTTTAATTCTTTTTTACCTTGAGGACTGAAAAACTGACCGCTGTTTGTACTGGTCAAAACACCTTCCATATCACTACCATCTGGACCCATCGCAACAATGGGACGTCTTGCCTGTAGATACTCAAATAATTTTCCTGGGATGATGGCCTTGGTTTCTGGCTGATCCATCTCAAGCAATAATAATAATTGAGAACTTCGCTGTAATTGTAATGCTTTTTCATGAGAAAGGTACCCATGAATATCTAGTTGATCTTGAAGTCCGTAACTATGTAAACTCGCAAACACTTCTTCACTCACTACACCAGCAAACACTAAAGAAAGATCATTTGCAAAGGCACTATTCTCCTCTTTTAACTCTTTGAGTACTTCCCATAAAACAATTGGATTACGCGCTGTTAATAAAGATCCGATATGAGCAATAGAAAAAGAAGTGCTTAACGTGACTTGCTCATAAGATTGTTCTTCATATCCATTTGTGATCACTTGAATAGGTCTGGAAGTAATCACTTCAAATTCTTTTTTTGTGGTAGGGCTGGTAACGGTAATATAATCCGCATTATTTAACACCTCGCGCTCCAAATTTTTGTGCTTTTTTTCCGAAGCTCTTGTTAATCGCAATGATTTATGATAATGTATTGTGGTCCAAGGGTCTCTAAAGTCTGCTAGCCACTTCACTGCAAGCTTTTCTTTTAGTTGCAAGCCTATGAGGTGTAAACTATGTGGCGGCCCTGTGGTCACTATAGTATCAATATGATTAGCCACTAGATATTCTGAAAGAAAAGAAACAGAAGGCTTTACCCACCCTACTCTTGCATCTGGGATAAATAGGTTTCCTCTAACAAAGAGCATTACTTTTGAAAGCAATGAAGGATTTTTTTGTGTGAGCATCCCACTACTCATATTTTGAGTATTCCTTTTTGAAAATAGCTTTGCCAAGCCATAAGGCTCCTTAATAGGTCTTTTAATGATGGTAGCTTCCTTGGGTAT
Source organism: uncultured Ulvibacter sp. (assembly GCA_938041335.1). Lineage (GTDB taxonomy): Bacteria > Bacteroidota > Bacteroidia > Flavobacteriales > Flavobacteriaceae > Patiriisocius. The sequence continues at coordinate 51,663 of CALIAF010000020.1, read as the reverse complement.
TTCCGAAGTAAAACTTGCATCCACTAGAGGATAGTGAGGGTTTTCTGGAATATAAACATATGGCTCAATACCGTTATCTGAAAAGTATTTTACAAACTTAAGCCAGCGTTGTACGCCTGGCCCACCTGCTGGAGGCCAATAATAGCTTATGACCAGTACTTTTTTCATTCTGAAACGTGCTTGTCTTTCTTAAAAGTAAAGTACAAACCACTGGCTAACAATAGCAGAACAAGTATCGAACTTATCAAACTCACTGTACTACCAGTTTGCACCACTTTAGGCTCAAATTTAAATTCTACTTTATGATTTCCTGCTGGTAATGCCATAGCACGCAACACATAATTTGCTCTAAAATGATCTATCGCTTCGCCATCTATATATGCATTCCAACCTGCGGGGTAATACACCTCAGAAAATAGCGCTAATTGTGGTGATGTAGAACTTGTCTCATACACAATATGCTCTGGCTTTTGCCCTGTCATTTCTATGGTTGCAGTAGAATCTCTTACTATAGCCGCAGTAGGAATCTGGGCTTTAAAATCTTTATGAATGATAGCCGTTCGTTTGGTATCTAAACTGTCTAAAAATGTAATTTCTTGATCCGCACTTTCTGCAAAAATCACATTTTCAACAAACCAAGCTGGGCCGTTTGCATATGGATTGCGCTGAGCAATTGGACCTTGGTTACCATTCTGGGTGATAATGTATTTCACATTCATCATATTAAGCACCCCTATATCGCCTTGACTAATATAAAACTCATTTAGATCCTGCATTCTACCTGGCTTAGCAGCATGATAGCCACCTAGCGCATTATGATAGTAACTTGCTGCTCCGCTATTAAACGGTTCTGTTGTTGCATCAATCACTCTATAATAACCGTCATCTTTTGCAATCTGTAAATTAGCACCGTTTTCTGGGAAAGGTTTTTCCATGACACGAGCCTTTACAAAATCGTCATTATTTACATATCTCCTGTCTACACCTACAAGGTCAACCACAATAAGAATGGCAAGAATAGCAATAAGTGGCACCTCTTTAATCTTCTTTTTAAGATATAAGTATAATGCAGCAGCAGCTAACACCACAAATAGCAGCGTTCGTAAAGCATCTGATGTAAAGATTGCTGCTCTATCTTCTCGCATAGCGTCTACAAAAGTAAAAGGCAATTTATAATATGACGCTAGATCTGCATCTATAGGACTTGCAAAACTGAACAACGAGTTTTTAAATAATAAGAAGATAATGGTAAGCCCACCAACGATACCAGAAGTATAATAAAATGCCTTCTTTTTCTGTTCTGTCTTTACAAATTCATTGAGTAATTGATGCAATCCAACTACCGCAAGAATAGGCATAATGAGCTCAATAATGACTTGTATTGATGACACGGCTCTAAACTTGTTGTAATATGGGACATACTCAATAAAGAGTTCTGTCAAGAAAGAGAAGTTACGCCCCCAAGATAAAAATAAGGTCAAGAAAAATGCCGACACTACCCACCATTTAAGTCTTCCGCGCACTAAAAATAGCGCCAATACCGCCAAAAATATAACCACCGCACCTATGTAAGCTGGAGCAGCAACAATGCGCTGATCTCCCCAATACACTGGCACTTGTTGTAAAATAGAAACCAATTCTTCTTGTGATTTTCCGGTACGCAACAATGCATCTACCGTTGCCGACTCTTCGGGTAAAGGATCTCCAGAACCACCACCCATAAAACGAGGGATAAATAAATTTAAACTCTCTAATCTTCCATAACTGTACTCTGTAATATAATCATAGTCTAAACCTTCGCTAATCTCTTTTTGCGTACCATCTGCATTAATAGTAAGCTCGGTTTTACCACGTGTAGAAGTATCTGCATATTCTTTTGTAGCCAAGATATTAGTGGCATTTAATCCTAGGGCCAGCATAACAGCTACCAGCATCACGCCCACGGCTTTAGCAAAGTGCGGCAGCATGCCTTTCTTGAAAGCGTCTATTAAATAGGCAATCCCAATACAAAGCACTAACAAGCCTAAATAATAGGTCATCTGGAAGTGATTTGTAACCAACTCTAAGGCCATGGCGACACAAGTAAGTAAAAAGCCCCAGACATATTTACCTCTAAAAGTGAGTAGGACACCACTAAGAACAAGCGGCATATATGCAATAGCATGTGCTTTTGCGTTGTGCCCAACGCCAAGTATAATGATGAGATAAGTAGAAAACCCGAAAGCAAGTGCACCAACAAAGGCGAGCTTATAATCTAATTTTAGCACGAGTAATAAAATGTACAACCCAATAAAATATAGAAACAAATAATCTGCTGGTCTTGGTAAAAAACGCAGTGCGAGGTCTAATTTTTTGATGTAGTTATGCGGATACTTTGCCCCTAGTTGGTAGGTAGGCATACCTCCAAAGGCGGCGTCTGTCCAATAAATTTCGTCCCCTGCCGCTCTATAATCCTTTAACTGCTTTGCCATCCCTTGGTACTGAGCAATATCACTTTGGAAAATCACTTTATTTTGTAAAACCGGGCTAAAATAAGCCAAAGCGGCAACTACAAAAAGAACGAGAACTATTACGTGAGGAAGAAACTTTTTTAGTTGAAAAGACATAAAAAGGAAGTGTTTTTAAGAAGCCGAAAAATAACAAAAATAGCTGAGGATATGGTTGTGAAACCTGAGATTTATAACCTTGACAAGGTGCAATTATTCTTTTACCTCTTCAAAATCTACATATTCGCCCACGCTGTCATTTGTCTTTCTTGTATTTGAAGCAGGACGTTCTATAATTACTTCACCTTCTTTTCTCTCGGTTGCATTATTTTCAAAAGGATTCTGCCCAAAAGACTTTGCCAACTTTTCACCTGCCTTTTTGGTCATATACTTCACTAAATAGGGCCAAGTCAACTTTATGATAAACTTTAAAGCAAAGTATACCAAGAGTATAATTAAAACCGTTTTAAGGATCTCCATATTGTTTTATTGTGAAACTCAAAATTACAGATAACTGTTTAAAAAAGAACAAATCAAACTATTAAATAAATGATAAATCTTATATCTTTGACTAAACCTATGTATCGTATGTATCAACGTTTTCTGCTAAGCATATTTCTTATTTTAGGAACCTCCGTTTCTATTTTTGCACAATACACAGATGAACTAAATTCTAACCGGCCAGGGAGCTCTCAGGGCGCATTTGCTGTTGGTACCAATGTACTCCAGTTTGAAGGAGGTCTAAACTTGGGTAAAGAAGACCATCGTCTAATTTTCACAGAAACAAACGCATTTAATATAGATTATTCAGTACGTTACGGTGTTTGGAAAGAAGCTCTTGAGGTGAGTATAATGGGAAGTTTTCAGCGCAACAAGGTGATTGACACACGTATGACGGACCAAGAAACAAGTTTTTCAAATTTCCGAAGCAATACCATAGGGGCAAAATACTTATTGTATGACCCTTATCTCAAGATGGATAAAAAAGGACCTAATCTCCATAGTTATCACGCAAATCACAAAATACAATGGGCAGATTTAATACCAGCAGTCTCTTTATACGCTGGTCTTAATGTAGATTTTATTGAAGATCCAGAAGGAAAGTTTGTAAATAATACCAGGCCAGGGATTAACAAGATAGACTTGAGCCCTAAAATAGTATTGGCAACACAAAATAACTTTGCAGGAGGTTTTGTTTTAGTTACAAATCTATATGCCAATAGAGTTACAGAAGATGCTAAGCAATTTGGGTATGTAGTGACATTGACCCATACTCCAACAAATTGGTTTTCTATATTTGTAGAAAATGAAGGCTTTAAAGGCGATACCTATGCCGATCAACTTTTTAGAGGTGGTGCCGCAGCACTGGTAACGCCTAATTTTCAGGTGGATGCTTCTGTTATATTAAACTTTAAAGACACCCCTAACCGTACTTATGGTAGAATAGGTGTGAGTTATAGAATAGACAGACACGAAGATGACGAGTACATAGAAGAGAAAGGTGCAGATGCCCGCAAGGCAAAAAGAGATAAGAAGAATAAAAATAAAGACGCAAAAAAAGCAAAGAAAAAGAAACGTAAAGATGGTCTAGATCCAACCGAAGAAGAAGATGGTGGAGAGGACGGAAGAAAACTATAAGTTTCTAAATTAGTATGATTGAAGTTAAACAAATTACCAGCCAACAGGATATTAAAAAGTTTGTAAAATTCCCTTTTACACTTTATAAGAACTCTCCATTTTGGGTACCTCCGCTTATTAATGATGAGATGGAAACCCTAGACAAGGATAAGAATCCCGTTTTTAAAAATGCAGATGCAGCATATTACCTTGCCTATCGCGACGGGAAGACTGTAGGCCGTATTGCTGTTATTATTAACCACGTAGAAATACAAGAAACAGGTAAAAAGAAAGTTCGTTTTGGATGGTTAGATATGATAGACGACGTTGATGTAACACAAGCACTTGTTGCTAAAGCATTTGAAAAAGGAGCAGAACTTGGTCTAGAGTATATAGAAGGCCCAGTAGGTTTTGGAAACATGGAAAAAGCCGGTATTTTAACGGACGGTTTTGATAAAATGAATACGATGATCACATGGTATCATCACCCTTATTACGCACAGCATTTTGAAAAATTAGGCTTTGAGAAACAAGCAACCTGGGTAGAATTTAGCTTGAGCATTCCTCCTTCTATTAAAGAAAAGGTTGCCAAGTTTTCTGGCATTGTAAAACAGCGCTATAACCTTTCTGTTATTGAATTTAATAGCAAAAAAGAGATTTTACCATATGTTGATAAGATGTTTGAACTCTTAAACAAAACCTACAACTCATTACAGACTTTTGTACCTATACAACAATACCAAATAGATTATTACAAAGAGAAGTATTTTAGCTTTATTCAACCAGATTATATTACTTGTATTAAAGATAAAAACGATGAACTTGTAGCATTCTCAATTGTGATGCCCTCTTTTAGTAAGGCATTAAAAAAGGCAAACGGGAGCTTATTTCCATTTGGATGGTATCATTTATGGAAAGCACAACGTAAGAACGATAAAGCCGCTTTTTATCTCATAGGGATAGACCCAGAATATCAAGGCAAAGGTGTAACGGCAATCATCTTTGAAGAAATGCAAAACTTATTTAACTCAAAAGGCATTGATAAAGTAGAGACCAACCCAGAATTAATTGAAAATACCGCAGTGCAATTACTCTGGAAAGACTATAAGCCTGTGCAACATAAAGAGCGGAGTACTTTTAAGAAATACTTATAAAAAAAGCCAGCAATAATGCTGGCTTTTTTTATACATATCAAACAGAATTACTCACCCATCTGTGCAGAGATTGCGGCAGATAGTCTTTTATAAGTTCCGTTTTCAAGACGCTCTCTAATAGCAGAGAAAGCATCTAGTGTTTCAGTAATATCTTGCATAGTATGTGTTGTTGTTGGTATTAATCGCAATAATATTAACCCCTTAGGGATCACTGGATATACTACGATAGAACAAAACACACCGTGATTTTCTCTAAGATCTTTTACGAGTGCCATGGCTTCTGGGATACTTCCTTTAAGATATACTGGCGTTACACAACTCTGTGTGGTTCCAATATCAAAGCCACGCTCTTTTAAACCCCCTTGTAAGGCGTTTACATTCTCCCATAGTTTTTCTTTAAGCTCTGGCATAGTACGTAACATATCAAGACGCTTTAATGCACCAACTACCAATTGCATTTGTAGTGACTTAGCAAACATTTGAGATCGCATATTATACTTCATGTATTGTATGATCTCATCATCTGCTGCAATAAATGCTCCAGTTGACGCCATTGACTTTGCAAACGTTGCAAAATAAACATCTATATCATCTTGCACTCCTTGCTCTTCACCTGCTCCAGCACCTGTTTTACCCAGTGTACCAAAACCGTGTGCATCATCTACAAAAAGTCTAAAATTAAACTTTTTCTTCAGGGCAACAATTTCTTTTAATCTTCCTTGCTCCCCTCTCATTCCAAAAACCCCTTCAGAAATTAGAAGAATTCCTCCGCCAGTTTTCTCCGCCATTTTAGTTGCACGCACTAAGTTCTTCTCGATACTCTCCATATCGTTGTGCTTATACGTAAAGCGCTGTCCTAAGTGCAAACGTACCCCATCTATGATACAAGCGTGTGCATCAACATCGTATACGATCACATCATCTTTTGACACTAAAGCATCAATAGAAGAAACAATACCTTGATACCCAAAGTTTAATAAATATGCAGATTCTTTGCTTACAAATGCTGCAAGTTCGTTTTGCAACTGCTCATGCTTATCTGTATGTCCGCTCATCATACGTGCTCCCATTGGGTAGGCAGATCCGTATTCTGCTCCAGCCTCAGCATCAACTTTACGCACTTCTGGGTGATTAGCAAGCCCGAGGTAGTCATTGACACTCCAGGTGATCACTTCTTTCCCTTTAAAGCGCATTCTATTGCTTATGGGTCCTTCTAACTTCGGAAATACAAAATATCCTTCTGCATGTGCTGCCCATTTCCCTAATGGCCCCTTATCTTTATATATCTTATCGAATAAATCTCTCATCAAAATAATATTTCTATAAGTGGACAAAATTAATTAATTTAATCCTCATTACCATATAAAAGAGGTAGACAATTGCAATAGATTATTAAGAAGATATAAACCAAAAACTGGGATATTTCCGAAGCAATTACGATCACCTGTTTATGGTACTTATCTAAAAAAATCGCATAAAAAAAGCCCGATATTAACATCGAGCTTTTCTATTTTATATGTAATTACTTGATATAGTTGACTGCTTTTGTTTCTTGTACTGCTTCGTCAAGAAAGCCATTTAACTTCATCCATTCATCATCATAGATCTTACTCATGTATCGCGAGCCGTGATCTGGGAAGATAATAACTACTTTACTGCTGTCATCAAACACTCCCTCTTCATTTAATTGTTTTGCTCCTTGCATCGCTGCACCACTGGTATAGCCTACAAATAATCCTTCTTTCTTTGCAATATCTCTTGCAGCTAATGCACTGTCTTTGTCAGTTACTTTTGTAAAAGAGTCTATTTGACTAAAATCTGTCGCAGAGGGTATCAAATTTTTTCCTAGGCCTTCTATACGGTAAGGATAAATCTCATTTTTGTCCAGTTCTCCAGTTTCATGAAATTTCTGAAGTACAGAACCATACGCATCAATACCCAATATTTGAATGTTTGGGTTTTTTTCTTTTAAGAAACGTGCCGTACCAGAAATAGTCCCTCCTGTACCGCTACAAGCGATAAGATGTGTAATCTCTCCATTAGTCTGATTCCAGATTTCTGGACCGGTAGAGGCATAATGCGCTTCAATATTTAGCGTGTTAAAATATTGATTAATATATACGGAGCCTGGTGTTTCTAAATGAATACGTTTTGCAACTTCATAATAAGAACGGGGATCATCTGCAGCAACATGCGCCGGACATACGTGCACTTCTGCGCCCATTGTCTTTAACATGTCTATTTTATCTTTAGAAGATTTTGAACTCACGGCAAGGATACATTTATATCCTTTGAGCGCACTCACCATGGCAATACTAAATCCTGTGTTACCCGAAGTAGTCTCTACAATAGTGTCACCTGGCTTGATGATTCCTTTTGCTTCTGCATTTTCAAGAATATGCAGTGCAATTCTATCTTTAGCAGAGTGACCTGGATTAAACGCTTCTACTTTTGCAAAGTAAGAACCTTTCATCCCTTTAGTACTATTATTAAGTTCTATCAATGGCGTATTGCCAATTAGTTCAAGAACGTTTTTATACACTTTTTTAGTTTCTTTCATTCAAGGTGATTTCTATATCTCTTCACAAATATTATGTTGATGAAATACGGTGCAAATTTACGAAAAAAGATTGACTATTTGGTAATTCCCTCTAAGTCAAGCAAGAACGCATAATCCATCGCAACCTCTCTTAATGCTTCAAACCTACCAGAAGCACCTCCGTGTCCTGCATCCATATTTGTATGAAACAGTAATACATTAGTGTCTGTTTTATACTCCCGTATTTTTGCCACCCATTTTGCCGGCTCAAAGTACTGAACTTGAGAATCATGGAGACCCGTTGTCACAAGCATGTTAGGAAAGTGTTTTTTTGCTACATTATCATAAGGCGAATATGACCTCATATAGTCATAAGATGCTTTCTCATTTGGGTTACCCCATTCATCATATTCTCCAGTTGTTAATGGTATGGTATCATCAAGCATCGTAGTCATTACATCTACAAAAGGCACAGAAGCAATCACACCATTATAGGTCTGTGGAGACATATTTACAATTGCGCCCATTAACAAACCACCGGCCGAACCTCCAGATGCGTATAAATGTTCTTCGGAAGTATACTTTTGATCAATTACATACTTTGATGCATCAATGAAGTCTGTAAAAGTGTTCTTTTTCTTTAATAATTTACCATCTTCATACCATTTCCGCCCCAAATATTCTCCACCTCTAACATGTGCAATTCCAAAAATGAATCCTCTATCCATTAACGAGATTCTCGAATACGAAAAATAGGGATCTACTGTAGAACCGTATGAGCCGTAAGCATACATTAAAAAAGGGTTTTTACCGTTTAGTTTTATACCTTTCCTATATACAATTGAAACGGGAATTTTTGTTCCGTCTTCTGCTGTTGCCCAAATACGTTTTGACTCATAGTTGTTTTTATCAAACTTTCCCCCTAACACTTCGGTTTCTTTGACAACCGTTTTTTCTTTAGTCGTCATATCAAAGTCAATGATAGAGGCCGGTGTATTTAATGCCGTGTATCCGTATCGTAATGTTGTAGTGTCAAAATCTAGATTTGTAGTTGTGTACGCTGTATAAGTCTCATTATTAAAAGGTAAAAAGTACTCACTTTCATCTTCCCATTTTATAATACGAACTTCATTGAGGCCATTTTTACGTTCACTTATTACCAAGTATTCTTTAAAGATATCAACATCTTCAATCAATACATCTTCCCTATGGGGGATCACTTCAATCCAGTTCTCCTTACCAGTCTGGTTTTCGGCAGTTTTCATTAACTTAAAGTTAGTCGCCTTATCTTTATTGGTAACCACATAAAACTGATCTTCATAATGCAAAAAACTATATTCCAAGCCTCGCGTGCGCGGTTGAAACATTTTAAATTCACTTTCTGGGGTATCAGCATTCAGTAATTGATATTCTGAAGTAAGCGTGCTGTTACTACCTATAACAATGTACTTTCTAGACTTTGTTTTATATACATAAGTATTAAACGTCTCATCTTTTTCAGTAAAAACAACCTTGTCTTTATTTATCGATGTCCCTAACACATGTTTAACAATCTGGTTAGATCGAAGTGTTTTTTCATCTTTTTTTGTGTAGAACAAGGTTTTGTTATCATTAGCCCAGGTAGAACCTCCTGTAGTTACAGGGATATGCTCCTCCAATATTTTTCCGGTTTCAAGATCTTTTATGTGAATGGTATACTTGCGACGACTTACAGTATCTACACCAAATGCAACTAATTTATTATCAGGACTCACGTTAATTCCGCTTAAGGCATAATAGGCGTGATCTTTTGCCATTTGATTCACATCAAATAAAATTTCTTCTTCAGCATCTAGAGCACCTTTTCTTCGGGTATGAATTGGATAATCTTTGCCTTTCTCAAAACGAGTAATGTAATAGTACCCATTGTATTTATAGGGTACAGACGCATCATCTTCTTTAATCCTACCCTTAATTTCTTGAAAAATATCTTCTTTAAGATCATCAGTATGCACGGTCATTTTATTATAATAATCGTTCTCCCGCTCTAGATAATCTATGACTTCAGGATTTTCCTTATCATTTAACCAAAAATAATTATCAACCCTCACGTCTCCGTGTATTTCCATTGTTTTTGCAATTTTATCTGCAAAAGGAGCTTTTATATCCATATTTTTAATTGAAGATTTCTTTTTATCGCAAGAAAGAAAACTAGCCAATACTACTATTAAAATGATGCTATTTTTCATTGAATAAAAGTTTATGATTTGCTGTGCAAAATACTAAATTTGCAAGGAACAATAAAGCAAAACAACATGTTAGGAGACCTAATGGGAATGATGGGAAAACTTAAAGAAACCCAAGCAAAAGTAGAAGCTACAAAGCAACGCCTAAATGGAGTGCTAATAGATGAACAAAGTAATGATGGGCTTTTAAAAGTAACACTTACCGCTAATCGTGAGCTCAAAGAGATTAAGATAGACGATAGCTTACTAGAAGATAAAGAGCAGTTAGAAGACTATTTAATTTTAACATTAAACAAAGCGATAAAAAAAGCATCTGATGTAAATGATGCGGAAATAGCTGCGGTTGCTAAAGACGGAATGCCAAATATTCCTGGCATGGACATGTTTAAATAGTGGGTAGTTGAAAATATAGAATAGTGAGGAAATTGTATTTTACTCGCATAAAAAAATCCCGATATTTCTATCGGGATTTTTAGGTTTCTATAGGGAAGCATATTTTTTGACCATATTAAAATGATAGCTTGTGTCTTGGTAGGTATTAAAGGAACTATAGCCTGATAGCGCTTCTTTCTCTCTTCCAGAGCTATCAAGTATCATCACTCTAGGAAAGGATGTCGTTTTATACTTTGCGATGACCTCTTTATTGTAAGTCATTTGTTCCGGTGAGATAATATCAGTCCGTCTCGGGCGATCTATATATACCATCACAAACTTATCTTCATATTGAGCAAACTCATTCGTCTCAAAAAAATCTTTCTTTAATGCCACACAAGGAGTGCACCAATCGCTACCTGTAAAATAAAGCAAAATATGCTTTCCATCACGCTTAGCAATTTGTTTTGCATCGTCTAGATTAGTAATCCAATTATTTGTTTGATCAATTTTTTCTGCTTGTGTTGTTACTTCTGCTACTTCTTCATCAAATGCATCATCTAATGAAAAATTTTGGGCAATACCAATAGAAGTAAGAAAGAAAAATACTAGTGCTAATGTAGGTTTCATAGTATGTTTAGTTTATGAGGGGGTTGCATAATCTATGCCAAAGATGCAGATTTTTTTTCAAAAATTCAAATTTGACTATACCGATAACTCTTTTACGATTGTTTTTAGTATAAATACCGCATAAAAAAAGACCCCATTAATGAGGTCTTTTTAATACTATATGTAAAACAATGTTTAGTTGTTAATCAATCTAAACTGAGTTCTACGGTTTGCAGCGTGCTCTCTTTCTGTACAAGAAACACCGTCTCTACATCTGTTTGTTAATCTGTTTTCACCAAAACCATTAGCAACTAATAAGCTGTTATTGATTCCTTTAGACTCTAAGTATCTTACTACTGCTTGAGCTCTTCTTTCAGAAAGATCTTGGTTAGCAGTACTTGATCCTCTAGCATCTGTATGAGAAGCAATCTCTAACTTCACACCTGGATTCTGAGCTAATAATGGCATTAATCTAGAATCGATAAGACTTCTAGCTTCACCAGTTAATGTAGCAGAACCTAAGTTCCAGTTGATAGGAAGTGCTTGGTACTCTAAAGCAACACAATCAACTTCTTTCCAAGTAGTAAGACCACCTTTAGATTGTAATACTTCTTTAGATACTGTTCTAGTAGTAGCAGGAACTGTATTCTCTTCTACTCTAGAATCACTAGCAAGTTTAGTTACTTTAAGTGTTTTTGTTTGACCGTCAATACCAATTGCTCTTGTAGTAGGAGGTGTAGACATTACTCTCTTAGAGAAAGTTTTAGTAATTGAAGGAATTTCTTCAATTCTAGTCGTTTCATTAGTAAAGGTAGTTTTCTTAACTGTTGCAGTTCTAGAAGGAATTTCAACTCTCTCTGTTGTTGGAGGAGTTACCATTACTCTTTTAGTCATTGTCTTAGTTACTGCTGGAATATCTATAGAACGCGTTGTTGGAGGCGTTGCCATTACAGTCGTCTTAACCATTCTAGTTTCACCAGGAATATCAATAGTACGTGTAGTAGCTGGCTTCAACAATACTGTTCTAGTATAAGTATCAACACCACAATCTTGACCACCATTATTGTTAGGATCACAATCTGGAGTTCTTACAAAAGAAGCATCGCTAGATAAAGTCTGTACAGAAACTGTAGTAAACTCAGCTGGCACACCTTTGTAACACCAGTAACGACAATCGTTAGGGTCACTAGACTCACAATCTAAAGTAGGAGTATCACTCATTTCCCAACGAGCAGTAGCTGGCTTTACTTCGATAGTCTGGAAATCAGATCCAAAAGAAGCTGGTACTACACTTATAGAGTTACCAAATTCTCTTTTCTTGTATGTTAACGTCTCAGTTCCCCATTCAGCTGGATTTACTTCCAAACGCTGCGATGGCTCACTAACTACGATCTGAACGTCACGAGTTTCGTAAGTTGCAGGAACAACCTCTACTCTCTGGTAAGCTGGTTGAACTACAACTGTAAATTCTTGCGTGTCATAAACAGCAGGAACTACACGTAAAGAATAACTAGCGTCTTCAACAGTAACAGTTACTGTTTCCGTGTTGCTCTCAGATGGTATTGAGATCAAACGACGAGAAGCTTCTTTAGTTGTAATAGAAAAATCTTCAGTAGTAAAAGATGCTGGTACAACCTCTAAAGTTTGTGCAGCTTGCTTAGACTCAACTGTAATGTTTTCTGTTGTGTAAGTTGCAGGTACAACTCTTAACGTTTTATATGCAGGCGTAACCTGTACTGTAACGTCTTGGTTTACCCATACATCTGGAGTTACACAACGTACGTAACATTTACCTGGTTCTGGGTTAGTTGGTAGATCTTGAGCAAAAGATACAGAAGCGATCATTAATGCAAAACCTAGTAAAATAATTTTTTTCATGTTAGATATATTTAATAGAGTTAATAAGTGGAGCAAAGATACGTAATTTACAATGTCAGTTATCTATTCTAAACCCATAAATTATGCGAAACAAGCAAGGAAATCGTTGAGCAGTTGGTTTTTACCGACAACGGTATTTAATTAGATCCGAAAAGAGAAGCAATCATCCCATAAATGCACCCAAAATATGTATAAACACCTCGTGCATATCTGCGGTATAGTCGTGATGGGTTACAATTCTAAGCTTCCCCTGTCCCATATTACTTATTCTCACTCCTTTTCCCTCTAAATCTTGCATAAATAGTTTTTCTGAAACATCATCAACTAAATAAAAAATGACAATATTAGTTTCTGTAGGCTCAACATGTTTTACATAATCAAGGTTTTGCAATGTTTTAGCTAACTCTTTTGCTTTACTATGGTCATCCGCCAATCGGGTTAATTGATGCTTCATTCCATACAACCCAGCTGCCGCCATAAATCCTACCTGTCGCATACCCCCTCCTAAAATTTTTCGAACTCGAATTGCGTTTTTCATTAGATCTTGTCTACCTAATAATACGGTGCCCATAGGTGCTCCTAGCCCCTTGCTGAGACAAACAGAGATGGTATCAAACACTTTTCCGTATTCTTTTGGGTCTTCATTTTTTGCAACAATCGCGTTCATTAATCGAGCTCCATCCAGATGCAAGCCTAATTGATGTGACTGGCAGACGGTTTTAATTTTTAATATTTCGGCAAAATTATAACAAGCCCCTCCTCCTTTATTTGTAGTATTTTCTAAACACACTAAAGAGGTTAATGGACTGTGATAAAAATCTGGAGGATTAATATGCTCTTCTACTTGAGCAGCAGTAATCATACCGCGATCGCCGTCTACTAGCTTGCAAGAAACACCACTGTTAAATGAAGCCCCTCCTCCCTCATAATTATATACGTGTGCCCATTTATCACAAATTAACTGCTCGCCCGGTTGCGTGTGCAATTTTATGGCAGCTTGGTTTGCCATACTCCCTGTAGGGAAAAACAAAGCATCATCCATCCCAAACAAGTCTTTCATATATGCTTCTAATGCATTTACTGCGGGATCTTCTTTATACACATCATCTCCCACTTCTGCATTCATAATAGCTTGCATCATTCCGGGGGTTGGTTTTGTTACAGTGTCACTGCGTAAATCGATACTATTCATAATAATAGGTGTTAAAAAAAGCCGCTACTAAAAAAGCAAAGGCAATTTAAAATAATTATTGTAGAAATCTACTACATTCTAGTCCAAGGGCTGTTAGTTTCCTTATTTTTAATAGCAGCATCTAACATTTTATCGAGCTTCACAAGAGGTAAACTATTGTTATGCATCGTATTAATATTCTTTTTATTGGCATGACTTGACAAGTCAAACATGTTATATTTTTTTTCAAATGCACCTGCGGCACTTTTAAACCTATTATAGACGGTGACTGTTTTTAGGTTCTGACCTTCTTATGGGAGCATCATTATTAGATTCCTCTAAATCAGGTTTTATTGGTTTGTTTGAATAACCAGGACGTTCGCGGTATAACAATCTGAAATAGTAGCGTCTTTAAGGGTGTATCAGTTTTTTGTTCCTGTACTTATAAAGATTTAATAACAGCTTTTAAAAACCACATTGATAAGATCCTATTGGGCTTCCATCCGGGATTGCCGGAATCTTTACTTGCTTAAATTTTTCTGGATTCGTTTTAAATCTTTTTATTTCTGACCGTAAAAACATATCGAAAGCAGAATTGCCTTTACTTATTTCTTCTGAAATAGCTCTAATACCATTTAAGGCAACTGCCTTAGTTTGAGGGATACTGCTATCACTAACTGACAGCTGCATGAGTTGTTCCAGATATAAAAACTGTATTGATTTTAAAATTTCTTGTTCATAGGATGAACCTTTCAATTTAACAAAGCTTTTTTCTTTCATTTTAAACATTACCTCTTCAAGACTTAAAGCATTTTGATCCATTGCTTTTTGTTGCACTAAGCGATTAGCTCGCTCCGCATTAAACAATAACTCCAGGGTCATCTTACTTGCCGTTGCAGCAGCACCTAAAGCATCAAAAGCAACACCCATATCACTTTTAAAAGATTCTCGACTGCGATAAAACCCATAAGCTCGAGGTGGAAACAATGCTAATTTATCTTCTGGTATCGCAAGATTTTCTGGCAATAATGTGTGTAACAAAGCATCTAATGCTTGTTCCTGTTCATTTTTATCTAATGTTTTTGTGATCACTTGGCCATCCCCTTTTACCGCATAATTATAATCCATCCCTCCTATCATTTTTACTGCGGCCTCCGTCTGGAATCGATGAAAAAAATACAATGGCACAAATACATCTTCTAGCGTAGAATAGGCTTCTCCTTCTCTTATATTATCTGCTGAAAAATTAGCCATGGCTTGTTTTCTTATTTTTAGAACCTGTTCTAATTGTGTTGCCGCATTCGCTCCATTATCCCATAAATGTGCCGTGGCGTGCGCCCCTCCTTTTGGTCTAGCATCTGGATCAGAAATATAACGTAATCCTTTAGCCTGCGCTTCTAGTAATATGTTATTTAAAAATGCTTTCTCTGTAGTTAACCCGGGCACATTTCCGTAGGAATATGCAACTGTTACTTTATCCCAGGTCCCAATCCCTTTCGCATATGCTCTAGAAACATCTGTAGCGCCATTTACATCGTACAATTGCGGATGCGGATAATCCATAACACTCGCATTATTGTTTGCACTTGCGGCAAAGTTGTGAGCAAAACCTAAGGTATGGCCAACCTCGTGAGCAGATAGTTGCCTAATGCGCGCCAATGCCATCTCTAACATGGGTTGGTAGTTCTCATCGTTGGTAGCAAAAGGCTTATTCAACATGGCTTGAGCAATCATAAAATCTTGTCTTATTCTTAAACTCCCTAAACTCACGTGACCTTTAATAATTTCGCCCGTACGTGGATCAATCACACTGCCACCATAACTCCAACCACGCGTGCTCCGATGTACACACTGGATTACATTGTACCGCACATCCATTGGGTCTGCATTTTCTGGCAGCATTTTAACCTGAAAGGCATCTTTGTATCCTATAGCTTCGTAGGCTTGATTCCACCATCTTGCTCCATCTAATAAGGCAGAGCGCACTGGTTCTGGTGTGCCGGGGTCAAGGTAATATATGATGGGCTCTTTTGCCTCAGAAATAGCTGCAGTTGGGTTTTTCTTCTCTAATCTGTGCCTAGTGATAAATCGTTTTTTAATGGGCTCCCAAATAGGTGTGCTGTAATCTAGATAGTCTATACTGAAACTACCACTACGAGGATCAAAGGCTCTTGGGGTGTAATTTTCATCTGGTAATTGTACAAAGCTTATATGCTGTATCACCGAAATACTCGACGCATCTGGCGCCACACTACGTATGTTTCTCCCTGTGGGTTGTCCTTTAAAAGTGAGCAAGGATTCAAACTCCGTATTTTTCGGGAAAGACTTGGTGCGCTCCATCCACAAAGCACTTCTTGTCTTGTCATATTTATAAGTTCCTTCTTTTTGGCGTTTTAAAGATTGTGCGACACCGTGGGCATCTTCCATTAAAAAAGGAGTAAAGTCTATACTATAGGTGTCGCCAATTGTTTCTTTAATCTCAAAGCCAAAAAGCACCGAGCGTGCAAATGCCTCTGAAATGGACTTTCGTTCTTGCGCATTTTCTGTTTCTGCTCTAAATTTTAAATTAGGCTGCAGCAACAATAACTTGTTTCCACTTTTAATAAATTTAACCACGGCTTGATCGCCTAGCTGCCCTCTATCTAGCCCGATATCGTTACTGCCCAATCCTGTGCGCAGCGAATGGACATATAGAAACTCTTGTTCTAGTCTTGCTTTTGGCACCTCTAAAGAGATCGTCCCTTTTGTATCGTCGTACTGAAAATTGAAGAACCCAGAGAAGGTTTGTGCCGGTGTGTTTATTGTAGACTGCTGCGCCTTTGTTGTGGCGTTTCCGAAGCAGACAATGAAGAGGATAAGAGGTATATAATTTTTCATTTGTGGATGATTGATTAGATTTTATAAAACTAATTAAAAAATGGTTAATCAAAATTAGGCCGTGGCGACTGCAATTTTGAATCAAGTTCGGAATGACAGGTTCTTATTTTTATAAACTGTGAGACTATTTACTTCGGAAATGTGCTTGGTTTTTAATATTCGCTTATTTTTACAATTCAAGATTAGACATAACATTTAAAAGATACCCGCCTGCGCGGGCATACCAATGATTTCACAAGACCAACTCCAAGACCTTCGCTCCCGCCTGGACGCGTTAAGGCAATATCTTTGACATAGAAAACAAAGAAATCGAAATTCGCAACGACGAAGAAAAAACGCTTGACCCTAATTTTTGGAGCAACTCACAAGAAGCTGAGGCTTTTATGAAAGTGCTACGTAGCAAGAAAAAATGGGTGACAGACTATGAAGAAGCCACTACATTTTATGAAGATACCGAAGTCATCTACGCGTTTTTTAAAGAAGGTGAAGCGCCTGCAAAAAATGTAGAGGATCGCTTTGCAAAAGCCCAAGAAGCATTAGAAGCATTAGAGTTTAGAAATATGCTGAGTGAAGAGGGTGATGCCATGAGTGCCGTTTTACAGATAACAGCAGGTGCTGGTGGTACAGAAAGCTGTGACTGGGCAAATATGCTCATGCGTATGTACTTAATGTGGGCAGAACGTAATGGTTATAAAGTAAAAGAACTTAATTATCAGTCTGGCGATGTGACGGGAATCAAAACCGTGACCTTAGAGATTGATGGAGAGTTTGCATTTGGATGGCTCAAAGGAGAGAACGGAGTGCATCGTTTGGTGCGTATCTCCCCTTTTGATAGTAACGCCAAACGTCATACTAGTTTTGCGAGTGTTTATGTGTACCCGTTGGCAGATGACACCATTGAGATTGACATCAACCCAGCAGATATAGGTTGGGACTTTGCCCGCAGTGGTGGTGCAGGGGGACAAAATGTAAATAAGGTAGAGACCAAAGCGATCTTAACGCACAAACCTTCTGGTATTGTGATACATAATAGCGAAACGCGCTCTCAATTAGAAAACCGCCAGAAAGCCATGCAAATGCTAAAGTCGCAACTCTATGAGATAGAACTGCGCAAACAACAAGCCCAACGTGCTGAGATAGAAGGTAATAAAATGGCGATAGAATGGGGCTCTCAAATACGTAACTACGTGCTACAACCTTATAAACTAGTAAAAGATGTGCGAACGGCTCACGAAAGCACTAACCCAGATGCGATATTGGATGGTTATATTGATGAGTTTTTAAAGGCCTATCTTATGATGATGGGGCAACAAGGGAAGGCAGATGATGAAATGTGAGGAAATAAACGTAGCATATAAAATGAGGTAAAAACAAAAATCCTTACCTATCTTTATAAAAAAACACATTACTCATGAATTTTCACACTAGAAAATGGATAAAACCAGAAGACTTAAACCCCAACGGTACTTTATTTGGTGGGCGATTGTTAGAATGGATTGATGAGGAAGCTGCCTTATATGCGATTATTCAATTAGAAAATCCGCGTACGGTGACTAAATACATGAGTGAAATCAACTTTAGAAGCTCAGCTAAAAAAGGCGATATTATTGAAATTGGATTAGAGCCCACCAAGTTTGGTAACAGCTCATTAACTTTGGTCTGCGAAGTCCGGAATAAAATGACGCGAGAAGTTATTATAACTATTGACTCTATTATTATGGTCAGCCTGGGCGAAAACGGAAAACCCACTGCACACGGGAAAACGAAAATTGAATATGTAAAGGATCGTTTTGGCGATGATTAGGGCCATTTTGAGAAGAGAGAAAGAGTAACTATATATTTTACATCATATGAAAACTAGAACCCTAGGTATCGTACTAACACTATCAATAGGCTTATTTGCGGCTTGTACCGATAAGAAAAAAGTAGCAGAAACTGTTGAAGTCGAAATTATTGCAGAAGAGAGCAAAGCAGCAGTAAAAGAGGCATTGGATAAAGAAGAAAAAAGGTTATTAGATAGCATTCAACAAGTAAAAGAGCATGGGCACGCACATTAATTAAATCTTCATGAAATTAGTGAATATCACAAAGCCTGTTCTACTCCTACTCTGCTACTTGCTATCTGTAGCAGCATTTGCCCACGGTGTAGATGAAGAGACGCAATCCTTTTTATCAGCTAACAAAGGGGTTGCTTTTGGACCATTTCTGTATATAGGTGCGAAGCATATGATCACGGGCTACGATCATTTGCTTTTTCTGGTGGGTGTTATATTCTTTTTATATCGCACCAAAGAAATCATTACTTACGTCACTTATTTTACTATTGGGCATAGCGCTACGCTCTTGCTTGGCGTTATGGCAGACATCAACGTCAATGTCTATATCATTGACGCCATCATTGGCTTATCTATAGTATACAAGGGTTTTGATAACCTTGGAGGGTTTAAAAAAATACTTGGCACACAACCCAACACAAAAGCAGCTGTTCTAATTTTTGGATTATTTCATGGGTTTGGTCTTGCAACCAAATTACAAGAATTTGAATTTGATAAAGAGGGGCTTTTTACCAATCTGTTGGGCTTTAACTTGGGGGTAGAAATTGGTCAGTTTTTAGCACTGGGCTTAGTGCTTTTAGTGCTAAGGTTTTGGAGACAATTTCCTAGTTATTTTAAATTCTCAAAAATTACGAATGTACTTTTAATGGCGGCCGGTTTTGTGTTGTTCGCTTACCAACTCACAGGATATTTTATTGCTTAAAAAAGACCTTTGTACTCTAAGAAGAAAGGCTTTACAATACTATTTGATTTTTAAATACTGAAATATATTATGACAACAACTAATCAACATCAATTAACAAAACGTCAGTTATTAAAATCATTGCTCATTGCAATAGTAATTGCTGCGGTTGTTTTGCTTACTGCAGTGCTACCAGCGGAGTATGGTATTGATCCTTTAGGAACAGGGGAGTTATTTGGTTTCTCTAAGTTATATCAAGATGAGAACATTTCTGAAGAAAAAGAGACCGCTTCTAGTCTTAATTTTAAGCAAATTAAAATGGAAAAGCTGGGTTCTCCTTCTAGTGTTACAAAGCCAATGGAGGCTGCTAATCCTGCTCCTGCTAATCAATATCCAACAAGAGAAGACACCATAACGGTAATTGTACCAGCAGAAAAAGGGATTGAATATAAATTTAAGAGTCTAAAATACGGTAGCACTAATTATGAATGGACCACAGATAAAGGAATTGTTTATATCGATTTTCATGGCGAAGTGAAACAAGAACAGCCACCACAAAATGTATTTTATGAGAGCTACACCCTCGCCTATTCAAATAATATGGCGGGCACATTTACAGCGCCTTTTGAAGGAAAACACGGTTGGTATTTTAGAAATGAAACTACAGAAGATATTGTCGTAACGCTTAGGCTGAAAGGGCAATATGAGCTGTTTAAATAAATAGCAACCCATTTCAAAACTTAAAATAATGACTAAAAGAACGAGTAACAAAATACTAACTTTTTGTATTGCATTTGTATGGATTGCAAATGGGCTGTTCTTTAAAGTACTCGATATGGCGCCGCGTCACGAAGCCATTGTAGCGCGTATTTTAGGAGTAGACTATTCGAGATTACTTACTGTGTTAATTGGTGCTTCGGAAATAGTAATGGCATTCTGGATAGTGAGTACCTATAAATCTCGATTAAATGCGATCTTACAAATCGTTATCGTGGCCGCTATGAATATCTTAGAATTCTTTCTTGTGCCAGATCTATTACTCTGGGGAAGAGTGAATATTGTTTTTGCTTTTCTATTTATCCTTGTCGTTTATTTTAACGAATTTTACGTCAACAAAAACATAAGCCCTCAAACCTAATATGCTTTCCTTCTTAAAAAATCATCCTTTTGCGGTTTCGGCCCATTTTGATAGCTCGACGGTATTGACCTTTGCGGTACCAAAAGAGCAACTAGAACATCTGATTCCAGATTGCTTGACCTTAGACACCTTTAAAGACAAGTGGGCATTTGTGGCCGTAGCCATGGTCCAAACAAAAGACTTACGACCTAAAGGATTGCCCAAGTTTATGGGAAACAACTTTTTTCTCATTGGCTATCGCGTCTTTGTGAGATACACCGATACTAGAGGTAAAAACTTGCGTGGCCTATATATTTTAAAATCTGAAACAGATAAAAGGAAAATGCAGTTTATGGGCAATATATTTACTCATTACAACTACACCACTACAGATATTAAACAAGAAGAAACCAATAGCACAACCGTATTATCTTCTATAAAATCCAACTTTAAACTTCGTTTAAACAAGACCGATAAGGAAGTTGCATTGCCAGAACACTCTCCATTTGCAGACTGGAAAGAAGTAAGAAGATATGCGGGACCATTACCGTTTACATTTACGTACAATGAGAACACTAAAGAGGTATTAATTATTGAAGGCGTAAGACAAAACTGGAAACCTAGTGCAGTAGAAGTAAACGAGTATCATTTTGAATTTTTAGAAACATTAAACCTTAAAAAACCTGTTCTGGCAAATGCGTTTGTAATAAGAGACATACCATATCACTGGAAAAAAGGTAAAATAGAAGTATGGACATAGCTCGTAAAAAATTTCAGGGGGTATTAAACATATTGAGTTTTAATAGGCATTTCTATGTTTTTGGAGGTATCGCGTTGGTATTACTAATAGGCAGTTATTTAATTTTCAGTTGGCCACCGCTGTTCTTCTGGATTGTTATCGCAGCATTTATTTATGGCTTACTAATGCCATTACTAGTTTCTGCCTTTGTCTATGACTTTTCTGGCTACTATGAGTTTAACTGGTTAAAACAGTTTGATTTAAAAGATGCAAAAGATCAACAAATTGTGAATATTAATGCGGGCTTTGATGAGACTAGTTTTATTATTAAAGATAAATTTCCAGCATCAGATTTAAAAGTCTTTGATTTTTATAATTCTGAAAAACATACCGAGGCGGCCATCGTGAGAGCCAGAAAAGTAAGTATGGTCTACCCTAATACGGCGCAAATTGTTTCAAACCACATTCCGTTAGAAGATAATTCCGTTGCTCTTATTTTTTTATTATCTGCTGCACACGAAATTCGTAAGCACGAAGAAAAAATTGAATTTTTAAGAGAATGTCGCCGTATTTGTAAACCAGATGCTCAAGTAATCACGATTGAGCATTTACGAGATTTGCCTAATTTTATTGCCTTTTCGGTTGGGTTCACGCACTTCTTCTCTAAAAAGACTTGGGAAAACGCTTTTAAACAAGCTGGTTTTACCTCTGTTACAGAACAAAAATTCACACCTTTCATGTCCATCTTTAATTGTCGTCCATAAATGCACATTCATATAAAAATAATAGGATTTCTGTTCATTGCTTTGGCATTGATCCATGTCATATTTCCGAAGTATTTTAATTGGCAAAAAGAGCTCAAATCTTTAAGTTTAATGAACCGCCAGATGATGGTCATTCATACTTTTTTTATAGCGTTTACCGTATTTTTAATGGGCCTGCTTTGTATCACATCGGCACACGAACTAATAGAAACTAACCTAGGAAGAAAAGTCGCTCTTGGTTTTGGAATATTCTGGACGGTCCGATTTTTTATCCAACTTTTTGGGTACTCAAAAGATCTTTGGAAAGGAAAAAAAATGGAAACTACTGTTCATATTTTGTTCTCCTTATTTTGGTTCTATATTAGCGTTGTATTTTTAACTACATATTTTAAATAAAAATCGATATCCAGCTCTTAAGTTTGTATTTTAGAAAAATAAAGAAACCTCATTATTAATTAGTAACATCTAATTTGTAGCATTCCAAATTAACCACATTTTAAAATAAAAATTATGAAAAAAATACTTTTACTTTTTGCTTTGTCATTTACCTGCTTTATGCACGCTCAAGAAAATTTCAGTCTAGAAATTAATGGAGAAGTATTTGACATTGAGCTAGGCAAGGATTACGAATTAAAAATTAATAACAAGGCGGTCAAAGTAAAGGTAAAGCAGAACGATATATTGTTGTATGATGATCCATTTTTCAGTTTTAAGCATCCTAAAGAATTTACCGTGGCCAAATCAGTTTTGGGTGAAGATATTGAACAAATTGTTTTAATGTCTGCAGAAGGTACAGGGTTTATTATTCAAAAATATGGAACCATTGACCCAACAACATTAAACGCGTTAATGATGAATGAGGTGACCAAAGAAAGTATTAATTATGGATTTAAAATGGAGCGAGAAGATTATGAGAAAACCTTAAAGTCTGGATATAAAATGAATGTAGACCGAGCAGTATTAAGGTATAAAGATGAGGTAAACATTTATGAAATTACATCTACTGGCAAAAGAGATTCTGGATTAATTATAATGTCCATGGAGATGGAAGACTCACCAACTTCTAGTGGTCGAAAACTAATTAATCTAATATGGGATACCTTAGTGATTAAATAGATTTTATCAATTGTACTGATAAAATGCGCCATGATTAATTACAATAAAAATTCTCATAAAGGTTTCTATTATGGAATCGCTGCACGCTTAGGAGTCATTATATTGATTGTTCTAACACAGGTAATGATTAGACTTAAATCTGATACACTATCTATACTTATCGGTTTGCTCACATTTACACTTGGAGGTGTTGGATTAATTGGATTAGCCTCTA
Source organism: uncultured Ulvibacter sp. (assembly GCA_938041335.1). Classification (GTDB taxonomy): domain Bacteria; phylum Bacteroidota; class Bacteroidia; order Flavobacteriales; family Flavobacteriaceae; genus Patiriisocius. Next base: position 28,049 of record CALIAF010000020.1, on the reverse strand, counting down.
AAAAAGGGGCCACTAGCTCAAAACCATACCCTTGCGTGTAATTTTTATCTGAAGCCGCAAAAAAATCGTTATCGCAATTAAAACGTACCTATTGACCGCTGTCAATTGCAGAATAGGATTGTAAGTGATCTCAAGAAAAAAAGATTTTAGCACAGTTGTTTTTGTAATGTAGGATACTTGAGAAAACGTTTACATCATAGAGGTCTTTGACAGCTAAAAACATTTTTTTTCTAATATTTCCGAAGTGAAAATTAAGAAAAGACCATCTTGCCAAACAATAAAAAGTACCTTAAATTTGTTATCCCATTTAAACATTAAAACATGGATGCTCTTTTACCTTATTTTGCTTCATTGCTCTCTGCGATAATCGTAGGTGTTATTGCTTATGTATTTTTTAAAACACATACAGATAATGAAGAAGGCCGTCGCAGGTTTTTAATTCATAAAGAGGCACAAGGTAAAGTGTTACCCTTGCGTCTACAGGCATTTGAGCGCGTGACTTTGCTGCTTGAGCGCATAGACCCAAATAGTCTTTTAATACGCAGCAAGCCTATATCCAATAACTTGGAGCTTTATGAAGGCACCTTAATTGGGAATATTGAGCAAGAGTATGAGCACAACCTCACACAACAAGTATATCTTTCTGCAGAATCATGGAATGTAGTGAAAACGACAAAAAACGCTACCATTCAAGCCATTAGGCAAGCAGCAATGAATGAGAAAGTGGACACCGCAGCTAAGTTGAGAGAAACTTTATTAAACCATTTTTTGGGAGAATCTACACCGTCTCAAAAAGCATTGCTTTACATAAAAAAGGAAATTTCAGAGTTGTTTTAAGACTCTTCTGCTTTAATTTCATTGAGATCTGTGTTCTTACGCTTGGCATAATTAATACCTGTTTGCCACCAAGTGGTCATCATCTTTTTATCAAAAATTAAAGAATTTGTGGTTAATACGGTTGGCGTGTAATACAGGTTTATAATCACATTTTTGTTGCTCGCTACAAATTTACCAATACGTATATTCTGTTTCTCAACTCGATCAAACATAAAGCCGTGTAAAGACGTTAAGAGCGAAAACACATTTGTAGAAGGCAAACTATTATAATGGGTAACATCTGTTTCTAGTATCACTACATCTACCGTTGTTGCCCCTCTATTAATTGCTTCTTCTATGGGCACCATACTCCCAAAACCGCCATCTGCATACTCACAACCGTTTTTTACTACAAGGCTCATAAAGGGCACATAATTACAAGAAATCCAGATCCAATCTATAAAATCTTTGTAATCAAAATCATTAATCGCCTTATACTCTACTTGATTTAATGATAAATTAGATACCGTTACCACCACATTTTTATGGCTTTCTTTTAATGTTGCAAATTCTTCTTGTGTAATAGATTTTGCAATTAATTTTCTCAGATTATAACTTTCACCAAAAGTTTTCTTCCCTTTCATCAAATTACGAGCTACCGTCCAATGATCAATTTTAATCTCTTTATCGCCATATTTAGTAGCAATAACTTTAAAGGGTTGGCTACTAAAAATGCTCTTTTGGTTCACCGAAGTAAAGATGTCTTTAATTTTTTTAATGTTACCTAATGCTAGGTGAGATATCAATAAACTTCCAGTAGAGGTCCCCACAAATAAGTCGTACTCATAGTTCAACTCTTCCATGAGATATTGCGAGACGCCGCCGGCAAACGCTCCTTTACTTCCCCCTCCAGATATTACTAATGCTCTCATTTTTTTATTCTGAAATATTATGGTGTGAAATAGCCTTCTCTTATGGCAAAAAGGACAAGCCCAATTCTATTTTTAATCTGAACTTTCTCATATACAGAATCACGATAACCTTCTATTGTTTTTGGGCTTAAACACATTTTATCTGCGATTTGGTTATAGGTCATTTCTGTACATGCATATTTCAAGAAAGCTATCTCTCGTTCTTTTAATACCATTTTTGTATTCCCACCATTTAATGCACCAATTAATAATTTAGTGACGGTATTTGTATGGTAAAAACCTTTTTCCATTACTTCATTTAATGCAGTCTCTAGGATATCTCTTTTTGTGTCTTTTAATAAATAACCATGGGCACCAGCGCGCAGCATTTTAAGGATGGTAGTTTCGTTTTCCTCTACAGAAAGGGCTAAAACTTTCACCTTTGGGTGTTCCGTTTTTAACATTTGCGTGGTTTCTATACCGTTTAGAATGGGCATATTGACATCCATTAAAACAATATCGGGAACAAAAGCGTCATTTTTACATTTATCTAGAAGCTCTTGTCCATTTTTACAAAGATAGTGCGTCTCAAAATTATCAAACTGATTTACCAGATCTCCAATGGCTTGTGACAATAAGGTATGATCATCTACTACAACTACTTTATACATTATCGCTTATTTTTTCACTTTCAATTAATTGAATTAAAAGTTCGGTTCCTTTTCCTTTTATAGAATTTAAGGTTAGATCTGCTCCTACTAATTTTGCTCTATTTTTCATTGTACTTAATCCTATGCCTTCAAAATCATTTTCTTGAATAAAACCTATACCGTTATCCAAAGCGGTTATTTTTAAATTTGATGTAAAGTCTAAGGTAATATTCAGTTTAGTGGCTTTAGCATGTTTAATTGTATTTGAGAAAAACTCTTGCAATATTCTAAAGATAATGATTTCTATTTTAGGGTCTAAAGTATATGATGTTCCATCTATTTTTAGGCTGGCCTCAAGAAACTCTAATCTATTAAAGCGATCTACTTCTAGCTCTAAGACCTCACTCAGAGATAGATTCTTTAAAATATCTGGATTAATAGATTTTGAGAGTGCCCTTAGTTCATTGAGTCCTATACCTATAGTTTCCACAACCTCATCTAAATGTTCTGGCTGATCTTTTAAACCCTGCGCTTTTATTTTTGCAAGTGTAAGTAATTGTCCTATATTATCGTGAAGTTCCCAACTAATATTGCGCAATGTTTCTTCTCTAATAGCAATTTGAGATGCTGCAAGTTCTTGATTAAAGAGTAATGCTGCATTTCGTTTTTCTTCAACAAGAGTGTTTTTCCTTTTCACAAAAACACTGAGAAGTATCACAATAATCACCACCATTAAAAGCGTAATACCTATAACTATGATGGTTATTACTTCTGTTTCGTTACCAGCTAGTTCATTTTGAAGCATATGTTCTTGATTATTAAAATGTACCATTATTGCACCGCCATATTATATCGATAATCTCTTTGGTTTCTTTACAAGTAAACCTACTATAAAGCATAAGTTCATGATTATTATTAAGGTATTCAATATGGCAATTAAACTATCATATAAATTACTTTCTCTTTCAAATTTATTTCTCATTATTTCGATAGGAATCGTCCCCGAAAAAAACAATAAAAATCCAATACTAATCCAGAAAAGTCGGTCATATTTTATATCTATAATAGCGTCAGACCTAAGAATACTAATATAATAAAGTAAAATACAAATGATGCCGAATACTTCGCCACTTACATAGGTAGTAACCTGATTAACATCTACAAAATTTGTTGTAAGAGCAAAGTATAAAAATATGCCAATAAAAATAACCAGTAAACAATTTATATATAGTTTAAACTTAATTATATCTGTTGCTTCTCTAAAAACGATAAAAATGAAAATGAAATATATAAGATTAAAACAATTATATAATAGGACATTACTGTCTACAAAAGTTGCAATTATAGACCCCCCAAACTCAATTAACAAGGTAAATAAAAGTAATAATGGAAAGAATTTTAAAGCCGAAGATTTATACTCCGGAAATCGCACCAGAGCAAGGACTGTTACAATAACGTAAAGTCCCATATAAATATACCATTGAATGTCTAAAATACTTTCCATTATAAATGTAAAAACGTTTAACCTTTAGTTCCGTTTTCTTCTATATCATCTCCGTATTTATTATCATCTACACTCTCGCCATTATCATCTCCAAAATCATCATCCTTCTTTGGTGGTGGAATAACATTTCCTCTATTCATAGTAAGACTTCTGTCATCTGTAGTATCTTGAGCTACGGTAAATGGTAAGAAGCTAGCCTTCTCAAACTTCCTTTTTCCGAAGCCATCAATATTTTTTAGCTCTTCACCGAGACCTTTAGTAAATACTGCTTTCCTTTTTTCATTTCCTGGAACACCTCGTGTAAAAAAGGCCATTTGCTCCCCATTGTTTAAGGCAGTAGGCGTAATAAAAATAGACTCTTGCCTAGGAAATGGAATCGACTCCCCGGATGTTAGAAAATCAGGCAGATTTGGATATGCTCCAAAGTAAATTCTTAAATTCTCTATGTCAACACCTGCCTTTGCAGACTCATTTTCTATATAATTGATATAATGCTTGATATCTTCTAGTTCGTATTCTACATATCTAGTAGGGTTGTAAATTACTTCTTGAGCTGCAAATCTTTCTTGCAAAAAAGGAACTCTTTCTCCATATGCTTCATACATTTCTTTTGCCTGCTTTATAGGTATAATGTTAGCCGGTTCATTATAATGTGCCACTGGTACGCAGTCTTTACACTCACACGATACTAATGTGATCGTAGCGAAAAGTGCTAGGGTAGTTTTTAATAGGTAGGAATACATTTTTTTCATAATAGTTAGTTTTAATAGTTGACGTAAAGGTAGTGAGTAATACGCAACACCTCAAGGGGTGAATCCCCCTAAAAAAAATCGCTATTTATCCCTCTACATTTCAGCTACTTAGCTCCTACTCGAGTAAATCACCTATCGCATCTTTGTACACACAAAACGATGTAAAATACATGGCGGAAACCGAAAAGCCAAAACTAATGAGTAGGTAAACAAAATAAATTAATCATGAATAATAAAATTAACTTTTTAAAAGTAAGCCTTATTGCTCTTTTTGGTGTGATGACTTCTTTTACAGCGCAAGCCCAACAAGGGTTTTGTGATCCCCTGGATCAAAACACTATTACCGGAGTAACAGGACCAGGCTGCACAGGGACAGCGGTAGATAACGTATTAGGAAATTGGGGAACTATAAATGCTAGTGTAGGGTATTCTGACACTGGCAGTATAAATGGCGCTGGAGACATCTTTCTAGATATTCTAGATGGTGGTTGTAGCAATGGCGGAAGCTTTGTGTATAACAATGTAGACTATAATGGAAACTATCTGGCCATGACAGTAGATGACGGTTGCTTCTGTTTTGATATTAAGACATTTCATATCCAGACAGGGAATCTAACACCGAACACGCTTAGGCTTTATGATGGCCCTAATCCATTAGCGTCAACACTTTCTGCCACTTTTGTAATGAATGGTGACTATGATGTTTCTAGAGGATGGGTACGTATTTGCGCGCCAATTACTCCAAGTGACGGTATAAATGTACCAAGTAACGCAGACGGACAATGGGTAATGAATACTGGAGGTGCGGCGGCTTGGGATACTTTAATTACGAGCATAGGTTCTATTGGGTATTATGTAGATGTTGCAGGTGGTTCAGAGCGATTTGGATTAGACAATATTTGTATCTCAGAAGTTTGCGATAGTACCTATAATGACGATGAGCCCACAGAAGAAGGGTCATTTTGTTGCGATAGCGAAAACTTAGTGAACAATGGCAACTTTGAGTTTGGCAATACCGGCTTCTCTAGTGACTACGTTCAAAATGGAGCAACCTTCCCTGGAGAATATGATGTAACAACAAGCGCCGCAAATTTTGGTGCTACTATTACAGATCATTCTTTCTGTGACGATGCCTCGTTATACGCTACAAATGATATGTATCTCCTAGTAAATGGTAAGACACAACAACCTGCAGGATCAAAAAGCAATGTATGGAAAAAGTCATTAAACCTAAAAAACAAAGTGGAGTATCGCTTCTGCGCAAATTTTAAAAATATGCCGCAATGTACTTTCGATATTCTGCCTCAAATAGAAATTACAACAAACACTGGCGTGATAGAAACGGCAACAATTAATGTTGACCCCCTAGATCCTTGTGCTTGGCAAAATGTAAGTTTCTGTTTTATAGGTGAAGAAGATATGGACATTACAATTTCTCTATTAGAAGATGGAAACGGAGATGGAAACGACCTTGCAATAGATGACATATCTGTGCAGGCCTTGCAAGACCCTAACTATTTTTTAACCATACAACATCAAGGAGATAGCAATGACATTACAGGGTCGTTAAACACCTTGGGTACTGGAGATGACATTCTATTAAATGAAAACTGTGAGCAGGAGGAGAATTATTTCTGGTTTGTTTATGAAACCGCAAATCCAACTGGACCATTATTAGGGGCAATTACACCAAATACTTTTGCTTGGAGTTCTAATATCAATTCTAGCTGTCAGCCAGCTGCTTGCCCAATCGTTGGACCTTGGGGACTCACAACAAATTTTCCAGATTACCCTTTTGCAAGTGATACGTTTTATGTGATAGGAATGTATATCCCTTCTTGTTGCGAAACTTGCTATACTGATAGCTGGGAATATCAAATTTCTTACAACTCTTCCGGATTATTGGCTAATGGCGGACTTTCAAGAAAGCAAAAAGAAATAATAAAGGAGCACTTTATTGATTTTTCTAAGATGTCTGTAACACTTGGTGTTGATCAAAAGCGAGGAGAAGAATTATCTATATACCCCAATCCTGCAACAAGTATTGTAAACTTGAGTTTAGCCTCATCAGAAATTACGTCGATAATTATACATACGCTAGATGGAAGAAGGGTAAAAGAAATTGCCGTAGATACTACAAGTAGCACACAGCAATTTACTACAGATTCATTAACTACTGGATTATATATGATTTTTGTAAGGGACAGTAATAATAAAAGCTATACTTCAAAGCTTGTCATTAAATAATAGATTAGTCCAAGAATAACCAAATAGATTAATCCTGAACACCTCTTATCCTAATTGATAAGGGGTGTTCTTTTATTCTGAAATATTAAAACCTATTCGACTAAGGTATTCTTTTTCTGCTACACTCAATTTAGGATAGGCAGTCCGGATCATTTTACGAAAAGAAGAATCATTCATTTGTGCCTCAAGAAGATCTCTAGCACCATTTCTAAAACGCCAATAATGGTGTGTGCTGGCATTTACTAAGTGGTGGGCCGTCTGTTTATTCCATAAACCCAATTGATTGATGTAACCAAAAGCAATCTCGCGTATTTCAAAACTATGATTGTTTGATGTATAATCTATCAGTTCTTTCTGTATTTCTTCTTTTGTGGACGCTCCATATGTGCGAGTGGCAAGCGCATAAGCAAGATACAACTGCCTGACATTTTTATCCTGAAACCCTTGTACATTTTTTATTGTATCGAGATATAATGATGTATCTGCCGGAAAATTGGTCACCAACTGAATAAAAGCAGCCTCTTTGGTGGCATAAGATTCATCCTGGAGTAAGGTCTCAAACTCTGCTTTAAAATCATCTGGTATTTTATCTAACTGCAGCGCAATGGTCTGTCTCACCAACAAATTATTACTAGCCATCCCTTTTTGGTATAGTGATACTACTTGATCCCAAGGTTCATTTTGCAATTGTATAATCGCTTCTTGACCCATAAAATCATTAGGAAAAGTAAGCACCCTGTTCAGTTGATTTTTCTTTTCTGAAATAGCCACACCTCTTAATTTCATGATATCTAACAAGGCGGTTATAAATGAAGATTTTAACAAAGACTCATACACTGCATTAGACTGAAAAGCGGTTTGCTGTAACCAGTTTTTCTCCCAGCTAGATATATCAATAGTGGAAGCCGCTTTAATTTCGTTCACAAAATCTGCCGTGGTCACATTTCCGAAGGAATGCTTGGTTAGATAGTTTTTAATCGCCCTATCAAATGCCTCCTCGCCTATCGTCTCATTTAAAATATGTAATGCCCAAGCACCTTTCTCATAAAATGTGAGAGACGATGCCTTTGGGTTAAGAAGCGATTGCCCTTTACCCTTATTACTAATTGCCATTAACTTTTCTGCAGATTGATACAACTTCCAGTAGTAATAGTCATCACCAAAAATAGCACGTTCCGCTTGCAACGCGTAAAACGTGGCAAAACCTTCGTGGAGCCAGTGATGGGTTCCTTCGGTTTCTGTAACCAAATTCCCGAACCACTGGTGCGCCAGCTCGTGCGCATTTACATTCACATAATTCTTATCGACAAAGCCTATTTCGTCCACTAAAAAAGCTTCAGAAAAAATGGTGCACCCTGTGTTTTCCATCCCAGCATACAAGAAATCTCGAACGGGAACTTGCTTGTAATTTTGCCAGGGGTAAGGAACGCCAATTTTAGTCTCCAAAAAATCAAAAATGTCTTTTGTATAGCGATACGTGGGTGCTACTTTAGCCGAGTCATTAGGTCGATAATATAATTCTATTGGGACGCCGCTCGCAGAGGTCAATTCCTTTTTATCAAAATCGCCCATTGCAAAAGCAACGAGATAGCTCGACATGGGTTTATTCATATCATAACTCCAACGTGCTTGTTGCCTTTCATTCATTAACTGTTTTACTACCGAAACGGAAATTTCGGGATTTACCTCTTTCATTCTCGCGATAATAGAATCTTTAGAAACTCTTTTTGCAAGTAAGCCGTTTGCTATAACCTTAGTATCTTTATTTTGAGTCACATAAGACACATCAAACTCTATTTTATCATTCATATCATCTATACTAGGTAGCCAATGAGATGTATATTTTCCCTGCCCTTGTGTCCAGATCTGGTCTTTTGTGAAATAAATTGTTTTTTTAGGTGCTGCTGTATAATTAAATGAAACTTGGTATGAAAAACCGGGTTCAAAATCACCGTAGAACCAAATTTTATCATCTGTAAATACCACGGATATTAAAGAATCTGAATGTTCCTTATCTGGGGTCATGGCAATCGCGTCAAGATAAACAGCATCTGTGGGCCGCAATACCTTAAAATCTACATCTACATCTCCTTTTACCAATTTGCTATCTGCATCTGGATATACGGTGGCTGTAATTTTTGTCACATCTAAAAGTGATGCTTGTTGCCCATAACTAATGGTTACTATGAGAAAGAAGAAAATATATTTAACCACAGGTTTACGTTTTGGTTTTAAAGATAGGCAAAGATAATGCCTTGATAGAAGAGTTAAAAAAAAGTAATTGGTTTTTGCTCGCCCTTCGACAAGCTCAGGGTGACGGTTAGTTATTATTATAAAAGTTATAAAACAAAAAAGTCCTCCAATTAAGGAAGACTTTTTTAAGGGTGGAAGACCGGGTTCACTTCGACAACGCTCAGCATAAACTTCTCACCCGGTATCATATCTTTTACTATTCTTATAAAACAAAAAAGTACTCCAATTAAGGAAGACTTTTTAAGGGTGGAAGACCGGGTTCACTTCGACAACGCTCAGCATAAACTTCTCACCCGGTATCATATCTTTTACTATTCTTATAAAACAAAAAAGTCCTCCAATTAAGGAAGACTTTTTAAGGGTGGAAGACCGGGTTCGAACCGGCGACCTCTGGTACCACAAACCAGCGCTCTAACCAACTGAGCTACAACCACCATGTAGCGCTCTTTTTACAGAGTTAGCAAAATCGCCCAAGCTTTATAAAACCTAAGCGGCTGCAAATATAAAACAATTGCATTCGTAGAGCAATACAATTTTTGAAAATATTTTACATCAAATCAAAAATAGAGTTCACTGCCGGATAACGTTCTACTGTATAGCCTTCTGCGGCTTCTGTCCCAATAATTCTTCCTAGATTTCTATTGCGATATTGCAAACTTTCTGTCGCATTTTTAGATGAAATAGGTGTCAAAGGCTCTTTGCTATCTGCGTCAAAAAACTGACTTTTATAAGCGAGAATCGATTCCATCTTCTTATCCATAAAACCAGATATATCTACTGCAAAGTCTGGCTCAATATCATTCCATTGGATATAATGGTATACCAGTTTGGGTCGCCAAGCTTCTTGTACAACTCCGTTTACACTAGTTTCTATTCTGCGTAATCCGCTTAAAAAACAAGCATCGCTAGCAAGATCACTTCCTTTTGGGTGATCAATATGGCGATCATCTATTGCATTACACAAAATAATTTCTGGACGGTACATTCGGAGCACCTTAATAACTTCTAGTTGTGATGCTTTATTGTTTTCAAAAAAACCATCTGCCAAGGCTAGATTTTGACGCATATGCACTCCTAATATTTTGGCAGCAGCTGCAGACTCTTGATCTCTAATTTCTGCTGATCCTCTAGTGCCCAATTCGCCGCGAGTTAGGTCTAGTATGCCTACTTTTTTACCAGCAGCTATTTCTTTTGCTATGGTACCACCACAGCTCATTTCTACATCATCTGGGTGCGCTCCTATTGCAAGTATATCTAACTTCATATCTTTTGCCCGCGAAGGCGGGTATCTTTTAGGTTAATTTTTAATCTTTTCTATTATAAAACTTCACACCGCTTTACAATTGTGCAAAAGCCTGCTCCAAGTCTGCAATAATATCTTTCCGCTCTTCTATCCCAATAGAGAACCTCAATAATCCATCACTTATACCTTGACTATCTCGTTCTTCTTGGCTTAACAAATAGTGTGACGTTTCTGCCGGTGATAATATTGTTGATTCTACTCCTGCTAGACTCATCGAGTATTTCACTAGGTGTAACGCCCGCATAAATGCGATAGCATCTAATCCTTCTTTGAGCTCAAAAGACAACATCCCACCATAACCACTCATTTGTTTTTTTGCTATTGCATAATCCGGATGCGACTTTAATCCGGGATAATACACTTTTGCCACTTGCTCGTGTTGCTCTAGCCATTGTGCAATTTTCTTTGCCGTTTTACTTTGTCTTTTAACACGTAAAGCCATCGTTTTCATGCTTCGTTCTAACATCCAAACCGTAAAATCACTCAAATGACCACCAAGGTTAATGGCTGTATTCCAGATTTTATCCATATGTTCCTGTGAACCAGAAATGGTCCCTGCACTAATATCGCTATGCCCACCCATATATTTAGTGGCACTGTGCATAATTATATCAATCCCAAATGCTACTGGATTTTGATTAATAGGACTCGCAAATGTGTTATCAATCATGGTGATGCAATCATTCCCTTTAGCAAGCTTTGCAATCATCTCAAGATCTGTGATCTTCATTAAAGGGTTACTAGGTGATTCTAGATAAATGAGCTTCGTATTAGGTTGTAATTCGTTTCTGAAATGCTCCATGGAAAACCCTTTTGTAAAGCTAAATGCTATGCCGTACTTAGGAAATTCCTTCACGATAAAATTATAAGCACCTCCGTACATAGTCTCTGGAAAAACAACGTGATCGCCCATTTGCAATAAACCTAATAAAGCATGACTTATGGCCGCCATACCGCTTCCAAAAATAAGTGCAGCTTCGCATTGCTCTAAGGCCGCTACCTTTTTTGCAAGTGCCTCTTGATTAGGCGAATTAAAACAACGTGGATATCTTTTTGAATCCATCCCATCATAAGCATAGGAAGTTGCCATATATAAAGGCGAAATTGCCCCTTTATACTGGGTGTCTTTCACTTCACCTATGTGCGCACAAATAGTATTTATACCAAATTTAGTCGTATTCATCTGCTTTTTATTTTGCATTATAAAGATACGTATTTGGCAATCCTTTCCTAAATAATATCCAAATTTCATTCAACATTCTTACACCTTTTTAATACTTTCATTTTTGCATTGCCCAAAAAAGAAACAAAAAGTCTAGACTGACGAAACATTATCTAAATTTTAGGAAACTCGCTTTAATAATTCGTAATTCTTAAAAAACAGGAATACTCAAACAGCCTAAAATTTTTAACGGCCCTATCATTTCAAATTTTACAATAATTTTTCGGTAGGCCAGTATTGGGATTCTTTAAAAATAAACCCTTAAATATCGATAACATTCAAGATGAAAATTATTTGAAATTTTATAAAATTTCGGGTGGTTATTGTTTATTTAGACAATATATAGACCATCCCTTTTTTTATATCTTTACGGTATGAAGTTATTATTGCTCAACATCAAAGAATTACTCCAAGTACGAGAGCATCCGCCAACTAAGGTTGCTGGAAAGGACATGGGAATACTACCCTCCTTAAAAAACGCCTGGCTCCTAGTGCAAGATGGAAAAATTAAAGACTACGGCACGATGGATGCCTTACCTGCATTAGAAGGTTTTAAAACCATAGACTGTAAAGGTAAAATGGTGCTTCCTACCTGGTGTGATAGTCATACGCACTTAGTTTATGCCGGAAATAGAGAACAAGAATTTGTAGACCGGATCCATGGATTAAGTTATCAAGAGATTGCAGAAAAAGGAGGCGGAATACTTAACAGTGCTAAAAGACTGCAAGAAACTTCAGAATCGTCATTATATACACAATCTGCACAACGATTAGAAGAAGTCATGCAACTAGGTACAGGAGCCATAGAGATTAAAAGTGGTTATGGGCTAACCACAGATGCCGAGATGAAAATGCTTCGCGTGGCAAAAAAATTAGCCGCTAATTATCCTGTAGCCATCAAAACTACTTTTCTAGGAGCCCATGCAGTTCCTGCAACATTTAAAGATAACAAAGAAGGATATATGGATTTAGTCTGCGGCGAAATGCTGCAGAAGATTTCAGAAGAAAAACTGGCAGACTATGTTGATATATTTTGTGAAGAAGGCTACTTCACGGTAGCAGACACGGAGCGTTTATTAAAAGCTGCTGCAAAGCAAGGTCTAGTCCCTAAAATACACGTGAATCAGTTTAACGCCATTGGTGGCGTTGCCGCAGGCGTAAAGTATCATGCATTAAGTGTAGACCATTTAGAGGTGCTCACTGAAGCTGATATCGAAGCTTTAAAGAATAGTGACACCATGCCCGTAGCTTTGCCTTCTTGCTCTTACTTTTTGAGCATTCCATACACGCCAGGACGTGAATTAATTAATGCGGGATTACCTTTAGCACTTGCGACAGATTACAACCCAGGCTCTACACCTAGCGGAAATATGAATTTTGTAGTGGCTACAGCTTGTATTAAAATGAAGTTAACACCAGAAGAAGCTATCAATGCAGCAACAATAAATGGTGCTTACGCGATGGGATTAAGCGAAACCCATGGTTCTGTTACAAAGGGAAAAATAGCAAACCTCATCATTACAAAACCCGTACCTAGTTATGGGTTTTTACCTTATGCTTTTGGAAGTAATTGCATAGACAAAGTAATCATTAAAGGAAAAGTTATTTAATGAAGCACTTCATAAAATATACAAGGGAAGATCTTTTATCGAACACCAGTGTGCGAGCAGGCGAAATAAAAGCGGGTGAAGTTATTCCTGTTCTTGAACCTAAAGAAGATTTAAAAACCGTAGCAGCAACATATGCCATCATTGGAATCCCAGAAGATATAGGTGTACGCGCTAATTACGGCCGCAAAGGATCTTCTGAGGCTTGGAAGGCTTTTTTAAAGAGCTTTTGTAATATTCAATCTACTACAAAAAGTAACTTACATCAAGCACTTATTTTAGGGGAGGTTGATTGCCGGCCAGAGATGGAAGAAGCGGCACAACTAAATAGTCAAGTACCTGAATACTATCAAAAACTGGGCGAATTAGTCGAGCGCATAGACTCAAAAGTGGCTATGGTTGTATCTCAAATAGTAAGTGCCGGCAAAATTCCTATTATTATTGGAGGTGGTCATAACAATGCCTTCGGAAATATTAAAGGGGCAAGTGAAGCACTTGCAACACCCATTAATGCGGTTAATTTTGACGCGCACAGTGACTTTAGAATAGTAGAACATAGGCACAGCGGTAACGGTTTTAGCTATGCAAAAAAAGAGGGGTATTTAGATAAATATTACATTTTTGGTTTACACAGAAACTACACCTCTCAAGAAATAATTGACAGAATAAAAACCGATGAACATATAAAAACAGCTTGGTTTGAGCATATGATGCTCTCCAGAGGATCAAGTATAATGCAAGCGACCATAGAGGCAGACAACTTTTTATGCGATGACTACTTTGGTGTGGAGATAGATCTTGATGCCATTGCAAATATGGGAAGTAGCGCTATGAATCCTGTTGGGTTTTCTGTTGCAGATGCTCGGTCGTTTAATAAACACTTTAGCACACAAAAAAACTGTTGTTATGTTCATATTTGTGAAGGAGCCCCAGCATTTGAGCAATTTATAAATCAAGTAGGAAAGGTTATTTCTTATTTAGTAAGTGATCTTATAGCCCACTAATATTAATTTCTGAACCATTCACTCTATGAAAATTCTTCCATTCCATAGTTCCCATTCACAGGCATTTTATGACTTAAACATAGAATGGCTAGAAACGCATTTTCATGTCGAGCCTTATGATCGAGAAGTCTTAAGCAAACCAGAAAAATATATTATTGCTCCTGGGGGCCATATCTTTTCTGTAATTCATGAGGACCAAGTAGTTGGAACCGTTGCGCTTTTAAATAGAGGTGATGGTGTTTTTGAACTTACTAAAATGGCCGTACTTCCTAATCAGCGCGGAAAAAAGATAGGGCAAAAATTAATGGATCATTGTCTTCATTTTGCAAAAGAAAACAGCTTTAAAGAATTGTACTTATACTCAAACACCCTTCTAGAAAATGCTATCTATATTTATAAGAAAGTAGGATTTAAAGAAGTACCAATCCCATTAGACAATCCCTATAAACGAACTAACATTAAGATGATATATGCCGGCTTATAATATTGATATTCAAATTTTTAAGATGCACTTTTTGATATATTAAAATGTAAAAGCACATCGCTTCGTTTAAAAGATTATATTTAAAACTAATACTATTTCAGAAATACTATGAAAAACACACTACTTATTTTACTTGCTACGTTAGCTTTTACCAGTTGTAAAAATGATACTAAGAAAACTCAAAATGACCTTGAGCAAAACAATACAGAAACCATTGCAGTTTCTGAAGCATTAAAAGAACGTTTTACGGTCTACCCTATTTCGCACGCAACCATGGTACTAGAATGGGATGATGCAGTTATATATATAGACCCTGTAGGCGGTGCAGCTGCTTTTGCAGATTTTCCAGAACCAGATCTTATTTTGGTAACAGACATACACGGTGATCATTTGAATGTGGAAACGATTACGGCAGTCGCTAGTTCTAAAACCATGATTATTGCACCAAATGCCGTAGCTGAAAAATTTCCGGAAAATCTAATGGAGTTTACTTTTGCGCTGCCCAATGGAAAAATAGCCGATACACCTGAAGGCTTTGTTATAGAAGCAATCCCAATGTATAATTTGCGTAAAGAAGCATTAAAGTTTCATGAAAAAGGAAGAGGAAATGGATATGTCATAGAAAAAAATGGCAAACGGGTCTATATATCTGGAGACACAGAAGACATACCTGAGATGAGAGCTTTAAAAAATATCGATATTGCCTTTGTTTGTATGAATCTCCCTTATACGATGACCGTAAATAGTGCGGCTAATGCGGTACTTGAATTTTCTCCTAAAAAGGTATACCCTTATCACTATAGAGGCACAGAGGGCCTAAGTAATGTCGCTGAGTTTGATAGCCTGGTAAAAGCAGGGAATGATGCCATTGAGGTGGTGCAGTTAGATTGGTATGCGCTATAGGTGTACCTCCATTTATTTGAGAGAATACTCTAATACAATCCTAATAAACCCTTAGTACAAATCAAAAATGAACGCTTGACGCCTTATCATTTTTTATTTCCAAACGGGTACAAAAGCCCTTGTTGGATTTACATAATCCTAATAAACCCTCAGTACAAATCAAAAATGAACGCTTGACGCGTTATCATTTTTTATTTCCAAACGCTTACAAAAGCTATGCTTGGATTTACATAATCCTAATAAACCCTCAGTACAAATCAAAAATGAACGCTTGACGCGTTATCATTTTTTATTTCCAAACGCTTACAAAAGCTATGCTTTTGACGTGTTTGGAAATAAAAAATGAATCAGTTCCACTGATTCATTTTTGATTAAGTCGGGATGACAGGATTTGAACCTGCGACCACACGACCCCCAGCCGTGTACGCTAACCGGACTGCGCCACATCCCGTAAATAAATATCAAAGTATGCAGCATAGCTGCATTAAAATTCAAAAATAAACAATTAGTAGAATAAAATTTTCAGACGTCAAAAAATTATCTTTTGATTATTTCTTATCTCCAGCTCTAAATTTTTCAAACCAAGCTAAGGTATGTGCAACTTTGGTAATCAAATTACTAGGTCTTGCCGCAATCCCATGAGAGGCCTCTGGAATTTCCACGAGCACCGTTTCTATTTTACGTAGCTTAAGCGCATGATATAATTGTTTCGCCTCACTAGGTGGTGTTCTTAAATCATTCATACCTACCATTACCATAGTTGGAGTCTCCACATTACCCACTAAAGACAAAGGAGAAAAGTTCCAATATCCCTCAAAATTTTCCCAGGGCTGACCGGGGTATCTTGAGTTCGCATAGCCATAATAGTTATCTGCAACCAGTGTTTTACTAATCCAGTTCATTACTGGCTTTGCTACTACTGCAGCCTTAAATCGATCGTTTTTCCCTATAATCCAGGCCGTCATTATACCACCTGCGCTTCCTCCTGTAACATACAACTGTTCGGGATCTGCAATGCCCTTTGCAATGGCTACATCCAAGCCGTCCATTACATCATTATAATCTTCACCAGGATAATTATTATACAATAAATTACCAAAGGCTTCTCCATAACTTGTACTCCCTCTAGGATTAGGATAAAACACCACATATCCCGCAGCGGCATACAACTGGATTTCTGCAGCGAAGTGCGGTCCATAATTTAATATGGGTCCGCCGTGATTTTCTATTAAAAACGGATATTTTTTTGAAGCATCATACCCAGGTGGGTACACCAAATATCCTTGAATATCAAGTCCATCTACAGACGACTTGTACCAAATTTCTTCTACTTTACCCAAACTTCTATGCGCTAACAGATCTTCATTTAGCAGGGTAAGTGTTTTACTACCGCCTCTCTTTGAGGTCATTGCAAGGTCTGCAGGTCTATCTGGCTTAGACTGGGTGTATGCAATATCTCCTTTATCTGATACAGAAAAGCTCCCACTCGCATAAGGCCGCCCTAAACTTGTTCCGCCTACATCTTCACAAATAGGTTTTACGCTGCCGTTTAAATTTAGGTGTGCAATTTTTGTTAGACCTAGATCATTATATTGAATATAAAACCCCCTGCTATTTGAGTCCCAGACTGCATTACTAATACTCCTATCAAGATTTTCTGATACTTTAATTTTATTAGACCCATCGACATCCATTACATGCAAGGCTCTCACTTGGTATGCTTGCACCTTGTCTACAAACCCTAAGAAGCTAATTTTTGTTCCATCTGGAGAAACTTGAGGGTTTGAGTCTGGACCAGGAGAATTTGTTAATTGCTCAATGTTTAAGGTATTCGTATTCACGCTGTATATTTCAGAATTTCTGAAGTCATACTCCCAATCCTCATTTCTATTTGCCGAAAAATAAATAATTGAACCATTAGTCCCCCAATTCAAATTTCCGCCGTGATTAAAATCGCCCGTTGTTATCTTACGTGGGGTCCCACCCTCTTCACTGATAGTAAATATGTGTCTAAACCCAGGTTTTAGATACCCTGCTCCATCTGCTTCGTGTTTTAGTCTGTCTGTAATTCTAGGAGACTTTGCCCACTTAGCCCCTTTTGGTTTTTCTGGCATTTTTGCTATTACTGGAGGTTTAGACGACACTTTCATAGCGAACGCTATGTGTTTGCCATCTGGAGACCAACTTAAATTTGAGGGACTACTTTCTAATTGTGTTAACCTAGCAAGGGATCCCGATGCTAACCAATACAAGTATATTTCGCTTCCTTGATCTGTGCCCGTTGTGAATATTATTTTTTTTCCATCTGGTGACCAAGTTGCATTATTTTGATTTCCTTCTTTGTTGGTCAGTTTGCGATGTCCTGAACCGTCTTTATTAATGATCCATAAATCACCTTTGCTTTTATCCTCCATAATATCAAAACCAGTACGCCTGTATATCACTTGATTACCATCTGGAGAAATTTGAGGGTTTCCTGCATATTCTAATTGGAACACATCTAAGGGTTCGAAGTTAGATTGGGCATGGCTATCCACATAAAAAAATAATACGGCGAGTAGAAGAAGGTGTTTCATAGTAATGTAAAATTGATTAATACCAGTTTACTTTTTAAATGTCGCATATAAATCGTTTCTTTTTAAGCCTATATTCGTTAAAAAATAATTCAATTTATTTATACAACATTTAAAAAGTAAATTGGTATCACAAGGTACTATTTTAAAATACTTCATAAAAAAAACCGTCTTAAATTAATAAGACGGTTTTTAGATTTTGTGGTTTGGTATTATCGCACTAACTTCTTGTACTTTATACGTTTTGGAATTAAATCTCCACCTAGGCGTTTCTTTTTACCCTCTTCATATTCACTAAAACCTCCTTCAAAGAAATACACTTGACTATCGCCTTCAAAGGCTAAGATATGAGTGCATATTCTATCTAAGAACCAACGGTCGTGACTAATCACTACAGCACAGCCCGCGAAGTTTTCCAATCCTTCTTCTAATGCTCTTAAAGTATTTACATCAAGATCATTGGTAGGTTCATCCAACAATAAAACATTTCCTTCTTCTTTTAACGTCATCGCTAAGTGCAGTCGGTTACGCTCTCCACCAGATAAAGATGACACCTTTTTGTTCTGTTCGCTACCGCTAAAGTTAAATCTACTTAGATAAGCTCTAGAGTTGACTTCTTTACCTCCCATCATCACTAAATCTTGACCATCACTAAAGTTTTGCCAGATGGTCTTTTCTTTATCAATATTAGAGTGTGCTTGATCTACATATGCGATTTTGGCCGTTTCTCCAGTGGTAAAGTTTCCTTTATCTGGTGTCTCTTCTCCCATTATCATTCTAAAAATAGTAGTCTTACCTGCTCCGTTGGGTCCAATGACACCAACAATTCCTGCCTGTGGCAAGCTGAAGTTTAAATCTTCATATAAAAGCTTATCTCCATAGGCTTTAGATACGCCAGTTGCTTCTATCACATTGGTTCCTAATCTAGGACCATTTGGGATGTATATTTCTAACTTCTCATCCAATTGTTTAGCGTCTTGACTCATCAACTTGTCATAGTTATTAAGACGTGCTTTCTGCTTGGTCTGACGACCTTTTGCTCCTTGACGCACCCATTCTAACTCCCGCTCTAATGTTTTTTGACGCTTAGAAGCGGTCTTGCTTTCTTGTGCCATTCGCTTAGATTTCTGGTCTAACCAAGAGCTATAGTTTCCTTTCCATGGGATACCTTCTCCTCTATCTAATTCTAAAATCCATCCTGCAACATTATCTAAGAAATATCTATCGTGCGTTACGGCGATTACTGTCCCCTTATATTGTGCTAAGTGATGTTCTAACCAATGCACACTCTCTGCATCTAAGTGGTTGGTAGGTTCATCTAGTAATAATACATCTGGTTCTTGCAATAGCAATCTACATAAGGCTACTCTACGTTTTTCACCACCAGATAGCGGCCCAATCTTTTTATCTCCATCTGGAGTGCGCAAGGCATCCATCGCGATTTCTAATTTTGTATCTAGTTCCCAGGCTCCAGAAGCGTCTATTTGATCTTGTAAATCTGATTGACGAGCCATTAACTTATCCATCTTATCTGGATCACTATAGTTTTCTTCTAGACCAAAAGCATCATTAATTTTATTGTACTCTTCAAGAATAGCAACCGTCTCTGCAGCGCCTTCTTTTACAATCTCTAGTACGGTCTTCTCAGGATCTAATTGTGGTTCTTGCTCTAAGTACCCTACAGAATATCCAGGCGCGAACACCACATCGCCTTGGTAGTTTTTATCTACACCAGCAATTATTTTTAACAAAGTAGACTTACCACTACCGTTAAGTCCTAAGATTCCTATTTTAGCTCCATAGAAAAAACTTAGATAGATGTTTTTTAATACTGGTGATTGTGCATTCTGAAAAGACTTCGTCAATCCAGACATGCTAAAGATTACTTTTTTATCGTCTGCCATTTTATTGGTTTGTTGTTTGTTGTTTTTTTAATATTTCCGAAGTAAAAATTACACGCGCCCTTTCAGTTTTTTTTCACCACTCGTCGCACGGTTCAAATCACACGAGACCTTTCAATGCTTTGTGATACGGTACAAAAACAAAAAAATTACGAAAAAATAAAAATTTTCTTTTTGAACCACCCTTCACATGGGTTATACTCTATTCTTTAAGTGGTATTCATTACGACAAAAAGAAATTATATTTTCTTGCTTCGCAAATTAAAAAATTATAATTTCTTTTTGCCACCCGTCGCTTGGGTATTTAAACGCTACCCTTTACTATTTGTGATACGGTACAAAAACAAAATTTTTACAAAAAAATAAAAATTTTCTTTTTGAACCACCCTTCACATGAGTTATACTCTATTCTTTAAGAGGTACTCATTACGACAAAAAAAATTATAATTTCTTGCTTCGCAAATTAAAAAATTATATTTTCTTTTTGCCACCCGTCGCTTGGGTATTTACAAGCTACTCTTAACTATTTGTGATACGGTACAAAAACAAAAATTTTTACAAAAAAATAAAAATTTTCTTTTTGAACCACCCTTCACATGGGTTTTATTACACTCTACCTTTAAGGGCATTAAACACCCATGCGATTGCAAAAAAGCCTATTCCTACGGTTGCAAATCCCCATCCTGCAACATCTGCATATCTGTAGATTCCGAGACCGATAAGGACAAGACCCATTACAATCATTATAAATGTGGCCCAGGCCAAAACTGTATTTTTATTCATTCCCATAAGGTTGTATTAGTTTGTTATCGTCTTTATTTAAAATCAATGCGCTAAGCTTTTATTAGGTGAGGTACTAGAATAACGCTAAAAATAAAGGATAACAAATATCGCATTTTTATATAAAAAAAGCACTCCGAAGAGCGCTTATTTACTATCCAGGCAGAAAGCCCATTTTTCCCATTTGATAATCACGGAGTGCCTCCATAATTTCTGTTTGGTTGTTCATCACATAAGGCCCATAACTTTTTATTTTTTCATTGATAGGTTCACCAGAGAGAAATAAAAGTTTACTATTCTCATTTCCTTTTATACTAACACCATCGCCATCTTGTTCAAACCATATCATCTGATTTTCATTCATCTGTAATGTTTCTGAAGTATTAATTAACACCGCTCCTTTAATCAAATACAATAATGATTGATGACTTTTGGGAATCTTTAAAAAATATTCGCCAGTTGCCTCAACGTCTATCATAAAAGCATTTACAGCGGTTTGAGTAGCAATCCTTCCATTGGTTTGTTCTAATGCTCCAGCAATAACTTGTACCGCTACTTTTTTATCTTCGGAAATAACTAGGTTAAAATCTTCGTTCTTCTCGTGTTGATACGCGGGCGGAATCATCTTTTTAGCCGCTGGAAGATTGAGCCATAATTGAATTCCTTCTAACTCACCTCCTTTTTTAACGAACTCCTTAGTAGGGCCTTCTGCATGAATAATACCACGACCAGCCGTTGTCCATTGCACGTCTCCAGCTTTTACAACACTTTCATTACCCAAAGAATCGCGATGTAACTGCTCTCCCTGAATTAAAAAAGTTATAGGTTCAAACCCACGGTGTGGATGTGGACCTAGATCAAAGGGGTTATTTAACTCATTTATAGGATACGGCCCATAATGGTGTAGCAACACAAATGGGTCTATCAAATCTATATCGTGCGTAGGGATAGGTTGCCTTAATTTTATAGGCCCCATATTTACAAAGTCACTTCGTCCTATTTTCTTTATGCTATTATTTTTCATGGTACTGCCCGCGCAGGCGGGTATCTTTTAATTATTGTTATTACTTCTTTGGGGGCTAAGGGGACTATCTTATTTTATCCAGTAAATCACTTAACTGCTCAGCTTCTTTTTTACTTAATTTTTTTAGTAAATCTTCTTTATATGCTCCATCTATTTTCTGTAATAAATCGAGCCCTTGCTGTGTGATTGTTATATGAACCACTCGCCTATCTTCTGGACAAGCTAATCTTTCTATATACCCCTTAGTATTAAGTTTATCCATTAATCGGGTTGCATTAGGAGCTTTCTCGAGCATACGATCTCTTATAGTCTGAACTGATATTGGCTTTGCTGCTCCTCTTAATATTCTGAGAACATTATACTGTTGCGGCGAAAGACCAAAGGGTTTAAAAAAAGTATTCTGTTTATTAGAAATCCAATTTGCCGTATAAATAAGATTAAGCAATGCTTTTATTTTTATACTGGTAAAACTTGTATTTATATCTTTTTCTATATCACTCAAAATCTATCCTTTAAAGTCAATTTTCGCATGTGTGCCATCACAATATGGTTTATTAGCAGAAGCGCCGCATCTACAAAATGCAGTAGCTTTATCTTTTTGCTCTTTATGACCATTACTGTGCTCTATATCTAATGCTCCAAAAATTAATAAAGGTCCATTTTCTTTGACGGTCACTTTAGTTTCGTCAATTTTTTCGGTGTTCTCGTGACTCCCAATTAAAGCGTATGATAATGCGCCAGAAGGACAAGCATCTATTTGCTCCATTAATGCAGCAGTTGTAGCGTTTTCTATTTTAATCCAAGGTTTTTCTTCTGGATGATACACTTTAGGTAACCGAGAAACACACTCTGCTGCGTGAATACATTTTTTAGGTTTCCAGAATACGGTTAGATCTTCGTTTTTGTATTGTTTGATTATCTCTCTATCTGTGCTCATACCTCTTGTATTACATTATTATAATGCTTCTTGAAAAGCCACAATCGACTCGTTCAGTTTATCGTTTAACTCTTTGTCTTTAATTCCATCCTCTGAAAAGTTGTCATTAAAACTTGGTAAAGAAAACACGGCTTTTATATTTCCGCCCATATAAGGAAATCTACCCTTTGCAATATCTAAGACTGTTGCACCTCCTCTTGCTCCTGGTGAGGTTGCCATCAAAAACATAGGAACATCACTCCACAACTTACCATCTATACGTGACATCCAGTCGAACAGGTTTTTAAAAACCGTTGCGTATGCTCCGTTATGCTCTGCAAAAGAAATTACGATTCCATCAGCTTCTTTTATGTGCTTTAGAAACTGGTGCGCGTTATCTGGTATTCCAATCTCGTTCTCCAGATCAATACCGTACACAGGTAAGTCAAAATCATTAAGATCTAAAACAGTTACGGTTGCATCTTTCACTTGATTTGCAGTGTATGTCGCTAATTGTTTGTTAATGGATGTTTTGCTGTTGCTTGCTGCAAATGCTATTATATTTTTCATAGTTTTTTTGTTGTTTATTTGTTATCTGTTGCCCTTCGACAGGCTCAGGGTGACAGTTAGTGGTTTTTACATTACAATCGCTTCTGATCATCATTTACTAATCACTATTCACCGTTTATAAATACAAAGATACACAAAATAATTAATATCTACCTAGGTAACTATTACCGTGATATATATTTATAATTTATTCTGAAATGTGCTTCTTGAGATTACCTTGGTTTCTACTAAGATTAAACAGCGCTATCCATCTCCCTCGTTCATTTTTTGCATTGCCAAAAAAACGAACCAAAAAACGCTAGGCTACAACTACTTTTACTAAAAAATGTACTCGCTACGGAGCAAACTAAGGGTGTCGGTTTGTTGTGAGCTATTGCTCTGTCGTGAGATGATCTATTGTTTACATAAATGGTTAGGCTGGCGCTAGTTTGCTTGCCCTTCCCTCATTTCATTTTTTTACGTAAAATTAGTTTAGGCCTTTTAAAAGCTTACTCTGGGCTAATTGGTTTTCTTTTTTCTCTTTTTTCTCTTTTTTCATTTTTTGCATTACCAAAAAAACGAAACAAAAAACGCTAGGCTGAAACTACTTTTACTAAAAAATGTACTCTGGGCTGCTTGGTTTCTATCGATGCATTGGGTATTCTTAGAATTACTTATCGTGATTCTTCTCATGATGGGCAATGAGACTATGGGCTAGATTCAAACCAATAGTATTTCCGAAGTAAGAAATCATATTGTTTTTAATGGCAGGATTGCTTTTTCATTTGATCAATACCATTTTTAAATAGGCGCTATAAAACACTAATATTTTGTATTTTTACTCAAAACAGAAAACACGTGGATATCAACTTCAACAAAAACGAAGATCATAATAAATTACTCCTTTCAGACTTGCGCCAACGCTTTGCCAAGGTAAAACTAGGTGGTGGGGAAAAAAGGACTGCAAAGCATCATGCCAAAGGAAAAATGACTGCTCGCGAGCGTATTGATTATCTCTTAGACTCAAAAAAGAAGTCTATTGAGATTGGTGCTTTTGCCGGTGATGGCATGTATGCAGCACATGGCGGATGCCCTAGTGGTGGTGTGGTGGTAAAAATAGGTTACATTATGGGCAAGCAAGTGATTGTGGTAGCAAATGATGCAACCGTTAAAGCTGGAGCTTGGTTCCCGATCACAGGAAAGAAAAACCTTCGTGCTCAAGAGATATCTATAGAAAATAAATTACCTATTATCTATCTTGTAGATAGCGCAGGGGTGTATTTACCGATGCAGGATGAGATTTTTCCAGACAAGGAACACTTTGGACGTATTTTTAGAAACAATGCTGTGATGAGCAGTATGGGGATTACTCAAATTTCTGCTATTATGGGGTCTTGTGTTGCTGGTGGTGCCTACTTACCTATTATGAGTGACGAGGCCTTAATTGTAGACAAAACGGGATCTATCTTTCTTGCCGGAAGCTATCTAGTAAAAGCAGCCATTGGCGAGAGCATTGACAATGAAGACCTGGGCGGTGCGACGGTACAATGCGAAGTGAGCGGTGTGACAGATTATAAGTCTAAAGATGATAAAGACGCATTAGACACGATTAAGAACATCGTCTCTAAAATAGGAGATTATGACAAAGCTGGTTTTAATAGAATTAAAGCCGAAAAACCAAAAGAAAATCCACAAGACATCTACGGTATTCTCCCAAAATCTCGTGCCGAACAATACGACATGCGAGAGATCATTACACGTCTTGTAGACGCTAGCGATTTTGAAGAATACAAAAAAGGCTATGGTCAGACCATACTCACTGGATATGCGCGTATAGACGGCTGGGCGGTTGGCATTGTGGCCAACCAACGTAAACTGGTGAAGACGACCAAAGCAAAAACGCAGCCTAGCGAAATGCAGTTTGGCGGTGTGATTTATAGCGATAGTGCAGATAAAGCGACGCGATTTATTGCTAATTGTAACCAGAAAAAAATTCCGCTTGTTTTTTTACAAGACGTTACTGGCTTTATGGTAGGAAGTAAAAGCGAGCACGGCGGTATTATTAAAGATGGAGCAAAAATGGTAAATGCTGTGAGTAATAGTGTGGTGCCAAAATTTACCATTATTATTGGTAATAGTTATGGTGCCGGAAACTACGCAATGTGTGGCAAGGCATACGACCCTAATTTAATTGCGGCCTGGCCTAGTGCCGAGCTTGCCGTAATGAGTGGTAATAGTGCCGCAAAAGTATTGTTACAGATAGAAACAGCATCGCTTAAAAAGCGAGGGGAAACGATCACTCCAGAAGTAGAGAAAGAATTATTTGACCGTATTAAGGCGCGTTACGACGAGCAGATTTCTCCGTATTACGCAGCTTCTAGAATCTGGACGGATGGCGTTATTGATCCATTGGATACGAGAACTTGGGTGAGTCTTGGTATTGAGGCTGCAAACCACGCTCCTATTGAGAAGCCTTTTAACATGGGAATTTTACAGGTGTAGTGCTACCTAATATAACCTTCTTAATTCTAATTAAGTGCTATAAAATTTAATCTCAATATACTTTAAAGGCGGTTTCTGTATGCTTTAGTTTATCATAGAGAGAAAAAAAGATCAACTTAATTTTAACTTCGGAAATATCAACTATAGGTTAAAGCTTTACGTACAATTAACAGCTGGTCATTAGAGAATTGCATCCACCCAAAGTCATACACAAAATGCATGGTTTTTCCTGCGCTATTGAGATGAGTATGTGTATGGTATTTAAATTTAAAATTAGTTTCTTCTAGGGTTAATCTGTCAATTTTAATTTGCGATTTATGCTTTCCTAAAAGTTCTAATAATATGGATCTATTTCTGTGTAAGATTTCATCTATAGCAGCAGTGGCTATTACGGTTACCTTTCTTAAATTAATGTGATAATAATTTTTGCAACGTTGGGAGCAGAATGTTTTATCGCTGCGCCCAATAATTATTTTACTACAAATTCTACACGTTTTCAAAGTTTTTAATCGTTTAAAGTTCTATATGGAGCAATATAAACGTTTTTAACGGCTATTAACTGCTATAATCTCTTTCTTTATTTTTTTGAACCTATTAATTATTATGTTGCACTATATAAAGGCATATTAACGATGAATACAGACAAAAAAGAAAGAATGGACAAGGTGCTCTCCTCCTTTACTCACTGGATGCGAGAGCGTCGGCTTGCCACAAATACCATACAAGCTTATGAAGATTCTGTACGACGTTTTTTACTTTTTATAATAGCAAATAATGCTACAGAGCTCAATGAATATTGGGTACGTCGTTTTAACCATCATTATATAATAAAGCGTAAATTTTCAATTTCTTATCAAAATCAAGTGATCAGCGGCATTAAAAAATTTATGGAATTTAAAGGCACTCCACTAGTATTAGCAGATTATGAGCGACCAGAAAAACCTAAAACGTTGCCACAAGTACTAAGTAAGAATGAAGTAAAGGCCGTTCTTGGTGTCATTAAAAATCTTAAACATAAAGTGTTGTTGAGTTTATTATATTCTTCTGGCTTGCGCATAGGCGAAGCACTAAATTTAAAAGAGACCGATATAGACAGTGGGCGTATGTTGCTTTTTGTGCGAGGCGCAAAGGGAAAAAAGGATAGATACACCTTATTGAGTCATACTATTTTATTGGATCTGCGTAGGTATTATGCTGCCTATACTCCTAGTACATTTTTGTTTGAAGGGCAAAATGGTGGGCCCTATTCTGCGAGTAGCGCAAGACAGGTTTTGCGTCGAGCTGTAGCGCAGACATCGATAATAAAGCACGTTCGATTGCACACCTTACGACACAGTTTTGCAACGCATTTATTAGAAAACGGCACTGATTTACGTTACATACAACAGCTTTTAGGGCACCAAAGCCCTAAGACCACAATGATCTATACACACGTAAGCACGCGAAGTTTATCTAACATTACAAATCCATTTGACGAACTATAATGAGCTTTTTTAAAACACACATACATGCTACTAACATGCTTAATTTTAGTTTTATCCTTGTATATTGTGGAGGTATAAACAAGTTGCCATTCATTGTGAAAAAAGTAAAAAACCCAATAATTTAAATGAAATACAGTAAATGGAGTTTGATTTTTGGAATTGTCTCCACTTTAGTATTTATTGGACTTCTTATGGAATCAGAACCTTTATCATATCGAGGATTGCGGATTGACATTCGCGTAGCAAGAATGGTATGTTTACTGATTGCAGTCATAAACTTTGCTAGTTATCTGAATTTAAAAAAATGGGACTGAATTAATTCATTTTCAGAATTAATAAGTTAAATAGAATTGCAATAGCCTCAATATTAGCAGGGATTTAAAGAGTAATACGGAAAGGAGGACTTATGGAATCTATAAACGGAATCGTAATTGTAGGAGCGTTAATTGGAATAATAATTGAACGAAAAAAAACAACGAAATGGCAACAAAACCTAAACGTAATGCGGACTTTAGGGCAAAACCGAAAGGTCTGTGTATATTTATAATGTCGCTAAATCTTATGGATTTAGCTTTGGACAAGAAAAAATAAAACTAAACAATAAGCTTTAGCTTCGTGCGTAGACGGAAACGAAAAGTTTCCTTACAACCGCACTACGCTTAGC
>CALIAF010000019.1 GCA_938041335.1 uncultured Ulvibacter sp. | reverse complement strand
GTTGCAGAAGAAAGTGGACTTGCTAGATAAGTGATTGTACTAGCAATTTCATCAACCTTAGCAAATCGTTGTAATAAGGAGGAGGTTCTTACTTCCGTAAAAAAATTAGATTCAACTTCAGCTTTGGTTTTGCCTTCTTTTTGAGCAGCGTTTTCTAAAAATTGCTCAGCTCCTTCAGATAATGTAGAGCCAGGAATTATAGTGTTTACAGTTACATCAGTTCCTTTAGTCAGTTGAGCCAAACCTCTAGATACAGCCAAAATTGCAGCCTTGGTCATACTATACGGAATCAAGTCAGTAGGCACCAAAGTGGCGCATTCACTTGAGATAAATAAAATACGTCCCCAATTATTAGTCAGCATTTTTGGTAATATCTTCTTCGATAAACGAACTCCACTCATTACGTTTACGTCAAACTGCTTCTGCCAATCAGCATCATTGGTTTTAAAGAATGATGATGACGAATAGATACCCACATTATTGATAAGAATATCAATATTAGGAAGTTGATCTAATAGTTCTTCTATCTGCTTGGAATTACTAAAATCAGCACAGACTCCTGAAATGCTGTTTTTGGGAAATTCTCTTTGTAATTTCTGTACTGCATCTTGCAGTTTAGTTTCTGTTCTCCCATTAAGAATAATACTTACTCCTTCATTTGCTAAAGCTCTTGCTGTTGCGTAACCAATACCTGCAGTAGAACCGGTTATGAAAGCTTTTTTTTCTTGTAATTTTAAGTCCATTGTTTTCCTTTCAATACTAATTCGCGATTCCCCATGTACTAAACAACCACCACAAGACAAGTACGAGACCTATCAAAATCACAGTTAAAGTTGCATCAGAAGACCATTTCGTTTTAGGTCGTTCTGAACGCCTTTGAAATGTAACTAGCTCTAACATTGCAGCGGGTTGCGGTTCACTCATTTTACTTACAACCATTAGTATCACGGCGCAAAAAAGGAACAAGAACAACGCAAAGTGTAAGAAATTAATTCCTAAGAATAGGCCCAAAAAAGAGTCTTCACTTACCTGAATAGTTCCTTCATTACTTAAAAATTCAGCTACTAATCTAAAAACTCCAATTGCAAATCCTACCCATAAAGACACTATGGCTCCTTTAGCGTTTATCCATTTATAAAATAATCCGAAGAGAAAAACAGCAGCAATTGGTGGTGAGATATAAGCTTGTACACTTTGTAAATAATGAAAAATACCGCCTCCCATTAATGATTTCATAAAAGGAATCCAACCAAGACTTACAATAACCAATACTACAGTAGCAATACGACCAAAGCGTACCAAATCTTTTTGCTTAGCCTTAGGCTTATACTTTTGATAAAAATCAATGGTCAATAAAGTGGAACTCGAATTAAACGCAGAAGAAAGTGAACTCATTAATGCTGCCAAAAGTCCTGCTATCGCCAAACCTTTTAGACCAGATGGTAAAATCCCATTAATCATTGCAGGAAGAGCTTGATCAGCATCGTCCATTGAAAAATCAATTACGCCTTCCTGTAATAACGCATAAGCAATTACACCAGGAATGAAAAAGATAAATACAGGAAGTAATTTCAAATACCCTGCAAACAAAGCTCCTTTTCTAGCATTATTTACATCTTTTGCAGAAAGCGTTCGTTGTACTATATATTGATCAGTACACCAATACCAAACTCCTAAGATAGGAGCACCGAATAGCATTCCTGTCCATGGGTATTCGGTATCTGCAATTGGCCTCCAAAGATTAAAAAATTGTTCCCTTGGTGGATTACCCTCTTGAGAAGAAGCATTTGTGATTACATCAATCATATGTTCCCATCCGCCTAATGCATACAAACCGAATACGGTTACAGCAATGGTGCCTAATAACAAAATAAAGGCTTGTACCATGTCTGTATAGATTACGGCCTTTAGCCCTCCTAATACAGTATAAAATCCTGTAGCAACAACTGTGATTATAGCGCCGGTCCAAAAAGGGATTCCGATAGTTTCAAAAACCAAAGCACCTGCAAATATTATCAGCGAAATTTTTGTGATCACATAAGCCAAAATAGAAATTACTGAAAGATAACTTCGACAAGCCTTAGAATATCTTTTTTCAAGAAACTCAGGCATGGTATACACTCCTGTTCGAAGATAAAAAGGTACAAATACCCATCCTAAGAGTATCAAAACCAGAGATGCAATAATCTCAAAATTCGCCATGGGCATATTACCTCGTGCACCAGCTCCTGAAACTCCTAAAATAATCTCTGAACCAATATTTGAAGCAAAAAGCGAGGCTCCTATAACCAACCATCCCGAATTTTTACCTGCTAAAAAATAATCAACCGCACTTCCAGATTCTGATTTGGTTTTTGACGCCCATTGGGCAATCCATAATATAACTCCAAAATAGATAAGAATTATCGCAATATCTAAGAAACTCAAGCTTGATAGCATAGTCTGATGTATTATTTTAATGAAAGATTACCAGTCGTTTAATCCTAATAATTTTTTTCCTAAATCAGTTAATTCGGCTGTTTCGTATTTCGTTTGTTCCCAGTTTCTAGGGTCGCCAGGAAAAGCATAACCTTCAGGTGCTACTCTATTTTTCCAAGAATTGATACGCCAGTTTCTTAATTCCTCGTTGTCTTCTTCTGCTGGCATCATAGAAAGATATTGGGCGATACGGACATTATCCTTTGATTTATTCGGTCGTATGCCATGAGGTTCTGTACTATTAAAAATGAGTAAATCACCAGCTTCCATTTTAACCTTTACAATCTTATCTCCTAGCTCTGAAATATCAGGCTGAAAGCGATCACGATCTTCTGGCTGTGACAATTTCCACGAATCATAATTTCGATATAGCCATGGAATACATTGAAAGCCTCCCATATTTTCGTCAGTTTGATCTGCTAATGCAAGAACGCCTTGAACATTTTGAGGTTTGGTTTCTGGGTCATAATCCCAATGAATGAAGCCCTTTTTATCCACCCCAGGTTTTAAAGGAAAATTCAAGTTCGCTCTATCGATTGTTACCCATAATTTTTCTGTGCCCCATACATCAACAAAAGCATTATATACACGTTCCATTTGTCTGTTATTCCATAACAGTTGATTATTATAAACCTCAACCATTCCCGTTCCAGTTAGTTCTTTCATTTGCATTTCAGCCCTAGGGGGAGCGTACCAAGTTTCAGAATCATCAGGATCTTTTTCATCAAACTCCCAAATGAAATCGGCAGTTGTTTTTGCTTGTTCTTTAGGTATAGCATTTTTAATTACAATGTATCCATTATGCTTCCAAAACGCCCAATCATCTTCGCTTAAAACTCGTAATGATTTTCCATTAGAACGGTCATTCAATTTCACTTTACTACTTGTTGCCGTGGACGGATTTCCCGGAATTTCTTCATGGGCCTTATTCGCCATTTCTATTTTACTCTGATTTTGTTTCATCTTAAAAAATTTAAATTAAACTTTTATTGATGTTGTAAAACTACCCATCCTTTCAAACCACTTCTACCTTGATATTGATCATTATTTGAACTATATTAACATTATTAAAGAATAAATTAATAATTTAGATCAATTTAGTCCATTATGTAGATATGAAGATTCAATTAGAAAGTATCGCTCCAGAGTCCAAGAGTCCCTTTAGGTTATTACATGACCCAAAATTAAATCATCTTTTTTATTGGCATTTTCATCCAGAATTTGAATTGGTTTATATTGAAGGTGCTACTGCAACACGACATGTAGGTGATCATATTTCTCAATTTACAGATAGCGACTTGGTCCTTATCGGATCGAATATTCCACACCTCAATTTTGACCATGGTGTAACTACAACATATCGTAAAGAAGTCCTCCATATTAAACCCTCTTTTAAAGAAGATTTCATAGGTGAATATCCAGAGTTAAAAAGTTTAGAAAGACTGCTTGAACTATCAAGGTATGGATTGGCATTTACGGGAAATACAAAAAAAGAAATCGGAGCTCTACTGAAAGAATTGCATCTGCTCTCTCCTTTCGATTCTTTTATGCATTCTATGCACATTTTAAAAAAACTAGCTCAAAGTAAGGAGTTTGAATTACTTCATAAGCAACCTTATATTAATCGTTTTAGTGAAAAGGAACAAAACAGAATTCGTGAAATATATGCTCTTGTAGATGAACAATATCAAAATAAGATAACCGTTGATCAAGTTGCCACTTTATGTAATTTGACTAAGCCTGCTTTCTGTCGCTATTTTAAAAAAGCTACTGGCAGTACCTTTGTTAGCTTTCTAAATCAATACCGCATTAGTCAAGCAAAGCGATTATTGCTTAGCGGAAAGAATATAAGTGAAACTTGTTTTGAATGCGGTTTTGAAAGTCTGTCATATTTCAATAGAACATTTAAAAAAATTACAGCCGAGAATCCTTCTGAATTTAAAAAACGTCATATTCATACAAAAAAAGGAACAACAAAAAACCCCTTGATCTAATGCTCAAGGGGTTTCTTAACTAAATAACCAACCAAAAAATCGTTATTTCTTTCTGCTTCGTTTTACCTTCATAATTGGGTTCGAAGTTTTTGTTCTTTTCTTTTCAACCGAACCTTTGCCCGATTTTAAGTACTGCTGATATCCTTTCCCTTTAAACTCATATACAGTTTCGCTAGAAGGATGATACAGCTCAATGGTACTATCATTAATAACGTAAAGCTCGAAGTAATCATTGCCCATAGTATCGTAAGCAAGTGTTAAAGTTTTAAGCGTTTCATCGTTTTCTACGTCATACAACTGATAATCTCCTTCAAAATCCCATTGCAAGTTTGCAGTCGAAGTTCCGTTAGCATCAATCGACGATCGAAAAAAATTGGGGTTAAATTGTAAAAAGTTCTCGTCGTCAAAATCATTTAGGGCTCCTTCTTCACTTGTATATACTTTTTCCCAAGCATCATATTCTTGCATGAAATATTTGATATTATCATAAAAGACAAAATCATAATCAAAATTGCTGGTCTGATACCCATTTAAAAAATAAGAAGTTCCTGAACGTGGATCTTTCACTTCAATAGTATTATCGTTTACAGCGAATATGTCTAATAACCAAAGCCCATCAACATCATGGTTAATTTCTACTGTGCCATTCAGGGTGCCGTAGTTACCCACATCAATACCAAAACCATTTCCTGTTTTACCAATACCTGCCAAATTATTATTTGCAAAAACAACACCATCAATAAATGATACTGTAAAAGCTCTTTGTAAAAAAGGCACTTCACCATTTCCTATTGTAGCATTAATATCTACATACCATAAATCATATGATTGTAAAACCTGATCTGTATTAAAAGCAGATTCTTCTATGTATTCGTCTTGAATGATAGACTCTGTGTAACATGAGGTCATCAATGTTCCGATAAGGATTAATCCGAAGAGTAGTTTTGCTTTCATAATATATGGTATTAAAATTCATAGTACATAAAACAAATGCTATGCCACAATCATTAAATAACTAATAATCAGACGTTAAGGTTTCGCTATTTTAAAAGCTTAGCTTTGCCAGCTAGATCGATTTAATAATTATTGAAATGAAATTTGCAGTATTAGGAGGAGGAAGTTGGGCTACAGCCATCGTAAAAATGTTAGCAGAAAATCAAGCCCAAGTGGGCTGGTATATGCGCAATTCAGAAGCTATTGACTATATTAAAAAAGAGAAGCATAACCCAAAATACTTGTCTTCAGTCGAATTTAAATTGGAACAACTTGAGCTCTCAGATGATATAAACTCAATTATAAAAAATGCAGATGTTCTCATTTTCGCAATTCCCTCTGCTTTTTTAGAGGGAGAATTACAAAAGGCAACTGTTTCTTTTCAATCCAAGATCATCTTTTCAGCCATAAAAGGTATTGTACCAGAAACCGGATTGATTGTTGGCGAGCACTTTCATGAAAAATACAACATCCCTTTTGAAAATATTGGAGTAATAACTGGCCCATGTCATGCAGAAGAAGTTGCTCTTGAACGCCTATCATATTTAACTATCGCCTGCGATGATCAAGAAAAAGCAACATTAGTAGCAAAAAACCTCAGTAGCCATTACATCAAAACAAAAATATCGGATGATATCATCGGTACCGAATATGCCGCAATGCTTAAAAATATTTATGCTTTAGCAGCAGGTATTTATCACGGATTGGGCTACGGAGATAATTTTCAAAGCGTATTGATGAGTAATGCCATTCGCGAAATGAAACGCTACATCAAGCGTGTACACAAAATGAAACGTAATATTAATAATTCTGCCTATCTAGGAGATTTATTAGTTACCGGATATTCAACATTCAGTCGTAACCGTATGTTCGGCAATATGATTGGTAAAGGCTATACCGTTAAAAGCGCCCAAATGGAAATGAAGATGGTCGCTGAAGGTTATTATGCTGCCAAAAGTGCCTTTGAACAAAAAGCTAAATTTTCAAAAAAGGTTAAAACACCTATTATTGACGCTGTTTATCAAGTTCTTTACGAGGGCAAAAATGCAAAACGGACATTTAAAGAGCTAACTGACAAGCTAGATTAACGTTAGTTTCTCTTATCTTAGAGTCAGTTAAATAGCTGACCTATGCGTAAATGGACTCTAATAATTTTCTCTCTTTTACTTTGCAATTGTTCTGAGCCAGTTTATGAAACAATAGATGGAATACTACAAGTACCAGAAAATAGAGAAAATCCTAATTCTCGAACCCTCAACTTAGTCTACAAAGTTTTAAAAGCCAAAGAACCAGATTCGTTAAAAATGCCAATTGTATATTTAATGGGTGGTCCAGGAGGAGCCACTTTGTTCATGGAAGAGTTTTGGAAAGATCATCCACTTAGGGATGACAGTCCTACAACAAGGACTATACCCGTCTGATTTTCAATATTTTACCTTACTAATTTAAAGTGGTACACCGCTTTGCAATTTATGAACTAAATAAGCACAAATGATGTAATTCTTTATTAATTAAACTTAAATAAATATTCTTTTTAATCCAAGCTTCCTTTATAATTATTTCAGATTTTTAATGTTGATCTTCTATTAGTAAAAAGAAATACACAGAGAAATATAGCAGTTTACAACCAATTGAGGAAAGGAAAGAAACGTTCTAAAAACAAGGAATTAATTGGAAAGCAGTTCTTCGATCTCCAGTTTTTCAAGGTACTCCCATAGCTCTTCTGGTTCCATAGCAAAACCTGTTGCTTCTACAAATAATCTATCGTTTACTAAATAGCTGAATTTTGAACTGTTATTGTATTTTGGATTCGAATACTTTATTAAAACTTTCTGATTCCCGAACGTTTCTGTTCGCTCATACCCTGTTTCGCTTTCGCTGTCCACATCAGCATTTTTCATCATGATAAACATTGATATAACAGAAGCCCCATTACCAGCCCCATCAGTAATATTTAATCTAATCCTTTTACTATCCTCTCCTTTAAACTCCATACTCAAGGTACTTATATTGGCAATACCCATTTGTTTACCGATATCATACTTAGTGCGTTCTAAACTTCCAATTGATTCAGGCATCCATGATTTCATTGCTTCTTTAGTCATAGGCGTCATCTTCGCTAGTTTCTCCACATTTTCTTGCAAGTCTTCTGCCCCTTTTACGATTTCGTTTATATTTCCAAATTCTTGTTTTGCTTCTTTTACTTTATCAGTCGCTTCTTTAAGTTTATTGAAAGGATTGTTCTCTTCTTTACAGGCTACTACAGTAAATAATAGCAATATAATTGTGATTAGCTTTTTCATATTTTAAGTAAATTATTTACGTTTAATTTTTTAATATAACCCCATAACTCTTCAGCATTAATATTAGTAGCTGAGGCCTCTACAAACATGCTATCACCAAATTTGTATAATAGTTTTGTGACTTTTTCTCGCTCACTATACTGAGCTACATAGGGTTTGATATCGTTTTCATCTTTACCGTCATTTTCCATTGCATATGCAAAATCTATCATCTCTATATCACCAGGATTTTTAGAAAAATCAACCACATAAAGGTCTATTTCTTTTTTTTGACTTTCGTTAGCATAGATTAAATGAATATTGTTTTTGTTTTTTCGTCTTTTAGGTGGCTTACCATATTCTTTGGTAGTTAATGCTAAATCACCTAGTTTATTAGGTGCCCATGTTTCAAATTGGACTTTAGATATGGGTATTAAATTGTATAATTTTTTCAAAGCTTGTATTTCTTCATCCTCCTTGAATTGTTTTATAATCCATTTTACCTTTTTATTTGCTGGTGAAATTCTCTTAAATTCTATTGTTCTCACCGAAGTGGTTTGAGAATCAACTTGATCTGCATTCGGAACCTCCACGAGATTTTCTTCTATAAAATTCCATCCTTTTTCAAACTTGATATTCGCTCTAATTTCAGCGTACATATTACCAGTACGAGCTGATATTTTAGTACACTCCTCTTTAAACGATATGGACCTATCTATATAAAACCAAAAATATGTAGCTTCTTCAGGTAAAATAGTTCTTTGATTATTATTTCTAGATACTATTTTTTCATCGCTCACAGGATACAATGCTGCGATATTTACGCCATATTTTTTTATGTATATAGGGTCGTGTTTCTCTGCGTATACATCATCAAAAGGTGTTTCTGCAAATACATCTCTGTCTTTACAATCACTATCTATTTTAAATAACTGATGAAAATTATAGTGTTGTAAGTTAATGCTATCATAAAGTGCCTTAATATCAAACTCTGGTAAATTGAAATGAATAGCACCATCAGTATCGATTTTTCCTAAGCTAATTTCCTCTCCATCTGCCTGTTTTTGAACAAGGTCTAAGGCTTCTTGAGTATAATCCAGCTCTCCGACCAGCTGGTTTTCAACTTTAGGTAAGGAGTTTAGTTCTTGTGATTTGCATGATAGCATGGTCATTAAAATACTAATAATCAGTACTATCTGGTTCGTTTTTAGAGAATTCATTTTATGTTTTTTATTTAGTTTTTGTTGCCATATCTATTGTTATTGGCCTTGTAATTCGTATTCTTTTTTTGCAGCTAGTATTTTTTCATCACCCATTACTCTCGTCAAATACCATTTCACATCTTTAGATTCGGGAGAACTAAGTGAATATAGTATCGTTTTTGTCTCGGGCAGGTCATTATTCTCACCATAGCTTTGAACTTCAGCAACATTGCTCTTTATAAAATTCCATCCTTTTCTCAATTGAATATCTGCACTGCGCTCAATTTCAAGGTCAGTACTTTTAAATGACTCTCTTATACAGGTAGCTTTATAATCAAGGGCTCTATCTATGTACATCCAATAGTACTTACTACCTATAATCTTGTCCCAGTTTTCTTTGATTAACACTTTTTCGTCGGAAGCTGGAGAGATATAAGCTATGTGAACACCATATTTTTTAATGTACATAGGCGCATATAACTGCGAGTAAACATCATCGTAAGGCGTTTTAAATTTAGGATTCCCAACCATGTCAAACTCACCTTTGTCCTTACATCTTAGCATATTAAATCCGCTTTCAAAATGATTGGGCATATGGTTTTTACCAAGCGCTTTAATATCATATTGTGGTAAACTGAAATGAATCTCACCCGTTTCACTAATTCTACCAAGAGTAATTTCATCTCCACCGTTTTGCCATTGCACCAATTCAAATCCTCCTTTGGCATAATCTAACTCCCCTTTAAGTTGGTTTTCAACTTTAGGGTTTGAAGTTTTAGTTTGCAATTGTTGCGTCTTGCACGAAAGTACGGTTAGAGCAACACTTAAAATCAATACTATTTGATTCGTTTTCAAGCTTTTCATTTTATAGTTGTTTTGTAAATTATTGCTGACAATCTATTTCATTAAGTTCTTCTTTAGCCTCATCTACAGCCATATTAAAATCTTGTTGACTAACAGTGGGTATACAATCTGTAAGTTTATCGATTGCACTTATATAACTACTAATCGAACTCTTATAACTGTTGCAATTTTCGGTCGTGGGGTTTTCGCTGTATGCTTGTGCAGCAGTTGTCCAATCGGTTAATTCTGATGATAATTCTTGTGCCCAAGATCCACCAAAGCAATTGATAGGACTATCTTTGCTGCAGCTAGTAAGGGCAAAAAAGAGTATTGAACATCCTAAAATATTTTTGATAATTTTCATAATTTTTGATTTTCTTATTAAGTTCCAATCTTTAGTCTTTGCCACATTTAATATGTTAACAGTTTTACTGAATTTTATTTTACTGAAGTTCAAATTGTTCCTGATTTAGAGAAACAGTTTGGCAACTAATGCAACCAAAAACCTCACTAAAAAGGACTTTAAATATGTGCCTTAGCGTGAGGTTATTTTTTTGATAGCTGTAATGTGTAACCTTAAAAAGATAAGTTTAAGGTATTATATGACTTGACTTTAAGTTAGAATGTAGTCGGTTGAAAATAGAAAATGGAGTTTATAGTAGAAGACGTTATTTTTTAACTCTAAAACTCCCATTTGTAAATTTCTTCACACTCCTGTCAATTTTAACGCCTCCAACACCATCAAAAGAGAATTCTCCTTCAATATAAGTCGCTGTGTTTTTAGTTATTGTAATAGTTCCTGCAGAACCTTCAACAGCCTTTTTAGCATGCCAAAGGTATCTCATTCGTTTTTCCATGTAAATAATATGAGAATGGAACACAAGAACGATATCATCCTGTAAATCAAACGTTCCTGTTTCTTTGTTATCTAGATTTAAACCTAATGTAATACGCCTTTTGTCAGATGCATAGCCATTAACGACATGGGAAAGTTCTGGTGAACTACCGATATTTACTTTATCACTAAATGAAGTAGTAACTCCATCTATGTTTACCGTTAAAAAAGAATCTTCAGTATTTGAATTTGAATTTGAATTTGAATTTGAATTTGAGCTTACAGATTTATCATCCTTACAGGAAAAAAAAAACAATAAACTACCTACTAAAAAAAGTGTTTTAAAATATGTCATAATGCTTAAATAGATTTTTTATAAAATTTAAAAAGTCCCGTTTGTTATTAGATTTGTTCTTTTATAAAGAAGCTGAAATTATGGTACTCATTTTAGAAGAACCACCATCTTTCGTATATGCCCGAATAGCATAACTCTGTTTCGTCTTAGTCTCTTTTTCGGTGAAATTTAATTTTTCGGTACGCTTATATTGCACTAATTTTCCATCAGTATTAGATTTGAAAATTATAAAATAAGTGTCTTTGGTTACCCTATAGTTCCATGACAACAGGTATTGATTATCATTCTTACGAATACTAAAATTCTGAACGGTTTCTCTTTTACCGTTATCATAAGGGGTACCACTAATTGACATTGAATAGTCAGAAAACAAGTTACTTTCATCCATAGCTCTTAATGAGTAAAAATATTTTGTCTTTTTCTTTAACTCTTTATCTGTATAAACAGTTTGGTTTTCTTCTAGCTCTGAAACGATTTCCCAGAGCCCGTTCAAATCAGTTTTTCGATATAAAATTTGGGTTTTAACATCACTACTTTCACTTAATTCAAAATGTAATTCAATGGAGGTCTCCCCTACTATTGCGTTTTTAAAGACTGGTGTCGTTGGTGGTATGGTATCAATTCTTTTAACCTTTAATATTTCTGAAAAATTAGATTGATTGTGATGATGGTCTAAGGCTTTAGCTTTATAATACACATAAGGGCTTAAAGATTTTAAAGTAATGGTGTCATTAAACATATGTTTAACGGATTTTGTATTGTCAATATCACTATCAAAACCTTCTTGAATAGCCGAAAATTCATGGTCAGGACTATTGGCCATAAAAAGTCTGTAACCCATTAAATCTTTCTCTTTGTTTGGTTCTAACTTTAAGGTTACAACACCTAAAGAATCAATTTTACTAGAAAGAAATTTAGGTGTGTTTGGAGCAATAGTATCCATTAAAGTTACATAAGCAGAGAACGAAACACTTTTGTTACCAGCGGTATCAATAGCTTGCACGGCATAGTAATTTTTACCACCTCTAATAAAAGATGTGTCAGAATAAGTGCGTGCAGATTTATCTAATAATTGCTCATGTAATTCTTTAAACTCGCCATCTACTTCGGTACTGTGCTTTACGGTAAACCCTTTTAAGTCAGCATCAGGTGTTGGCATAGTCCACGTTATGGTTACCTCATCTGGTTTGGTATGTTCTGCTGATTGCATTAATGGCTTCTTAGGAGGCGTTAAATCTTTAGGCATTGCTTTTACTTCGCCAAATAGTATTTTTTCACCAAAGCCATTGAAGCCGTAAAATCGATATTGATATAATTTATAATTCTCTAGACCTGAATCTCCAAATCCATTTCTAAGGGAGTTTTCAGACAAGCTGTATTTTGGTTTATCATTTAAAGCTTCGTATTTACCGGTAACTTCATTTTTTCGCTCTACCATAACCCCTGAAACCATATCGTTTTCTTCCCAAGAAAAGCCTAATTCGGTATCTCCTACATTAACTTCAATAGCTCGTTGCGCAAATTCTGATTGCTCATTTGTTGTAATAAGGTAGGGCACATCTACAATTGCATAAGGGCCTTTATAATTTGTTAAAGACGCTTTATACACATATTTTATATTCGGTTTGGCTGTTTTATCATCATAGGCTAAACCCAAGGCTAATGCAATTTTTGGGTTTTGAATAGCGGACATCAATAATAGTGCGAATTGAAAATCTTCTGCATTTTTTTTATCAATCAATGTCTTTAAGTCTATTGGCGAGGTTGTCGTTTTTAAAGTAGTAATACCTTCCTTATAAAAAGAATGCGCCACTTCAAGTTGCTTTTTTAATTTGTCATCTGTGGTTTGCTTTGCTTCTTCCCATTGTGCATCGGTAAAAGGTTTTACAGTTGCTATTTGTTGATACTTTACATCTTCTTGTTTGGAGATTATTGAATTGATTTCTGCTCGTTCTATAGTATACCCATATTGCATTCCGTTTTCTAAAACCGATTTTTTATCTGCAAAAAAGCGTAGCTCAACGCTATTGTCTTCTGCCTTATACTGCGCTACAACACTAATGTTCGATGTAGGGTCGCCGGCATCTTGTTGCCCATAGGCACTACTGTACATCGCTAGAAATGCAATTACTAAACTGATTATTTGTTTTTTCATGATAAAGAGTGTTTTTGTTATTCTACACTTAGAAATATTATTTTAAAACGCCAAAACTTCCGTTTTTAGCAGTATTAACAAGGCTATAATTAAATGTATTCGGCGCATAATCATCGGGGTCTATTTTCGTTGCTCTATTTTGATTTATGTCTTTTTTCAAGTCTTTAGTGATGGTTTGATTTCCTAGACGTGATATCGCATCGGAAGTTGACCTTACTTCTGGGTAATCTCGATAGGATTTAATAGGGCCATAAATCGCTGTTAGAGCTTCTATACTATTACGTCCTTCTCTTAAATCAGAAAAGTACACTAGTTTATCATCGGCCTTCCATCTATTGCATTCACATTCTCCATCTTCACTAATGAAAAGAAAATCTTTATCCGTTAAGTTTTGCTTACCAATATTACTAAGACCTCCATTTAAAGTATATCGTTCTTCATCAGACATATTATAATAATCTAAAATTGGCATTTTGGTAAATAAGGCATCAGCCGCTGCTAGCTCATTTGGAATTATGATTCCTCCTGTTCTAAATTTAAATTCTACAGTTTCTTCAATTGGTTTTTCATCTAATTCGACAGCCTTCCACTCAACTCCAATTTTCTCTTTTAAAACGGCATGTATTACAAGTCTATAATTTGTTTGAGGTGCTAAGTTATTTTTAATTGCGTTTGATGAATTGCCATTGCCGAAGCTCATAGATGCTGGCAAATTAGTGTTTGCTATTTGTTCCGAAATCGCAATTCCTTTTCCTGGCCAATTTAGTTTTGATTCCGCTACATAGAGTTTCTCTCCAATATCATTGGTTGTTCTATTTAGCTGAAGAACTTCTGGCTGACAGGTCATCGGGTTAATTTCCTCAAGAGTTACGGTTGTATCAAAATAAAAAAGTCGTAATTTATTAAGGTCTGGCAATTCAAAAATCTCATTGGGAGCTGTATGATATTTAACAGCAATTGGACTACTGGGTAAAAATGAAAAAGGTGTTTCTGGGTGTATATATTTTACAATATGCTTATCTATATTTTCAAGAACACGATCTCTAGATTCTACAGACAATTCATTTACCTCTGCTTTAACAACCTTAACATTTGGTGCTCCTCGAGGTTCTAATTTTCCATGCTCAAAGCCAACACTTACTGATGAATTAATTATGCAACCACCAAACAAACACAATGCTTTAACGCGCCCTGCTATTTCACCTTTAGCCCATACAGGGTTAGGAAACCTACCCATAATGTAACCACCACCCGCAAAATCTGCTATTTCAAATATTGCATTATATTTTTCTCCGTTCTTTTCATATACACCAGCAGCTACACTTGCATAAAAACCAAGAGAACCACCTACTTGCCATCCATTATATCCTAAGCCTTTATTTTTGAGATATGTATATTCTAGCAAACTGAGGTTTAGCTCTGCCCCCGCTGTACCACGAACACCTACAGCATAATCCCTAGGTAGATCAAAATACCCCCCAGCTTTAAAGTTAAAACCAATACCCAATGCAATACCAGCGCCACTATCTGCATAACTACCTTTAGATGTTGCTTCAGTTGTAGGCCCAAAACCTGGAACTTTTCCTAAAGCGGCCTTATACCCATTTTCGAATCTTGGTGTAAACCCTTTAGGTACAGGAATGTCATTACCAAACATAAAATAAGATTGAACATCCACACCTAAACCAAGTAATTTTACATTTATAGTATTAGGTTTTGTTGGATCGCCTAATTTAAAAAACCATTTATTTGTTTCACCTTCAGCATAAATCTGCATACCAAAATTATTCGCAGTAATTGCTTGCATGTTAACATTTGCATCTGCTTTTAAGTCAAAAATATTATTCACAAAATCAAATTCTACTTTAAGCCCACCCTTTATAGGAGCTTTAGCTCGTTCTTCAATCTTAGCCCCTACCCAAAGATTTCCGCTAATGTCTATTTTTTTTAATCCTGCGTTAGCGCCTGTTCCTATTGCTGCACTAATTTCTACATCTGCATTATAGCTTTCTATTTTTGGCCCACCTAGCGTTGCCATTAGATTTAGGCCTGCTAAATTTTTCTTAGGTTTAAAGGTGTATTTATCAGCCCACAAAGCATCTTTTTTTGTGTTTGGAGTTGCTTTCATATTATAAAACGCTCCTCCTCCAAAACCGTAAAAAGAAACACCCGGGGCCAATACAATAGGAGTGGG
Organism: uncultured Ulvibacter sp.; assembly: GCA_938041335.1. Taxonomy (GTDB): domain Bacteria; phylum Bacteroidota; class Bacteroidia; order Flavobacteriales; family Flavobacteriaceae; genus Patiriisocius. The sequence goes on along the minus strand of CALIAF010000019.1, from coordinate 16,934 downwards.
TAAATCAAGCCCTGCTTGAACTCTCCAATAATTAAAGTCGGTTACCGTACCAAATTCAGCAACAGCTCTTACACCTGCTTTCATAGTTTTAAATTGAGCATCTAGTACTCCTTTAAAACCATCTCCGTATACTGGGTCTCCATCTCTTATTTTTACATGTCCGACAATATCTACTGCACTTAACTCTGCATTTACAGCAAGTGAATCTAAAGCCGTTTTCACATAAACTGGTTTAAATTTCACCAAACTATTATTGTCTTTTTTGATGGCGCTTGTGATGGCTATTGTGCCTGCTCCTCCAATATTATCAGAGAGAACAACTTGTGTTTCTATTAGCAATGCACCTCTCATTACTTCTCCTGCTTCTTTTGTTTTGTCTTCATAATCTATGGAAAGAAAAGACAATGAAAAACCCTTGTCTGAAGATTCTGTAGCTAAATATTTTTGCGGGCTACTTTTACTCCAAGTCATTTTTTTGGACTTATTAAATGTAAAACCACCATTAGGACTAGAATCATACCCAAAATTTAAGTGCTCTACCTTCATACCATAAGAGTTCAATGAAAGTGGTCCTACCTCTATCTCTCCAATATCAACACTCCCTGACAAGTCCGCATCGAACGTTTTTTTATCTTCACCTACATAAGCAACAATATTTGAGGTATTGTCTATTTTGAATTTTGAGTTTATTAAATCAAAATCAATTTCTTGATTTTCAGTTGGATTCAATTTTAACTGAAAATTAGATTTGTCTTTTTGATTATTTGAAACAATATGTAAAGAAGCTGAATAGTCAATTTTAGAGTCGTCTTTAATTTCGGTGACATCAGAAATTGGCAGTGCAACTTTACCTTCAATAGTTGCTTCGGTAAGTGAATTAGCAATTATTTCTACATGCACCTTATCTACACTAGCCGCCATATCAACCACACTTGTGGTGCTAAAATCGGCTACATTGGTGGCATCAGCATTCATGGTCACGCCCATATTATCAACAATCATATTGGTGACATCTATTTCTAATGCACCATTTGATGATGTTTCCCATGCTTCAGGTAACTTTAGCTTCGCATTTTTGGCATAAAAACCTCTAAACTCTGCACTTGTTTCTCCTTGATAATTTGTTGGGAAGGTAATGCCGGTAGGATTTAAAACATCTGACATATCATACGAAATATTTGTTGCCGCAATTTCAATGCCTCCCGAACCTACTATTATTGACGGCTCTAAATTTCCTGTAAATAATAAATCATCCCAACCTGCACCTTCTGCCGTAAGGGTAACTTTTACCCGATCAGGGTTGTCATCTTTTAATGGAACTAACCACGCTCTAGACAATTCACTTTCTAATTCTAAACCAAATTTTGAAAAGCCATTTTCACCCCATTCTATATAACAACCCGCTCTAGCATCAACAGGTGCAATGAAGGTATACGAGGTATTAAGGTCTGTATTTTCAATAGATACATTAGCAACCAATTCTAAACGCTTTGGAGTAGGCTCAATACTGGCGGGGTGAAATTTAACCTCCTTTGCTATGAAACCTACAGTCTGCGGTTCTCCCCAATCTAAAGATGTAGACTTTGCCGCTATAATGTTGAATTGAGATTTGTCTTTATCAAAAAACATTTCGGTTAACACCAATTTATTCTCTGCATCAAAATTTAAACCAAATGGCATGCTTAGTGGTGTAGCAAATTCATTTAGGTTTTTATAGGGTACTTCTTGGCCACTTACCCCTTCGGCCCAATCTATGACATCGCCAGCCATATTATTTGTCCAAGAATTATTTGTTATTACTTCTAAGCCCCAATCTGTTGGGTATGTTGGTGGATTCTCATTTAAATCTGCAATTACTTTTCCGGTAAGGATTCGTTTATCTTCGGCTATCGTTATTTTCTTAAAGGATACATTGACTCTTGCCTGTAACCAATCTATAAATACTGTTCCTTTTCCATCGTAGGCCGATTTTGTTCCTGTTAGTTCCGTTAGAATAAGTTCAAACTCACCGTTTGTACCAACACGAATAGTATCATTTACGGCGACCGTACCTGGCACATCGCTCGCGGGAGCTACGACTACAACCGACGGTGCTGGTTCTTCAGTATTTGGGGGTTCAGTTGTTTCAGTTGGCTCTTGTGTTTCAGCCTCAACCACAACATCTTCTGGCTCAGCAATTTCTTCTTCTATTTCAGGTAACTCTTTATCTTCTTTAGTATCTGGAACAAAGGCATCTGCTACAACCGCGTTGCCTTCAAAACTGATTCGCACTGGGCGACTATGAAGCTTATACTCGTAAAGAACTCCTTCATTTCTGCCAAGGCTTGCAGTTACTCGTATCTCATACTCGTGACCCTCTTCCCAATCAACATCTTCCACAGTAAAAGAAAAGGCGCTAATGTCCTCTTCTAAAAATACAGTTTCTGCACGTTCAAAGGTTTCTTCAACAGCAAATGCTGAATGTGGGAAATCTGAGGCATCAATAATTTCAAGTGTATATGATGGACTAGACTTTAGAAAGGCTTGAAACCAATTTACTTGTAATGCTCCAGTCTCATTTGAAATTTCAGTATTGGCATGTGGAAAAACAATTTTGGGAGGATCAGGCACCTCAACTGTAAAATCATCACAATCTGATGGCACGCCTCCTGAGAGTTGCTGACCAGTACTTGTACTATAAGCTGTCAGGCATATTTTATATGAACCATCTCTAAATGTTTGTGTGTCAATAATGCGTTGTTTTTCTCCTGGCGGGAGAATTAATAAATCTGTCGCACCGTAAAGCCCTTCCCAATCACCACCGATAAAAGAACGTACTTCACCTGGCGCTAAATCTAAATCGTCATTAAAGACGCGTAAGCTAGAAATGCGTAATCCCTTTGGACCATACAGCTCTAATCTAAAATTAACATCAGTCAATTCCTCTTCAAAATTGGTATTACTTACGGTTGCCAAAAGCTGATTCGTTAACCCATCTAAACCTAAATCAAAAGGAGGGCTAACTCGTAAATTAACATTTACTTCTTGTGCCTGCCCAGCACTTATTGCTACGATGATAAATAAGATGGTACTTAGAATTTTATTTTTCATTTGTTCCTTTTTAAATTTTATATAGCTCTCTTAAAACCTGAATGAATAGCTAAAACGAGCTCTATAATCAGTATAAGCTTCTTTAATAATGGAGTTTCTATCAATAATACTCGCTCGTAATGCAATCGTGTTCTTATCATTTAATTGCTGACTTAAGCCCACATGACCTCTATATACAAAACCATCATTTAGCTTATCTACCTCACTTTTCTGAAGAGAGAAGCCAAGCTTTACCTGTAATCGTTCATCAAATACTTTCTTACTGGCACCGATAGAAATACCGTATCTATTGGTTTGCCGTGTATTAGATTCATGAGCTGTATATGTAAGTCCTCCGCGTATAGAAAAATATAAAGGTTTCATGTTTATGCGATAATTTAAACTTCCATTCATATTTTGATTATCAAAAGAGAGATTGTTTAAAGGGTTTAAATCTTTGAAATTTTGAGCCCCAACAAACAATGAAACTGATTGTTCTTTCTTTTTTTGTTTCCATCGATACGACGAGCTTATGCTTCCATTTTTACTAACTAATGCCAACCGAATGGTATCATTAACCTCAACATAACCAGCCTCTTGATTGTTCTGAAAATTAGCATATTGCGCATTTACATTTAGACCATTTTCTAAGGAGAGACTAACATTATATGAGCCAATTTTTCTCAAATCTGTTACTTGTCTTATTTTGGTTAAGTTATTTTTCTGATACCCTTGAGAAACACTTACGCGAACACGCTTTTTAAAAAAACTAACTTCACCATTGATTGTATAGTTTTCAAAATCATTAGTTATACCATATAATCCCAAGGATTCATATAGCGGTTCTATACGCTGGTATTTGACCCCAAAACTCCCTTTTTCAAGATTTATATTTGCAGAAGCATCGCCCGCAAGAGCAAGTTTGGTGGATTGATTTACAGCTATAATAGAAGAAAATTTATCAATAGTATCATCATCTAAAATACCCGCACTTGCATTTTTATTATGTGTAAGTACACTTGCTGCTATGGTACCTTCAATACTAAGTTTCTCAAAAAATATAAAATGAATACTTGGGCTAATAACAATATTTTCTTTGGGTCTTACGCCTAACGTATCGATTGCTATTATACCGGAAGATTCGGATTGGTCTTCTACTTTTAAAAAGCTTAAATCAAAACTTGCTTTTTCATCCCCATACCCCATTTTAACTCCATATCCTTTTCTATCATAAGTCTCCAGTGGTAAGCCTCCTAATTCAAAAGGGTCTCGGGTCGCGAAAATATTTTCAAATTTTCCATAGAACGCTAAAAAATTAAATTTTCCGGGGGTTAATTCTACTCCAGCACCTAAGAAGGTTTGACCTGCTAAAGAATACTGCGAGAAATTCAAGTTTCGATGCCCTAAATGGAGTTTTACCCATTTATAATATGGACTTGCACCATAACGTTGAAAAGGTTTCGCATACGAAAGCTGTTTGTCGCTGTACGCAAATGAAAGTGGAATTTGAATACCATATATCGCCATGGTTGGGGTTCCGTTTAACACATAAGAAGAAGGTGCTCTAGTACTATTTTCTTTAGAGGTACCATAAAAACTTGCCCCAATAGAAAAACTACCTGTAAATTCAAATGGTTTTTGTTTTTTGAACCCTCCCACGTTTTGCGCCTGTACTTTATTAAAAAAAGCAAAGCACAAAACAAGGAGTACGATTTTAGTGTGTGTATTCATTTTTAGTTTCATAATTTAAAATGACCTTACTGCTCTTACAGCATAAGAATTGTTCTTAAAATCATCACCAAACACATTATAGCCCCAGGCTTGATTTGCATTTATTTGCGTAGAACTCCAATAGAAATTAGTATTGAGAGCCGTACCACCAAATAATACAGATGTAGCATCAATAGCAGCCTTATTATTAAACATTTGATTCAATTCATCTTGTGAGGGTAGAAACCAATCATTAAACCCATTTAATGTCAGACTAGAGCACCATTCTGCTGCTATTAAACTTTCTAAGCAACCAGAAATAATATCTAGTGTATTCTGTGCACCTGTACCTAAGGTGGTTCCACCTGCTCCAGAAATTAATGTTCCTCCGCATCCCCAAGGGACATTGTCGGCTTGATTGCTTGTAGCACACACTAATCCGCTTTCTCCAGAATTATCCAAATAAAAGATTACTCCACCTTCATGAAAATCTCCAATTGCTAATGGTGCTTGTGCACTTACAAAAAACGATAAAGGCGATCCGCTAAGCGGTGTTGTGCCATCGGGTTTAAATCCAGTCACAGTTAATAGTTGATCTGTTACTTCTGATCCTAATGTCCATGTTGTTTGTGCTTCTCCATTGCTATTGGTTACTACCGTTTGATTAGAAACAGAACCATTGCTTGGTGTGAAGAATACCGTTGCTCCTGCAAATGGATTTTCAAACTGATCTAATACTCTAATAACAATCGGGTTTGCTAAGGTTGTATTGATAAATCCTTGTTGACTTCCGCCAGAAACTTCCTGTAAAATGTCTGCTCCTATCGCTGCACTAGCATTTGCTATTATTGTTAATGGTGAGCCGGTTAATGGTGTTGTACCATTTGGTTTAAAGCTCATTACCGAAATGGTTTGGGTACCTATTGTATTCCCTAGTGTCCAATTAATGGTTGCGAAACCATTGGTATCTGTAGTTAACGAGCTAGAAGCTACAGTACCATCGTTAACCAAAACAGTTACCGTTGCCCCTGCAAAAGGATTTTCAAATTGATCTAGAACTCTAACTACAACAGGGTTTGCTAAAGCGGCATTTACTGTTCCTGTTTGGTTGTTTCCAGAAATTTCTAATAAAATATCTGCTCCTATTGCTGCGGTGCCAGTTGCTGTTGCGACGAATGGTGAGCCTGATAATGGACTTGTGCCATCTGGTTTAAAACTCTCCACTTCCAAATTTTGGGTGTTGACCAAGCCTGTTAATGTCCAATTATAACTTGCAAGACCGTTGGAATCGGTGATACGAATAGATGGCGATTCAGCGCCATCTGGTGTAAATTCGACGCTGGCCCCGACGAATGGATTGTTAAACTGATCGAGTACTCGTACGATGACAGGATTTGCTAAAGAAGTGCCTGCCGTTCCTGTTTGATTATCACCAGAAACCAATTCTAAACTTTCAGCCGCAGCAGGAATAGAAATCCCATTTGCAGTTATCGTTAAAGGAGAACCTAATAATGGTGTCGTGCCATCTGCTTTTAAACTCAATACAGATATTGTCTGAGTGCCTACGTTTGCGCCCAATGTCCAATTTATAGTTGCGAGACCATTGGCATTCGTAGTTATTGAAGTTGAAGAAACAGAACCATCATTGACCAGAATATTAACTTCTGCACCAATAAACGGATTGTTAAACTGATCGAGAACTCGCACGATAACGGGGTTTGCCAAAGTCGTATTTACTGTTCCTGATTGGTTATTTCCAGATACTAATTCTAAAATTTCTGCGGCAGCAGGAATAGAAATCCCATTTGCGGTTATTGTTAATGGCGAGCCTGTTAGTGGTGTCGTGCCATTTGCTTTTACACTCATTACTGATATTGTCTGTGTGCCTACTGTTGCACCCAATGTCCAATTTATAGTTGCGAGACCATTGGCATTCGTAGTTATTGAACTAGAAGCTACTGAACCATCATTGACCAGAATATTGACAGTTGCACCTGCAAATGGATTATCAAACTGATCCAATACTCTTACGATAACAGGATTTTCCAAGGCTGCATTTACAGTTCCTGTTTGGTTATCTCCGGATACTAATTCTAAACTTTCAGCTGTCGCAGCAACGAGTGTTCCATTCGCCGTTATAACTAATATGGAGCCCGTTAATGGTGTCCCATCAAGCTTAAAGCTCTCGATTGAGATCATTTGGGCTCCTATAACATGACCTAAAGTCCAATTGATAGAGGCAAGACCATTGGCATCCGTAGTTATTGAACTAGAAGAAACAGAACCGTCATTGACTAATACATTGACTGTTGCCCCAGCAAATGGATTATCAAACTGATCTAAAACTCTCACGATAACAAGGTTTGCCAAAACAGTATTTACAGTTCCAGTTTGATTATCTCCGGATACCAATTCTAAAGTTTCTGGCGTAGCGGGAACAGAAGTTCCATTAGCGGTTATTGTAAGAGGTGAACCAGTAAGCGGAGTTGTGCCGTCTGGTTTTAAACTCTGGACTTTCAAGTTTTGAGTGCTGACTAAGTCCGTCAATGTCCAATTATAAGTTGCAAGACCACCAGCATCTGTAGTTATAGTAAAAGGTGATTCAGCACCATCAGGTGTGAAATTGACAGTTGCCCCAGCGAATGGGTTTTCAAATTGATCTAATACTCTAACAATTATTGGGTTTGCCAACATGGTGCTTACCATACCTGTTTGGTTATCACCTGACACCAATTCCAAAGTTTCAGCTACGGCAGGAACAGTAGTTCCATTTGCTGTTATGGTTAATGGAGAACCTGTTAATGGTGTTGTGCCATCTGGCTTAAAACTAATTATCGAAATGGTTTGTACGCCTTCTGTATCGCCTAATGTCCAATTAATAGTTGCAAGGGCATTAACATCTGTAGTTATCACACTGGAATTTACCGAGCCATCATTGACCAAAACAGTTACTGATACTCCTGACAAAGGATTGTCATCTACATCTTTGACAATAACAACTATTGGCTCTTCTAAAGCACTGTTTACTAATCCGGTTTGATTGTTTCCAGAAACCAAGGCTAAACTATTGGCTTCTTGTTGTTCTGTGTCTACATTCGCATTTACAATAAGGGGGGCATTTAATAATGGTGTCTCACCATCAGTTTGAAATGCTGTAATAGATAAATTTTGTTCACCTGTACTTGTACCTAGAGTCCAGTTGACACTTGCAATTCCTCTGGCATCTGTCTTAGCTGAAGCAGAAGAAACTGACCCTTCTATAACCGAAAAATTTACTATGGTTTCTGCAAAAGCATTATCAAATTGGTCTTTTACTAAAACCTCAATTGGATTTTCTAAAAGCGTACCTGCTGGTGCTGTTTGGTTATCTCCGGAAAGTAGTTCAATACTGGTAGCGTCTGATGTTGGCTCATCACTGTTTTTAGTACAAGTAGTACATATAACTACTAAAAAAACGCTTGCTATTATTTTAAATATTGTGTTATTCATGGTGAACATATTTTTAGAAATAACCCACCCTCATGAATAGAATTTTGGAACAAGAGTGAATAGTCTTCTCTTTGTCCTCAAGAATTTTAATATGTTAACATTTCTTTTTACTTTAATTTTCAAGGTCTCATTTACTGATAGATACACGCGTAAATTTGAAACAAAAAACCCTCGACGATGGTCATCAAGGGTTCAAACACTATAAAAACTAACTCTTCTGGGTTTACTTCATATGACTAATTAACACCGGCTATATTTACTGTTCAAAAATAATCTTAATGATTTAGATTTAATCCTTAAACGTTCCTAAACCATTCTTCAGATTTTTTACCAATAAATGGCAATGGAATCATTTTTGAATTAGAAGCATTTATTACTCCTTTAATCCATAGAAATAGGATTACAAAAAAGCCCAAAAAACTTACAATCCACCCTAATATTGGTATGATATTAATAACCATTAGCGCTATTGCTAATAATGCCAAGCCTAATGATTGCCTGATATGATAGCTCGCAAATTCATTCTTTTTTTCGTTGTTCATAACAAATGCGATGACTAACCCTATAATGGTTAAATAGGAAATCATTGCCATTGTTTTTCCCTCGCCTATTGTTGCTTCTTTTGTACTTTTTTGTTTTGTTTCCATTTCTTATGCTTTGATACCGTTATTTTAATGTTGTACTTCTTCTTTTAGTCTTTGCCAATTTTAAGATGTTAACATTACTTTTTTATTTTAAATGGAAAGAATTCATTTTTGGACCAACACCAATCATGTTTTCGCTCAAAATTTGAAACAAAAAAACCCTCTACGCTAGTCATCAAAGGTTTAAGCACTATAAAAAATAAAAAACACTAACTTTTCTTGGTTTACTTCATTCCCTATTTATTTTGGAATAGTATCGCTATTTTACGATTTATTTAAGTTCTAGTTTTATTCCCGCGATGACGGAATCATTGATAACTTCAAGAGCGTATTTAATTCTAGTTTCTTCTTTTCTTTTTAAAAATTCTTGCTCTAGTTTTTTACATTTTTCTTCTTCATAGGTGCAATCGAGTATGGCAGATTGTATATCAATACACAGCGTGTCTTTCTCAACCTGCCATTTGCCAATAATATTGTGATGCGAATAAGGTGGTGTTCCACATCGCATATACTCAGAATCTCTATAGTTGTTAATTGTATCGAGTTTAATAACGTCTCCCCAGAACATGTCAACTTTTTTCTCAGGCATTAAAACTAAATCATAATTCTGATGTTCTATTTTTACAGTTGATAATTGCCTTGATGAGATATTCATCCATTTTTTGGATTTCAGCATATCCAATAAAGGCTCTTGAGACTGCACTTGAAATGTGAAGCCTAAAAAGGTTATTGCAAAAATTAGTTTTTTCATTTTCTTTGTAGTAAATAGTTTCCCAAATAGAAAATCATATTAATTTATAGGTGTATCATGACATCTCAAATTTTCAAAATCCATAGTTTTGATGATACTTTTAAAGAGTCTAGTATACTTTTAGTTTTTAATAATTTAAACATGTTAACATACCTAATTATTTTAATTGATTTGATATAATCTTAGCAAGAAAAAGGACGAAATTTAGGAGCCATATTTCCAATTAAAAGCTCAATACCTGTTCCTATTTGTCCTGCTGCTCCAGGTAAACTAGAGAGCCCAAAACTAATATCCTTGGCTATATTACATGCCAGTTCTTGCATAGCTTTTGCTACTGCTTCGTCCATTCCTTCAGTATCCATAACAATAATAGCTTCTGTTGCTATCGCATAAAGTTTAAACAATGTTTTACCATATGTAGCCACCACCGATAATGATATAGTACCATGACCTAAAAGATTGAATAATAACATATAGGTATCAACAACCTTACTTAGCTCATCTAATTGTTGTTTAAAAGTGTCTCCCCCACCACCTGAACCATCAGGCATAATACCATAAAGTTCACCTGACCAACTTGATATTTGCCAAAATGATTTTGAGTTTGCACCAGCATCAAAAATTTTGATATAACCATGTTCACCTCGTAGTACTCTTTTGTTCCAATATTGATTATCAATATGGTCTTTATTTATTGTTGTTTTTTTCCACGACTGTGCATTAGCTGTAGCAGCGTCAATATATTTTACACCTTGTAATGTGGTGTACGTGCTTTGTTCAAACAGTTTTCCTTCCCTGACCGCTAGTTGTGCTGTCTTTTCTAGCGTTGTAATAAAACGTTCTTTTTTATCTTTCGCCATCGTCTGATAGTCTGAAGTTGGCAAATAATCAAAGGTGAATTTAGAATCTTGATTAATGCCGACCATAGTTTTCAGCAAACACATTCTATACCCGTTGGGGTAGGTAAGAGATTTTGTAGTGACTTGGTCTTGTAATGGCCTAAGCATTGGTATTAAAATAGAAGGAATATGAATACTCCCTTTGTTTAATTCTGCCTTCGCTTTTTTAATATCATTATCTAAGTAGGCTTCTCCCCAGTTTCTATTCGATAATTTTGATTTCAACAAATCTGCCAATGCAACGGCCAAGGTTGGTCCTTCAGCTTCTACTGCTAACATAACACCGCCTAATAACAACTGTTGCACAGCGTCTACATCTTCAGCATCTGGTTCATTGTAATATTCTACAACAGGATCCCAACCTGCCAATACTCTCTTTACAGGTCTGTTTCTACCTACTTTTAATTCAAGGTATATACCTGAAATTCCATTTTTTTGCTCTAATTCAATTTTTGGAAACTCATAATTACCACTAGCTTTTATACGCTCATTATCTAGTGTTACTTTGACGGCGTGAGGTTGTGTTTTTTCTGCAGAAGCATAGGTAAATACATATGGTGACAATTTCATACGTACTATATACCCAGTAACCTCTTCTAATACCTTTTCTTGATTTTCAGCATTTAACACTATCCCGTTTGTTATTTCTGCCATTTTAGTAAAAGCATCCATACGATGACCAGATTTGGAATTATACACATTAAGTATAATAGCAGGCGGCCCAGCTTTATAGATAGGAGTATTTTTTTCTTCAAAATAATCATCATTATCTCCATCGGTAGCAAATAAAATTAAATCATAATCTGTTTGTGAAGCTTTTAATAGCCAAGTGAACAATGATGATGGCGTTCGCCAAAATTCTATGATTGCAGCAGGGTATTTCTCTTTTATTTTTTCTTCTAATATGGAATTAAACTCTTCCATTTTCTCATTTCTATATGCCTTTGGCATACTACCAGAATTATCACTCAGCACTAAAATCTTTGGTGTGCGTTGATTGTTCTCTAGCAAAGCTTTTACAGGTTTACCATTGTCGGTAATTTTAAAATCTGTTGCAGAAAGGCCTTCAACAAGTTTACCAGACGCATCTGTGGCATCAATACTTAATTTTACAATAGGATACCCAGAAGCTTTGGCTACTACTGAAATATCTTTCACCTCTTTTTGTAATTGAGGGTGTGGTTTGGTAATAATTTCAATACCATTGGCACCCAGCGTTTTTTCACTAGAAACTAGTATTCTTTTACCATCTATAGTAATGGGGTCTGCTATAAAAGAACGGTCTTGAACAAACTCTAAATCTTTATCAATAGCTTGCAGCGCCAGAACAGGCGTAAAAATGCGTAAACTTCCTATGGGCGTAACTATTTGTTCTTCTAAGGTAAGTCCGTGTAAAAAGCTAAGTTGTACTTGTTTCCCTATCAAATCAATTGCATTCCACTCCCCTTTTATAAGGTCCTTCTCTTTCAAATGGTCAACAGTATCTCTATAGGTGATTTTTAAACTTACTTTTTCTTTATTTTCTTTAATAGGTTCTGCTTCTCCGATTTGCCCGCTTGCTGAATTGTGCTTTTCACCAAAAGGAGTCTTTGGATCGAAAAGATGTGCATGTTGTGTTTTGTTGTTATGCTTAAATTCTAGCGTGGGAGTTTCAGCATTAGCCCACTTAAAACTGAACTTAGCTCCAAAATCATCAATATTCGGTAGAGTTTCTAATATGATACCTGCCAAATCTTTGGCATCTTTGGTGTAGTCTATAATGAGTTCTTGAAGCTGGACTTCTTCCTCAGGATCTCCCATAGCCTTTGTCCAGCTTTTAATTTGGCTTTTAGAAATTTCAGGATTGAATTCTCGATCAATAGGTCTATAAAAAAATGAAGGAACTTCTTCTTCTTTGATAGCGGTATATTCATAAACTACTTTAGATTCGATGCCTGCTTTTTGGAACATCTGGTGCAACAACTCTACTTTTTCTCTTGGAGTAGCCATACCGCAGCGCAAAACACCTTCTAGGCCCCATTTCATGCCACAGCCCAAATCGTAATAAGATATATACTTTGCTTCCACAGGCATCAATACAATTTTATTCTTCACAAAGTTGTACATGGCCTCAGGGTCTTTTAATGCAATTAAATCTTCGACTCGCTGCGGTAAATAGTCTGGGCTTGTCTTTATTGCTTGTAGCATTTCTTCCCAAACCTTAAAAGGTGCTTTTCCGGTGCCTTGGTATTTTAGTTCCTCTTCACAACTACTTAATACTAGTGGTGGCAAAGTAGACGCTACCCCGGCTAAAGCCATTTTTATAAAAAAATCACGTCTGCTAGGCGACTTTGCTGTAGTTGAGTTGTTTTTCATTGGATTTATTTTTGGTATGACAGTTCTGCCTTCTATTACAATTTGACTAATTGCAGTTCCTTTTTTGTACTGCTGACAACCTTATATTTTGAACCTTTTAGATTAAATTGATCACCAGAGATAAACTGATCCCCAGGAACAAACTGCTTTTCTAAAAAGACTTGAACTAAACTGCCTTTAGCTAATTTTTCATGGTCTCGTTTCCCATAAAACAGGAGTACATTTTTACGTTTTTCTAGTACTTTCTTATTTTTTTTAGTATCCAATACCATGTCAATTAGCCTTTTTGTCTTAGTATCAAAAACAGCGATAATCGTAATGCGTTTCGTTTTTATAGGATACTTTAAAAGCCCTTTTAATGGAATATTGAAGGTCTCGAATTTATCCGTTACTATTGAAAATCCTGGGGCAGTACTATATGATTTATAACCTTTATGTTTAATGGTAACAACATATTTACCTGGCAATAATGCTATTTTGTTTTCTAAAACCAATTGATGCATTCGGTATTTCTTGACCAATACCACCATTAGAAGTTTCTTGGTATACGCCACCTGCAAAACCACTATCAACATACTTTAAGTTTTTTTTAGGGTATGTATTTAGTGCTTCCTTTATGGTTTTAAAACAACATACCACACCGCTATTTGCGGTCCAATAAATTTGATATCTACCGTCTATAAGTTCGCCAATTATACCATCTATGAGTGCAGTTGATAATTTTAAATTTGGTTTTACACCCTTATTAAGTTCAATACTTTTTACGGCTTTGTTTTTAGGCAAGTTTATCTGTGCTTTTACACTAATTTGAGTTAGCATAAAAATTGCTGCAAAAAATGTGATTCTAGTTTTCATAAGTTAATTTTTAGAGATTACTAATTATTTCTAAGTCCTTACTCTATTTTGAATCCTCTCAGAAAAAACGAAAAATAGTTCAGGGGGTACTTCTTCTTTTCTTTTAGTCCTTGAGAAAATTAGAATGTTAACATTATGCTTTAACATAATTAGCGAACGCATATTTAACAGCATACACGAATCATATTTGCTATTAACCCCAAGGCGAAAAAAATCCTCGATAGTAGTATATCAAGGGTTAAACACTATAAAAACTAACACTAAGGAATTTAAAATTTCAGCTGCTTATATTTAGCTTCAATTTTTAGTATCTTATTTTCTTTTTTCTAAACTTATCTCAATATGACTGAGGTATCCGCTTTTTCACGTTCGTGGTTTAGCCCTGGTATAAAACCATCTATAACTCTAAGAGCATGTGGACCTACTATTTTAAAAGCTGCCTTGCCTTTACCTTTACCATTGTCATAGCTTAAACCTATAGGTAAATCAAACCATTCAATTTTCATTTCAGTATTGCCCTTGGTTTTCGTGCCAAAAAATACTTTTGCTGTCGAGGGGCGTGCGTTTGAACCATTTTGATGTCCGAAAAAGTAGCCTGCAATAGTCCCTTTTTCATCGGACAAGTGCATCTGACCTGCATTACTCGCGTTCCACCTGCCCGTAAGGTTCGCTGTGGTATCACCTCTATAATGTGCTTTTCGTCTCGCAGGAAATTTAGATGGGCATGCGATAGACGTTAAGGTTTGCCCATCCATATTACCCCCAGTAATTTTTAATGTTTTACCGCCATTGCTTACTAGTACTTTTAATGTACCAGAACCTTGAGCTTTTCCTTTTGCCAGGTCATAATAAGAACCAGAAATTTCAGTGCCCTTATAATTCCCTTTAAATACAGCCACAAATTTTCTATCAAAACGTTCTGCTAACCAGTACACCTTTGAACCTTCTTGTCTTACATATATTAAAGCTCCATTATCACTTTTATAAAAAGGTTTTAAGGTTGATGCTATAACAATATCTTCACAGCTTATATCAGGTTCACCTGCAGATATGGGCTTTACAAATACGATTAGAAGAAAAAGGAATATTGCTTGTTTTACTATTGTACTTAATTTTAATATTCTCATGATTTTTTTATTTACATATTGTTAATTATCACTACTCTTCCCCCATTTCTATAAAGGATTTATACTCGCTTACATTTATAGTAATGGGAGTTTGCTTTAGTGCTACGCAAGTCATCTTCATATTATATTTTTCCTTTTTAGAACTTATAAACTCCATTTCCATCATTAAGCCGTTTTCAAATTCTTTCAACCATTTAGGGTCAAAACCCTTGGGTTTGAATTGTGATTTACCAGAGATCGCGTTATTAAAACTAATAGGTGCATCTAGAGCTATATAGCTTTTTACAATTCCATCTTCAGAGGTTATTTTGAAACCTTGACAGTCATACCCTAAAATCACTTTAGTATCGATCTCTTCTACCTTATAATTTTTATCTATATCCTCATCTATATCCTCATCTATAGCTTCATTAAGAGCTTCAGTTGTTATTGACGGCATAGACTGTCTAATTTTTTGACCATTCATTTCCATGAGCATTACATTCGTTCCGTTATCGATATCCATTATCATGATGGTTTTTCCCATTTGACCACCACTATTTGGCATATCGATCAGCGTACCGAAAACCGCAGTATCTGCATTTAGGTAATATGTCATTTTCATATCGCCAATGTTCTTCTTACTTTTATTCATCGCTTCAGATTCCATTTTTAAGGAATATTGCCATTCAAAATCATAAGTATCTGGCAGCATCATTTCTTCTGCTTCGCTAGAATTTCTTTTGTTTCTATTCTTCTTACCTACTTTATTAGGAGCATCGAAAATGGAATCCATCGTATTTTCTGTTTTTTCTACAGCTTTATCTTCCGCCTTTCTGAGAACCGCTTCTTCTGCTGCTGCTGTTGCTCTTTTTTCTAATTTTTTCCAAAACTGTGCTTGTGAAGATTGTACTCCTAAGAATAAAAGAAATAAGATCAATGTACCTGCCTTTTTAATAGTGTTGTGTTTCATAATCAATGTTTTTATCTATTTACCCTTAGTATCAAGAAAAGTATTGATGTTAACATTTAGAAATTAATTTCGTTACATTTACTTTAATAGCCTTCTACTTTCGACCAAAATGGAAAAACAACATATTAACACATTAATAAAAAGTGACTCCAAAGAGATTACCACACTTTATAATAGCAATAGAAGTGCTTTCATGGGTTTTGGGAAAAAGTATGGCCTGAATAATGATGACCTCTCCGATATTTATCAGGAAGCCTTTATTGCACTTCGAAAAAATGCCATAAATGGAAAACTAGATACGGTAAAGAGTTCTTTAAAAACGTACCTATTTGGCATCGGTAAGTTTATGATATATGATCTTTTAAAAGAAAGAAAAAAAACCATTAGCTATGAACCTGCCATTCATATTACCCACAATAATATAGAAACTATTTCATTTGAGTTAGAGAAAGATGAACTAACTCTTGAACAACGCTTATTACATACCTATTTTAAAAAACTTGGAAAAAAATGCCAACTGATGTTAACTTTATTCTATTCTAGAGGACTAAGTAATGATGACATTGTTGAAAACACGGAGTATTCTGATAGCAGCGTTGTAAGAAGTCAGAAATCTAGATGCATCAAATCCTTAAAGGAAATGATTAAATCATAAGTTATGGAACATCCCGAATTAATAGAAAAATACATACAAAACAGACTTAGCGCTGAAGAAGAACTTGTATTCAATAAATTACTAAAGAATAATAGCGCCTTTAAAGAAGAAGTTGAATTACATGCTAAGATTAAAAAAGTTGTAACCCACGAGGACGATACAAATTTTAGAAACTTAATTTCTGATATAGAAAATAAAGCCAGAAGTACAAGCTATAAGCGTTCTTATAAGAAATGGTTAGTTGCTGCGAGCATTATTCTGTTATTTGGTCTTGGCTATATTTCAAATAATTCGAATACAACTTCTACCCAAGAGTTATTTGCTTCATATTTCGAGCCGTATAGAAATGTGGTTCACCCGATTGAGCGCAGTACAGAACAACAAGATAAAAAAGCTATCGCCTTTATGGCCTATGAAAAAGGCGAATA
>CALIAF010000018.1 GCA_938041335.1 uncultured Ulvibacter sp. | reverse complement strand
TTTTTATTTCTACAAGCAATCGTTTCACCTGAGCATCCCCAAAGCCATAAATACTTTCTCTTTTACAAAAAGCTCGAAATATAGGTGCAAACTCCTCTGTGTTAAGTTCCTTCATAATTTGAATAAGAGACTTACTAGGCCTTCCCAAATCCTTGTTAGAAGGAAGGCGTTCTGCATGTGCTTGAACTGCAAGTATTACAAAGGGAAATTTAGACGCTAACCCTTTTGCATTTCTAAGCAATTGTTCTGTATCACCCTTTTGATATAGTTTCCATAGCGATGCAAGCTTATCTAATTCTGTAAGCAATACTCTATGCTTATAAAGAGAAACAAGTTCTAATTCATCCAATCCACCAAAGCCATACTCTTTATGGATTTCTGGACGGATTAAAAAAACTGAATTCTGATTTTTAGATTGGCTAAGCAGATAGCAAGTAAACCAAAAATTAACCTGACAAAAGAGATCATCTTCAAACCATAGGTTAATATCTGTCGCATCGGGGATACGATGTATTTTTTGAAATTCAGAAACTGTAGTATTGTAATAATCTTCTACTGTGCACCCTTTATAATTTTCACTAAGAAATAGAGCTCTAGAATGAAAGAATTTCTCTAAGGTATTACCTGTTACATCACCATCCACTAAACATTCGCGCGCGACCACAATATCACCTCGAATAATGCTTGGAAACCGCTCTTTTAATGCATCTCCGTTTAATATATGATATTGTTTTCTCATTAGATTTTTGTCCGCACCACTAAATTAGCAGTATGAAAAATCAAGTCTTAGATTATAGATCTATTTTTTCCAGCTTCATCCCTTTTACCCAGGAGATTTCAGATTCATAGATACGCATTTTATCAGGAATCACTTCTGGAGATTTATTCCTAATAGATTTCCTATCAACTCTAGCTTTTGTAGCGCTAAAATCCAGCGTATGTTTTTCATCCAACTCATGTTGATCATCTGTAAAAAAGGAGATGATATTTTTTTCGGCATTCCAAGTCCCTTTGCCATATGTATTTTGTTCTGGCGGAGTTGCCTTAAAATGATTTGTGTATGAATGAAATTGAAATGTTCCGTCCACATTCAAGGTAAGTGTATATTCTATAATCGAATTAACATTTTCATATCTAACTCCATATGTACCGTCATAATTTGCCGACTGGGCACACGCAATCTGGCCATAGGTAAATAAGAGCAAGATGACTGCGAATTTCATAATCTTATATATCACGTCTTCTGTTTCTTCTTTTTAGCCGCTGGAAACAATACATTATTTAAAATCAAACGATAGCCTGGCGATTGTGGGTGGAGTGCTAATTCTGTTTTAGCATCTCCTACTCTATGCTGATAATCTTCTGGATCGTGACCTCCGTAAAAAGTAAAGAAGCCTTTGCCTTTAATCCCATGAATGTATTTAGCCTCGCCATTGGTTTTATTTGCTCCCATTACCAAAACATTGCTTTTTATCTCATTAGGCTCATAAGACGTAGTTTGTCCCATAAACCCTTTTACTAAAGAAGTGTGGTTTTGTACTAACATACAAGGAATAGGATCCCATTTTGCAGAGTAATCCATCAAAGAAAAGTAATCTGTTTCTTTTGGTATTTTACGTTTTCGGGTCATATCAATACTCGAAAATTCATAGATCATCGGACTGCGTTCTAGCGTAAAATTTTTAAAAGCAAAAGTTTTTTTGTCGTCTATTTTATTTTGGTAACCAGCCTCACTCGGGTCTCCGTCAAACATAGGTTCGCAGATATCAACCCCTTCTGCGGCAAGCGCAATATCAAAACTATCTGTGGCGCTGCACATAGCAAACATAAAACCTCCACCTACTACATAATCTCTTATTTTGAGCGACACATCTCTTTTTGCTTCGGAAACTTTAGTGTAACCCATTTTTGCAGCTAATTCTTCTGCCTTTCGCTTTTCTTCTATATACCAGGGTGCAGACCGGTAGCTTCTATAAAACTTACCATATTGTCCCGTAAAATCTTCGTGATGTAGGTGCAGCCAATCGTATAACAAAAGTTCGTCGCCAACAACTTGCTCATCATAAATAGTTTCGTAAGGGATTTCTGCATAGGTCAATACCATGGTCACTGCATCATCCCAAGGTTGATTTCCTAGTGGAGAATAAACGGCAATTTTTGGGGCTTTCTCTAGTGATACCGCCTCCATATTTTGCGAAGGACTCGCTATTAATTCTAATATTTCTTCGGTTTTAGAATCGCTTAAAATTTCGAAAGAAACGCCTCTTATCTGGCACTCCCGCTTAATCTCTTCACTATCTGGCAGCAAAAAAGAACCCCCTCTATAGTTGAGTAGCCATTTTACTTTTACTTGACGCTCTAGGGTCCAATACGTAATACCGTACGCTTTAAGGTGTTCTTTTTGTCCATCTGCATCCATTGGGATCAAGATGTAAGAGGCGCTGGCCTGAAATCCAAAAAAGAGAAAGGAAACTAATATAATCAGTCTGGTCATGTATCGTGTTTTAAAGATGCGTCAAAGTGTACATCTTGCTACTGCTAAGATACTGACAAATTTTAAGCCAAAGTGGGAATGTTTAGATGGTTTTGGGTAAATATGGGAAATTGTGTTTGTTTTGGAGAATTAGGATAGGGTGCCAAAAGACGTAAGTCCGTTCCTTCGGAACTGAAGGACGCAGGATCGCTTCGCTGAAAGACGAAAGAAGGAATTGATATCTTAGGTCACTGATTAATTAGTGATACTGTTATTTAATGATTAAAGTTTTGACCGGAAACATCTATTACTGAATCCTTTTTTCAATTGTATCTTACGTCCTATAACGCAGCGGTCGCAAGGCTCTAATCAAACAAGCTCTAAAAAGGAACCTCATTATCATCGTCCGTACCCAAGTCATCGTTCATGGCACTACCAAAGGCCTCGTCTGCAGAAGGGAGATTTGTTGTTTTGAAGGTATCATCGTTTGCCGCCGCGTTCATACTTGAGTGTAACTCTGTTGGCATAAAATTGAAGGTCTCTAGATTTTCAAAACGACCTAAATGACCAATGAACTTTAAACGAATCTCATCAAGCCCACCATTACGGTGCTTTGCGATAATGAATTCTGCTTGTCCGTCTGTAGGAGAATGCTCGTCATCATCCCATTCTTCTATTTTGTAGTATTCTGGGCGGTAAATAAATGATACAATATCTGCATCCTGCTCAATCGCACCAGATTCACGAAGGTCACTCAATAAAGGTCGCTTGCTACCTCCTCGTGTTTCTACTGCACGTGATAGCTGCGATAATGCAATAACCGGTATTGCTAATTCTTTTGCAAGTGCCTTAAGGTTACGAGAGATAGTTGAGATTTCTTGTTCTCGATTTCCTCCATTTTTGTTACCCCCTGCCGTCATTAACTGCAGGTAATCAATCATAATTAACTTAATACCGTGTTGCGACGCCAGACGTCTTGCTTTTGCACGTAAATCAAAAATAGAAAGTGACGGAGTATCATCAATAAAAAGCGGTGCCTTTTCAAGTGCTTGCACTCTTACGTTTAATTGTTCCCATTCGTGCTTCTCTAAGTTTCCGGTACGTAACTTTTCTGAAGACAATTTCGTTTCCGAAGAAATTAAACGGGTGATCAATTGTACAGAAGACATCTCTAGTGAGAAGAATGCCACCGGAATATTATGATCTACGGCAACATTACGAGCCATAGATAAGGTAAGTGCTGTTTTACCCATACCCGGACGGGCGGCGATGATAATTAAATCACTAGGCTGCCATCCAGAGGTAAGCTTATCTACTAATTCAAAGCCAGAAGGAATTCCGGAGAGCCCCTCTTTGTTTGCTATTTCTTCAATCTTCTTCTTTGCTGCAATTACTAATTGCTGCGCCGTTTCTGAAGATCGTTTAATATTTCCTTGGGTAATCTCATACAATTTTGATTCTGCCGTATCTAGTAAATCAAATACATCTGTAGTTTCGTCATAAGACTCTTCAATGATTTCGTTTGAGATTTTAATCAAACTACGTTGTATGAACTTTTGAAGAATAATTCTAGAATGAAACTCAATATGTGCCGATGAGGACACTTTTTGGGTCAACTGGATCAAATAAAACTCACCTCCTGCAACATCTAGTTTCTGCATTTGTTTTAAACGCGCCGAAACGGTTAATAAGTCGACGGGAGAGCCTTCTTTAAAGAGAATGTAAATGGCTTCAAATATGTGTTGATGCGCTTCTTTATAGAATACATCTGGACTAAGAATATCAATAACATCGTCTACCCCTTTTTTATCGATCATCATGGCGCCAAGCACAACCTCCTCAAGATCAATGGCTTGCGGTGGAATTTTGCCTTTTTCCAGTGAAACCACTGGAGTTGAGCGCTTTTTAAAAGGAGTGGATGATTGTACTTGTTCCATAGGACGAAAGTAAGAATAACCTAACGATTTAATGTGAAAATTGAGATGACGGATATCAACTGTTCATTAACATGTGAACTGTTGATAAGTCTAAAATATTGTTAATAAGGTACAAAAAAATCTGAAGCATAAACTTCAGATTTTTTAAAGTGCTGTTATGACCGAATCTATTCTTTAAAGACTCCCATTTGAGAATATTTATCCATTCTTCTATCCACAAGATCTCTTGGTGATAAGTCTTTTAAAACGGCATATTCTTTTTCTATGGCATTAGCGACAGTTCTAAAAGTGGTCTCTCGATCACTATGAGCTCCACCTACAGGTTCCTTCACTATAAGGTCTATAAGCTTCTGCTTTTTCATATCTGTTGCTGTAAGCTTTAATGCTTCTGCCGCCTGCTCTTTGTACTCCCAACTCTTCCATAAAATAGAAGAACAGCTCTCTGGAGAGATTACTGAGTACCACGTATTTTCTAACATCAATACGCGATCACCTACGCCTATACCTAAAGCACCACCACTGGCTCCTTCTCCTATTATCACTACAATGATAGGTACTTTGAGACGTGTCATTTCAAGAATATTACGAGCAATTGCTTCTCCTTGACCTCTTTCTTCTGCTTCCATCCCTGGATACGCACCTGGAGTATCAATTAAAGTAACTACTGGAATACCAAACTTCTCGGCCGATTTCATTAAACGTAGCGCCTTTCTATATCCTTCAGGGCTCGCCATTCCAAAATTTCTGTACTGGCGAGTTTTTGTATTGTATCCTTTTTGCTGACCAATAAACATATAGCTCTGGTCACCAATTTTACCTAGACCACCTACCATTGCTTTATCGTCTCTAAAGTTACGATCACCATGCAGCTCTAAAAAAGAATCTCCACACATGGCGTTTAAATAATCCATCGTATAAGGACGATTAGGATGACGTGATAATAATACACGTTGCCAAGGGGTTAGATTCTTATATATTTCTTTTTTGGTTTCTTTTAGTTTCTTCTCTATTTGCTTACAAGTATTAGTTACATCCACCTCACTGTCCTCACCTATCTGGCAAGCCTTCTCATACTGTTCCTGTAATTCTTTAATAGGAAGTTCAAACTCAAGATATTCCATAGTATCTTCTTTTTTTCTGGTTTGTTTAGTCTACAAATATAACTATTGTAACCATTATTATAACATCTCATTTGTTTTTCTAGTCCTTCTCATTTTAATAATACCATTACAGATTACGGTGACTATAATAATAGCCGCTCCCATATAAAACTGGGGGCTCATATATTCTTTATCACCAAGAATCCAGAGTGCGAGAAGAATGCCATACACGGGTTCCATATTAATAGTAAGCATTACCGTATAAGGGCTTATCCATTTCATGACATGTACTGAGGCAATAAAAGCATATGCTGTACAAGCAGAGGCCAAGATAAAAAGGTAGATCCAATCCATCATTGGTAGAGTAAAGAAGGCTTCGGAAAAGTCCTGAGCATAGACCAGATAGGCCGTTATGCACAGCATTCCGAAGAACAATTCATAAAAAGAAATCACCGATGCATTATACTTTACGGCAAATTTGCCATTTATCACAGAAAAAAGAGCTCCTAAAAAAGAAGAAGTAAGGGCCAGCACAATTCCCCAAAAGTAGTCGCCTTCTACTTGAAAAATAACATATAAACCAATCACTACGATGAGGCCAAAAAGAACTTCGTACCAGATAATTTTTCGTCTATAAAATAACGGTTCTAAAAAAGCGGTGAAGAATGCACCTGTAGACATAATAGCTAGCGTTATAGAAACATTAGATTCTTTAATGGCTCCAAAAAATGCTAACCAATGTATGGCAATGATTAATCCCGCAAGAAAGAAACCGGCTATGGTTTTTCGCTTAAATTTGAGTTTATAACGTTTCAGAAGTACCCAAAAAAAGATAAGTATGCTCGCAATTAACATTCTAAACCATACAAGAGGAATCGCGTCTATGGTAATTAGAGCACCTAGTACGGCGGTAAACCCCCATATAAAAATAATAAAATGGAGGTGAAGGTAGTTAAGTAGTTTATCGTTTTGCATTGCGCAATAAGTAAAGCGCTAATATAGCAAAGATAACATTAGGGAACCAAGTAGCTACCAATGGAGAAAAATCACTTTGCTGCGCGAGGGTTCCAAAAATTTTATCAAAAAATACAAAAACCATCCCGATACTTAAACCAATTACCAGGTTTGCTCCCATCCCACCACGTCGCTTTACAGAAGAAACAGCAACAGCAATGATGGTCAAGATAAATACAGAAAAAGGAATACTAAATCGCTTATATTTTTCAAGGACATACCTATTAATATAGGAAGACCCTCTTGCCTTTTCTTGGGCAATGTATTTGTTTAACTCCACGTAATTAAGGGTTTCTGCAATGTATTTTACAGGAGTTAGATCTTCTAATTTAAATGAAAATGTAGTATCGACTCTTGTCCTTTTTTCTAATACATCATTGTCTAAACCTATGGTGCGTTTTTTGTAATTCTGTAAAGTATACGTACTATCAAGTTCATTGAAACGTATCCTATTTGCGGAGATTTTATATTTCAATTTATTATCTTCAAAATGCTCTAATGAAAAATTACCTCCAGACTTATCAAGCGTATTAAAATGGCTCACATAGATATAGTCGTTATCATTAATCTGTCTAAAAATATTGCCCCTCTCCTTATCCGTTTTTCTGGTTAGATACTTGTATGTAAACTCATTATACCCAGTACTAGCTACAGGCGCAAGGTATAACGTGAGCCCTAATCCGAGTGAAAAAACAATGGTTGCGCCTATTAAGAATGGTCTTAAAAATCGGTAATAAGACACACCACTACTTAAAAAAGCAATGACTTCTGTATTATTTGCTAACTTAGAGGTGAACCAAATAACAGATAAAAACAGAAATAAAGGGAACAATAAATTAGCGAAGTATACCGTAAATTGTAATAAATAAACTGCCAAATCGCTAAATGGCACCTCATTATCTAAAATCTTATCAATCTTCTCTGCAAGGTGCACCGTAATCCCAATAGGTATAAAAAGCAACAACAGGAGCCCAAAGGTCCCGAGGTATTTTTTTAGTATGTATTTATCGAGAATCGTAAGCATTAAATTCGTTTAGGGTTTGTGGTTTATAGTTGTGAGTAATATTTTTTAATCTTAAAACTCCATCTGTTTCTTAATACTTTGTACTAAATGCTTACTACTACTTAAAGTCTCTTATCCATCTGCTTTACCATCTTATTCTTCCATGTTGTAAAATCTCCTGCTATGATTCGTTTTCTAGCTTCACGCATGAGCCAAAGATAAAACCCAAGATTATGAATCGTTGCAATCTGACGGCCTAACATTTCATTAACGGTAAAAAGATGTCTAACGTATGCTTTGCTGTAAGCAGTATCTACCCAAGTAATGGCCATGTCATCAATGGCAGAAAAATCTGCTTCCCATTTTTTGTTCTTTATATTAATGGTCCCGTGAGCGGTAAATAACATTCCATTACGTCCATTACGAGTAGGCATCACACAATCAAACATGTCAATACCAAGTGCAACGTTTTCTAATAAATTAATTGGTGTACCTACACCCATTAGATAACGCGGCTTGTCTTTGGGCAGTATTGCCGTTACGATTTCTGTCATTGCATACATCTCTTCTGCCGGCTCTCCTACAGAAAGACCACCAATAGCGTTCCCTTCTGCTCCTACTCCCGCTATATACTCTGCAGATTGTTTTCTTAAATCCTTATATGTGCTTCCTTGCACTATTGGAAAAAAGGTCTGGCTGTAATCATATTTAAAAGGTAATTTATCAAGATGAGTTAAACATCTTTCTAGCCATCTATGCGTCATATGCATAGACCGTTTTGCGTAATTGTAATCACAAGGGTAGGGTGTACACTCATCAAAAGCCATAATAATATCTGCCCCTATGCTACGCTGTATTTCCATCACATTTTCTGGAGTAAACATATGGTAACTACCGTCGATATGAGATTTAAACTTTACCCCTTCTTCTTTAATTTTATTGTTTCCAGACAAGGAGTATACTTGGTACCCTCCACTATCGGTTAGAATATTTCTATCCCAATTCATAAACTTATGCAAACCACCTGCTTTTTCTATTATATCAATACCGGGACGTAAGTATAAATGATAGGTATTTCCTAATATAATATCAGGATTTATTTCATCTGCAAGTTCGCGTTGATGCACTCCCTTTACAGTACCCACAGTACCTACAGGCATAAAAATAGGAGTCTCCACAGTACCGTGATCTAAGGTAATTGTACCTGCACGTGCCTGGCTATTTATATCAGTTCCTTCTATTTTAAAATCCATATAAAATCTTGAAAGCGCAAAGATACCATTTTATAGTATTTCTGAAATACCAATAAGCCCCAATAGCTTCTTTTTAATAATCATATAGGGCTTAACCAACTTTTGTTAACTAATACCATAAAATCGTTAATAACTGACTCAACCCCGCCTTGAGTGCCCCTAAATAAACTAGTACTTTTGACACTCTATTTAAAAAAATTATGGCAGACATTGCACAATTAGAAGATATGGTCACTCAAGTGCGACGTGACATTATAAGACAAGTACACAAAGTAAATTCTGGTCACCCAGGTGGATCTTTAGGTTGTGCAGAGTTTTTCGTAGCACTTTATCAAGAAGTCATGAACCGCAAAGAAGGTTTTAATATGAACGGAGAAGGTGAGGATCTCTTCTTCTTATCTAACGGTCATATCTCTCCTGTTTTTTATAGTGTTCTTGCACGTTCTGGATACTTTCCGGTAGAAGAATTAAATACTTTTAGGCTCTTAAATTCTCGTCTACAAGGTCATCCAACTACTCATGAGGGCCTTCCAGGAATCCGTATGGCATCTGGATCATTAGGACAAGGGATCTCCGTAGCACTTGGAGCAGCAGCAACAAAAAAATTGAATAATGACAATCACCTCGTTTATGCATTATGTGGAGACGGAGAGTTACAAGAAGGTCAAAATTGGGAAGCCATTATGTATGCCGCTGCAAATAAAGTAGATAACATTATTGTTTCTATAGATTTAAATGGGCAGCAAATAGACGGCTCAACAGATGCTGTACTGGGCATGGGTAGTATTCGCTCAAAATTTGAAGCCTTTGGTTGGGATGTACTTGATGTAAAAGAAGGTAATAATATGTCTGCTGTTATTGATGGTCTCAAAGCTGCCAAAGCAAAAACGGGAAATAAAAAACCGATCTGTGTTTTACTGCATACCATAATGGGTAATGGAGTAGATTTTATGATGCATACGCACGCTTGGCACGGAAAAGCTCCTAATGACGAGCAGTTAGCAATAGGATTAGCTCAAAATGCAGAAACACTGGGAGACTATTAAACCTTTGCTATAAAAATTAAAAGTATCATATTGATTTTCGCTTTCGCGAAAATGTTAATTATCTGCCATCTAGGCCAACATTATGAAAACATATACAAACACAGGAAATAAAGACACACGATCAGGTTTTGGAGCAGGTCTTGAAGCACTTGGTAAGAAAAACGAAAACGTGGTTGCACTTTGTGCAGATTTAACAGGCTCGCTAAAAATGGATGCTTTTAAAGCAAACCATCCAGAGCGTTTCTTTCAGGTAGGAATTGCAGAAGCAAATATGATAGGGATGGCAGCCGGTATGACCATTGGAGGAAAAATTCCATTCACGGGTACTTTCGCAAACTTCTCGACAGGACGTGTGTACGACCAAATAAGACAAAGTGTTGCTTACAGCGGCAAGAACGTAAAAATATGCGCATCGCACGCTGGGATTACCTTAGGTGAAGATGGTGCTACACACCAAATTCTTGAAGACATTGGATTAATGAAGATGTTACCAGGAATGACCGTCATCAACACCTGTGATTACAACCAAACGAAAGCCGCAACATTAGCAATTGCAGATTATGACGGCCCTGTATATTTACGTTTTGGTAGACCTAAAGTAGCCAACTTTACACCAGAAAATGGTGCATTTAATATCGGTAAAGCCGTTGAACTTACAGAAGGAAATGATGTCACTATCATAGCGACGGGTCACTTAGTCTGGGAAGCACTGGAAGCTGCAAAAACTTTAAACGAAGCAGGTATTTCTGCCGAAGTTATAAACATACACACCATTAAGCCGCTTGATGCGAATGCCATTATTGCAAGCGCTCAAAAAACAGGTTGCGTAGTTACTGCAGAAGAGCATAACTATATGGGCGGTCTTGGAGAAAGTGTTGCAAGAGTACTTGCAGAAAATGCACCAACACCTCAAGAAATGGTTGCCACTCAAGATACTTTTGGTGAGTCTGGAACACCAGCACAATTGATGGAAAAATACGGACTAAATGCCGAGGCAATTGTTACCGCTGCAAAGAAAGTTGTCGCGAGAAAATAACAACATATCCCACAGAATAAAAAGGCGAATCTGTAATTACAGATTCGCCTTTTTATATGGAACAAACTATTGCACACGTGCATAAAATATAAAGACCGCTCATCTAAGATAAGCGGTCTTTATATTCATATTCATGTTGTATTAATCAACTATCTTCATCTAGATAATCTGGTGTTCCATCACCATCAGCATCTGGATACAATGCTGGATCTGTAATTCTAATTCCATCTTCATCTAATATTTCTTGACTAGTAGGCACCCCGTCATTATCATCATCTGCATCTGCATAATTAGGTGTAAAATCTTCATCTGTATCATCACTTTCTTCTTGTCCATTACCGTCTAGATCTTCATAAATAGAAGGTACTCCATCATTATCCTGATCTCCTTGTACGGTTTCTAAAAGCTGAAAAGTAAAAATTAATTGCTCATACAATGGCAGATTAGAACTACTAGGAGGATTATTAAAATATCCTAGTCCAGATGGTATAAACATAGCGCCTACTCCAAAATCTTCAAAAGAAACAGAGCCATCAGGATTTTTCACAAATGATCCAGCCGCATTAAACTCGATCATAATATCCTGAAAACCATTTACAACACCAGTCAAATCAAAAGCAACGGGTTGTATAGATGCATCAAAAAGCTCTAATTCTGGGTCCATCCCTTCATATTTAACAATCGTAATATCTGGAAAGTCTGGTGAGTCACCTTCCCCCTGTAAAACTTTAAGGTAATATAACTTATAAGTCACATCGTCTTCTACACGGTCTACTACCATTTTTGAGTCTACTTGATCTATCAATGCGATTTTATCTGCATTATCACCAACAATAGAATCTAGAATTATTCTAAAATCAAAGCCTGCTGGCGGATTTTCAAAGTTTTCATAATTATAGAAATGGGTTGCTAAAAATTCTTCAATTTCTAACTGACCCACAAGAGCCTCTTCTCCTCTATCACGGGGTGGTGTGATATTTCCGTCTTCATCATCAGTGCCACAAGCCAAGATGGAGATGAAAAGAAATACAAAAATAAATTTTGCTTTAAACATAGATTTCATTTTGGGCTGCAAGATACAATTTTCGGTTATTTTTGTTAGCATATTAAACGTAGATTTAGCAGAACTATTATGAGGATTGATAAATATTTATGGTGTATTAGATATTGTAAAACAAGAAGTGTTGCCACTAACGAATGTAAAAAGGGTGCAGTACGTCTAGGAGATGCGGTAATTAAACCATCTCGAGACGTTTTCCCTGGAGACACAATTACTTACAGAAAAAAGCAAGTAAGCTATATTATCCAAGTCATTAACCTTCCAGAACATAGAGTAGGCGCAAAACTCGTTGCACTATACGCTAAAGACGTTACACCTAAAGAAGCGTTTCAGCAACAAGAACTTTTAAAGTATAGCAAAGACTATTACCGTAAAAAAGGAGTAGGTAGGCCCACAAAAAAAGACAGAAGAGAGATTGATGACTTTTTTGTAAATACCGAAGAAGAATAACTTCAGAAATATTCAAAACTTGAAACACGCCTTAGACTTATTTAATATCACTATTTTTGAAATTCAGAAAATTTCAGCAAATGACATCAACTCCTGTTATTCTAAATAAAACACAAATAGCTCATAAACTGCGCCGTATTGCGTATCAGATCTATGAAGCAAACGTGAACGAAGAAGAAATTATTATTGCTGGTATCAAGGAAAACGGATACACATTTGCGAAGAAATTAAAAAGAATGGTAGAAAAAATTTCTCCTATTAAAGTAACCTTATGCGCAGTGACGATAGATAAAAAATCACCCGCATCTTCCATTACAACTTCTATTGCTGCCTCAGACTATAAAAACAAGTCACTTGTACTTGTGGATGACGTATTACACTCTGGCACTACTTTAATATATGGAGTGAGGCATTTTCTAGAGGTACCGTTAAAGCGATTTAAAACGGCAGTTTTAGTAGACAGAAACCACAAAAAATATCCTATTAAAGCAGACTACAAGGGCATTTCACTATCTACTTCAATCAATGAAAACGTAGCTGTTATTTTTGAAACCGGTAATGATCGTGCTATCTTAGAATAGATCTACTACTATTTCTTCAACAATAGCTGTTACCGTTTTATCATCAACCTTTACAGACTTTTCTGCCTGGAAGTAATAGAAATTACGTTCAAAAAGATGTTTCCGTATAAAATCATTTAACAATGCTTCTGTATTTAAATGTGCTATTATTGGGCGCTTTTCTTTTTCTAAAGCCAATCTATCTGTTAAGGTAGCTAATGATGCCTTTAAATATATAGTCATCACATTTGGAGTATTCAATAGTTCTTGCATTACATTTCCGTAGCAGGGTGTACCTCCTCCAGTTGCAATTACACTAGTACCTTCTTGCGCTAATAGATTCAACAGAATGGTTCTTTCTCTTTTTCTAAAATAAATTTCGCCCTTCTTATCAAACAAGTTTGAGAGCAACATCTTCTCTTCTTTTTCAATTTCGGCATCTAAATCTAAAAATTTCGTAGATAATGTTTGGGCAAGCTGATTCCCTACCGCACTTTTACCCGATCCCATATATCCAATTAAGACAATTTTCATATTACTAAATACTTGATTATTAAGGCTAAAGAAAAAGCTGCCATTTTTTTTCAAATTTATTGATTTTCCTTTTGAATTTTATTATTAATGGTAGTATATTTGCACCCGCCTAGAGAATGATTTTATCAGACTACAGGTAATGACCAGTTAGCTCAGTTGGTAGAGCACCTCCCTTTTAAGGAGGTGGTCCTGGGTTCGAGCCCCAGACTGGTCACAAAAAAGTTAGACCATTTGGTTTAACTTTTTTTGTTTCTGAAATATCCAAACTCAGAAATAACAATCCTATCTACCCGGGTGCTGAAATTGGTAGACAGGCACGGTTGAGGGCCGTGTGCACTAGTTGCGTGTGGGTTCAAGTCCCATTCCGGGTACTAAATAAGCCATCTTAAGGGATGGCTTTTGTTATTTAATAGTACCTGCAAATAGGGTTAGTTTAGTGAGTTGTTGAGGCCGCAGCCGAAACAACGAGCTGGTCACGTATAATGAAAGTCCCAATTCTATAAACAAAATAAGCCATCTTAAGGGATGACTTTCTTTATTTAATATAACCCGCAACAGGAATTTTGAGTGAGATGATAAGGCGATAGCCGAGTCAACGAGCTGGTTACGATTACCGAAAGTCTAATTCCAAACACAATAAAGATCATCTGAACGGATGGTTTTTTTGCCTTCACCAAATTTTTGTGCGGCGGTTTTAAATATAGAAATTAAACCTACCATTTTTTTTTCAAAAAATCGACGCTCCAAAAGGGAGAATAATAGTCTTCCTTTTTGATACAAGTTAATACGATATCCTAATTGAAAGTTGAAATCATAAAAAAAACCATCCCAGAAGGACAGTTTTTTTCACTTTATTCATTTTTTGAGCTCAAATTCAAGTTCGATTTAACCTCACTACCCTTTTACCATTTCTAGTTCTTGTGATTCCCAATTCGTAATACCGCCTTGTAAATCATAGATTTTAGTAAAGCCCATATCTGCAAGGATTTGACTTGCTTGCGCACTTCTTCCTCCTTTTTTACAGTAGACATACACTGGTAAAGATTTATCAAGTTTTGCGGCTTTCTTTTCAAAACCTGGAGTCGTTACACAAATATTTTGCGACGACTTTAAATGAGTTACACCATATTCTTCTGGTGTACGTACATCAATTAATTGCAACGTAGCGTCTTCTTGCAAGGCATCGTAGACTTCCTGTGGAGTTACCACTTTAATATTAGACATCACCGTTTCTGTTGCTGCCCCATTAATTTTTGATTCATCCTTACAACTCAAAAGCGTTACAGCAAAGATCACGGTACATATTAGTAGTAGTTTTTTCATTAGATTGTTGTTTTTCCATCCCATTGAGAAAAACCCCCCATTAGGTTGTATGTGTTTTTAAAACCAATAGACTCCATAATCATACAGGCTTGTGCGCTTCTTCCGCCAGCTTTGCAATACACAAAGTACGTTTTATCCTTGTCAAACTCATTAGCCCCTTGCATAAAAGTACCAGCGTTCATGATATCTAGATGCTTTGCATTAGGGATGTATCCTTCTGCCACTTCAGCTTCTGTTCTCACATCTAGGATTATTGCCTCTGGATCTTTAGCAAGCTCTTCTTGCCATTGTTGTTGATTTAAGTCTCTCATTATAAGTATTTATTCTTGGGATTGTTCCTTTTATTGTCTCAAAATTAACAAAACTCTAACATATAGACGTAAAAAAACTGAAAACGTTACGGTTTTCAGTTTTTAATATTTTGTTTCGGCATAAATTTACACCTTAATCGAGCATCCAATAGCCTTTGTCTCTTTTAAGCTCACTACTTTCCCTGCCAATAATTCATCTATAGCATTTGCTAAAAATGTATCCTTTACAGCATTTGCCTTACGCACATTGTCATCTATAGCCCCTATGTATTTTACAATGTGCTTCCCCTTTTCATTTTTCAATAAATACACGTGAGGTGTTTTTGTCGCTCCATACGTCGCGTACACTTTATCATCTGCATCATACAGGTACGGGAATGTAAAACCAGCGCTTTCTGCTTTTGCCTGCATTAACTCATAGGTGTCATCTGGCTGTACATTAGGATCATTTGGGTTTACTGCAATTACTGGATACCCTAAGTCTTTATACTTGGCGTCTAATGCCACGATACGTTCTTCACTAGCCACAGCAAAGGGGCACGTATTACACGTAAAAATCACTATAAAACCTTTGGCATCTTTGTAATCTGTCATTGAGACCATACTACCATCTACATCTTTCAACTTAAAATCTGTTGCGGCATCGCCTATCCCATACCCTTTAGTGTTTATCGGTTTTGCTTCTGAAATTTTATCGCTTACAACTACAGCTGCGGTTGCAATATCCTTTGCTGTTGTCTTGTCGTTACAGCTAATGAAACTTAAGGCCATTACTGCCGCGACTGCTATTAATTTAAAACTTGTTTTCATAATTTTATGCCCATTTTAGTAGGTCTGTTTTTTTTAATAATTTATAAAATAGATTCTACTTCTTTTTTTAGTTCTTCGTAAGTAAACGAATGCTCATAAAACGTTCGCTTGTTCTTATTATATATAATGGTCGCCGGGATCGCACCGCTCCAAGTTTCCGAAATTTTAGGTATCCATCCATTAGCATCTGCATCGTCAAGTAACCATACTTCACTCTTTAAATTCTTCTGTACATAAGGTATGACTTGCTTTTCTAACTTATCTGGAAAATCAAGACTCACAAGGACCACCTTAACGTTTCTGTCTTTATAGTCTTCATTAATTTTTTCAAAATACGGAAGCTCTTTCACACAAGGTCTACACCAAGTTGCCCAAAAATTAACAACATAAGTAGTGTCATTCCGTTTTGCCAATAAAGGAGCTAAGCCTTCATAATCAACAATTTTAATCCAATCTTGATTCAATGCTATTTCCGAAGTTATATCTTTTTCAGTCTCATCATATTCTTGTGCATCCCAAAGGGAAGATGGCACTTTATCAACATCTTTACAGCTGACAATTAATAAGATACAAATAAACCAAGCATATTTCATCCTATAAAAATAACTCATTTAAGGGCGCCAAATTATATTGAAATGAAAATTTAACGAAGTTTTAATTTTTGTTTCTCCTAGGGATGCATATATTTGAACCAATGAAATTAAACAATCATACTTGGTGGTGGAACAACTCTCGGCGATAATCGTGAGCAAAGCACTATTTTAGTATTTTAATATACCAAAGGCTTGTCATCACGACAAGCCTTTTTTTTATTCCTGCCCAGGCAGGAATCTCTCGCAAGAGGGATAACATAAATTTTGACACCGGCCTTTGCAGACAGTACTATGAAATACAAACTTAAAACATACAGTAAAAAACTACTCGCAGACACCCTTACACCTGTGTCTGTTTACTTGCGGCTACGCGATAGATTTCCTAATAGTTTGTTATTAGAAAGTAGTGATTATCACGCAAACGACAACAGCTTTAGTTATATCTGCTGCAATCCTATTGCCTCGATAAAAATTGCAAACGAAACAATTTCAACAAAGTTTCCTGATGGTAAGCTAGAAACATTAAAGATTGAGCCGACGACAAATGTGCCTAAAATCATCCAAGAATTTTCAGAATCTTTTGAGGCAGATGACGCGCAAGCATTCAAGTTTATAAATAACGGTTTGTTTGGCTATATGTCGTACGACATGGTTCGGTATTTTGAAGATATCCAAATATCAAAGAAAAAAGGCGACTTAGAGATTCCAGATGCATATTATGCCGTGTATCAAAATGTAATTGCCATCAATCACTTTAATAACGAAGCCTATATTTTTGCACATTGCTACGAGAGTGATAACAACACTGAAGAGATTGAAAGACTTTTAACTTCAAAGAATTTTGCGGAGTATCCTTTTGCAAAAAATGGAGCACCAACTACAAACTTAAAAGACGAAGATTTCAAGGCATTAGTGCTTAAATGCAAAGATCATTGTGCGCGTGGCGACGTCTTCCAAATTGTACCTAGCAAGCGTTTTTCTCAACAATTTACGGGCGATGAGTTTAATGTGTACAGAGCTTTGCGAAGTGTAAATCCATCGCCATACCTCTTCTATTTTGACTACGGAAATTTTAAAATATTTGGATCTTCGCCAGAAGCACAGCTAGTGGTTAGTGGCGACCAAGCAGAAATACACCCCATTGCAGGCACTTTTAAAAGAACAGGTAATGATGAAAAAGATGCGATACTAGCCAAGCAACTTTCAGCAGATGAAAAAGAAAATAGCGAACATGTTATGCTTGTAGATTTGGCCAGAAATGATTTAAGCCGTCACGGAAGCAAAGTAAAAGTAGAAACCTACAGGGAGGTTCAATTTTTCTCTCATGTGATACACTTGGTTAGTAAAGTTACTGCCACGGTAAACAAAGAAACGTCAACCATGCAAATAGTAGCAGACACCTTCCCTGCAGGAACCTTAAGTGGTGCGCCTAAGCACAATGCAATGACATTACTAGAAAAATACGAAAACGTGAATAGAGATTTCTACGGTGGCGCTATTGGTTTTATGGATTTTAAAGGCAATTTTAATCACGCCATTATCATTAGAAGTTTTGTGAGTAAGAATCATACACTCCATTTTCAGGCAGGTGCTGGAGTAGTCAATGATAGTGATCCAGAAAAAGAATTACAAGAAGTATATAATAAGTTAGGAGCTTTACAAAAAGCGCTAGAATTAGCAGAAGAAATATGAAAATAATAGTAATAGACAACTATGACAGTTTTGTGTACAATCTAGTGCACTATCTAGAAGAACTAGATTGCAAAGTTCATGTGCTACGTAATGATCAGTTTCATATAGAAGACTTAGCGTCCTATGATAAGATTTTATTATCGCCGGGGCCTGGAATTCCAGATGAAGCTGGATTGCTTAAGCAGGTGATCAAAACCTACGCTGGCAAGAAACCAATATTAGGAGTTTGTTTAGGACAACAGGCAATTGGTGAAGTTTTTGGCGGATCATTGTCAAATCTCTCAAAGGTATTTCATGGTGTTGCTACACAGGCAAAAATTTTAGTAGATGATGAACCTTTGTTTAAAGGATTAGGTGATACCATAGAAATAGGCAGATACCACAGTTGGGTGGTAAACAAAGAAGATTTCCCTGCAAGTCTCGAGATCACTTCTTTAGATGATAATGGTCAAATCATGTCTTTGCGACATAGAGAATTGGATATTAGAGGAGTCCAGTTTCATCCAGAAAGTGTATTGACACCTAAGGGAAAAGAAATGATTAAGAATTGGGTGCAGATGTAGCTGTTAGCAAAATTTCTAAAAAGAGTGACAAAATAATTACAAAAAAGCCAATGGCTAAAGGCAAATATGAAACAAATACTAAATAAATTAATCAACCACGAGCAACTCTCAAAAGTGCAAGCGAGAGAAGTTTTGGTTAACATTTCCGAAGGGAAATACAACCAGAGCCAGATTGCGGCCTTTATGACGGTGTATATGATGCGTAGTATTGGTATTGAAGAACTGGAAGGTTTTCGAGATGCCCTGTTAGAGCTCTGTATTAGAGTAGATGTGAGCGATTATAACACGATAGATTTATGTGGTACTGGCGGGGACGGAAAAAACACGTTTAATATTAGCACACTTGCCTCTTTCGTTACGGCAGGCGCAGGAGTTCATGTAACTAAGCACGGTAATTACGGGGTATCATCAATTAGCGGAAGCAGCAACGTGATGGAGCAATTAGGCATTACATTTAGCAATGACAATGACCATCATAAACGCTGTTTAGACGAAGCAGGAATTTGTGTTTTACACGCTCCCTTATTTCATCCAGCGATGAAAAATGTAGCACCCATTCGCCGCGAATTAGGCGTAAAAACATTCTTTAATATGTTAGGGCCAATGGTAAATCCTGCATTTCCTAAAAATCAGTTAGTTGGGGTTTTCAACTTAGAGTTGGCCAGAATGTATGGGTATCTCTATCAAAAGGGAGAAAAGAATTTTGCCGTTCTCCACGCAATGGATGGGTATGACGAGGTGAGTTTAACAGGACCCGCTAAAATGATTAGCCGAGAGACAGAAACAGTATTGACCCCAGAGCGTTTTGGAGTTAAAAAGATTGCACAAAGTGATATTTATGGAGGAGCAACCGTAGTTGAATCTGCAACCATTTTTTCTGAAATATTAAGCGGTAGTGGAACCGAGCCACAAAATAATGTAGTCTGCGCAAATGCAGGCCTGGCAATCTCAACGGTTACTGGATGCACCATCCAAGAAGGGTTTGACAAAGCAAAAGAAAGCTTGATGAGTGGAAAAGGATTGAATGCTTTGAACAAAATAAGAGATTTGAGTAATTAAGTAGTGAGTAGTGAGTAGTGAGTAGTGAGTAGTGAGTAGTGAGTAGTGAGTAGTGAGTAGTGAGTAGTGAAAATAAAAAACTAAACAATTTGACAATTTTAAATAAAATAACAACCTATAAAAAGCTAGAAGTAGCTGCAAGAAAGGCAGCGTTTCCTGTTTCGGTACTGAAGCAATCTACTTTGTTTGATAGAACGTGTTTTTCTATGGCAAAAAGTGTGTCAGAAGGTTCGGGGATCATTGCAGAGCACAAAAGGCGCTCCCCCAGCAAGTCTGTTATCAATGAGAATATTTTATTGCCTGAAGTGGTAAAAGGATATGAAACAGCTGGCGTGAGTGCAATTTCAGTATTGACAGATACCAAGTTTTTTGGTGGCTCATTAGATGATTTATTACTCGCAAGAGCTTGTGTACAGATCCCATTATTACGCAAAGAGTTTATCATTGATTCCTATCAAATTTATGAAGCAAAAGCCTACGGCGCAGATGCTATTTTATTAATCGCAGCATGTCTTGATGAAAGTCAACTGCAAGAATATGCTGCTCTAGCAAAGGAGTTAGGAATGGATGTACTCTTAGAAATTCATAATGAATATGAACTTAAAAAATCATTGCACCCTTCTGTAGATTTATTAGGAGTAAACAACAGAAATCTTAAAACTTTTGAAGTATCTCTAGAGGCAAGTAAAGCATTATCAAAATTAATTCCAGATAGCTATATAAAAGTTTCAGAAAGTGGCATTAGTAATATAGAAGCGATAAAAGAATTACAACCGTATGGATTTAAAGGATTTTTAATAGGCGAGCGATTTATGAAAACGGAGAATCCGGGAAAGAGTGCCACGGAGTTTATAAGACAATTAATGTAAAGCGCTTTACTAGAACCAGTAGTAATAAGTCCAGAAGATTGTAGCTAATGAAAAGTAACCATCAATACAAGGCAGAGATTCCCACCTCCGTGGGAATAAAAATATGCGGAATGAAACACAATATAGCAGAGGTCGCAGCATTGCAGCCTGACTATTTAGGGTTTATCTTCTATGATAAAAGCCCCCGTAATTATGAGTTGGATGAGATACCCGCCTGCGCGGGTGTAAAAAAGGTAGGTGTGTTTGTTGATGTTTCTATTTCATTTATTATGAAACATATTAAAACGTATAAACTAGATGTGATCCAGTTGCACGGTGATGAATCTGTTTTGTATGTAAATGAGATTAATCAAGGTATTTATAAGTCGAAATTAAATAGCCCGGTCGAAGTGTGGAAGGTGTTTTCTGTAGGAGAAAATTTTGATTTTGACAGCCTCTTCCCTTATGAAAAATTGGTAGATAAGTTTCTATTTGACACGAAAGGAAAAGATAAAGGCGGTAATGGTTTTGCATTTGATTGGTCTGTTTTGCAACAATACCCTAGCACTAAGCCTTTTATTTTAAGCGGTGGTATTTCAATGGATAACGTTTCCAAAGTGAAAGAATTACTTCAGACCAATTTGCCTATTTACGCGATTGATGTGAATAGCAAATTTGAGAGTGCGCCGGGATTGAAGGATATTGCGGCATTGAAAGAATTAATTAAAGAATTAGAATAATGCTTCGACAAGCTCAGCAAGACAAATAACTGTCACCCTGGGCCTGTCGAAGGGCAACAATTAGATATGAACTATAACGTAGACGAAAAGGGATATTATGGCGAATTTGGCGGTGCTTACATCCCAGAAATGCTCTATCCAAATGTAGAAGAATTGCGACAGCAATACATTGCCGTGATGTCTTCACCAGAATTTCAGGAAGAATTTCAATCCTTATTACGGGAGTATGTGGGTAGACCAACGCCTTTGTATTTTGCCAAAAGAATGAGCGAAAAGTATGGGGCAAAAATCTACTTAAAACGGGAAGACTTATGTCACACGGGAGCACATAAAGTAAATAACACCATCGGGCAGATTTTGATGGCACAACGCTTAGGTAAAAAACGCATAATAGCAGAAACAGGTGCAGGCCAACACGGCGTTGCTACAGCAACGGTTTGCGCATTAATGGGATTAGAATGTATCGTATATATGGGCGAGATTGACATCGCGCGACAAGCCCCAAACGTGGCGAGAATGAAAATGCTCGGTGCCACGGTAGTGCCAGCTTTAAGTGGAAGTAGAACCTTAAAAGACGCCACAAATGAAGCCATTAGAGATTGGATTAATAACCCTACAGATACGCATTATATTATTGGTAGCGTTGTTGGACCTCATCCCTATCCAGATATGGTGGCGCGTTTTCAGAGTGTAATTTCTGAAGAAATCAAAGCACAATTACAAGAAAAAGAAGGACGGTCAAATCCAGATTTTGTAGTGGCTTGTGTAGGTGGAGGTAGCAATGCTGCGGGAGCTTATTATCATTATTTAGACCAACCCGAAGTAGGTATCATCGCCGTTGAAGCCGCAGGAAAAGGAATACATAGTGGAGCGAGTGCTGCTACCTCAGCATTAGGTAAAATGGGAATTATCCACGGAAGCAAAACACTTTTAATGCAAACAGATGATGGGCAGATTACAGAGCCTTATTCTATTAGTGCTGGATTAGATTATCCGGGCGTGGGTCCAATGCACGCGCATCTTTTTACAAGTGGCCGTGGCGAATTTATAAGTGTTACAGATGATGACGCCATGAACGCTGGATTGGCGCTTAGTAAACTAGAAGGAATTATTCCTGCAATAGAAAGTAGTCACGCCTTAGCAATTTTTGAAACTAGAAAGTTTAAAAAAGATGATGTGGTAGTGGTTAACTTAAGTGGTCGTGGGGATAAGGATCTTAACACTTACATTGAATATTTTAAACTATAAAAAGATTAACGATTGGAGATTGGAGATTTTTGATTGTTGAATTTAAAAAAAATGAATAATGAATATCGAATTTTGAATTACGAACTCAGAAGTAAAACTTGTTGCTGAAAATTGCATTAATCATTATTTTTTAAAACTTCATCATTCTGTGTTCTGCGGTTTTATATTCGATGTTCCAATAGTTCAAAAATCAAAAATCGTTAATCTCCAATATTAGTTTCCTTTCGCGGAAATGACACAAACTTATACTACATGAATCGCATTACAGAAAGATTAAAAAAAAACTCAAAGTTACTCTCCATCTACTTCACCGCTGGATATCCTAATATTGATGATACGGTCACAATACTAGAAAGTCTGCAAGAAAACGGAGTGGACATGGTCGAGATTGGATTACCCTTTAGTGATCCTCTCGCAGACGGCCCGACCATTCAGGCCAGTGGCACGCAGGCGCTCAAAAACGGAATGACCACTGCCCTACTTTTTGAGCAGTTAAAAGACATTAGAAAGACAGTTTCTATTCCATTAATCATAATGGGATATTTTAATCCCGTGCTACAATATGGTGTGGAGAATTTCTGTAAAAAATGCCAAGAGATTGGGATTGACGGGTTTATTTTACCAGACTTACCTCTGGCAGAATACCAAGAACATTACCAAGCTACTTTTGAAAAGTATGGATTGATTAATGTTTTCTTAATCACACCACAAACTAGTGATGCCCGTATTAGACAAATAGACAATGCTAGCAGCGGCTTTATCTACATGGTGAGCAGTGCAAGTGTTACGGGCGCTCAATCTGGCTTCGGAAATGTGCAAACAGACTACTTTGCTCGTGTAAAAAACATGAAGCTCAACAACCCGCAAATAGTAGGGTTTGGGATTAGTAATTCTGAAACTTTTGAGGCTGCTACCACTTATGCTAATGGAGCTATAATAGGGAGTGCTTTTATAAAAATGTTAACCAAAAAAGGTGTTGAAGGGATTGGAGAATTTGTGTCTTCGATAAGGTAGGTTTAACAAAGGTTTACAAATCAGATTAATTGTATTTAGCTTGATTGATTGTAAATTAGAGGTATTAAAAAACACTGCGATTTCGGCCGAAGTTTATCCAGAGCGATAGTCGAAGTGCGGAAATGACAAAAAAGATACCCGCCTTCGCGGGTATGACAAAAAAAATATTATGGGAAAAGGAGATAGAAAATCACGAAGAGGTAAAATATTCATCGGTACTTTTGGGAAACTAAGACCTAAACGTAAAAAGTTTAGAATACGCCCAAAGAAAATAAAAGGGAATACGCCTCAGAATTAGTTAAGAGCGATTGGGTAACCAGTCGCTTTTTTGTTGGGTGAAATATGGCCGGTATTGATCTATTCTAAAATCTATTGTGTTCTTGTTTGGGAAGGCGGCTTTCATTTCTTTATAAGCTTGCAAACTCCCCACTGCTCTATTTGCTGCTCCGCTTGGGGCGGTTAATGACACTGTGTAAATTAATCGTGTTGAAATTGGCAATTGAAAACTATGTATTCTTGGAACTACATCACTTATAACTTCGAGTTTTAAATCGTTTTCTTTTAATAATCTTCTAAAAAAATACTCTGGTCCATTTTTACTATTTCCTCCTGTAAATAATAAGGTGTCTACTTTAGGGTGGGCTTCCAGTACTTCTATAAGTTTTCTTAATGTAACATCTTGCATACCAATATCACTGGCATCTATTTTCTCCCTTTTTGCAGCGGCTACAATATCGCAGATTCCAATGTTATTTTTAATAAGTAGTGACCGCCTTTGTGTTATGGCTTGTTGGGTGGTTTCAAAAACTAGATTTGCGTCAAAAATAGCGTTTAGTATAGGCCACAATTGACCATCAATACTGCCGTAGCTGAAATTTACATCTCCGAGTTTGAGTGCTCCCGTCGTAAATCTAGGTGGTGGTAATGTGCCTACTATTAATTTAGTGGCGTTTTCAATATTAAATGGTTTGTATGGGTGGGTGTGGTTGAACAATTTATGGGGCTATTTATTTGATGCTTTGTCCTGTGTAGCCCTTCGACAAGCTCAGGGTGACAGTCATGTTTATTCAAATCTAATTATATTTTGTCACACTGAGCCTGTCGAAGTGCTATTATAGTAAGTCCTTGTATTACGGCATATCTTTGTGGGTCTTCGACAAGCTCAAACTGACATCTTTAGTTTTGTGTTTGTTATCAAATTTTGTCACACTGAGCTTGTCGAAGTGCACGCTCGATTAATCAAGCAATCACTCAGCTTTACCGTA
The DNA here is from genome assembly GCA_938041335.1 of uncultured Ulvibacter sp. Taxonomy (GTDB): domain Bacteria; phylum Bacteroidota; class Bacteroidia; order Flavobacteriales; family Flavobacteriaceae; genus Patiriisocius. The sequence continues at coordinate 10,420 of CALIAF010000018.1, read as the reverse complement.
CTCGGTGTAATTTTTTGAATAAGTAACCAGCTTTTTAAAATCCCCATTTATCAAAGCCTCTTTCTTTTTTCTTGACCATCCTTTTATTTGTTTTTCTAGTCTAATAGCATCATTTGGATCATTACAAGTTACATGCCAGATTAATTGAACTGGTCTTCTTGTTACTGTATAACCGTCAAAAGTTTTTCCTTCTTGATGCTGGGTCAATCTTTTTTCTAAATCGCTTGTCATCCCAGTATAATAGGATAAGTCTGCACATTTCAAAATATAAACATAATAAGATTTCATCTTTAGCTAGTATTGCTAATTAATTAGACTCTGGTTAGTGCTCGCCCTTCGACTCCCGATAACTATCGGGACAGGGTGACAGTGAATTTTTTTAAAGATCGTGATGTTATTCTAAGCTTGTCGAAGCACAACAATAGACCAACTACCTAATAAAAACAGGCTCATTCTCCTTTACCGTATGCTCCTCGCTATAGCGATACCCATCACGATCAAAACCTAAAATATCTTGACTATTTTTAGCGTCTACGTCTATTAGATAACGCGCCATACTACCTCTTGCCTTTTTTGCAAAGAAAGAGATGATTTTTAGCTTTCCGTTTTTGAAATCTTTAAATACTGGGCTGATTATGGATACCTTAAGCAGCTTCTTATTTATGACTTTAAAATATTCTTGGCTGGCAAGATTTACAAAAGTCTCATCGTCTGCTAGCTCATTATTTAAAGCTTCGGTAACGCTATCACCCCAGAATTGGTAAAGATTTTCACTTTTACCTATTTTAAGTTTTGTTCCCATTTCTAAACGGTACGGTTGCATTAAATCTAAAGGTCGTAATACACCATACAGTCCAGAGAGAATGCGCAAGGTATCTTGCATCGTATCTATTTTTTTTTCTGAAATACTATAGGCATCTAAACCAGTATACACATCTCCAGCAAAGGCATACCCAGCCGGTCTTGCATTGCTTTTGGTAAAAGGTATTGTAAACGCTTTATAACGCTGGTAATTAAGTTCGGCCAGTTTATCACTTATGTGCATTAACTCCCCAACGGCTTTTTTAGATTTTTTTTCAAGGGTAGCATTTAATGTTGCTGCCTGCTCTAAAAATTGAGGCTGCGTCCCTCTAGACGTAGGTAATTTAGTTTCGTAATCAAGAGATTTTGCTGGTGATACAACGATTTTCATAAGCATCTAATTTTGTATAAAAATAAAAAGAAATTGAGACTTTAGTATGGCTTGCTATCTTTAAAATTAACCTAACGATAAGAAACTACAATCATAATGTCTTTAATAAAAGCTGCGCTTCATTTATAACATTTCAGAAGTAGCAAAAATAACTTAGAATAGGCACTTTATCTTATCTGATAAAATGTTAGGCTATTTTAATCTCAAAAAAGCAGACGTCTGCATTTTTATAATGTGAAGGTAGGTCTGAGGCGTTTTTTAATGTATTGATCCCTAAAAAAGTAAAACCACAATCTGTGTAATGTTTAATGAGTCGCACATTATTCCCGCAGGTATCTAATCTAATGTGCGTTTTATTGTTACTTTTGGCATATACTCTAGCCCAATCTACAATCTCTTGAACAAAGTTATTACCTCTAAAATCTGGGTTTGTAGCTATTCTATGTATATAAATAGACGTATTATTATCACGCTCTTCCCATATTTGCGCATCGTTAAAAGTGATCGCCCAAACACAAGCTGTTTTATTTTTAATAACTAATTTATATTGACGTTTTTCAAGAATCTCTCTAGTAACCAGTTTTTTATCAAATACGGGCCATTGGTTTTCTGGAAACTTGATGACCTGAAAATCTGTAGCAAGTTTATATAGCCTAAAAATCTCTGGAATATCGTCGAGGGTACTGTTAGTTAGTGTCATCTACTCAATCACATTCTTAGAGTAGTTGCGCCACTTGTCTAGACAGTCTTCAATATCTTGAGGAATTTTACTTTCAAAACGCAGGGTCTCTCCTGTAGTAGGATGCACAAAACCAAGGGTTCTAGCGTGGAGAGCTTGTCTAGGAAGCACTTTAAAACAGTTATCTACAAACTGCTTGTACTTTGTAAAAGTGGTTCCTTTTAAGATTCGCTCTCCTCCATAACGCTCGTCGTTAAAGAGCGTATGACCTATAAATTTCATGTGTACACGTATCTGGTGTGTGCGGCCGGTTTCTAGTCTGCAACTTACTAAAGTAACATACCCAAAACGCTCTAAAACCTTAAAATGCGTCACGGCAGCTTTCCCTTTTTCGTCGGCTTCTTCGCCTATATATACGGTATTCTGTAGTCTGTTTTTAGGATGACGACCTATGTGACCTTCTATGGTGCCTTCGTCTTCATCTACATTTCCCCAAACCAACGCGACATATTCTCGCTCCGTGGTCTTGTTAAAAAACTGCTTTGACAAATGCGTCATTGCAAGTTCTGTTTTTGCCACCACGAGCAATCCACTAGTGTCTTTATCAATACGATGCACTAATCCTGGGCGATTGCTTGAGTTGTTTGGGAGATTATCAAAGTGATGAATCAAAGCATTAATTAAAGTACCGCTGTAGTTTCCATGTCCAGGGTGGACTACCATGCCTGGTTCTTTGTTGACAACAAGCACATCATCATCTTCATAGACCACGTCTATCGCAATATCTTCTGGAGTGAGGAGCATCTCGTACGGCGGATGCTCAAAAAGCACTGTCACCACATCATCTGGCTTTACTTTGTAACTCGATTTTACAATCACATCGTTTACAAAGATATTTCCTTCTTTTGCTGCTTTCTGGATTTTATTACGCGTCGCATTCTCTACGCGATTCATTAAGTATTTGTCTACCCGCAAAGGCTGCTGGCCTTTATCTGCTACAAACCTAAAATGTTCATGTAAATCATCATTACCTGCTGGCTCTGGGCCTAACACTTCATCATTGTCCATCATTATCTGTATCTGTGTTGTCCTTACCTTGGCGTAAACTTCCGGAACCATCACCAATGATTAAATCAATTATAGCCGTTTTTTCTAGTTTGGTTCCTGGATTTAATTTTTTGCCTTTGTAACGAAGCTCTAATATTTCGTCTTTAGCAATATACTTTCTAGTAGATATTTTCCCTATTTTAAAACCTGTTGCTAGTAATGTAGGTTCGCCTTGACGTCTTGTAATTCCAACTACGTTGGGCACTGGTATTTTTGCATAACCAGAGGGGTTCAATGCTAAGTATATTTTACGATCTTCTTTAACCATTTTGCCCGCTTTGGGTACCTGCTCAATCACAGAATAGCGCGGATAGTCTGGATTATAATTAGCAGAATCCATCACCTCGTAGCGTAAGTCCATATCATCAAGCGTATCTTCTACTTTGTCCAATTGCATTTTTGCAAGGTTAGGCACTTCTATGGTATCGCTGTGATTTGTAGTACTTTTAAGCCACAACATTAACAGGAATACTAAAATTACCAAAGCAACTATCGCAAACAATAATTGCTTGACAAAGGTCTTGGTAAATAGGAATCTAAAAAAGTTCATAGGTCAAAATTAGGTTGCAAATATTTTTCAAAGTTACTATCTTTTTAAAGATAACGACTATTTTTGTGTACAAGCGTTCCTTATAATCTATTTAACGTTGCAATTTTTAAAGTATGCGAAACAATCTAAAAAATATTGCTGTGCTTATGGGCGGCTATTCTAGCGAAGTAAACATCTCTCTTAACAGTGGTGCAGTCGTTTGTGATGCGCTAGATAAAAAAAAGTACAATGTCTACCGGGTACATATCTTAAAAGAAGGTTGGTTTTTTGTTTCTGAAACAGCAACTAAAATTCCAATAAATAAGGGGGATTTTAGCTTTGACACCCCAGAAGGCACTATAATACCAGACGCGGTTTTTAACACGGTACACGGTACACCTGGCGAAGACGGTTATCTAGCGGCTTATTTTGAACTACTGGGTATTCCACAAACTAGCACCGGTTTTTATGAAGCCGCATTGAGTTTTAATAAACGAGACTGCTTGTCTGTGCTTAAAAACTTTGGCGTTAAATGCGCTAACTCCTATTACCATAATGAGGGTGCACCGATAGATATCCCCGCTGTGATTACAACAGTAGGACTACCCTGTTTTGTAAAACCCAATCGCGCCGGCAGCAGTTTTGGTATTAGTAAAGTGAATACTATAGAAGAGTTTGCTCCTGCCCTAGCCGTTGCTTATAAGGAAGACCATGAGATTATTATTGAGACAGCCCTAGTAGGCACAGAAGTTTCTGTGGGTACGTATAATCACTCTGGAAACGTGAAAGCCTTTAACCCTACTGAGATTGTTAGCGAGAATGACTTCTTTGATTTTGAAGCTAAATATGAAGGGAAGTCTCAAGAAATTACTCCCGCCCGTATCTCTGAAGCCGAAACCCTAAAAGTACAAGCCGAAGCAAAACGCATTTACTCCCTTTTAAACATGAAAGGCATTTGCAGGTCTGAATTTATCATACAAGACGGCGAACCGTATTTTATAGAAATCAATACTACACCCGGATTGAGTACCGAAAGTATTATCCCAAAACAAGTGCGTGATGCCGGGATGGATCTTGGGGAGTTTTTTAGTGGGTTGATTGAGGGGGTTTTAAATGATTAGACAATCGATTATTTGAAAAAACAATTACTTAAACTAATACTAGCCGCATAGAGCAAGAAGACCATGAGCATTCAACTAAAAGATTTTGGTGTTAATTTTAAACCTATACATTGCCCTAAATGCAACACAGAGCAACCCAAAATAAGAAAACCAAAAGGCTGGAAAGAAATTTTATGGGGAGGGAACACCTGTTCAAATTGCGATTGTAAAATGGACAAATACGGCAGTGAAAGAAAATAACACCATGAAAAACCTAATCACCACATTATTATTCACAGCACCTCTTACATCTAAATAGTTCTCGACTTTAGTTTATTCTGAGCGCAAGTGAAGAGCTCCAGCGGACACCAGTTCATTATTATTGTGAGTAAAGGTTTATTAGTATTTTCTTAAGTATTAAATGGAATGAAAAGCCTTATTTTTATGGAAAATTAGTAGCCAATTATATTGGTTAACCTTCATAATTATGAAAAAATCATTTTATATATTCAGCCTGCTCAGTATCTTTTTAGTAGTTGCCTGCAAACAAGAAAAACCGCAACTCATAGCGTACAACGCAGCTGCTTCAATCACGAAGAACACCCCTCCAACCAAAGAGTTTAACGATTACTGGTATGCGGGCGCAGCAGAACTCAATAGCTATGACCTGAAACAATCACGCTACGGCGAGTTACGTGAGGGCGAGGTAGTTTTAGTATTTGTAACAGAACCTTTCTCTTTAAGTAAACAAGTAAAGCTAGATAATGGAGCGGCCGCTGGAGCAGATAATGTACCTGTGATGAAGTTAAACCAAATAAGAAAGTTTAACACAGGAATTTATGACTACTCAGTGATGACCTCAACATTTACTCCCGTAGACACCAAAAAATATCCAAATACTTTAAAATTAAATACGAGTATGCAAGAATGGTGTGGGCATACCTTTACGCAACTCAACCTGCAAGACAACAGCTATAAGTTTAGAGAATTTTCTTATTTTGAATCTGAAGGAGATACTGAAAAAAACATTCCCGTTGCGATGCTCGAAGAAGAGTTAATGACGCGCATTCGTATAAACAAAGGGCAACTGCCCTTAGGAGAAATTGATTTGATATTTTCTACGTTATATAGTCGCTTATCGCACAAAAAACTACAAGTGGCCAAGGCGAATATTAGTAAAAAAGAAACAGACACTACATATGTTTATAGCATTGAATACCTAAAGTATAATAGAAAGCTAACCATTGAAGTACAAAGCGCATTTCCGCACAAAATACTATCCTGGACAGAAGATAATGGCGATGGTTTAGTAACTACTGCTGCATTGAAAAAGAGCCTCAATGAACCGTATTGGAATAAGAAAAGTCTAGCTGATGAGGCGTTGCGAGAAAAATTACAATTGCAAAATTAATGGCAGCAAACAAAGAAAAAGTCTTAAAAGCAATCATTGAAGGGTACAGAAACTCCATTGAGCATCGTTATCAATACCAAGCTATTGTTAGCAATTTTGATATACCAGATTCTATTGATGAAAAAACTGTGGCTAACTTGCGATCGTTTTTCTTAAGTCACGTATATCCAGAATACCACAAAAGACAGGAACTCAATGAGGCGTTTGATAGCTTAGATGATTATATAAAGAATCCTCAAAAACTCATTAGAATTGTACTCGACACGACCAAGCTTGTTTTTAAGTACGGGCGACATATTCCTAGGATTGCAAAATCAGGACTAAACGCATTAAAAACATTTAAAGTAGCTTCAAATTTTGAAAACAATCTGGTCACAGCGGCCTTGCAAAACGATATAAAACCTCCATACAGTATAGACAAAATAAACACTCTGATTACTCTAATCTCTCGCGAAGAGATTGATGCGTTTATTGATAGTTCACAATCTTTGTTTCAAATTTTAAATGATCGACCTCTAATACATAAAATAACAGAAATTATTCAGTACGTTATCGGAGTGATGAAAGATAATCCAGACGCCTATGATGCCAATCAAGTGAAAGGACTAGAAATAGGCTACAATATGATTTTTGAAGGCGACAAGTTATTCAATGAGCTTAATACCGAAGACCAGCAAAATCTTGTAGATTTTGTAACAGAAATTGAAAAAGACAACCTAGAACAAATTTTTTAGTGTAAATTATAAAAATGCGAACAAAATTTCCAAGTCATTTTTTCTATACACACGAGGGGTCACGATTTCGGGTTCGTCCCATCCATCCGTCTGACAAAGAGTTGCTGCAAAAAGGATTTAGCGAACTTTCTGAAAAGTCCAAGTATTTGCGTCTTTTTGAAATTAACAATAAACTCAGTGATGTCCAGCTACATTATTTTACTGAAGCCGACGGAATACAGCATGTGGCTTGGGGCATACTTGATGAGACCGAAGAAAAACAAGTACCTGTTGGCATAGGTAGGTTTGTGAAATTTAAGGAGGAGCAAGACGTAGCGGAAGTTGCTATCACCATAGTAGATTCGCACCAAGGCAAAGGCCTAGGACGGCTATTATTTGCCACGTTAAATTACATTGCAGGACAAATTGGTTTGAAAAAACTTAGATACTATTTGCTGAGTGAAAATAGATACGCACTAAATGCGCTGAAAAAATTTAATATTTCGAACCAAGAACATGAAGGGCCATTAACCACACTAGATATAGAGGTAATTCCCAATCACCTTGCTATTCCAGATGATCTTCAAATGCAACGTTTAAAATTAGCTATGAAAAAAGTGGAAGAAGAACTTTCCATATAAGCACAACATATCATACTTATGAAAAAACCACTACTAATAGTTCTACTATTCTGCATTACTATCAACATTGTCGATGGTCAAAACAAAGCAGACAATCCAGTACTCACTTTTGAGAAATTATGGAATGAGCTTAACAAAGAAGACCAGCAAAACTTGGTAGACTTTGTGATTGAAATTGAAAGAGATAATTTGAATCACATTTTTGAAGAATAGTATTGTAATTAAAAACAGACTCCTTAGTTTCTTAATAGTGTGAAACATTTGTGCTCCACTAGCACTAGACTAAGGCACGTGTCTGCTCAATCAAAATATTATAAGTCAATAATTGTGTACATTGTATTGCTACTAATTGGTTATTAAACGTTAACACACACAATCATGAAATATTGTTTCCTGTTTTCCATTGTACTCGCACTATCAAGCTCATTGGGCTATGCACAATGTGACCCCACAACTTTGATTATAGATCCTAGTTTTGAAATAGGAGGACCTACTTTTGAAGAGGGTTGCTCCACTACACCAGAAGATCCTTGTGTCTGGCAAGTGAACGATGGTGGCGAGATAGTAAGCGGCATTGCTTATGACGGTGATTATTCTTGGAAAACAAATGGTGGGTCTGCGACTCAAGAACCCATCGCATTGTCTCCAAATACTACCTATGCCTTAAGTTGTTGGGTTAATACTGCTACAACCGCTCCATATGGCATTGCGATAAGGAGCACCACCCAAACCTTTGCAACTGGCGAATGGCAAGGCCCCACAGATGGCTGGGAAAAAATAGCTGTCGCTTTTACTACTGGCACAGATAATCTTACCGCAACAGTAGAACTTGCCTGTCATACCAGTACCGCATATTTTGATTTATTTGAATTGTGCGAAGGTATTCTAGACATAGAAAGTGCTACTTTTTTAAATGAAATTTCATTTTACCCAAATCCAAGCAACGGGGCCGTGTTTATCAATTCGGACAAGTTTATTGATGATAAAAAGATACACATAAAAGTATTTAATCTTATCGGAGAAATCATTTATGAGGAAGAAAATATAAGCTTAGATAATTATCAACTTAATTTAGGTGATACCGCTGGCATGTATTTCATTGAAGTGAATACGGAAACGATCAAACGGTCATTTAAACTAATTAAAATATAAATAATGAAAGCAAAAGAACTCATTAGAAAAGGAGAAGGAGAAAACTACAATTACTCGCAGGATCACTGTTTTATAAAATTGTCTTCTAGAGACACAAATGGTGAGTTATGTATTATAGAAGACACCTTAAAACCAGGCTTCTTTTTAAAACGACACCATCATAAAATAATGACCGAAGTCTTTTATATGTTAGAAGGCAAGATGGAACTTGCTTTTGATGACCAAACGATCCTCTTAAAACCGGGTGACACCATTACAGTGGCGCCTAATGTTTGGCACGAAGCAAAATGTGAAGCGGGTGGTAAAATGCTAACCATTTTTAAAGATGGTGAATTTGATGTTTTTCTAGAAACGCTATCAACCATGAGTGAAATAGATTTTGCCAATGCCGAATTGATGGAATCTGTCTCGGCAAAATTTGATATTTATGAATAATAAAATACTTTTTATAATAGGCATACTCGGGGTAACGCTATTTGTCGTGGCTTCCTTGCTGGGAGGCTACCTTATGGAAAATTATGATCCCATGACTCAATACATTAGTGAGTCTATGGCAACGGGCACTGCGCATAGCAAGGCATTACGATACTATGGGTATATTCCTGCCGGCCTATTATTAACAGTTTTCGCCATCCTTGCCCCTAGAAAATTTCCGAAGTCTATTTGGATCACCTTGGGCTTTCTGGGCTTCACTTTATTTTATGGAATTGCAACCCTAATCGTCGGTTTTTTCCCCTGTGATGCAGGATGCAATAAAGAACTTATAGATCCAAGTATCTCACAGATAATTCATAATCTAACCGGCGCATTGACTTATTTATTTGTCCCTGCTTGCATGATTCTTATTGGGATTGGATTGCTAAAATTCAAGCCCTATAAAAGACTTTCTTTGCTTGGTATTATTGGCGGTATCATTTGCTTTCTATTTGTTGGATTACTTTCAGATCCATTAACAACCTATGCGGGCTTATTTCAGCGCGTTATTGAAGTGCTTTTTGCACTGTGGATTGTGGCTTGTGCCTTTTATATAAAAAGAGGCAATCTAGCTGTTTAATGCATATAATATGGCGCACGGAAGTTTATCACAATTTAAAGCAGACTTGGCTCGTAAAAAAGCTCGAGAAGATAAACGCAACACTAATTTTGGAAATTATGGAACTTTAGACACAAGACAAAGGAAAAAGACAGAGTATGATTTCCCTGATTTGACTAATGCAGAATTACAAGAGGTAAAGCAAAAGATTCGCGAAAAAATAAAAGCTCAAAGAAGAACACGATTACAAATTAGAATAACCCTTTTTGTCACACTTATTGCATGTGTCATTCTCTTATTTTGGTATTTAAAGCAATAGGCTATCGAGAATTAAAAATCTAACTAATGGTAACAAAACCTTTCCCAACAATTAAAACAGCAAGACTTTTACTTCGGAAAATTGATGTGGATGATAGCGAGGTGATTTTGTTTTTACGATCTGATGCTGTAGTAAACAAATACATAGAACGCCCAGAACACCGAAAGACTAAAACGGTAGAACAAGCACAGACTCATATAGAAAAAATGAACGGCCTATTTGATAATGAAGAAGCTATTGCTTGGGGCATCGCAGTCGAAGGAAATCCAAAACTCATTGGCACTATTTGTCTCTGGAACTTTTCAGAAGACAGAAAAACTGCAGAAGTGGGTTATGACTTAGATCCTGCGTTTCAGGGGAAAGGGATGATGAGTGAAGCTTTAAAAGCGGTGTTAAGTTTTGGGTTTGACAAATTAGGCTTTGCGCTGATAGAGGCATTCACTCATGTTGAGAATGAAGCTTCAAAAAAGCTTTTAGTGACCAATGGGTTTCAACTTGCAGTAGGTAGAAAAGAGGACGGGAATCTTTCTAATGTTATCTTTGA
>CALIAF010000017.1 GCA_938041335.1 uncultured Ulvibacter sp. | reverse complement strand
ATCCGACTAATTAGACCACTTGATGTATTTGACTGTTCTTCTTCTGACGAATTATCTTCTGAGCACCCATAAATAAGTAATAAGGCACTAAGTATTAGTATTGTTTTTTTCATAATTGTTAATTTTAGTTGTTAATAGTGTTTTAATCTTGTTTATTATAACCAAATATTATAATACCTATTAAAAAGCATATAATAAATGTTATCCAAGCAGCTTTTAGGTCTAATCCAGTTAAGGACATAACTCCAAAAATTGCGGCTACGAATGCAGATTTCATTATTGTATTGAGACAACCATTTTCTTTTTCTTCCATATTTTGTAAATGTATAAAATAACACATATATGTGTCTGATTAATATTTGAGTTACTCTCAAATTAGTACGTGACTAAAAATGAAGAGATCCTTATTGTAATTGGAGATAATATTAGAGCATTAAGAAATGCAAGAAAATTATCTCAACACGATTTATCAATTGAAGCTGATATTCCTAAGAACCAAGTAGGAAGAATAGAGAGAGCTGAAATAAATACAACTATTATTACTCTTCAAAAAATTGCTGAAGCCTTAGAAGTTAATCTAATACGTCTAATTGAATTTCAAGAAGAATAATCTATTCTCTGTTTATTTTACTAGATAGCCTCTCCATCTCTTCACCTACCTTTTTCTGAATAACCTTACCATAATGAGCTTGTGTAATGGTCATATTTGAATGTCCTAACAGTTCTGACACTATTTCCATAGGTACATCATTATACAACAATACAGTAGTTGCAAATGTCTTTCTGGCAATATGAGTTGTTAGGTTTTTATCTATACCAACAATTACAGCTATCTCCTTTAAATATGAATTGTATCGTTGATTACTTATTCTAGGAAATACAAAATCCACCTCATCATATTTTTTAATAATACCAAATGCCATTGGTAATAATGGGATTGATAACATTTTAGATGTTTTAACTCTCTTTATTTTTATCCATTTATTAGTATCAAATCCTTTTACAATATTACTATGCTTCAAGTTCATTAATTCTATATAAGGTAATCCTGTATAACAGCTAAACACAAATAAGTCTTTAATAAACTGAAGTCTACTTTGCGAAAAGGTATGTTCCTCTAAGGTCTTTAATTCTTCAGTACTTAAATAAACAACCTCTTTCTTAGCTCCTTTAGATTTGAATAATATAAATGGATCTTTTTCAAGATAATTTTCAGCTACTGCAACCCTAATAGGTTTTCTAAATCTTTGGATAGCCTTGTTTATGGTAATTTGCTTATGCTTCTTTACTGTCTTTAGGTAATACTCAAAATCATTAATAAACTGTAATTGCAAGTTTTTCAATGGGTAATCATTTGCTTTGTATTTCCATTTAATAAATGTTTTTACATCTTTCTTCACATAAGAAAACTTATTCCAAGTAGACTGCTTAATGTCTATCCCAATAAGGGTTTTAAGCTTGTTTAAGTAGACTTCAAAGTACTCAATCACAGAATACTCCTTACTCAGCTTCTCCCCCTTATATAAGCTGTAAACATCTTCTGCTGTGAAGTCGTTTTCTTGAATTTGAAGCATTAAAAAAGCCTGACTAAGTTTATTACTAATCAGGCTCAATTGTTTATTTATAAGTCTAGCTTCTTCTGTTGTATCGGGTAGCTTCTGTTTTTTACTATTCCAATGGGTAGGATTTACAAATTGTCCTGTACTAAATGTTTTCCTTTTTTTATTATAGGTAATTCTACAATAGATAGGCGCTTTGTTGTCTTTTCTGGTTCTACTTGTTGATAATACATATAGAATGCTAATTTTACGTGAGTTCATTTTTTAAAGTGTTTAAGATTAGTATTTTAATATGCAACCTCAAGAATTTAGACTGCAACCTTTTATGCAACCCTTTTTTATTAGATTGTATTAGTAAAATAAATGTGTGAAGTGTTTTTTTAAACTCAGGTAATCAAGTTGATTGTGCTATGAGTGTAGAGTATGTAGAGTATGCCTAGGGTTAATAGGTAATTTGAGGACTTTTTATAAAACAGAAAACCCAGCCTAAAAATAGACTGGGTTTCTTCTGCTCCTCTTCTTGGGCTCGAACCAAGGACCCTCTGATTAACAGTCAGATGCTCTAACCAACTGAGCTAAAGAGGAATATATATTTTTATATTCCTTATATTATTTTTATTCTCCTCCTCTTCTTAGACTCGAACCAATCCCGATAGCTATCGGGACTCTGATTAACAGTCAGATGCTCTAACCTCCCGATCAATATCGGGGGAGCTAAAGAGGAATTTCATATAGAAAATTAAAAGGTAAAACCTTTTAGCGGATGCAAATATAAATTAATTTTAATCTGTTGCAAAAAATCAAACATTTATTTTACTTAAAAAGTGCCCTATAAATATCATTACCGTTAGCAAACAGCACTAAAGCGATTAATAAAAAGAAACCAACAATCTGAGCGTACTCTAAAAACTTATCTCCAGGCTTACGTCCCGTAACCATTTCATACAATAGAAACATCACGTGACCCCCATCTAATGCTGGTATAGGTAATAAGTTTAGCACTCCAAGCATAATGGATAATAATGCCGTAATCCTCCAGAAATTTTCCCATTCCCAAGTGTCTGGGAAGATGTCGTAAATGGCATAAAAGCCACCAACGCCTTTATAGGCTCCTGTACTAGGGGTAAAAATCTTTTTTAATTGACCAAAATAACCTTTAATCTCATTAACAAATTTATTAGCCCCGTAAGGTATGGCTTCTCCAATGGTAAACTCTTTTCTTATCAAATTAAAATATCCTTCTGGTAACTCTTTTAGATCTTCGTATTTACCATATGGGCCTATGAGTATTTTCCCTTCATCTGTAGTTTTTAAAGTCGAGTTAATGTTTTGTCCATCACGGAAAAGTGTAACAGCAATTTCCTGATTCTTATATTTTTTTAAAGCGGGTACCAATTGGTCATAATACTTGGTGACCTCACCATTTACGCTTGTTATAATATCTCCTTTTTTAAGATCTCTCCCAAAATTAGGGGATTCTTCTGGGATTTTAGCTACTTTAAACGGTACGCGTAAGTCAAAAAGACTGCGATCATCACTCTCCGTTAATTGACCTAAAAAATCTTCTGGTAAAACCACTTCGCGTTCCACACCATTACGAGCAACGGTAATTTTATTTGCGGTTATCATCGCGCTACGTACATCTGCATAATTTGCATAACGCTCTCCATCTATGGCTACTAGATCATCACCAGTTGCAATATCTAGATTTTGCAGTATTGGATTCTCAACCCAATATCCGTCATTAATAGTCGCTGTATCTACAGTAATCTCTCCATAAAAAGCGGAGCCAAAAATGTAAATTAATAAAGCAATAATAAAGTTAACAATTACACCACCCAACATAATGATTAATCGCTGCCAAGTTGGCTTAGATCTAAACTCCCATTCTTTAGGCTCTTCTGCCATGGCTTCTGTGTCCATGCTTTCATCTATCATTCCAGAAATCTTCACATATCCTCCTAGCGGTAACCACCCAATCCCGTAAACTGTTTCGCCTATTTTTTTCTGAAATAATGCAAACTTGACGTCAAAGAATAAAAAGAACTTTTCTACTCGAGTTTTAAACCATCGAGCCGGCAGATAATGCCCAAACTCGTGCAACACGATTAGTAATGATAAGCTCAGTAAAAACTGACCAATTTTTATAACAACCTCCATAGCTATGATTCCTATTTTAAGAACGCAAAAGTAACCTTTTAAGCGTTCCTAAAAAAATGAGTATTCTTAGTATGTTAAAAGGGTCACATCTTTTTATTTGAGATGTGATAGTCTCATCTTTAGGCAGTATTTTTGCCGAAATATTCTTTCCATATGCGATCGTTCTTTTTAAAATATAAGACCCTCTGGATTGTACTTGCCGTATTGTCTGCCATCATAATTTATTTGATTTATGGCGCATTAAAACCCGCAGACCCAAGATTACCTGTAATTAATCCTAAAGGATATGGCGTTAACACGGCCTTAATAGACAGCACGGTGCAACACGTAAAGAAGTACCATACCATTGCAGATTTTAAGCTAACCAATCAAAATGGTAAAATCATCACACAAGAAGACTACAAAGACAAAATTTATGTAGCAAATTTTTTCTTTACCACCTGCCAGACTATTTGCCCAATTATGACAGACCATATGGCGCAACTACAAGAAAAATTAAAAGACAATGATGAGGTGCTCCTGCTGTCACATACCGTAATGCCAGAAGTTGACACGGTTGCACAATTAAAAAGATATGCCATAGATAAAGGAGTAAAAGACGCTAAATGGAACCTTGTCACAGGATCAAAAATAGAAATCTATGATCTTGCCCGTAAATCTTATATGGCAGCAAAAGAAAATCCGGGTAATCCTTATGGTCTTATACACACAGAAAACACACTGCTTATTGACAAGAAACGAAGACTTCGTGGTTATTATGACGGCACACTGCAGGAGGATGTTGACCGATTACTAGGTGATATTGAGAAATTGCAAAAGGAGGATAAGGAGTAGGCGTTTTTAGTTGCAGTTTCAGTATTTTCATTCTGTCCCGAATCTTCGGGAGATTCAGAAAAAAAGTTAAGGGTTAAAAGGTTAATCAAAATTTTGGGAAGGTTTTAAGGTAAATTATATTCTTTTAAAACCTCTCAGTCACCCTGAGCTTGTCGAAGGGCAATTTTTTTTAACTGCCTTAAGTTTAGTGCTGTTGTTGTACTTCGACAAGCTCAGCCTGACTAGTTATTTTGTTTAAGAATATCATGTACAACCCCCATCACATTTCCGAAGGCATAAAACACAATCCCGAAAGCCCAATCATTTCAGGAAACGATAAGGGTCAATTAACTAAACAGCAATCAAGTCTTTCTTCTTTCAGTCCCGAAACTTAGGGGCGGTCTTTCTTCTTTGAGCGCCAGCGGGCTATAATAGTAACAAATCAATTATCTTTGCTGTTCAAAATACATTCTTAACCCTTAAACAAAGTATAGCATGCAACTGTACAATACCTTAAGCGCGATAGAGAGAGCAACACTGCTTGAGCAGGCGGGAGAAGACCGTTTAACGCTTTCTTTTTATCAATATGCCAAGATTGGCAATCCAGAACTTTTCAGAAACCATTTATTTGTGGCTTGGGATGACCTCCAGGTACTCGGTCGTATTTATGTGGCCCACGAAGGGATCAATGCTCAACTTTCTCTTCCTGCAAAATGCTTTAATGATTTTAAGACTTTCTTAGACGGGATCTATTTTTTAGAACATGTCAGACTAAACATTGCCATTGAGCAAGACCTAAAATCGTTTCTAAAACTAAAGGTAAAAGTGCGCAACAAGATTGTAGCAGATGGACTCAATGATGACACTTTTGATGTACGGAACATAGGGGTACACGTGGATGCAGCAGCTTTTAATGATCTTATTGAAGACCCAAACACCGTGCTTGTAGATATGCGTAATCACTATGAGAGTGAGATTGGCCATTTTAAAAATGCAGTAACACCAGATGTGGATACGTTTAGAGATTCGTTAGATATTATTGAGGCAGATTTAAAAGACCACAAAGAAGATAAAAAACTGGTGATGTATTGTACGGGAGGGATTCGTTGTGAGAAGGCGAGTGCCTATTATAAGCACAAAGGGTTTAAAAATGTTTTTCAGCTTGAAGGTGGGATTATTGAGTATGCCCGTCAAGTCGAAAACAAGGGCTTAGAGAATAAATTTATAGGCAAGAATTTTGTCTTTGATCATCGTCGCAGTGAGCGCATTACAGAAGACGTTATTGCACAATGCCATCAATGTGGTGCTGCTTGTGACGAGCATACCAATTGCGCAAACGAAGGCTGCCACTTGCTTTTTATACAATGTGAATCTTGCAAAACCACATTAGATAGCTGCTGTTCTATAGAGTGTCAAGAAATTGTGCATCTTCCCAAAGAAGAACAAAAAGCCTTAAGGGCGGGAACTCATAACAGCAATAAGATTTTTAAGAAAGGTCGGTCTGAGAAGTTGAAGTTTAAAAAGTAGCGTAATACTCTTAAGCCCGATACTTTCATAATTACAAAAACTGTATCTTTACTTCTTTACTAGTATTTATTAATCTTCGTCTCTTTTTGCATTTAAAAAGAGCACTATATATATAAAATTATGGGCTGTACAAGCTGTGCCTCTGGCGCTGATGGCCAACCAAAAGGATGCAAGAACAATGGGACTTGCGGTACGGATGGTTGTAATAAACTCACAGTGTTCGATTGGCTTTCAAATATGACACTTCCTGCAAACATGACTCCTTTTAATGGAGTAGAAGTGCGCTTTAAAAACGGAAGGAAACATTTTTACGTCAATAAAGAAAACCTTACCCTTTCTATAGGTGATATCGTTGCCACAGAAGCAGAATCTGGGCACGATGTAGGTATAGTTACCCTTACTGGAGAGCTAGTGCGGGTGCAGATGAAAAAGAAAAAAGAACGTCTAGATACAGAGCTGCTTCCTGCCATCTACCGCAAAGCAACACAGAAAGACATAGATATCTGGCAGGCCGCGAGAGACAAAGAAGATGACATCCAGAAAAAGTCGCGTGAGATTGCGATTCGTTTAGGGCTCAAGATGAAGATAAGTGACATCGAATTTCAAGGGGATGCATCAAAGGTAGTTTTCTACTATACCGCAGAAGAGCGAGTAGACTTTAGGGACCTCATCAAAGAGTTAGCGCGTACCTTCAATTCTCGTATAGAGATGAAACAAGTAGGTTTCCGTCAAGAGGCAGCGCGATTAGGCGGCATTGGTTCTTGTGGTCGTGAGTTGTGCTGCTCCACCTGGTTAACAGATTTTAGATCTGTAAGCACCTCTGCAGCACGTTACCAGCAGTTGTCATTAAATCCGCAAAAATTAGCGGGACAATGTGGTAAGCTTAAATGTTGTTTAAACTATGAGCTAGACACGTATCTAGATGCTTTACAAGAATTTCCTAAAACAGACGTTAAATTACAAACGGACAAAGGACCAGCTATTTGCCAGAAGACGGATATTTTTAAAGGACTTATGTGGTTCTCTTATTTAAAAGATGGGATGAACTGGCACGAGCTCAAAGTGAGTAAGGTCAATGAGATTATTGCCATCAATAAAAAAGGAAATAAGGTTGCAACCCTAGAAGAGTTTAAAGAAGAGGTATACGTTGATTTAGAGAAAGAGATTTACAGTAATGTGGTAGGGCAAGATAGTTTAACGCGTTTTGACCAACCAAAAAGAAGCAATAAAAAGCGTCGCAATAATAACAAAAATAGAAAGAGACAACCGGCAAAAGCGGGAGCAAATGCTGGTCAAGGAGGTAATACGCCTAAGCCAAGAAACAATAATAAAAAGCGTCGTAATAATAAACCAAGACCAAATAACAATCAAAAACAAGGACCTAAGAAAGATGCGTAAATTTATTGCCTTGTTGTGTGCAGCAATGCTGTTGACTTCCTGTCTAGGAGATGCCGTGGCGGGAGATTCGCAAAGCTTACCTAGTTTTTGGGATAGCCAGTTAACGGTAGACTTTATAATACCCGGTTTAGAAAAGGAGCAGGATTACAACCTTTATTTGCAACTTCGTAATACCAATGAATACCCATATAGCAATATTTTTTTAATCACGACCCTAAGATACCCAAATGGAAAAACAGCGGTAGACACCTTAGAGTATAGGATGGCGCGCCCAGATGGTACGTGGCTAGGAGCAGGTATTGGCAATATCAAGCAAAGTAAACTGGTGCTGAAAGAAAAGATACAATTCAATGAAGACGGTGAGTATTGCTTGCAAATAGGTCAAGCATTGCGTAATAATGGCGAAGTTGATGGAGTACGCAGGTTATTGGGCATTACAGACGTTGGGTATACTATTGAGAAAGCGGCAAACTAGAAATAGATTTTTTGCCTTTCGGCCAAAATCTGCTACGAATTCTCAATAGGTGATAACGCTTACTAGTTTGAGATGTATATTTTAGCAAATAAATGGCACCTTCGTACCTTTAAATAAAATACTTTTTTCCTAACACTACTATTCATGGCAACTAAAGCAGCAAAGAAAAAAACCGAAACAAGCAGTCTAAAAAAACACATCCGTACTTTTTGGATGCTTTTAGCAATAGGCATTGGTCTTGTAGCCCTTGTATTTTTACTAGCCTCTTGGGGCGTATTTGGTTCCTTACCAGATGAAACAAGTCTAGAGAATCCAGAAAAAAACTTAGCTACAGAGATTGTAGGATCTGATGGCGTGGTACTCGGTAAATTTTATAAAGAGAATAGAACACCTGTAGATTTTGAAGAGCTTCCAGATCATCTAGTAAATGCGCTGTTAGCAACAGAAGATATTCGTTTTTATGATCACTCAGGTATAGATGCAAAAGGTCTAGCTCGTGCAATGGCTTACTTAGGCACTAATGGAGGTGCAAGTACGATATCACAACAGTTGGCAAAACAATTATTTACTGATGGTGGCGCTTCTAGAAATAAATTTGCCAGAGGGATGCAAAAAATTAAGGAGATGGTTATCGCTACACGTCTAGAAAGACGTTATTCAAAAGACGAAATTATTACCATGTATTTTAATACGTACGATTTTTTAAATCAGGCCATTGGTATTGAATCTGCTTCTAATATTTATTTTGACAAACCGCCTAAGGACTTAAACACCGTTGAGTCTGCCATGTTAGTGGGTATGTTTAAAAATTCTTCTTTGTACAATCCGCTTCGCAACCCAGAAGGAGTTCGTAATAGACGGAATGTTGTACTTAGGCAGATGTATAAATACGACTTTATTAGCGAGCAAGTAAAAGACTCTTTACAGGCTACTCCGCTAGAATTCGATTACACCCCGCAAGGTCATAATGAAGGGATTGCAACGTATTTTAGGGAATATGCGCGCGCTTTTATGCAAGAATGGATTGAAGAAAACCCTAAAAGTGATGGTAATAAATACAACATTTACAGTGATGGCTTAAAAGTATTCACAACCATAGATTCTAAAATGCAGAAATATGCAGAGGATGCAGTGGATCAACATATGTCAAACTTGCAAAATGAGTTTAACGAACAGAATGAGAAAAATAAAATTGCCCCCTTTAGAGATGTTACAGAAGAGGAAGTAGATAGAATTTTTGATAATGCGATGCGTCGAAGTGATCGTTGGAGAGAATTAGCAAAGCAAGGGAAAAAGGATAAAGAGATTATTGCGAGTTTTAAGAAGAAAACGAAGATGAAGATCTTTGCTTGGGGAGGTGATATTGACACCACAATGACACCAATGGACTCGATAAGATATTATAAGTCATTTTTGCAGGCGTCAATGATGTCTATGACACCGCAAACAGGAGAAATCAAAGCTTGGGTAGGAGGTATTGATTACAAACACTTTAAATATGACATGGTAAAAACTGGAAAGCGCCAGGTAGGCTCTACCTTCAAGCCGTTTTTATATGCTACAGCAATAGACCAGATGCATATGTCGCCTTGTGATACCTTAGCAAATGTGCCTTTTTGTATTCCAGCTGGAGCCCAAGGAAACACTTTAGATTGGTGCCCTAAAAATGCAAGTGATGATTATGGAGATATGATCACTTTAAGAGATGCCTTAGCGAAGTCAATCAACACTATTAGTGCAAAACTGATGTATCGAGTAGGCCCAAAACCAGTTGTTGAGCTGGTACGTAAAATGGGAATGGACACAAAAGATATTGTAGAAGTACCTTCTTTAGCATTAGGTACTGCAGACCTTTCTTTATATGAAATGGTAGGTGCCTATAGTACGTTTGCAAACGAAGGCGTTTATATTAAGCCCGCAGTAATCACTCGTATAGAAGATAAAAACGGTACCGTACTATATCAAAACATTCCACAAGCCAAAGATGTTATAAGTAGTGAGACGGCTTATGTGACAGTAAGTTTAATGGAAGGAGTAACACAATCCGGATCTGGTTCGCGATTAAGACACCGAGGGAGAACAAGTGGCGCTTATAAGAGCACCGTAACGGGATATCCATATGAGTTTAAAAACTCAATTGCAGGAAAAACAGGAACAACACAGAATAATAGTGATGGTTGGTTTATGGGTATGGTACCTAATCTGGTGACGGGTGTTTGGGTTGGTGGAGAAGATCGCTCTGTCCATTTTGGCACCACGAGTTATGGACAAGGGGCCACAATGGCGTTGCCTATTTGGGCTTTATATATGAAACAATGTTATGCAAATAAAAAGCTTGACATTTCAGACAGCTCTTTTAACAAACCAAGTAAGATGTCTATTGTAACAGATTGTGAAGACTATAAACAGGATAAGGGAGATAATATTGAAGAGATTCCTGACGAGTTTGATTTTTAAGCGTACGCGAAAATGTTAATGGCTGAACATTTCAGCTTTAATAAAACACTATATGATAAACAAAACAGTATCAAATGTCTCTGAAGCCTGCCAAGGAGTTTCTGATAATATGACTTTTATGTTGGGAGGTTTTGGCCTCAGCGGAATTCCAGAGAATGCGATTGCGCAGCTAGTAGCGCTCAACGTAAAAGGAGTGACTTGTATTTCTAATAATGCTGGGGTAGATAATTTTGGACTTGGGCAATTATTGCAGAAACATCAGATAAAAAAAATGATCTCGAGCTATGTAGGCGAGAACGCTGAGTTTGAAAGACAAATGCTCAGTGGAGAACTAGAAGTAGATCTCATCCCTCAAGGAACATTAGCACAAAGATGTCAAGCCGCCAAGAGCGGAATCCCTGCTTTTTATACACCAGCTGGATATGGTACAGAAGTGGGCGAAGGAAAAGAAACCAAAGAATTTAATGGAAAAATGCACTTGCTCGAGCACGCTTTTAAAGCAGATTTTGCCTTTGTAAAAGCCTGGAAAGGAGACACTGCAGGAAATTTAGTTTTTAAAGGAACCGCCAGAAACTTTAACCCTAATATGGCCGGAGCTGCTAAAATAACGGTAGCTGAGGTTGAAGAATTGGTAGAAGCTGGAGAACTAGACCCAAATCATATTCACGTGCCTGGAATTTTTGTTCAACGCATTTTTCAGGGAGAGCAGTATGAAAAAAGAATAGAGCAGTTAACGGTTCGTAAAAAATAATATATGGCACTAAGTAAAGAACAAATAGCACAACGAATCGCTCAAGAAGTAAAAGCGGGATATTATGTGAATCTAGGTATAGGGATCCCTACATTGGTGGCAAATTTTGTGAGAGAAGATATTGAAGTGGAGTTTCAGAGCGAGAATGGTATTTTAGGGATGGGTCCATTTCCTTTTGAAGGAGAAGAAGATCCTGATCTTATTAATGCAGGAAAACAAACCATCACCGCTATGGCTGGCGCCTCCTTTTTTGATAGCGCTACGAGCTTTGCAATGATAAGAGGACAACATGTAGATCTAACCATATTAGGGGCAATGGAGGTTTCTCAAAATGGTGATATTGCAAACTGGAAAATTCCGGGTAAAATGGTAAAAGGAATGGGTGGTGCGATGGATCTTGTGGCATCTGCAGAAAATATTATTGTAGCCATGATGCATACCAATCGCGCAGGTGCATCAAAGTTGTTAAAACAGTGTTCCCTGCCATTAACTGGAGTAAACTGTGTTAAAAAGATAGTCTCTAACCTAGCCGTGATCGAAGTTGTGGACGGGAAATTCAAATTATTGGAACGTGCTCCAGGGGTGAGTGTTTCAGAAATACAGGAAGCAACGGAGGGAGATTTAATTATTGACGGGGATATCCCAGAAATGAAGCTTTAAAATGAAAATAGGATCATTATCAAAGACTTTCGTGACCTATAGCTATATAGAGGAACGAGACTACAAGCGTATTAATGATCGCTTTACACGAAATACGTTTATTGCGATAGATTATTTATATAAAACCAACGCCCTCACTATCACTTTTGAAGAAGACAGTGAGATGATTACCCAAGATATAATTGATGTACTTGTTGCAGATACCGTAAATAACATCACGATAGTTCCAGGCAATAGAAATGCCTATAATCATAGATTAAATAGTGTCATGTTTCTGGATACGCACGGTGCTATCTTCAGAAAAAACCATAAAAAGAATTGGTTTAAAAGAAACAAAGGCACAAACTCTCCAGTTGCATTACTCTCTCATGAGCTTATTCATTGCTATAATGAGTTGTACAAGAATGAAGACTATCTTGCCCGAAAAGGAGACCACTCTCATCGTGGTAAAAAAATAGATTACGATGGTCACGACTTATCTTTCCCTAATGCAGAAGAAGCGTTTGTAATTAAAATGACCAACCAAGTGGCAAAAAGGCTAGGTGAAGACAAACGTTCTAACTACGGCCGTAACTACTACGCAACAGAAAGTGTTCTGTCTACAAAGAAGAAAAGAAAAGGATAAATCTTTTTATTTTATCGCTAAAGAGCTCTTTTGTTCTGTGAAATACACTATAAATGTTAAAATTTAGTGTATTTCATCGAATAATAATGCTTTTTAACTGATAATCTAAAAATCAGTCATATATTCGTAGACCCAAAACTATCTAACTATAAAACTCAAATGTATCATAACTTTAACTTACATGTTATATATTTTAACCCAAGTTTACTAGTTATAAATAAACCAAATCTGTCATAAACTTAACCTGCTTATGAAAAATGTAAACCCAAATCTACCTGAACAAGCTACACCCATAGCTAGAGCCTTTAACGGTATTAAAAATACGTTCCGTTTTACTAAAAGTGTATTTTATTTAACGAAGAAAATATTTATGCTCTAAAGTTTTATTAGAACTATCCTACTATTATGAATACAGATTTACTTTTACTCAAGTTCTTTTTAAAAATAAAGGCGTTCCTTTTTTAGTTTTATTATTTTCTTTTCATAGTAGAACAATAAAGTTATATTAAGCCTTTTGGTATGGCATTTATCAACTTTTTAGTGTAGTCTTTTTTTGGTGCGTTATAAATGGTATCAGCATCATCTAATTCTTCAATTCTTCCTTTATTCATTACCAATAATTGATCACTCATGTATTTTACCACAGCAAGATCATGAGAAATAAAGATATAGGTAAAGCCAAATTTTTCTTTTAATTCATTTAATAAATTTAATACTTGAGCCTGTACAGAAATGTCCAATGCAGAAACTGACTCATCACAAACTATTAGTTTGGGTTGTAAAGCAACAGTTCTAGCAATTCCAATGCGTTGCCTCTGTCCACCAGAAAACTCGTGCGGATAGCGATTAAAATAGCTTTCATTTAAACCAACACGATTTAAAATTTCTATAGTTTTCTCTTTTCTTTCAGAAGTACTACTGTATAAATTATGTACTTCCATTGGTTCCATGATGGCTTTACCAACGGTTAACCTTGGATTTAAAGAAGAATAAGGGTCTTGAAATATAATTTGAATATCCTTTCTAAGTATTTTCACTTCTTCTAAAGATAGTTTTGTAATATCTTTTCCTTTAAATAATATAGTGCCAGCTGTAGGTCTATCTAATAATAAAATAGCATTACCTAGTGTGCTTTTTCCACAACCAGATTCACCAACTAAGCCCAAAGTTTCGCCTTCATATAATTTAAAACTTATATTATTTACGGCTTTAAAGTGCTGTGGTTTTTTAAACCATCCAGATTTAGAAACGTATTCTTTTTCAATATTAATGACTTCAAGTAATGGCTTTTGGCTGTATATTTTTTTATGCTGTGTTTTACGCATTTCAGAAGTAATTATTTCTTCAGAAACAGTATTCGCCATAACATCATCAATAGTTGGTAATTTTTTTAACCTATTTGATAGTGAAGGTCTAGAATTAATTAAAGCTTTAGTATAATGATGTTGTGGAGATTTAAAGATAGCTTCAACTGTATTTTGTTCTACAATATTACCCTTATACATTACTAAAACGCGATTTGCAATTTGAGAGATTAAAGACAAATCATGTGTAATAAAAATCACACTCATCTTAGTTTCTGTTTGTAACTCTTTTAGTAAAGCAATAATATCATTTTGTACGGTTACATCTAAAGCTGTAGTAGGCTCGTCGGCAATTAAAATTTGTGGTTTGCAAGCAATAGCCATAGCAATCATAACACGCTGTTTCTGTCCGCCAGAAATTTCATGAGGATAACTTTTATATACACGATCTGGTTGTGGTAATTTTACTTTTTCAAAAAGAGAAAGTGTTTCTTCTTTTATTTCTTTTTTCGAAAGATTAGTATGTTGTTTCAGGATTTCTTCAACTTGTTTCCCACAAATCATAGATGGATTTAAAGAACTCATTGGTTCCTGAAAAATCATAGCTATTTTTTGTCCTCTAATTTTCTGAAAAGCTTTCAATGGAAGCTTGGCTAAATCCTGATTTTCAAAAATAATGGAGCCAGAAGTAATTTTAGATATTTTTTTAGGAAGCAATCTTAAAATAGCCAACGAGGAAACCGATTTTCCTGAACCAGATTCGCCAACAATACCTAGTATCTCATTTTCATTTAAATGATAAGATATTTTATGAATGATTTCATTGCTTTTTCCATCAGAAAAAAATGAAATAGAAAGATCTTTTATCGATAATATTTTATTCATAATTGGTAAATGTAGGAATTATAGACCATTTATTTACGGTAAAAACCGTACTCAAAGTCAAATACCAAAAGTTTAACATTTTTTTGCTTAAAAAAACAAAAAACGAATGATTATTCGATAATAATTTAATAATTTCATTATCAATTCGATAAAAAATTAATTAATTTATTAAACTATCCACATGAAAAGAACGTTATTCTTCATGTTTTTTCTAAGCGCTATTTTTGTTTTTTCACAAGAAAAGGAGTTATGGAAAAAACAATCTCCAGTAAGCTTATCTGAAGTAAAAGAAAGTAAAAAAGAACTTCCAAGAAGAGAAACGTATTCTCTTAACATTCAAAAATTAAAACAACAATTATCTAATGTTCCCAAAAGAGGAGAATTTAGTGGTCAATCTAATGTTGTAATTTCTTTCCCAAATTCTGAAGGAACATTTGAACGTTACCGCATTATGGAAGCGTCTGTTATGCATCCAGATTTAGAGGCTAAATATCCAGGAATAAAATCTTATGCTGGACAAGGTGTAGACAATGCTTCGGATAGAATTCGTTTTAGCGTATCACCTTTAGGGTTACAAAGTATGCGTTTATCTTCAGATAAAGCAGCTTCTTTTATTGAGCCATATAGTAATGATTTATCTCAGTATACAGTATATAAAAGAGTAGATAAAAAAGAAGAATTTAGCGATTTTGAATGTGAAGTTACAAATAAAGCAAATGCTGCTTTATCTGGAGTAACTGCATTAAAAAATGCAGATGATAGTATTTT
>CALIAF010000016.1 GCA_938041335.1 uncultured Ulvibacter sp. | reverse complement strand
GCGGCTGCAAATATAATACTGTTTTTTTAACCAGCAACACCTTTTAAAAATAATTTCAAAAAAATATTTTAATGAACTTTTTGCCTAGTCGAAAATTAATTATAATTGCTTTTCTAAGCGGCTGCAAATATACTACTGTTTAAATATTACTACCAAATAAAAAATGATAATTTTTAACTACAATTCTATCTTTTTTCACAATCCCTTGCCTACCTTATAATTAGGAGGTAATTTTTTTTGTGTTAAAGATTGATGCGGCATCCTTTTTTGCTTTTTTTAGCAAAAAAGATACAGCGGAAAGCTTGATCATTTTGCCTTTTTCGGTAAAATGAAACACCATTATCAAAAAAATGAAATGAAATTGATCGGTTAAAAATTAAAGAGCGAACATCTAAAGTACTGCTTTCTAAACAACTGCACAAATATATGGAAGGAAAACTATTTGGTCTTTTTATTCCAATGACTGGTAAGCTCGAAATAATCTATTGGAAAGGCTGGTTTTTGGCGATCAAGACGGTTATTTTGGAAACTACGTTCTAAAATATCTTCAATTAGATAATCTTCTTTTACATCGAAGGGCTGGTACTCTTCCTTTATTGATATGTCAAATACATTAGCTGTAGTGTTATACCAGAAAGCTCTCCAACCTGTGCGTAGGTCTTTTACAAGGTCAAATGCAGTGATACCCGTTTGCCTATGTATTAACTTAACAAGTATTTGCCCTTCTGTACGAGTGAGTTTTTTAAGTTTTTCTGAAAATTCTTCTTCAATATACTTCTGGATGCGTTTTGTATACTTTTTTCTATCTCTTTTATTCTCTATACTATCTAATCTTGCGTACATGGTATTTAATCTTTCTGATGCGAGCTTAGCATAAGGATATACCTTTCGTGTTTTTCTACGCAGAATTAAATACCGCCTGCGATCTTCTGTACTATTAAAGGAAAGCTTATTCAGTAAAATAACTTCTTCCAGATCAATAAACTCCCGCGGAATTGTATCTCCCTTAATGATATAATAAAAGGTCTCTGTACTATCTACTTTTTTTTCTAGGTATTCTTTGCGTTTCTGGGCCCAAATAGAAAGGCTTGAAAGCATAATTGCACCAAATAATATGTATTTAAATATATGTTTCACTTTATTTTATGCTTCATAATAGGACTACTTCTAAAATCGTTCCAAAATTAAATAAATTGTATGGGGCAGACTTCTAATAAATCCCTAATTTTGAGAAAAACATAAAATAAAGTCAAATGGCCAAAACAATATTGAATAAAAAATCGCTTTCATTTCTTGAAGACTATCTTAATAACGCCGCCCCTACTGGATATGAATGGGACGGACAGAAAATATGGATGGAATACTTGAAACCATATGTAGATGAGTTTATTACTGACACTTATGGTACAGCTGTTGGTGTGATTAATCCTAAGGCTAAATATAAAGTTGTTATTGAAGGCCACGCAGATGAAATCTCTTGGTATGTAAATTATATAAGTGATAATGGACTTATCTATGTCGTGCGAAACGGAGGTAGTGATCACCAGATTGCACCTTCTAAGGTGGTAAATATTCATACAAAAAAAGGTATCGTTAAGGGCGTTTTTGGATGGCCAGCAATTCACACTAGAAATAAAGCAAAAGAAGAAGCTCCTAAGCCAAGCAATATATTTATTGATGTAGGAGCAAAAGATAAAGATGAAGTAGAAAAAATGGGTGTTCACGTAGGGTGCGTGATCACGTATCCTGACGAATTTCATATCTTAAATGGAGACAAGTTTGTGTGTCGCGCACTAGACAACCGCATGGGAGGTTTTATGATTGCCGAAGTAGCTCGCCTATTAAAAGAGAATAAAAAGAAATTACCGTTTGGTCTTTACATTACAAACTCTGTACAAGAAGAGATTGGTCTGCGTGGTGCGCAAATGATTGCAGAACGTATTAAACCTAATGTGGCCATAGTTACAGATGTTACCCACGATACCACTACCCCGATGATCGATATGAAAAAGCAAGGAAAGGCAGAAATAGGCGCCGGTCCTGTAATTGCTTATGCTCCAGCGGTGCAGCAAAAATTACGTGATCTAATTACAGATACTGCCGAGGCTAAAAAAATACCTTTTCAGCGTGCAGCACTTTCGCGTGCTACCGGTACAGATACAGATGCTTTTGCGTATAGTGGCAGCGGTGTTGCCTCTGCTCTAATTTCTTTACCATTACGTTATATGCATACCACTGTAGAAATGGTGCATAGAGATGATGTAGAGAATGTGATTAAACTTATTTATGAAACACTCTTAAATATGAAAGACGGAGACACGTTTAGTTATTTTGATTAAATAATTGTTTTTGGCTTTCGCCGAAATATTTCTAGCAATGGTGCTAATAATATGGACGGTGATGAAGATGTTGCAATAGATAAAATTGTAGTTTCAGGAAGGTAATTAAAAATTAAATAAAATTTGAAAGGCTACCATTCGGTAGCCTTTTTTTATATTTGAACTTTTCAAAATAAAACTGTGCTATTTAATTCCTTCGATTTTGGAGTATTCTTGATTGTCGTCTATGTACTCTACTGGACGATAGGGCGTGAACGAAGAACATTTCAGAATGTTTTACTAGTCACATCCAGCTACTTCTTTTATGGTTTATGGGATTGGCGATTTTTACTTCTCATTGTAGCCAGTTCGCTAATCGATTTTTATGCAGGTAAGGCCATAGAAAAAACAGCTAGTAAAGGTGCTAAGAAAGGCTGGTTATGGTTCAGTATCTTTTGGAATTTAGGGATTTTGTTCGTTTTTAAGTATTTCAACTTCTTTATTGATAATATGGCTTCGCTATTTTCTACGGAAATACCAGAGCAAGGCTATCATTTTATTAAAGTAATTATCCCTGTAGGCTTAAGCTTCTATACCTTCCAGACCATGAGTTACACCATTGATGTGTATCGTGGTCGAAGCAAAGCCACAAACAATTTATTAGAGTTTTTATGTTTTGTTAGTTTCTTCCCGCAGTTAGTTGCAGGACCAATAGAAAGGGCTCGCGAGTTATTAGGACAATTTGAAAAAAAGAGGAATTTCAACCTGCAAAACACAAAAGACGGTTTACGTCAAATACTCTGGGGTTTATTTAAAAAAATTGTAGTCGCAGATAATGTGGCGCTTGTAGTAAACACTTACTACGAAGCTCCTCAAGACCACGGTAGCTTAACATTACTCTATGCCACTACCTTGTTCTTTTTCCAGCTCTATTGTGACTTTTCTGGGTATAGTGATATTGCTATTGGTACCGCTAAACTGTTTGGTTTTAAACTAAGCAAAAACTTTAATATCCCCTATCTAGCAAAAACAGTATCTGAATACTGGCGTAGATGGCATATAACGCTAACTAAGTGGTTTACAGATTATGTATATGGCCCAATTATAAAAAACACCAACAGAAGCTATTATATGAAGTCTATAGCGCTGTTTATTACGATGATGCTCATTGGCCTTTGGCATGGTGCAAATTGGACCTTTGTGTTCTTTGGATTAATACAAGCCGTTTTCATAATCGTAGAACGGATAGAAATAAAATTGGGTAAAAAAACCTATTCATTAACAAAGGGATTAAATAGAGTCCCATTTGTGGTTAATTTTTTATACACTAGTGCCATTATTATTGGGTCGAGTGTCTTTTTTAGAGCACGAGATATTGATCAGGCCTTCTTAATTTACAAGAGAGTGTTTAGTTTTATCCCAAGTCCAGAGTTTTCTCTGGTTATTGGGTTTAAAATTTGCGTAGTGTTTCTATTAATGATTCTTGAAATCTTTACGAGATTTAAGAATCATCCCTTATATCAATTAGAGAATTACATGAGTCGTCCTCTGCGATGGGCGGTTTATTATATATTTATTTTTATTATTTTTAGGTATGCAGGACCAAAAGAGCAATTCATCTATTTTCAGTTTTAGCAAAGGACACCTGTCTTTGGTAAAACAGATCGCGGTATTTTTTATACCCGTGGTGCTTTGCTATGCGCTATTGGAAATGAGTGTTCTCAACATACCCATGAGTTATGAAAAGATTAAGAAGCAAATAACTACCCAACAGGACGACATTAAAGTGATGGTATTAGGTTCGTCGCAAATGCAATCAGCTGTAAACCCAGAACATCTAGACAAGTTTACTGTTAATTATGGTTCTACTTCTCAACATCATAAGGAGGATAATTTTATTATGCAACAAAGCATGGATCGTTTTCCTAATCTAGAAACTATTGTTTTCGAACTTTCGTATGCGCATCTAGAATTGCCGCATCATGGAAAGCATTTTTGGAAAAACACGGTCTATTTAAAATATTACGGTGTCAACGTATTTGAGCGCAAGACCTATTTTAAAGATAAATTAGTGTTTTTATCAAGTCCTTCCATTTACTCAAAGGCCTTCGTCGACAAGTATATTAGAAAAGTAGCACCCGCAGAGTTCAACGATTTTGGCTATAGATTGAACAACCATAATGGAGGATTTAGTCGATTAGCATATAATGAAGAGAAAATAGCGAAGCGTAATTTTCTTATAAGAGAAAAAGAGAGCCCAACAATTTTTGCTCAAAACACTCCTTTTTTTTATGAAATGATAGAGACCGCACAAGCAAACAAAAAGAATGTGGTGGTCACTTGTTTGCCTTTGTATAAAACGTATCTCAATAAACGTAATATCGAAATTTTAAAAAGAAGAGATTCCGTACTCAATGACATTATAATAAAGTTTCCAGATGTGAAGATTTTATTTACAGAGCAAGATACCCTTACCTTTAGAGCACGCGATTTTATTAATGAAAATCATTTAAATGCCAGCGGTGCAGAAAAATTTACTAAAAAATTGAACCAAGTATTAAATGATTAATATTTCAGAAAAAAAGAATTGGCTTGTTGTAATTATAGCGCTAATGCTATCTTCTGGCCTGAGTTTTGGGCAGGAACGCTATAGTAATTTTATCACCCCAGAGTATACAATAGGTAAAACATCTATTACAAACACAGGGTTCCCTGATGTTGGTTTGCATCAGGCTTGGTTTTTTAACTTTGGGTCATACCAGAATACAAACCCAAATGAGTGGGCCCATAGATTGAAACAGCCTAAAACAGGTGTTAGTATTGCTTTTGCAAGGTATGGTCAGGATGATATTTTGGGCTATTCTGTTTCGCTCATGCCAAATATTGAATTACAACTTGGCGCTTCAGATTTTGGAATACAACTTGCTTTTGGTGCAGCATATTTTAATAAAGTATTTGATCTTGATGAAAATTTATTCAATGAGAAAATTTCAACGCATTTTAATTTTTCATATCGTACCATGCTATTTTATAATTTAAGTCCTGAAGATAAGGCTAACTGGCGCTTAGGTATAGGCTATTATCACCAGTCTAATGGACATACTCGTTCTCCAAATCAAGGATTAAATTCATTTACACTGTCTTTAAGTGCAGAACTCGCATACACACCAGAGAACCAAATGGATCCGATTCTGGAAAGGAAGTCCTTCGCCAATACAAAAAACTTTTTTGTATCAGCGAGACGAGGTTTAGGAATGAATGCATTTACTGAGGTACAAAATGATAAAAGGCCCGTGCACGTTACTTCCGTTTCTGCTGGATTGATAGTGAATAAAACCTATAAATTTGGAATAGGTGTTTTTCATAAATTTTATCGTCATTATTACGATTACATTAATCTTGGTGAAGACCTAATACCCGAGTACTCGTATTTAACAGATCATCCATATATAAACGCATCTGCAATAGGAGTTTCTGCTATTGGCGAAATGCAACTCAACCATATTGGTATGGAAATTGAGCTTGGCTTTAATATAAGTAAGCCATTTTTTACGATTGATTACTTGATAAATTCTGGTTATAGCTTTACAGAATCCTATCCTGGTGTTGGCGAAGTTACTTTTAGAATATTAGGAGAGATAGATGGTTTTTACAAACTTAAACGACTCATTTCTACGCGTATGGGACTTAAATATTACATTATAGGGACAGAAAAGAACCCTACACATAATGTTTACCTAGGCGCGCATATTAATGCTAATTTGGGACAAGCAGATTTTAGTGAAGTTAGTTTAGGTTATGTTTATTCTGTTCCTTTTAAATAAAGTTAAAAGGCCTTAAAATCTTTAAATTATCATGCATCTTTGCTAAAAGCAGTACCTATTACATATGAGAAACGAAACACATCACAAGAATTGGAACGAAGTAAAAACCAATGACTCTTGGGCCATATTTAAGATCATGGGCGAGTTTGTTCATGGATATGAAAAAATGAGTAAAATAGGGCCTTGTGTTTCTATTTTTGGCTCCGCTCGTACCAAACCAGATCATAAATACTATCTCCTAGCAGAAAGTATTGCAAAAAAAATTACCGAACACGGCTATGGGGTCATTACTGGAGGTGGACCTGGTATTATGGAAGCGGGTAATAAAGGAGCGCATCTTGCCGGTGGGACATCAGTAGGTTTAAACATTACCCTGCCTTTTGAGCAACACGACAATCCATATATAGATAGTGATAAAAGTATAGATTTCGATTATTTTTTTGTTCGTAAAGTAATGTTTGTTAAATATTCTCAAGGATTCGTGGTAATGCCAGGAGGTATGGGAACGCTCGATGAATTTTTTGAAGCCTTTACACTTATTCAAACGCATAAAATAGCAAAGTTTCCAATCATTCTAGTGAGCACGAATTTTTGGTCTGGATTAATTGACTGGATTAAGAAAACCGTTTTAGAGGAAAATGGCAATATAAGCCCAGGTGACTTAGACCTTATTCATGTGGTGGACACCGAAGATGAAGTCCTTGCTATACTCGACGAGTTTTATACTAAACTAGATCATAGTCCTAACTTCTAAACTATGAATATTTCAGAATATTTAAAGAACAGCATCTTAACAATCGTATTGGTTTTTATTTCTGTTGCATCTTTTGGTCAAGAGACTATTAACTCGATGTTCTATAATTTATTAGAGTATCCATCTGCATCACCAGCCAATAGAAGACAGATTTTACAAAATATTTTAGCCGACTATAGTCCAGATATCTTTATGGTTTGTGAGCTAGAAACAAATGAAGGCAGTAATGACATTCTAGATTTTTCTTTAAACGGAAACGTGAATGCGTATAGTGCAGCTCCATTTGCAACTAATCAATCTAGTGATGGAGAATTACAACAAAACTTATTCTACCGAACTTCAAAATTTGACTTAATTGATCAAGACTTAATTATTACTACTGTAAGAGATATTAACCAATACGTGCTTCGTTTAAAAACGGTCGATATGGTCAACAATCCTATTGACATTTATATTTTTATTGCTCATTTAAAGTCTAGTGATGGTGGCACAAACGAAGCAATTAGACTTGAAATGATCACAGAGTTTACAGATCATCTAGCAACTTTACCATCAGACAGTAATGTAATTTTTGCTGGAGATCTTAATATGTATAACGCAGATGAAGATGGGTATATTGAGCTTTTAGACCCTAGTAACGCGATAGTTTTAAAGGACCCAATTGATAGCCCAGGTGACTGGAATAATAATGAAAGCTTTTCTGGTATTCATACACAAAGTACACGAATTAGTTCTGCGGGTTTTGGAGCAGGTGCTGGTGGTGGTCTCGATGACCGCTTTGACTTTATTTTGCTATCAGAAAATATGTTAAACACACCAAGTTTGCAATATGTAGCAGATACGTATAAGGCCTATGGGAACAATGGTAACTGTTATAACTTAGACATCAACGACCCAACGTGCACAGGAGAATTTTCACAAATTACACGAACCCGTCTCTATAATACCAGTGATCACCTTCCTGTGGTATTAACACTCCAAACAGACCAAACTTTTATTCTGGGTAGCACTTCATATAAAGCACCATCAACCTGGTATTTAGAAAGTAATTTAATTGCAAATCAAATTACGCTTTCTTTTTCTTCGGAAATACGAGAGAATCACACCATTATCTTATCTAACACATTTGGACAACAGGTAGTCGCATATAATCTAAACACAAACAACACACAAAACATTGATGTGTCTGCATTAGCCTCCGGAATCTATTTTATTAATTCTAAGGATATTAACCTACCAACCTTGCAATTTTTAAAACGATAGATGGTTAGACTATTTACTTGCCTCATATTACTTTTCTTTTGCCTTCCTTTTTTTGGACAACAAAAGATGAATATCCACGCGTCATTAAATACAGATACACGCGAGATAACGATCGCACAAGAAGTCCATTTTATAAACTCAGCTACAAAATCACTCTCAGAAATCTATTTTAACGACTGGGCCAATAGCTTTAGCAGTAAAACCACTCCACTTGCCACAAGATTTTCGGAAGACTATGAGCGTCTTTTTCATTTTGAAAAAGACGAAGATCGAGGTAAGACAACCATAAAAAGTATTAGCACCCAAAACGGAAATCCCCTAAATTGGGCTCGAGGTAACGAAGCTGACATTCTAAAAGTCACACTACAAACACCATTGCAACCTGGAGAAAAGGTGATCATTTCATTATCCTATATTATTAAAGTGCCAGATGATAAATTTACCCGTTTTGGCGTATCTCGTTCAGGTAAATATCACTTACGATACTGGTATATCTCACCCGCCGTTTTAAAAAACGATAGTTGGCAAACGTACAGTAATAAAGACCTTGGCGACTTATTTGCGTTACCAACAGATGTACACATTAGCTTTAGCTACCCAGAAGAATACACTTTATTTTCAGATTTAAACAACGATGGTGAGACCCGTAAATCTGGTGTTAAGACAAGCATCCTCTTTGGAAAAAATCGTGTAAAACTCAATATTCATCTAGACCAGAATCCACGAGCTTTTGATAGTTATGAAACGGATAAGGCAACAATAACCACAAGCCTTCCAGAGGCTAAATTAGCTCCAGAAAATAGGGCTTTATTTATTGACAGAATCGTACATTTTATTGATGAAAAACTTGGAGATTTCCCTCAAAAAGAACTACTAATTTCTAACCAAGAATACAAGAGAAATCCTGTGTACGGTTTTAATCAGTTACCCGATTTTATAAGTCCATTTCCTAATGGATTTGAGTTTGATCTTGAGCATTTTAAGGCGATTACCGGAACCCATCTTAATAACACACTCTTGTTTAATGAAAGGGAAGAATATTGGCTTAAAGACGCGATACACATTTACTTATTAAAAGAATATGTAGACAGCTATTATCCAAACCAAAAAATTATAGGAGATCTTAGTACCTTTTGGGTGATAAAATGGTCACATCTTTCTGACCTAGAGTTTAATGATCAATATCCACTATTGTATCAAAATATGGCTCGAAAAAACCTCCATCAATCGCTTGCTACGCCACAAGATTCATTAGTAAAATTTAATCAGAATATCGCACAGGGATATTATGGTGCAGAAGGTCTCTCTTACCTTGCAGATTATATTGGTAAAGAGAAACTAGACCTTATAATCAAACAGTTCTTTACTTCAGAAAAGTTAAAACTTGCAAAAACAGACACCTTTAAAGAAATGGTGAATGCGTCAACAGACTTGCCTACAGATTGGTTTTTTGAAGAGTTTGTAAACAAAAGAACACTTGTCGATTTTAAAATTTCCAAAGTTAAAAAGAGTGATGATTCGTTAACTCTTACTTTAAAAAACAAACACAATAATATCATGCCTGTTTCTATCTATGCATTAGATAAACAAGGTGAGATTCTCATTAAAAAATGGACAAAACCATTTGATTCAACTACAACAATCTCCTTTAAACGTAAGGATGTAAAGAAATTTGTTCTTAATTATGAGCAAATTATTCCAGAAACAAATAATAGAAATAATTATAGAAAAATAGGTGGCATTTTAAATCGACCTATTCAGTTTAGACTATTTCAAGATGCACAAGACGAGCGCTTTAACCAGCTCTTTGTAATGCCAGTTTTTGAGTATAACCTATACGATGGATTAACCACAGGTTTTAAATTTTATAATAAAACACTACTGCAAAAACCAATACAATACAAATTTGAACCTCAATATGGTTTTGGTTCTAAAACAGTAGTAGGAAGTGGAAACTTTATTTACACTAAAATATACGACGAGAACAAGCCCTACTCCATTAGAATGGGAATTTCAGGTAATCGATTTTCTTACAACAAAGACCTGTTCTATAAAAGAGTAACTCCATTTATGACCTTTGCTTTTAGAAATGATGATTTGCGCGACAATGAAAAACAGTTTATCAACATTAGAAACATAAATGTTTTTAGAGATGAGAATCCTAATGACCCAAATCAGGATCCAAATTATAGTGTATTTAACCTGAAGTATGTATACTCTAATCCCAACTTGATTAACTACTTTAGAGGAAATATAGATTATGAACTGTCTTCAAATTTTAGTAAAATCTCTACAACCTTCAGTTACCGTAAGCTATTTTTAAACAACAGACAGCTTAACATTAGAGCCTTTGCTGGGGCATTCCTTTTTAATGAAACTCGTAATCGTGGCGACTTTTTTAGTTTTGCCTTAGACCGCCCCACAGACTATCTTTTTGATTATAATTACTACGGGCGTAGTGAAGACGATGGGTTATTTAGTCAGCAATTAATTGTAGCAGAAGGTGGCTTTAAATCACAATTAGAACCCGCCTTTGCAAACAACTGGATGACTACTGTTAATGCAAGCACCAATATCTGGAAATGGATATTTGCCTATGGTGATGCTGGTTTAGTGAA
Organism: uncultured Ulvibacter sp.; assembly: GCA_938041335.1. Taxonomy (GTDB): domain Bacteria; phylum Bacteroidota; class Bacteroidia; order Flavobacteriales; family Flavobacteriaceae; genus Patiriisocius. The sequence continues at coordinate 75,820 of CALIAF010000016.1, read as the reverse complement.
CAACAAAAATCAAGGAACCCGAGCGGTTTTTGACTCTGGTATAAGATTAAGCCTGGTCGCCGACTATTTTGAGCTATACTTCCCTATGTACTCAAGCTTAGGTTGGGAACCTGGCTTACCTAATTATGATCAAAAAATACGTTTTATTGTTACGCTCACACCAAGTACCCTTTTCAGGCTATTTAGTAGAGAATGGTATTGATCACAGATTTAGAACGCATCGTTGAAAGAAAATAAATGTTGGCAAAAATAGAAACTAAAAGATGAAAGACACTCTAAACAACTGGAAACTAGTAACTTTACTCTGTCTAACCTTGGGTCTCGCTCCATTTTTTCCAGAACCACATATCTGGGGAAAATTAAAATGGATTGCTGGCGGTGCAGCAGGAATGACCCTAAGAGACTGGTTTGATGTATTATTACACGGAGTCCCGTTTCTATTATTGATTCGTATTGTAATTGTTAAAATACGCCCTTAAATTATATAATTATAATTTTTACTTAGGAAATGTTGCGAATTTTACAAAAATTTAGCATTGTTTAAAGCTGCTATTTTACCTATTTTTGCAGTTCTAACAACGACTTATGCAAACAGATCCAAAAACCGATACCAACTTATCTTTTGAAGACTTTAAATCTGAAGTAATTAAAGATTACACACTAGCTGTTACCAGTAGAGAATGTAGCCTTTTAGGACGTCGTGAAGTATTGACCGGAAAAGCTAAATTCGGAATTTTTGGGGATGGAAAAGAAATACCACAACTCGCTTGGGCTAAAGCTTTTAAAAACGGTGACTGGCGTAGTGGATATTATCGCGATCAAACTTTTATGATGGCCATTGGCGAACTAAGCATTCAGCAGTTTTTTGCCGGATTGTATGGAGATACCAACGCGGGTGCAGACCCTATGAGTAGTGGTCGTCAGATGGGTGGGCATTTTGCCACAAAATCGATTAACGAAGACGGAAGCTGGAAAAACCTGGCCCAACAGAAAAATAGTAGTGCAGACATCTCTCCTACTGCAGGCCAAATGCCTCGATTGCTAGGTCTTGCACAAGCTTCAAAGATTTTTAGACAAGTTAAAGGGCTGGAGAATTTTAGCCATTTATCTGATAAAGGAAACGAGGTCGCTTGGGGAACCATTGGTAACGCGAGTACAAGTGAAGGCCTGTTTTGGGAAACCATAAATGCGGCTGGTGTTTTACAAGTGCCTATGGTGATGAGTGTTTGGGATGATGAGTACGGGATTTCTGTGCATGCAAAACACCAAACAACAAAAGAAAATATTTCTGAAGTACTCAAAGGCTTTCAGCGTGATGAAAATGCAAAGGGATATGAAATTATTAAAGTAACTGGCTGGGACTATGCAGCACTTGTCGAAGCATACCAAAAAGCAGGGAAAATTGCACGCGATGAACACGTACCTGTTTTAGTGCACGTAAAAGAATTAACACAACCACAAGGACATTCAACCTCTGGATCACATGAACGTTATAAGAGTCAAGACAGATTAACTTGGGAGCGCGAATATGACTGTAATGTGCAATTTAGAAAATGGGTGTTAGAGAACAATTTTGCTACAGAAGAAGAATTGGACGCCATTGACAAAGACATTAAAAAACAAGTGCGAGAAGGTAAAAAAGCGGCCTGGACAGCTTTTATTTCACCTCAGCAAAGAGAACAAAAAGAAGCACTTACCTTACTTTCTAATCTTGCGGAGAGCTCCAGTAATAAGGTTTTTATTGAGAAGCTTAAAAATGATCTTGCGGCAGATGCAGAACCTAATCGCGGTAAAATTGCTTCTACAGTGCGCAAAGCTCTGCGTTATGTTGTTTCAGAAAACACCTCAGAGAAAGGACAAATTCAAGATTGGTTAAACAATTATTTCGAGACGATTCAGCCTAAGTACAGCAGTCATTTATATAGTGAAGCAAAGGTTAAAGCTACAGATATTTCCGAAGTAAAAGCAACTTACGATAATAATGCAGAAGACGTTGATGCACGTATGGTTTTACGCGATAACTTTGATGCTATTTTTAATAAACACCCGGAAGTATTAATTTTTGGGGAAGATGCGGGAGAAATTGGTGATGTAAATCAAGGGCTTGAAGGAATGCAAGAAAAATATGGCGAGCTGCGTGTGAGCGATTGCGGTATTCGAGAAGCAACTATTCTGGGTCAAGGGATTGGAATGGCAATGAGAGGGCTACGTCCTATTGCAGAAATCCAGTATCTAGATTATATTTTATACGCCTTACAGATTATGAGTGATGATCTAGTTACGGTGCAATACAGAACAAAAGGACAACAAAAAGCACCACTAATTGTGCGTACTCGTGGTCACAGACTTGAAGGGATTTGGCATAGTGGATCGCAGATGGGTGGTTTAATTCACCTTTTACGTGGTATGTATATTTTGGTTCCTAGAAATATGACTAAAGCCGCTGGTTTTTATAATACCTTATTAGAAACAGATGAACCAGGTCTTATTATTGAGTGCCTTAACGGATACCGTTTAAAAGAAAAACTACCTACAAACCTTGGCGAATTTAGAACTCCAATAGGTATAGTTGAGACGGTAAAAGAAGGAAGTGATATCACATTAGTATCTTACGGAAGTACCCTACGCATTGTAGAGCAAGCCGCAAAAGAACTTCAACAAGTAGGTATTGACGCAGAGGTAATTGATGTGCAATCACTTTTGCCATTAGACCTTACCAAGCAGATGGTAGAGAGCGTTAAGAAAACGAACCGTTTATTAGTAATCGATGAAGATGTACCTGGAGGAGCTTCTGCTTATATTCTTTCTGAAATTTTAGATAATCAAGATGGTTATCAATATCTAGACAGTAAACCACAAACTTTAGCTGCACAACCACACAGACCAGCATATGGAACAGACGGTGACTACTTTAGTAAACCATCAACAGAAGATGTGTTTGAAAAGGTGTATGCCATGATGCATGAGGTGAATCCTGAGGAATATCCTGCATTGAGATAATAGTTTTTAGCTACATCGAGGCTTCTATAAGCACTTTGACAAGCTCAATGTGATTGTTCTTAATCACATTTAAGTCTTTTTACAGTCATGCTGAGCTTGTCGAAGCACATTTGTAGCCAACAGTAAACATAGATGGATCATACACTCTTATCAATCAAAGCCAAAGTCTATAATTTCTGTGGTTTTAAAATTTCAGAGTTCATTGCAGACCAAGAAAGTAAGGAATATGATGCTTGCCAGTTTCAATTAAACGGTTTACATATTATTAGTAGATCTTCTAAGATCACACCAAAAAAAACGGGGCAATTTGTTACCTTCTGGAAACGAAATGAGAATGGTCCTATCACACCATTTGATGATACAGATACTATAGACTTCTTTATTGTCAATGTTAAGTTTGAGGACAAACTAGGCCAATTTGTTTTTCCGAGGTCCATTCTCATTAAAAAAGGAATACTCACCACAGATAAAAAAGAAGGAAAAAGAGGATTTAGAGTATATTCTCATTGGGATGTAGCTACAAGTAATCAAGCAATTCAAACTCAAAAGTGGCAATTGGCGTATTTTTATACACTTAATACAACTTTAGATATCAAGCTTGTAAAAGGATTGTATTTAAGCTAACATTAATACTATTCTATCATAAACGCTCCTATTCTAAAGGTACATTATTTCCGAAGTATTTAGATTTGCATTAATTATTCTAATGAATAACATAATTATTATTACTAGTTAATATATTCACAATAAGCGAACCACACTATTTTGTTCCTGTACTTTTACATAAACAAACGTTATGAAAAATTCATTATACATTACAATAGGCTTATTTTTATTATCTCATGTTGCCATTGCACAATACAGTAATATTAACAGAGAAAACATAGATACAAATGATGTTCCTGAAAATGTTGCTCAGGCTCAAAAAGAACAGTTTAGAAATGGATTTGTAACCAACTGGAAGGTCCATAAAAAGGACAAAAAAGTACAAAACGATACGCCTTACTATATGGCTACGTTCAAAAAACAAGGAAGATTAGGCAATTATGCATATTATTCTGAAGAAGGAGATCTTCTCGCTTATTCCCTTTTTGTAGATAGTTTTGATCTGCCAGAGAATATTCAAGAATACTGTTTTAGGAATTATAACCAGACAAAAATAAAAGCTGCAGAGTTAATTGATCTTGAAAATCCACAGCAATTTATATATCGAGTACGTTTAAATGCCGAGGGTTTACTTACCTATCTCTACTTTGACACCAATGGAAATCCTGTAGATAAATTTAATCTACCTAGAGAAATATTCTTGTTTATTTAAATAAATACTATATATTTGATTATCATTAAAGTTAAAAATCAAGTAATGTTTACATCTGTTATCAATACTAATTTAAATAATAATAACGCCAAGACGTAACAGAAACTTGTATCCTAATATATAGCCGCCAAGTTTTTTAAACTTGGCGGTTTTTTTGTGAAACATGTACGCAACAAATAGGAATTATAAAATAATAAAACTCGAGTGCTAGAATAGAATTTATCTTATTCTTGTGCAAGTATAAACTTAAAAAATGGAGCCCTTAATTGAAGACTCGGGAAGAGATTCCCGCCTTCGCGGGAATTAAATTATGTGCGGAATTGTATGTGCCTTTGACCTTAAGCAATCTAGTGAAGATTTGCGACCACAATTATTAACCATGGCAAAAAGCCTAAGACATCGCGGTCCAGATTGGAGCGGTATTTTTGATAATAAGCGCGCAATTCTTGCTCACGAGCGTTTAGCGATTGTAGACCCAACCTCTGGTAAACAACCCTTGTTTTCTGAGGACAAAAAACTAGTATTAGCGGCTAATGGCGAAATTTATAACCATAAGGAACTGCGCAAGCAATTTGAAGGCAAATACAACTTCCAGACTAAAAGTGATTGCGAAGTAATACTTGCATTATACCAAGAAAAAGGTGCTTCATTTTTAGACGAATTAAATGGCATATTTGGATTTGCATTGTATGATGTTGAAAAAAATGAATACCTAATTGCAAGAGACCATATGGGTATCATTCCATTATATATGGGTTGGGATAAAGACGGTACATTTTACGTAGCGAGCGAGTTAAAAGCTTTAGAAGGATTTTGTACAAAGATTGAACTTTTCCCGCCTGGCCATTACTTGCACAGTAGTGATGGTGAGTTAAAGCAATGGTACACGCGTGACTGGATGGAGTATGATAACGTAAAAGACAATGAAACAAGCCTCGACGATTTACGAGAAGCCCTAGACGCAGCTGTAAAAAGACAATTGATGAGTGATGTTCCTTACGGCGTATTACTCTCTGGAGGTTTAGACTCAAGCATCACCTCTGCCCTAGCCAAGAAATATGCTGACAAACGAATAGAAAGCGGAGATCAAGAAGGTGCTTGGTACCCACAATTACACTCTTTTGCCATTGGCTTAGAAGGATCGCCAGATCTTGCCGCAGCAAAAAAGGTAGCGGACCATTTAGGGACCGTGCATCACGCCGTTCATTTTACTATTCAAGAAGGGATTGATGCCATACGCGATGTCATTTATCACGTAGAGACCTATGATATCACCACCATACGTGCCTCTACACCTATGTTTTTACTCGCTCGAGCCATCAAAGCAATGGGTATTAAAATGGTACTGTCTGGAGAAGGCGCAGATGAGATTTTTGGTGGTTATCTTTACTTTCACAAGGCACCTAATGATAAAGAATTTCACGAAGAGAATGTACGTAAACTAGACAAACTACATATGTACGATTGCTTGCGTGCAAACAAGTCTTTGGCCTCTTGGGGTATTGAAGGACGAGTGCCTTTTTTAGATAAAGAATTTATGGACGTAGCAATGCGGCTTAACCCAAAAGATAAAATGATTATCGCAGGTAAAAATCCAACCGATAAACAAGCCATGGAAAAGTGGGTATTGCGAGAAGCCTTTGGTGATATGTTACCACACGAGGTGGCGTGGAGACAGAAAGAACAATTTAGTGACGGCGTAGGCTATTCTTGGATTGATACCTTAAAAGAAATGGTAAACGATGCTGTAAGTGATGACCAGATGGAAAACGCAAAATACCGCTTCCCTATCCAAACACCAACGAGTAAAGAAGAGTTTCATTACCGTACTATATTTGAAGAACATTTTCCGAGTGATGCTGCTGCCTTGACGGTGCCTTCTGTGCCTAGTGTGGCTTGTAGTAGCCAAGTAGCTTTAGATTGGGACGAAAGTTTTAAGAATATGAATGATCCTAGTGGTCGTGCTGTGGCCAATGTGCACGATGATTCGTATTAATAATAAACTACAAAAAAAAAAGAAAACCCCAAATTCCAAAAAACACATTGGAGTTTGGGATTTTCTTTTTTACCCCGTAATATGATACCCGCCATCCACGTGCCTAATTTCACCAGTAATGCGACCATTAGGTCTAAAAAGATGAATCACTTCATTTGCTAGATCTTGTGGCGATGCATTTCCTAACGGGCTCATTTTTTCACTTTTAGCTACATCCTCATCCGTTAATGTGGCTGTACCTGCTTTACTACCCATATAGGTTGAAAAACGGACCGCATTAGCACGAATGTTATGCTTGCGTCCTAACTCATCAGCAAGCTCCACAGTGATACGCTCTAATGCAGCTTTTGCTATACTCATATTTCGGTACGGGTGAAAAGTCACTTTTGCAGCAGCAATATAACTTAGCGAACATATAGAAGAACCAGGTTGCAAAACATCATATTTGAGCAGATAATGAGATAAGCGAATTAATGAATATGCTGAAACATCCATGGTATCACAGTATTCTGCTAATGTAACATCTAGCAGGGGTTTCACTTCTTTGTTACGAATGGTTTTATCCATGGCAATGGCGTGCAAAAAACCGTTAATTTTCACTCCGTCGTTTTTTAATCGCTTTGCAAAGTCTTCAACGTTTTCTTCTAAGGTTACATCTAGAATTTCTGTTCGATAATCGCCCAATTCTTCTGTAATGGAAGCTTTAAAGTCTTCAAAGTTTTTATTTAAAAAAGACGATGCTCGATCCGAAAGGTTATTGTGAAATTCGCTCACTCCTAGTCCAGTGCACAAGACACTACCGCCGTTTTTTATGACCTCTTTAGCAACATACATGGCTAAGGAGTTTTTATCTGCAATTCCAGTTATTAAATAGGTTTGATTTTTAAACATATGCTTAACTATTAAATTTTATTTGAATTATTTTACCACTTATATAATGCAGATCCCCAAGTCCAACCAGCCCCTACAGCTGCAAATAAAAGATAGTCACCACTTTTATAAGTTTCATTTTTTAAGGTTTCATCTAGTACAATAGGAATAGTACCGCCCGAAGTATTTGCATAGCGATCCATATTTGTTTTTACTTTATCAAAAGGAAGATTAATTTGTGCTGCGATAGATTTTAATATCCCAATACTAGGTTGATGCGGCAATAAGGCCTCTACCTGATCTATACTCACTTCATTACGTTTTAATAAAGTCTCAATACATTTAGGAACTACAGCCGTGGCCGTTTTATAAACTTCTTGTCCATTCATACTAAAAAAATGATCTCCGTTTTTAATGGTTTCATTGGTAGTTTTCATTTCTGAACCTCCTGCGCGTATGGTAAAATGCTCTTTACCCGTTCCGTCTGTATGCAGTAAAAAATCTACAAAACCTTTGTCTTCTTCTGTGGCCGAAAGCACCATAGCTCCTGCTCCATCCCCAAAGAAAACAGAGTCGCGACGTTTCCAATCTGTAATATTAGAAAAAGTATCTGCTCCTATTACTAATGCGTGTTTGTACATGCCAGATTTAATAAATTGTGATGCCGTAGCGGTGGCAAACAATGCTCCAGAGCATACTGCAGAAATGTCAAAAGCTACCGCATTGGTTGCTTCTAGTTTTTCTTGCACAAAACAAGCACAAGAAGGCGCGGGTCTATCTGGTGTTGCTGTAGCTAGAATGATAAGATCAATGTCTTCAGGTTTTAATCCAGCATCTGCAATGGCTAACTTGCCTGCTTCAAAGGCTAAATCACTAGTAGTTTCGCCGGTAGAAATGCGACGTTCTTTAATCCCTAAGTTCTTGTGAATCCATGCATCTGAAGATCCAACCGATTCAAAAAAACTATTTTTTACTATATTTTCGGGAGCATAAGAACCCGTCCCATTTATAAAAACATTACTCATATCTAAAGATTTAAGCAGGCAAAGTTGAGCAATAATTGTTAGTTAACCATCTAATTTTGAATCAAATGAACCTTTATTGTGAATATGAAAATTTATCTTATCATATTTTCTCAATGTCATAATTTGAGTCATTTTAAAAGCTTGTAATTACCGAATTCATTATTAAAAAATGAAAGATGGACCTAAAAAATCATACGTAGCTGTCTACATCCACATTTTTATTGAAATAATAATTAACGAATCACAAGATGCATGAATCATTTATCTTTACACGCTCAAAATTATCCATGTCCTACCAACTCTTATCTTCCCCTTTACAGGGTTTTACAGATGCTACTTTTAGAAATGCACAGCAAAAATACTTTGGTGGGATAGATACCTTTTATGCGCCTTACATTCGTTTTAATAGGAAGATGATTATTAAGGGATCTTACCAGCGAGATTTGAACCCAGAAGTAAACACAAGTTTGCATCTAATCCCGCAAGTGATGACCGCAGATGCAGATCATTTTATTTTTGTAATAAAATACATTCAGTCTTTAGGCTATACAGAACTCAACTGGAATCTAGGCTGCCCCTACCCGATGGTGACCAAAAGCGGTATGGGTTCTGGACTCATCTGTAACACAGAAAAAATAGATCATATTCTAGATCGTGCGCATAGCGAGACAGATGTCACGATCTCTATGAAAATGAGATTGGGTTATGAGACTTCTTCGGAAATATTAGAATCTTTTAAAATATTAGATAAATACCCATTGAAAAATATCGCGATCCACGCGAGACTGGGTAAACAACTTTACAAAGGTGGTGTTGATCTTGAGGCATTTCAGAAATGTATTGATGTTGCAAAACATACCCTATATTATAATGGCGATATCACCACGGTAGACCAATTTAAAGCGATGCGTGAACGTTTCCCGTCTATAGAACACTTTATGTTGGGTCGTGGTCTCATTGCAGATCCATTCTTGCCTAGTATGATTAAAGCAGACACTGCAGACCATCCAGAAAACCGTTGGGAGATTTTTAAAGAATTTCACGATACCATTTACCAGCAGTATGATGCGATGCTTTCTGGCCCTACCCCTATCAAGATGAAGATGTTGGGTTTCTGGGAATTCTTTGCGCAGGCTACACACAACCCGCAAAAAGTATACAAGGCCATTAAAAAAGCGACTAATCCTTTTAATTACACTAGGGCTGTTGGGGAGATTATAGCTTTGCAGAAGCAGCAAGTAAAAAGATAACATGCGCTAATATGTGTTGATCTCCAGTTCTAATTTTCGTGTATTATGCGTACCTTGTTATTATATAATTGGGTGTCCAATGTTTGAATCAAAACTAAAAATTATTTATGCCACATTTTGTAATTGATTGCTCAGAAAATATCATAAAAATAAAATCACCAAAAGAGATTATACAGAAAGTGTATGATACAGCAGATGCAACAGCCCTTTTTAGCAAAGGAGATATCAAAGTTAGAATCAACCCTTTTGAATATTACAATATCGGCAATACCACAGATGATTTTATTCACATTTTCGCGAACATTATGGAAGGTCGAACTGTTGCTCAAAAAAAGAATCTTTCTGATCGCATTATTGCCGAGTTGAAATTACTATTCCCTAACGTCCCAATCATTTCAATTAATATTAGAGATTTTGAAAAAGCAACCTATTGCAATAAATCAATGGTATAACCCCATATAATGCACACGTCAAATTGCAATGTAAAAAATACAAAACCATAATTTTGAACCAAGACGAAGATTACTTTAGGATAACCAAAAAAGGACATACGCACATTCTGTCTGACAAAATTTCCGTACAATGGAAAGAGCTAATTGTTCTTCCAGTGGTAGTATTTATACCTTTGTTATATTTAATTGGTTGGTTTCCAGGACTCGTTATGGGGATTCTAGCTGGCGTAGGTTATGCGATTTATAGATATGCCTCGTCAATAAAATATAAGGAAATACATATAGATGAAGAGACCGGAAGGATGAGTCTTGTTTATTTTTTTAAAGGAAAAGTGTCCAATGAAGAATTAATCACTGAAAAATATGATGCTACGCATTTAGTATTTACAGAAAGATCTAGAAGTGGTACTACTAAATTTATAATGACTTATAAAACACACGTTGATAGTGACTTACTCATAATAAAGTCAAGAAAAGACAAAGAGTATCTTGAAGACTATTATAGGAATGAAATAAAAATCAAACAAGGCTGAGGTCTTAGGTGACAGGTTACATAAGAAAAGGGATAATAATTTCAGATTACGGATAGACATCATAAAGACACCGTTGCTTAAGATGGGGCTTAATTTCTCTTAAACTTTAACATTTCACCACCCCAAAAGCCCTTTCAACTCCCTTATAAATCCCCTATATTTACACAGCTAATAACCAAAATACAGCCACACTCTTGGCACTTTTTATGAAAAAATTCTTCACTCTCAGTTTACTGGTGTGTAGTTCATTGCTTTTTGGGCAAGACTACTTTCCAGAAAATGGTGGCTTAAAACAAGCAGAAACACAATATACTGCCTTGACCAATGCCACTATTTATGTTACTCCAACGCAACGACTCAATAATGCAACTATCCTTTTTAAAAACGGGAAAGTTGTTAATGTGGGCGCAAACGTTTCTATACCCAACAATACAGTGGTAGAAAATGTGGCAGGAAAATACATTTACCCTTCTTTTATAGATATGCATACTAATTTTGGGGTAGAAAAACCAAAACGTGCTAGTGGTAATGGACGTTCGCCGCAATATGATACTAGACGCGAAGGATTTTACTGGAACGATCATATCATGCCAGAGCAACGGGCTATGGAGCAATTTAAGTATAGCAGTAAAAAAGCAGAAGGAATGCGTGCAGTAGGCTTTGGTGTGGTAAACACCCACGTACCAGACGGTATTGCAAGAGGTACCTCTGTGATAGTGGCACTTAATGATGTCGATGGTGACGCACATCGTATTATAGAAGATGATGCTGCGCAGCTGTTTTCGTTTTCTAAGAGTGTAACATCAAGACAGTCTTACCCTACTTCTTTAATGGGCGCGATGGCTTTGTTACGCCAGTTTAATCACGATGCAAAATGGTACGCCAATGGCAATAGCGAAACAAAAGATCGCTCTATTGAGGCGTTTAATACCAATAAAAACTTACCCTTCATCTTTGAATCTGGTAGCAAAACCAATAACCTACGTGCAGATAAAATAGGAGATGCTTTTAGCAAACAATACATTATTGTAGGTGGCGGTGATGAATATGAGAACATCAATGATATTAAAGCGACGCAGGCGTCCTATATAGTACCTATTAACTTCCCAGAAGCGTTTGATGTAAGTAATGCCTATTTGGCAAATTACATATCGCTAGAAGATATGCGCGAGTGGAACCAAGCACCAAGCAATCCTAAAATACTAAGTGATAATGGAGTGGCCTTTGCCTTAACAACCCACGAACTAGAAAAACCGGCCTCATTTTCAAAAATGTTAGAAAAGGCCTTTACTTATGGTTATGATAAAACAAAAGCGCTAGAAGCATTAACCACTACACCAGCTCGATTGTTAGGCAAGTCTGAGCTTATTGGTTCGCTGCAGAATGGTCGCTATGCCAACTTTTTAGTGACTTCGGGCCCTTTATTTGAAAATGGAACTGTAATTCATGAAAATTGGGTGCAAGGAAGAAAAAATGTCTTAAATGATAAAAACCAAAAGGACATTAGAGGTGACTATACGATGACAGCCGCAGGTAGAACCTACAACCTAAAAATAAGTGGTGATGCTACCTCGCCCAAGTCTGAAGTAAAAATGGATACCATTTCATTTCCTTCAAAATTTACTTATGCAGATAACTGGATGTCGCTTTCGTTTACAGATGAAACAACTAAAGAAGTATACAGAACAACAGGTGTTATTCCAAAGGACGGCACTAGTTTTTCTGGGCGACTTTTATTACCTAACGGAAATGACAGCAACTTCACGGCAGTACAAACCAATGGCTTTTCCGAAGAAGAAAAGAAAGACAAAGATGCTAATGAAGCCCCAGAAATGATGCCCATTACTTACCCTAATGTGGGCTACGGAAATGTGACACAACCAAAACAGCAAACGATGTTGTTTAAAAACGCTACCGTTTGGACTGGTGAAAACGCTGGTGTTCTAGCAGAAACGGACGTCCTTGTTAAAAATGGGAAAATTACTAAAATAGGTGAAAATTTATCTGTAGGTGATGCTACAGTAATCGATGCCACTGGAAAACATTTGACTGCAGGTGTGATAGATGAACATACGCATATCGCTACGTTAGCCGTGAATGAGGCCGGACACAACTCTACTGCAGAGGTAACTATTGAAGATGTGGTAGATTACGAAGACGTAGATATCTATCGCAATCTTGCAGGAGGTGTTACTTCTGCTCAAATATTGCACGGTTCTGCAAATCCAATAGGTGGTCGTTCTGCTATCATTAAAATGAAATGGGGCGAGCCAGCAGCAAATATGATCTATGACAATAGCCCTAAGTTTATCAAATTTGCCCTTGGTGAAAACGTAAAGCAGTCTAACTGGGAGAGCTATAGTCGTTTCCCACAGACGCGTATGGGTGTCGAACAAATGTTTGTCAGCTACTTTAATAGAGCGGTAGAATATCAAGCCGCTAAAAAAACGGGCAATTATAGATATGACGAAGAGATGGAGGTTATTGCCGAAATACTAAATGGCGAACGCTACATTAGCTGCCACAGTTATGTACAAAGCGAGATCAATATGTTAATGAAAGTGGCAGAACGTTTTAACTTTAGAGTGAATACGTTTACACACATTCTTGAAGGATACAAGGTAGCAGACAAGATGGTAGAGCACGGAGTAGGCGGATCTACTTTTAGTGATTGGTGGGCTTATAAATATGAAGTGAATGATGCGATCCCTTACAACGCCGCGATTATGGCAAAGCAAGGTGTTGTCACTGCTATTAATAGCGATGATGCAGAGATGTCTAGACGTTTAAACCAAGAGGCCGGAAAGACGGTTAAATATGGAGGAATGAGTGAAGAAGAAGCTTGGAAGATGGTAACGATTAATCCTGCAAAATTACTCCACATTGATAATCGTGTGGGTAGTATCAAAGAAGGTAAAGATGCAGATCTCGTGTTATGGACAGATCATCCTTTATCTGTTTATGCAAAAGCAGAGAAGACTATTATTGAAGGTCGCACCTATTTTGATTTAGAGCAAGACAAAGTGAAACGCGCCGCTATTAAGCAAGAACGAACTAAGCTTATTAATATGATGCTTACAGATAAAGGCGGGAAAGGCGGCAAGAAAAGAGCACCAATGAAAAAGGATAAGGTTCATTTACATTGTGATAGCGTACATTAACCGCTGCACTATGAGAAGTGAGAACGCTGCGTTTCTAGAAGCGGAATATTAAACTAAAAATTCTAGACTAAAGTAATTAACAGTCTTTTTAAAATATCAAAATATGAAAATCATATATAACATACTAACAGCTTTCGTGTTTATGGCAGCCACTACCCTATTGGCACAACAAACACCTGGCGATACACAAAGTGAAGTGCTCATTGTAAATGGTGGCACCTATCACCTCGGAAATGGGAACGTCATCAACAACGGGCATCTTATTTTTGAAGATGGCAAAATCACAGCCATTGGCGAGGGAAGCACCCGAAAGGCGGGTAAAATGATTGATGGAACAGGTAAGCACATTTACCCTGGCTTTATCGCACCAGCAAAATCATTAGGACTTATAGAAGTAAATGCCGTGAGAGCCAGTGATGACGAGGATGAATTGGGTGAATACATTCCAAATATTAGGAGTATCATCGCTTACAATGCAGAAAGTAAAGTCATTGAAAGTTTGCGCCCCAATGGCGTTTTACTAGGACAGATTGCACCACAAGGCGGTCGTATTTCGGGATCAAGCACCATTGTTCAATTTGACGCATGGAACTGGGAAGACGCAGCGATAAAAATGGATGATGGTATTCACTTACATTGGCCAGGAAGTTTTAGACGCGGACGTTGGTGGATTGGTGAGCCCCGTGGTTATTCGCCTAACAAGGATTATGCAAAGCAGGTTTCTGAAATAAAAAATTACATGTTAAGTAGTAAGGCATATACTAATACGGCGGTAGCAAATGAAGCTTACAAAGCGATGCAAGGACTTTTTAACGGTGATAAAAAATTATATATCTATGCAGATAGCGAAAAAGAAATTATAGATGCTGTCACTACAGCTAAAGAAGCAGGTGTTTCTTCTGTAGTTATCATTGGTGGTTACGAAGCGCATAAAATCACAGGATTTTTAAAAACAAATAATGTCCCTGTTCTTGTGCAGCACACGCATAACTTGCCATCACGAGCAGATGACGACTATGATATGCCTTATAAATTGCCTAAGTTATTAGCAGACGCTGGCGTATTAGTTGGTTTACAAAATGCAGATGCCTCTAATTTTCAAACCAGAAACTTGCCTTTTTATGCAGGTCAAGTAGTGGGTCAAGGAATGGATAAAGAGACTGCTTTACAATTAATCACTGGAAACACAGCAAAAATATTAGGTATTGATGATATGTACGGAACATTAGAAGTAGGTAAAAGTGCTACGTTCTTTGTAAGTGAAGGTGATGCTTTAGATATGAGAACCAACGTTTTAACTCAGGCATTCATTGATGGTAGAGCGGTTTCTTTAGAAACACACCAGACCGAATTATGGAAGCGTTATTCTGGTAAGTATGGGCAGGAGTAAGTGATCGTTTGACTTTGGTCTTTTGACGTTGGTTTTGGTAATGCTCTTCGAAAAGCTCAGTGTGACAAAATATAGATAGATCTATAAAATATAACTGTCATCCTGAGCCTGTCGAAGGACAACTTATAGCAAAGTTCAATTAATGCTTAGTTATTCTGGAATGCACTTCGACAAGCTCAATGTGACAAAGTATTTTATACTTTAAATTTTAATTAATCTTTGCCTCACTAATCCTAAATGGATAGGCATCTTTTACTTCTTTGAGCTCTGCTACTGTGAGTTCTTCTAGTGTTTTATCAAAGGTAGATTTTGCATAATGCGTACGTAATACCATATAGCTTTTAGTAATTTCATCTTGTATGGTGATAAAGTATCTATAAGGTGCTGTCGCTTGCACATCTATAGAGATAGCGGCTAGATTAGGGTTATCTGAAGCCTCTTTATCCTTTGCACCATCGCAATACCCACAACTATTGTCGCCATTGTTATCTATAAAGTCTGTGATTGTTTTTTGTAAGTCTTTATACTCCATTAGTTCTTTATTTACAAACAACTCTCCCGCATTATTTGCGGCTATTAATAAGATATTGCGTTCGTTCATTTCTATACTGCACGGTTCGCCAGGGAGGCATTTTTTGGGTATTGACCTCGCAATTCCTTTATCTTTTGGAATTGTGGTACTTACTAAAAAGAAAATTAATAATAAGAATGCAATGTCTGCCATACTCCCTGCATTCACTTCTGGACTTGATCTAAAATTTTTCATATGTCAATAGTATTAATTGTGAATATTGTGATAATATTAACAATTGTCGTACCAAAGTAATTTGCATCTATTCTTCGAAAAACAATTGTATCTTTATTCTTCAAAATCAAAAGCTAATTTAATTTGTCGCAAGTCACTACATTAGAAGCAGAGAAGTATTCTGAAAAAGCAATCCAAAATTTTTATATGATCGCAGAACGTAATCATATTCAGTTAAGTGCTATTGCAGACAGGAAGGCAAATATTATTCTGGCTGTTTGTGCTTTGATTATTTCTGCTGTATTGACTGGTAGTTCCAAAATTTTTAAAGCAGACTTTGACGGTTATATTATAATACCAATGTCCATATTTTTGTTTTTTATGGTTTTGACAATGATATTATCCATTATGACGACCATGCCAAAGTTAAGTACAGGAGCTTTTGATAAAGAAGCGGTAAAGGAGCATAAAGTAAATTTAGCATTCTTTGGCAATTTTCACAAAATGGAACTTGCAGATTATGAGTGGGCCGTTAAGTATATGCAGGAGGATACAGCAGAAATTTATAAAATGCTGACCACAGATTTATACTTTTTAGGAAAAGTACTTGATAAAAAATTTAGGCTATTAAATTTCACCTACACCTTACTCATTTTCGGTGTTGTCATTTCTATTATTAGTTATGTTGTTGCTTTTTATATTCATGGCTACCCCGTTGTATAATGGGTAAAAAAGGAAAAGAGAAAAACACAAAGAATAAGGCAAAGCATTCTAGGCTCATGGCTCAAAAGAAAAACAAAGTAAAGAGTGAAAAGGAGCTTCGCAGAGAACGTCTTAAAGAGATGATAAAAGATAAAAATGCTAACTAAATAAATGTTGAACTAAATCTTTTCCTAAAATTGTACCTCCCCAAACAATAACAGAAGAAAAGAAAATCCCTACTGCATTAGCCCAAAAGGCCTTCTGTCTATCTAGATTAAGTATATAAGTCGCCATGGTCCCTACATAGACACCAGTCCCTGGAATAGGAAGGCCTACAAAAAATATCAATCCGAAATATCCGTATTTTTTTATTTTTTCTTTAGAACCATACTTCGCTCTTAAGGCCAATTTGATCGCAATTTTTCTATAAAATCGCCATTGCATTAGGTATTTATTTATACGTTCTAAAAAGAACATCATCAATGGGAAAACTAAAATGTTTGCAATAAAGCATATTCCGAAAACTAAATAAATATTCATTTTTTGTTCTGGATCCCCATACGGAGCCAAGCCATAAGGTATTCCTACTTTGGCCTCGCCCAAAGGAGAAATACTCCATAAAAACATATAGATAATTTTTTCTATCATAACAAAATACTCAAACAAAGATAAGGCAGTTTGAGCAGCTAAGGCATTAATTGCAAAGGAGAATTAGTGAATAAAATGTTAAAAAAAATAGTATCGCAAATGACTACTCTGGATTAGAATTAGCAAGTTTTAAGGCAATCGCATCTACACAATTAATTCCATCTATGGCAGCAGATATTATCCCGCCAGCATAGCCTGCTCCTTCACCACAAGGGTATAAGCCTTTAACTTCTATATGCTCTAATGTCATTGTATCTCTAGGAATAGAGACTGGCGAAGAAGTTCTACTTTCTGGCGCATGCAATACAGCATCATTAGAGTTGTAACCTCTCATCTTTTTACCAAAAGCGATAAAAGCTTTCTTTAAACGACGTGCTATTATATCTGGTAACACTTTATTTAAATCTACTGCCGTTATACCAGGTTGGTAAGATGTTTTTGGAAAATCTTCTGATACTTTTCCATCAATAAAATCCTGCATACGTTGTGCCGGAACCTTTTGAGTTTTCCCAGCTGCGACCCAACAATCACGCTCTACTTTTTTCTGAAAGTCTAAACAAACAAAAGGATCTCCTGGCGTATAATTGGGTAAATCTTCTGGCGACACGCTCACTACGATTCCAGAATTTGCATAAGGATTATTACGTTTACTTGGACTCCATCCATTTGTTACCACTTCTTCTTGTTCTGTGGCACACGGTGCGATTATTCCACCAGGACACATACAAAATGAATACACACCCATCCCTTCAACTTGTTCTACCAAGGCATAAGACGCTGGTGGCAAAAACGAGTTATCACAGTCTCCATGATATTGAATATAGTCTATTAACTCCTGCTGGTGCTCTATCCTCACTCCTATTGCAAAAGGCTTTGCTTCTATCTTAATATTATGTTTATGTAGCAAATAAAAGATGTCTCGTGCGCTATGACCTGTGGCTAGTATCACATTGTCAAAAGCGTATTCTTTAGAATCATTAATGGTGATACCCTTAATATTTCCGTCGGAAATATTAAGATCGGTAAGTTTACTATTAAAATGAACTTCTCCCCCGGCTTCTATAATAGCTTCGCGCATGGTCGAAATAATCTTTGGAAGTTTATTGGTACCGATGTGTGGATGAGATTCAATTAAAATATCTTCATCTGCGCCAAAAAAAGTAAACCATTCTAGTGATTTTAATACGTTCCCTCTTTTTTTACTTCTAGTATATAGTTTACCGTCACTGTAAGTGCCTGCTCCCCCTTCCCCAAAACAATAATTAGATTCTGGATTGACAATATGTTCTTTGTTAATCGCAGCAAGATCTCTGCGGCGTTCTCTGACATCTTTACCTCGTTCAAAGATAATGGGCTTTAAACCCGCCTCTACTGCTCTCAAGGCTGCAAAAAGACCTGCAGGTCCTGAACCAATGATTGCTACCTCTTGGCTATTTGTTACATTTTGGGAAATAAATTCGCTTGGTGGTTTCTTATCATCTTCTGTATGATAAAACGCTATTTGCAAGTTGAGCTTTACCGGTTTTCTACGTGCGTCTATGGATCTTTTACGAATACGCCAATCTATAATATCCTTGCGTCTCATCTTAGCCTTTTCTAGAGCTAACTCTAAAATGTAGTCTAAATCTTCTTGCTTATGAGGTAGTATGGATATTTGGACAAGGGTGCTCAATGAATGTTTTTGATGTGATTAGATTTGACAAATTAACGCTTCATTTTTTGCTATTCAATTTTATAAGAATATTGAAGACCAATTCCGTATTTATTTTTTACTGAAGATATTGCATCAAATCCCGTTAATATTGATATTGACCCATACTTAGGGGTATTATAAGTCGTATTAAGCATGGTATAATACCCTTTTTGCGTTGGATCGAACGGTGTGAAATAAGTTCCTTTATTCTCAACATAACTTACTTTACTTGCTATATCAAAACGCTTCACTTGCATAAAAACACCTAAATGATGCGCTGTTACTCTTGTATTTCCAGGGACCACGATAAAAGGAATACCAATCGTGTTTCCGTCATAGGTCCATCCTGATCTATAGACTCTATTATTAAAATAATTATCTCTCCCAGAGCGCCCTAGGGCCCCACTTTGATCACTAGTCTCAACAAACTCATATAAGATTCCTTTTACCGCCCATACATCATCTGGTGCAAGGTATAAGCCCCAGATACCATCTGGAAAATTTTTAAACCCACTACCAGAACCATCTTCAAAAGGGTGATTATGATACAAAGAGAACTTACCCGCATCTGTATTAAAATCATAGGCAAAGTTAAAGCTCCCTAAATGGTTACCCAAAGCATTATTTTGATCATTGCTTGATGCTTCTTCGTCTCCTCTTTGGGAAATAAATATTTTAAAAAAATCACTAAGTCTAGTTGGCTGCTTGTTGCCTGTGAGTTGACTTTTACCTCCCCACATTGCGTAATGACGAATAGCAATCGAGAAACGATGATCTTTGTTTACATTATAATTAAGTTGTAGCATTTTATGATGTACACGCGAACCTTCTACAATACGATCGTCATTTAACTCATAATGTGCTAATTCTGCTTCAAAACTCCAATTTTCTGATAGTACGATTGGTTTTTCTGTTTTAATACTCACACCAGGAAACGGTCTAGCATTTCTAGACATCTGAAAGTTTTTATTACTAGTAGATAGACCATATTGTAATTCATCTTCTGCTTTAGCTCCAGCAGTTATAGAGAATGATGGAGTACTGTATTTTGCATATAATTCATTACGCTTTACTTCTGCGTCAAGACCATCGTTGTATTGAAGTATTGCTCCAACATCTAAGGTGTGATTGTTTTTAAAGGTATAGCTTGCATTTAATCCAGCATCTGCAGCATAGTTTGTGCTAGCATCTATTTTACTTGTAGTATTTGAATATAACCAGAACGGCAAAGCTTCATCCCCAGAAACAAATCCTGTTATTGTAGCATCTGCATTTACTTCGATCTCTTGCGCAAATGCCAATTGACTGATAAACCCAGCAATAAAAAATATAGCTAATGTTCCTTTAAGATTCATTTAGTTTAGTTCTTTGATGGAGTGTCTAGTTTTTCAAATTTAGAATTTTCACTTTTATATTCTGGAACTAGTTCTTTTAAAAGCTTTACAACGTTATGATCGTTATATCGTGTTGCGTATTTAATAATCTCTTTTACTTTTACTTTTACCGTATCAAATTCACCTGTTGGTACTTTTGAAATCATAATTTTTGGGTGGTGTGTAGGTAATGATGTTGAGCTATCACTTATTAGCTCCTCATATAGTTTTTCACCAGGCCTCAATCCTGTAATTTTGATATCAATATCTTCATATGGTTCTAATCCTGATAATTGAATCATCTTTTTTGCTAGATCTAAAATTTTCACCGGTTTCCCCATATCAAAAACATAAATCTCACCACCATTGCCCATTGTACCTGCTTGTAAAACTAACTGGCAAGCTTCAGGAATTGTCATAAAATATCTAATAATATCCTTATGCGTTACGGTTACTGGTCCTCCTTGTGATATTTGCTTTCTAAAGTGAGGTATAACAGATCCATTTGAACCTAGCACATTTCCGAAGCGAGTTGTAATAAAGCGTGTACCTAAATTATTTGAACTGTGCTGCAATGATTGCACATACATTTCTGCGGCACGCTTAGAAGCACCCATAACATTTGTAGGATTTACCGCTTTATCTGTAGAAATCATCACAAACTTATCTACTTTATTACTAGCCGATAGCACGGCTAAATTTACGGTACCTAATACATTAACATAAATTGCTTCATGTGGGTTTCTTTCAATAAGTGGAACGTGTTTATAGGCTGCTGCGTGATAGACAATCTCAAATTGATATTTATTAAACAACATCTCTAATCGATACATGTTACTTATGTTAGCGAGCTCTGTAATAAACTGTAACGAAGGATGATTCTGTAGTAAAAAAAGTTCTAATTCGTGTAAAGCAGATTCTGCCTGATCTAGTATGACAAGTAATTTTGGTTTAAATTTGGCTATTTGCCGTACAATCTCACTACCTATTGATCCTGCACCTCCTGTCACTAAAATTGTTCTATTTTCTATATCCCTTCTTATCAGATCATTGTCTATTTTAATTGGGTTTCGCTCTAATAGATCTTCAATCTGGATTGGTTTTATTTGCTGCTTAATATCTTCTTTTTTATTCCATTTTTCTAAACTAGGAACATTAAAAATTTCTAAGCCATTTGCAAGACATTCTTCAATCACTTCATTTTTCTCGACTCCTTTTAGATAATCACCAGTAAGTAAAATTCCCTCTATATTATAATCTTTAATGCTCTCTGTGATACTATCTAATACAGGAATAACAGGTTTTCCCATTATTTTTAAGTTTTTAGAATTATAGTGTTTCGTAAGAAATCCTATTAACTTAAATGTAGATTCTTTCTCTGTGCTTAATGCTCGGGCCAATGAAATGGTATAGTCATCTATTCCTAAGATGGCGACACGCTTTTTAAAACTACCAGCTGCGGCATTCTTTAAAAACATATATGACTCTTTAACCGCTAACCTGAACAATAATAAAATTGTAAAGGAAATAAACATGTACAGTATTATTGATGTGGTAATAAATACTTTATCTCCCGCAAGAGCATTATAAAGAGTGCTTAGAATAAATACGGTTGCTGCGGTGGCAAACGAAGAAGATGCGAGTTTAAATACATCTGTAAATGTAGAATGTCTTATGATACCTGCATATGTTTTTAATATGACAAACCAAATTAGGTTAATTCCAAGGACGATAGCAGATTGTGCTAAAAGTGAAATCTCGACTTTAAAATTAACCTGAGAATTTTCGATTATGGCATAAACGATAAGTTGCGAAATAAAAAGTAGAGCCAAATCTATCAAAACTACGATCCATCTCGGGAGATATCGTTGATCTAGAAGACTGAGCTTATTATCCCCTTCGTATAATTTTTTCTTTATTCTATCTGAAATTCCCAAGTTTATAATGTTTGTTTTTTAATAATATTCATAATAGCTGCACTAATCCTTAGTCTATCTTCTTCAGTTAAGTTAGATCCAGATGGCAAACAAAGGCCATCCCGAAATAACGAATCAGATACTCCATTACCAAAGTAAGCATAGTTCTTGAAAATAGGCTGCAAATGCATTGGCTTCCATAATGGTCTCGCTTCTATATTTTCTTCTTCTAATGCAAGCCTTACATCTTCTCGGTTAAAACCAGCAATGGCTTCATCAATTAGAATGCAAGATAACCAATGGTTTGAGAAATAATCACTTGAAGGTTCTTTAAAAACCATCACGCCTTTTATTGTTGCAAATAAATCTTGGTAGAACACATTCATATCACGTCTTAATCCAACGTGCTTATCTAATACCTCCATTTGACCGCGACCTATACCTGCTGTAATGTTGCTCATTCTATAATTATACCCTATCTCACTATGTTGATAATGAGGCGCTTGATCTCTAGCCTGTGTGGCCAGAAATACTGCTTTATTTTTTAGATCAACATTCTTACATACAATTGCGCCTCCGCCAGAGGTTGTAATTATCTTATTACCATTAAATGATAAAATTGAAAAGTCGCCAAAAGTACCGCACTTAGCCCCTTTATATGTACTACCCAATGCTTCTGCACTGTCTTCCACGATTGGGATTGAGTATCTATCTGCCACTCTTTTTAGTTCTGAAATATTACAAGGCATTCCATAAAGATGCACAATGATTATTGCTTTTGGCTTTACTCCAGCATCCATTCTATTTTTAATTCCTTTTTCCAATTGAACTGGGCACATGTTCCAAGTATCCATTTCAGAATCTATAAAAACTGGAGTAGCTCCTTGATACAAAATAGGATTAGCCGATGCAGAAAAAGTCATAGATTGACATAATACCTCGTCCCCTCGTTTAACATTTAATATAATTAAACTTAGGTGTATTGCTGCAGTTCCAGAAGACAAGGCAGCTACGTTTTTAGATGCTCCAAGATACGACTCTATTGACGCTTCAAACCCATTTACATTAGGTCCCAATGGCGCTATCCAATTCGTATCAAATGCTTCTTTCACATACTTTTCTTCTGTACCACCCATATGTGGTGAAGAAAGGTAAATTTTAGATTTTTCCATATATTTTAACTATTTCTAAGTATCACTCTAATTATTGTCTGATAAATAATCTTCATATCACCTAATATAGTATTATTGTTATGGTAATACAAATTCATTTTTACCTTATCTGGAAATATTGTTTCATCATTAAATGCTATAGGATCTTCAGCATTTAAAAGTGTTTCATTTTCATCATAATATTTTAATGCGGCTAAGCTTGTAATGCCTGGTTTTAAATCAAGAATTCTCTTAGCCTCACCCTCTAACTGGTCATAATATCCTGCCACGTCTGGTCTTGGTCCTACCATACTCATCTGTCCCAACAATACATTAATTAGCTGCGGTAGTTCATCTAACTTATGCTTTTTTATAAAATTTCCGAAGAAAGATATTTTACCACTTCTTTTATGAAGTGTTCTAATTTTAAACACTTTAAAAGATTTTGCATTTTTACCTATTCGGTTATGGATAAAGACGCCCCAAGACGCAGTATCAATTGCACTAGACAATACCAACAAAATTAAAAACGGCCATATTAATAGTAAACCTATTAAACTAATGGCGATATCAAAGATTCGTTTTTGCAATTTTGATTGTATTTAAACTTTATTAAATCCTATCTTTTATACAGATCTATATAAAGGAAAAAAACTACTTTCTGGATCTGCTTTAACCTTTGCTACAAGGGTGTCATACTGTTCTTGGCTATGTATATAGTTCCATACCGAAAATCTATAAAAACTGTCTGAAAATCCAGACTTAAATCTAAAAAGTCCATCCGTATCTTTACTTGTTATTCCTCCTCCCAAATGCAGGTATTTTAAATCTAAATCATTTGCTATTAATCTTGCTTGATCAAGAATAAGTTTCATTGGTGTTTCTTTTAGGAAAGCCTCTGAGGTTCCTGCGAGATGATATTGCATAATATCATTACTAACCGTAAATATTGCACCTGCTACCGTAGTTTCATCTTTTTTAGCTAGAAGAAGTACATTTTTAAATTCTTCGTTTTTAAGAAAGTTATAAAAATATTCTTTACTAAAGAAATAGTTTTTGGTGGCCATAACCCGTTCCATATTTTCAGTATATATCTGTATAAACTCATCTATATCTGCATCGCTGGTAGCTTCTATAACCTCAAAACCTTTTTTCTTTAATTGGTTAATCTCATATTTATTGGACTTTCTATATTTACTGCGTTGTTCATCAACCGTCAATGTAATATCAATAGAAACTGTTTTATTGAGCGGTACTTCTTGACCAAAATCATTAAAAAAGTCACCGATATCAATAAGTGGATGTAACCGTGAAAAAACACTTACAATATTTTGTTCTGTAAAAAAGCTTTTTAGTTCTTGTCTAAAGAAATCTAAAAGAATACTCTTTATTTGACTCATATCTTCCGAAGCAACTGGACCAGCATACCCATAAACCGATGTAGCATCTCTAAAATCTGTGCCTTCAATTTCTCTTATTACCAAAGGTAATGCTAGGGTTTGAGAGTCATCACTGGCTACAAAAAGTCTAGAACTGTGTTCATTCTCCTCAATACTGTGATAGGTTGCAGTATGATAAAAATCATAATTATTACATTTTTTAAGAGTATCAATCCACAATTGTTTTTGAGCATTAATATCTAGTATTTCAAATTTCATAATCTATTGTTTCTAGCGTGGTGCAAATGTAATCAATATCATCTGTATTGTAGCGATAATCTACGTGCACAAAAAGCATTTGATCTGCATTTTTTATACTTTCTTTATGCCGCTGTTCTGGCCATAATATGGCAGGGTAAATTTTAGCTTGCACCAACGCTTGTCTAAAACTATCGCGTAAAGTTTTGTCATCAAAATATAAGACTAAGCCAAAGCCAGAAGATGTTTTGTTAAAACAGAAAGGGGTCAAGTTATCAGAAAGCGTATTTAATATTTGTGTGATATTTATGTGTTTCTGTTTTATGATTTCTGAAACATTAAGTTTTTTAAGAACTTGCAAGGCTTTTATAGGCAAGGCACCATCCTCTAGCATTGTATTTGTAAAACCCTCCTCAGAAAAAGCATATAGTTTTCTAAACTCTTCTTTATCCACTTTGTTCCCATCAAGGTAAGTTTTTTTCATCGTCATAGCTATTAAGCTATTTTCAATAAGCGAATCTGCTTGAGCACTGTGCACAAAACTAGGTAATTCGTGTCCCGCTGGGCTAAAACAAAACCCACCGGCTGGTACTGGTAACTCTTTTCGTAATGAAGCAAAACAATATGCCGCAGTACTAGAGGTAAAAGAAAGTATAGAGTAAGTTATGTCATCTATAATTACGGCGTTGTTTATATTTGAAATAGGAACATGTGTTATACCAAAATAATCCACGTTAACTATAACACTGGTTTTCTCATCTATAAAAGCATGCCCGATGTCGTTATCCATAAATGGATTAAAGCTATAATAGCAAATCTCTATGGGCAGATCTTGAAGAAAATCTACTACCTCATGACAATAATACTGTGGAAAATACACTCGTTCCCAACCATTTTTAAGAATTCCCATTTTAAGAATACCAAATATGGCTGTTCTCCCAGAGATGCAAAGGGCGATATCATCATTAATAAGAGGTTGCTCATTTTTACTATCTACAAACCAATTTTGATTAGTTTCTAGTGAAAAATAAGATCCAAACTCTTTATTCTTCATCTTTCTCTGTATTAAAATAATGAGAAGCTAGCCCCTTTGTAATCCCAATATCATCAACTTCTGACATGGGTCTACCAATTGAAATTTCGCTCTTTTTAAAAAACTTTGCAAAGGTTTGGAATAAAATAACCACATCTTTTATAAAGTTAAAGCTATCTACGTAGGCTACATCATAATCAAAACGTTGACCAAATGTAAGTCCATTACGTCCATTAACTTGTGCAAGCCCTGTTATTCCTGGCTTAACCTCGTGTCTGCGCTTATGATGTTCATTATAATAAGGCAGATATTCTACTAATAAAGGCCTTGGGCCTACTACACTCATTTGACCCTTAAGTATATTGAAGACTTGGGGCAACTCGTCTAAGGATGTTTTTCTAATAAATAATCCAAACTTAGTTAGTCTTTCTACATCTTTTAAAAGTTCTCCATTTTCATCTTTCTTATCATTCATTGACTTGAACTTAACAAGCTTGAACAACGTATCATTTTTTCCCACTCTGGTTTGTGTGAAAAATATGGCACCATCATTACTAATATATAGCACAATGCTCACCACTAGTAGTATTGGACTAAAAACCAACAAGACCGTTATTGAAATTGCTATGTCTATAACTCGCTTAAAAAAATGTTTATACACGATTATAAGGCTTTAATAAATTTAGCAGGTGTACCAATAACTAATTGATTTGGTTCTAAAGACTTAATAACGTTAGATCCCATACCAATCATAACATTATCACCTACGGTAATTTGATTGTTTAAAGCTGCATTTAGTCCTAGAAACACAAAACTTCCCATTTTAATATTACTACCAATTAGAGAATGGCCTGCAAAAAAATTGTGATCACCCATTTTTGTATCGTGACCATACAATACATTAGAATTAAATGTATTGTGATTTCCCATATGCACGTTTGAGCCTAAGACTGTACCTGCTTGTATTGCATTCCCATAACCCATTTTTGCACTCCTACATATTACTGCAGTTGGGTGGATAAAATTATAGTATCGCTCTGTAGGCACCTTAAATTGGGGTATCCATCCAGAACGTTCTTTAATTTTATCTGGGCGGTATAACTGATACATAAAATAGACATCGTTATGCTTGCCATATTTATCCCATGCTTCTCTTGTTTTACTAAGAATAGGAAATCCATTTATCTCGTCACCAAAATTTTCATCATCAAAGGCAAAGCCTAAAAATTCGTCCTTTAAACCAAAGTGATCTATCGCATTTTGCATTTGTTCCGCGATATTAACCGCAGTACCTATGCCCCCAATCATAATAACCTTCTTTTTCATATAACTAAAATGTGCTGAATTTATACTATTTCAGAAAACAGTAAATAATCTGTTTTTACTATTTATGCCTGTTTTTAATAAGCCTGTCTTTTTTCAAAATTTTATTTGCTTTTGCTACGAACGGTGGACCAATAAATTTCCCATTAATAATAGCAACTCCTACTCCACTCTCTCGCGCTTTAATATCTGATTCAATAATCTCTTTTGAATGCGCTATTTCTTCATCTGAAGGACTGTAATATTGATGAATAAGAGGTAACTCCATAGGATGCAACGCCATCATCCCTTCAAAGCCAAGTTTTCTAGAAAGTTTAAGGTTTACTTCAAGATCTTCAAGGTCTTTTACACGAACGTGAACGGTGTCTATAGGCGGAATACCTACTGCTCTACCGGCCATAGCAATCTTAGCTCTAGGCATAAAAAGACTAAGATGTTCTTCATCGTGTATTCCTTCTAAATCTGAAACAAAATCTTCTGAACCATAAGCCACAGCAACCACACGAGGTGAAGCTCTGCAAATTTCTTCTACATGTAAAACAGCAGATGTGGTCTCAATAAGAGGTATTATTTTAAATGTACCGATAGCGATACCTTTTTCATATTCTATAGTCTCTAACAATTTATCAAAGAAATAAATGTCTTCGCCTCTTTTAGATTTTGGGTACATAAACCCTTCAATACCATCAATGGTTAATGACATAAGATCTTTTAATAGATGACCACTTTCACGATCATTAACTCTTACGAAGGCTGGAGCGTTATCAAAATCCCCTCTTTTTATGTAATCTACCAGTTTATCACGAGCTACTTGCTTATTATACTCTGGTTGTACAGAATCTTCTATATCAAATAGAAATGCATCTGCTTTCGCCTTTGTTGCACTTATTAATAATTTATCTATGTGCGCTGGCACAAATAAGAAGCTTCTAAATAAATAATCATTCATAATTAAGCATTTTTTGGAATTAAAACTTTTCTTCTAAACGATAACACCGCTATATCGTTCTGGTTGTAGGCAATGGTCTCTACATATACTATTCCTCGGTTAGGATTTGATTTAGTTAGCCATTTATCTAATATTTGAGTTTCTGACCTTATGGTATCATTAATAAAAACCGGAGCTAAATGCTTTACACTTTCATACTCCAAATTTGCTATCGCTTTGCCACTAATGTCTGGAACGGTTACACCTACGGCAATACTAAAAACTAGTGTTCCTACTACTAAAATTTGCCCGTGTTGATGCTCTTTAACATGTTCTAAACTCAAATGAACCGGATGATGATTCATAGTAAGTAAGCTAAAAAAGTTGTTGTCACTTTCAAATATTGTTTTTGACAAGGAGTGTTTAACGGTTTCTCCTACTACAAACGCGTCATAATAATTACCTAAGTTGCTTGGTTTCATTTCTTAAAATATTTTATTATTTTTTTTGCTTTATTTAAATGAGGCCGCTCTATTATTTGACCATTAATAATTCTTGGATTAAATTCGCCATCATTTGCTACAGTACTCAATGCTTCTAAAACATTTTGTGCCCATTCTTGGTCTTTATCAGTGTATAAAGGAGCATTATCTGCTACTTCTAGCTGCCAAGGGTGAATAAAGAGTTTTGCATCAAACCCCTTAGAGAAACCATCAATAATTTCTTCTTGCAAAATGGATTCATTTTTAAGTTCCATAGATGCTATATCTATAGCTTCAACTTTACAAGCTTTAGCTAAATATAGCATTTGCATTCTTGGGTATTCTAAATTCTTCAAGGTATGGGCCCCTCCAATCTCTGTCATTATATCGTGACTACCAAAACCTAAACCACAAAAATACTTTTTATAAGTAAGCAATACTTCTCTAGCATCAAAAAATAATGAAGGAGTTTCTACTAGCAGTATAGCCTTAAAAGCTACATCTGGAAAAGTATCAAACAAAATAGTTACATCTTTCTTTGTTTCTAATTTCGGAAAAACAAAATTAGTAAAACCACCATGAACAAGATTTTCTAAAATAGTCAGGTCCATTTTATCATCGCTTGAGTGAAGTGGCACCCTGATAAAATGTTGTTGAAGTGCCTCCTTTTGCGCTATCAACTGTGCTACAATTTCAGCTCGTTCAGAAAATTTTACCGCGTCTTCTAAATC
This sequence comes from uncultured Ulvibacter sp., assembly GCA_938041335.1. GTDB lineage: Bacteria > Bacteroidota > Bacteroidia > Flavobacteriales > Flavobacteriaceae > Patiriisocius. The sequence continues at coordinate 46,463 of CALIAF010000016.1, read as the reverse complement.
AATGATAATAGTATCAATATTAAATTTTGATAACGACGGGATTTTGTGAATTTTATTACCTGGAACAAAAAAATAACGATTCATAAATAATGTTTTAAGAGACTAATCCTTCTATGTATATAAGTCTGTTATTAATGCTTGGCTTTTAAATTAAATTCATCTAGTTCCTTACGCAAAATAGTATAATTTAAGCAAGCTATTATCCCAAATGTAAAGAACAAGCATACATATTCATTATAGAACCCTCTATAAAAGAACAACTCTGTTATGATGTAAATCATAGATGCTATTAACCAAATTGCAAAACCAACTTGTTTCATTTTATTTAGTTTTAAACCAATAAAGTAAAGCTTTAGGGAATAATAAAAAAACATAAAGAATATAGCCATAAAAGGTAAGAAAGATATTAATCCCCCACTTCCCAGTTGATCTGCAAATAAATTATGCGAACCTAACCCAGAAACGTCATCGTATATTCTATTCTGCAGCACAAGCGCTGCGTGACCCACCCCCCATACTGGCGACTCTTTAAACATATCAATTGCGTGAAACAAAACAATATTTCTAGAGTTGACGTTAGTAGCATAAATCCCTTCTCCTACAAGACCTCCAATAATAAAAGAAAGAATACCTGTTATCCATAAGAAGAGTAAAAATACAATTCCACCTCCTACAAAAAAGTATCGCACCTTTTTTGATGGGTAGAGTAACACAAATGCAATTAACCCTGTAAATAGCCCAACATACGCACTTCTTGATTGCATTATAAATAGCAAAAGTGTAAACAACACGGTTACAAAATATGGCCATTTCATCTTTATAATTCTTATTTTATTATTCTTTGCTAATAGTGCCAGAAAAATAATAGGCGCTATAATAATCCCTAGCTTCCCGTCACTAAGCTCTGTAAGCCCTACAGGCTTATTAAATGGAAGTGGTAAACCAAAATAGGTTCTACCTGGATAAACCTCTCCAAAAGTGATAATACCTAAAGCTTGTCCAAAAAGTATGATTGCAATAAAATAAATACTCCAAACAAAAACCTTGAGCAAAAAGGGATGGATTTCATACAAACCTGATTTCATGTTTTGTACAATCATCATCTGTGCAAAGACTAGAACTATAAAAAAGTTTAGTACCCGAATCATTAAAAATTTAATCTCGGTGCTAAAATTATAGAGCATCAAATTAAGTAGATCCGATAAAATAATAATAAAAGATAGAAATAAGTAATATCTAAAGTATCTGCTTCTAGTGATTTCAGGATTGTACTTTTTTGTAAAAACAAAAAACATTCCTGTAAGTAAGATATAAGTTATGGGGCCAATAGGACCTAAGGCACCAGAAGGCATTGGTATATTAGGAGTAATAAACAGCACAAAAACGAAAAACAAGAACAAGGTCGTGCTCTGTAAATCGATATTATGTTTTGTTAAAAATCCACTCATGGAACACTGTTTTTATTTAAGATAATTAAATATACTAGGTATCCCTTAATTAATAATAAGGGAGTTGTTTTTCTACGTGATGTACTTTTGTGAAGTTATCAATAACTCTTTGCCTACCTTGTATTCCCATTTTAAATAGTAAGTCTGAATCATCTATTAGTTCTACAACCCTTTTGTGCATCGTCATTGTATCCTTAAAAGGCACAATATATCCTGTCTCCCCTTCTACTATTGATTCTCTGCATCCTCTAATATCAAAAGCTACTACTGGAGTTTCTGCTGCCATAGCCTCTAATGTTGCTATTGGAAAACCCTCTCTATGTGATGGGAAAAGGAAAAGATCAAAACCTAAGAGGTATCTAGGAACTTCACGAGTAAATCCAACAAAGATAATGTTACTTACCTCCTTTAATTTAGCGTAATCAAGAATTTCTTGATCCTGTGGTCCTCGTCCCACACATACCGCCACAGTTTTCTTGTTTGTTTTATTAATAAGAGCCATCGTATCAATAAACTCTTTAAAACCTTTTTCCCAGACTAATCTACCTACTGAGCCTATGATAAATGTATCTTCGGTTAGTTTTAATTCTTTACAAAGCTGGGTTCTACTATTTTCTTTTTCTGAAATATTATATCTATCAAGTTTAACCCCAGAAGGACCACAATACACGATTTCGTCTTTAGGTTTGATATTGAGCTTGTGACAAGTCGCAATATCTTCTTTATTAGGAGAAAATAAAATATGTGTCTTTTTTGCCAGATATTTTTCAATACCACTGTAGAATTTATATTTCTTAGGACTCATGTTCTCGTGAAAATAGAAACCCGCTGTAGTATGATATATTTTCTTTTGACCACCTAAATAGGCTCCCATTCGGCCTATCATACCTCCTGTAGGAGTGTTTGTGTGCACAATATCAAACTTGTGCTTTTTTATAAGCTTACGCATCATTAGAGTACACTTAATGGCGTTAGTAATGTTAAGACCTCTCTCTATAGGTATCTCGTGAAAAATAAATCCTGCCTTCTCAAAGTCTGCTATTAAATCTGGATTTGTTGAAGCACCAGCAATGTGAATCTCATATCCTTTTCTTTGTAATGCTAACAATAATTGAAACCTAAAAGTGTGAATCATTACTGCAACATTTGCAACGTGCAATGTTTTTTTCATGTTTAATACTTTTATTTATTATCGTTTACCCTATCATAGTACATTTTAGTCCTTTTCTTAGAAAGAGAAAAATTGTTATCCTTTCCTTTATCTGATATTTTTGAAGGCGAAAATTCTCCAACAAAAGTATTTTGTCTACATATGCTATCTATCTCAATATCAAATGAACTAGAATTTTCGGTGAAAGACTCAAATCTATTGTGGTGCGAATTTATCAATTGAAATGCTACACCACTACCTTGAGGATTTGCCTCTATTTTATTCGTATTTGCACGATCTAATTTTACTGCAACTTTGCAAGATTGAATAATACCAAAGCCTATATAGTTACGATTACTCCAGTTTCTTTTGGTTCGAGAACTAATTTCAAGACCAACATCACAACGTAAAATCGTATATTTTATCATTTGATTCCAGGCACTTCCCTTCTCTAATCCACCATCAATAATAACTCCTTGAGTGCATTTATTATTTCCATTTATAAATATATTCTCGACAAAAACATTTCTACTTTCAACGATATGAATACCAATGGAATTTGTTTTAATATCTAGTGTTAGATCATTAATGAGTGCATCTCCAGAAAATGGTATGTCATTTATCTTAATTGCGGCATTACCGGGATTAACACGACTAATAATTTTACTCGCTCTACTCGAACCAAATATTTTTTGACCATTACTTAAAATAATAGTTTTTTTGATTACCGCACCTTCATTATCGTTTGGGATAAAGGCATATCCTAAATCTGCTAAGGAAGACATTATCGCTTTACTATCATCTGTTGTACCATCTAATTTGGCACCATAATCTTTAATTGACAATAAACACGTATTAGTGCTACTTTGAGCACTTAGTGTTATTGTAAAAAACAAAAACAAAATTCTCCACATAAACTTATTATTTAATTTTAGGATATACTTTAATAAAAAACTATCCATATATTCTTGCAGATTATTGTATAATAACCGTGCCATTATTATTGATATGATTTAGTTTAATGACGTACAAAAAGCTTAGTAAACCCAGAGGCCAAAGATATCAAAATTCCAACAAAGCCATTGATTTTACTTTTAGGGTAAGGCTTTATGGTTACTGATTTATTTAATCGCACTCTATTTCCAGAAAAACTAATATCATTATGCAAAGTAATGTCATCCTGAAATAATTCTTTATTAGATTTTAAATCAAGAAAGTTTAGTAATTTATTCATTTCACCCTCATAATCATTCATCAAATCGTGGTACGATAAAAGGTAATAATCTTTCTTTCCTAATACACGCTTGTAGAACAATGAAGTTAAAACATTAGTTACCGTCCAGTTAAAAATTGCTCTATATGCACCTCCCAATTTAGCTTTTTTCAACTCTTTAGAGTTTGAAGAATTTTGCCCCTTTGTGAAAGATTGAACTACTCCTGATAAATCACGCACCAAATGTATCACCTTTACCCCATCACCAATACTGTTGTAGAAATAGGGCCTCATAAAGGTAGCGTTTGTGGTCTTTGATGCATCAATCAACGCTAATGGGTTAATCTCTTCATGAATACCCGCCATAACAGGTGACCAATATTTTTTAAAAAGATTGCCACCCTTTTGTTTTTTGAAAAACCAGCTAATCCCTGAAAATCGAACTTTAGAATTCTCTTTCAAGCCATTACCAGCTAATGCCAATTCTTTTTTCTGTTTCCAAAATTCTGATAATGTTGCTTCATCTACAGTAAATAGATTATCAAGTTCGCCTAAGTTATAAACGTTTGGTATTGTATTTAACAACATTGATAGTAATGTTGAGCCACTGCGCCCATATCCTGCTATATATATTAAAGAGTTCTTTTTTTGATTCATCTTATAATTTTTTCTTGAGCAAGTCTAAAACCGCGTTTTTGATTTTAATCACAAACGGGTTTTTTCGGAACAACAACCCAACACCCAATAATAAAACAAGATCTGTAAGAATATTGAATATTATCTTGTATATATTAGAAAGCCCTAATAAATCAATACTAGAATATTTCAGAATTAATAATAGGGTTAACACTAAGATTAGTGCATAGAGTTTAATAAATTTTAATGGATTAGACTTTAATAAAATTATAGAGAGTACGAACATCGCAGCCCCGTGAAGCCAATAACAACCAACAACTACAGCAGTTACAAAAAGAAGCTCGCTATCTTTAAAGACGTAAATACTAGCTATAATTAATATTAAAAACGCTAGTTTAACTGGTAAAGATTTAAACATCTTATTTTCTGAACGCACAACAACATCTCCTAATCGTGCTAACAAAATAGCGGGTATAGAAATAGACAATAATTGCAAATAAGGCACTGTATCTAACCAATTATCCCCAAGTATAATAGAGACAATAAGGTCTGAATTAAAGAAAAACAAACAGGCAAAATAAAGTCCAGAAAACAATATCCCAGCGGAGATCAGTAAAAAATAATTTCCTTTTTTAACGGTATCCTCTATTTTTGAAAATGCAGAGAACATTAACGAATCAATAGTATTCCCTACATATTTTGCAGGCATTTTTGAAATATACTGCCCTTTCTCATAAATTGAAAGTGCTGTAACCGAATAAAACTTTCCTATAAGTAGTTTATCTACTTGCGAGCTTAAATAATTTACTACTCTTAATAATGTGAAACTAGACCCAAAGTAAAATAACTCATTAAACTCCTTTTTACCCCAATCAAATTTTAAGGAGTGTCTATAAAAGAAATAGTAGATTCCAGTATTGATACTTTGAGTGATTATAAAACCGTAAATCAATGCATAAATACCAAAACCTAATGTTGCAAAAATATAGACACCAATAATATTACCTATCAAGAAGCTCACATTCTTAGAGATAAATAACTCTTTATACTTAAAATATTTAATTAAATATGATTCTGACACCTTACCCAAAGCCATTAACACGAATACAAAAGAAGCCCATCGTATCTCATCTACAGCGATTTTTTGATCATAAAAATCTGAAATAAAGCCTGCTGTAAAGAAAATGGCGATAAATAATACTGTACTTATGAGTACGGTAATATAAAACGCGATACTAACGTGCTTATCGTTTACCGTCTTGCGCTGTATCAATGCAGAACTTACACCTCCTTCAGAAGATATGGTCATCACAAAAATTAAGGCATTTAAAATTGCAAAAGCTCCATGTACCTCTTTAGGTAAAACACGAGCGCTGATGTAAATAAAAGTAAATTGCAGAATAGCTTGAAGACTTATGTTTAAGACCTGCCATTTAAATGCTGATTTTAATAATTTTTTTTCAATCAATGTATTTCACTAAGATGTTAATGCATTAATCTCTTCTTCCATATTTAGTATTTCTAAAACCATTGTTTCATCTAGCGTATCTTTCCAGAAAACAGCTAAAGAATCTTCCTCACTAGAAAAATCATCTGCCTCTTTATGAAAAGTACGCAAGGTTAACATAGACGGGGTAAAAATATAGGATGGATGTATTTTAGTTTTATTTACTTCTAGATATTCTGCAAGTTGAGCGGTAGCTTCATAAGGATTAATATAAAAATCCTTATAATGAAATAACGGGATGTTTTTTTCTGTGAGTTCTCTTTCAACTATTATATGTGTAACCACCCAAATAAAGGCCATTTTAAGATAGTCTTTGTCTAAAGAAGAATATAATAAAGTCAATTTTTCAGTATTTAAAAAAGCATACTTACTACTCTGCAAGGTTTCTTTTAAAAATTTTTCTTCATGAAAATCAAATCCAAACTCCTCCCAAAACTGTTTTCTTCTTACACAAGATGATACAACAGAAAGAATATCTCTCTTTAGATAAACTATTTTTGAAGATACATTCTCATATATCCAAGGGATCATAAAGTTCTGTCTAATGGACTTATAGCCTATTACAGCACAATTTTTCCATACTTCAGAAACAAAAAAATCGCTTACTTCATTAAGATTAGACGACAAATGGTTTCTCAATAACCATTTATCTTTTATCCCTTTTTCTAAAAAGATATCTGTATGCTTACTTATATCCTTTAAAAGATCTGGATTTGTTGCATTATGATAGCAACTTTCCTTCGCTTTATTGTAAACAGCAGGGTGAAAAGGCTCAAAGAGAATAAGTCCTCCTAGCATTTTAGAAACTATATCTGAAATCCAAGTAGTACCAGAGCGACCAAAACCTAAAATGACTATAGAATTTTTATTCTTCATCGTATCAATTAATAAAAATAAAAATTTAGAACTATAAAATCATTCCAGCAGCAACAGTCTCGTGGGTTGCATCATCCACTAAAATAAAACTACCAGTCACCCTATTATCCCGATATTCATCAATCATTAAAGGCCTTGTTGTTTTAATAGTAACACGAGCAATATCGTTCATGTTAAGGTCTTTATCATCTTCAATTCTATTGTAGCTATTCACGTCTACTTTATAACGTACTTCTTTAATCATTGACTTCTGGTCATTAGAAGTATGACAAATTGTGTATTTAGCGCGAGGTTTTGCTGTTTCATTATTTAACCAGCAAAGCATCGCATCAAATTCTTGTTTAGGTTCTGGCTTGTTGTTATTTCTAACTATCATATCACCCCTACTCACATCTATATCATCTTCTAAAGTAATAGAAACAGACATAGGAGCAAATGCTTCATCTACAGTAGACTCAAAAGTATCAATAGATTTAATTTTTGATGTAAATCCAGACGGCATAACCGTAACTTCATCTCCGGGTCTAAAAATACCACTTGCTACTCTACCTGCATACCCTCTGTAATCAATAAAACCATCACGTTGCGGTCGTAGTACAGTTTGTACTGGAAAACGTGCATCTATTTTATTAATATCACTACTAATGTGCATTGTTTCTAGGGTATGAAGCATTGGTGCACCTTTAAACCATTTCATGTTTTCAGAGGCATTAACCACATTATCGCCTAGTAAAGCACTAATAGGTAAAAACCTAATATCCTTTACTAGTAGCTTAGAGGAAAATTCTTCAAATTGAGCAATAATTTCATTGTATCTTTCTTCAGAAAAATCAACTAAATCCATTTTATTAATACACACAATCAAATGAGGTATCTGTAATAAAGAAGCTATAAAAGCATGTCTTCTTGTTTGCTCAATAACACCGTGACGCGCATCTATTAGAATCAATGCCACGTTTGCAGTAGAAGCTCCTGTTACCATATTTCTGGTATACTGAATATGACCTGGAGTATCTGCAATAATAAATTTACGCTTAGGTGTAGTAAAATATCTATACGCAACATCAATGGTAATACCTTGCTCTCTTTCTTCCTTTAATCCATCTGTAAACAAAGCTAAATCTACCCCTTCGTGTCCCTTTTTTGCGCTTGTATTTTCAATAGACTCAAGTTGATCCTCAAAAATAGATTTACTATCATAAAGTAATCTACCTATTAAAGTGCTCTTCCCGTCATCTACACTACCTGCGGTTGTAAAACGTAATAATTGATTATTATCTAGTTGCATTCTTAGTATTTAAAATTTTAATCTTTTTTTATTGCTTCGGAAACGTACTGTTAAAAATAACCTTGGCGTTTTCTGTCTTCCATGGCACTTTCAGATCTTTTATCATCTGTTCTATTACCACGTTCTGTCTTACGCATAGTAGAGACTTCATTAGCAATTTTCTCTAAAGTATCGGCATCAGATTCCATACCCCCTGTAATGGTAATATCTCCTAAGGTTCTAAAACGTATCTTTTTAGTTTCTACCTTTTCTCCTTCTTCTAGTATCAAAAATTCTGATACTGGAATCCAAGAATCACTTCTCCATACCACCTCACGTTCGTGTGCAAAATATAATGACGGTATAGCAATATTTTCACGTTTTATGTAATTCCATACATCCATCTCTGTCCAGTTACTTATAGGGAAAGCTCTAAAGTGTTCTCCTTCAAAATGTTTCCCATTTAAGATATTCCATAATTCTGGTCGTTGGTTCTTTGGGTTCCATTGTCCAAAATCATCTCTGTGCGAGAAGAAACGTTCTTTTGCTCTTGCTTTCTCTTCATCACGACGCCCTCCACCTATGGCACAATCAATCTTATTGCTTTCTATAGCATCAAGCAGCGTAGTAATTTGCAAAGCATTACGCGTTGCATTTTTACCTTTTTCTTCGGCTACTCTTCCTTGATCAATAGATTCCTGTACAGAACCTACAATAAGTTGACAACCAAACTCTTTAATAAGGTCATCCCTAAATTGAATTGTTTCAGGAAAGTTATGCCCCGTATCAACGTGCATTAATGGAAAAGGTATTCTTGAAGGGAAAAATGCTTTTTTTGCTAAGTGTGTTAACAATATAGAGTCTTTTCCTCCAGAAAACATGATTACTGGATTATCAAATTGAGCCCATACTTCACGCAAAATATAAATTGCTTCAGACTCTAATTCATCAAGATAATTGAGGTAATATTTACTCATTATTAGGTAATTTTATTTTATTTTCGATTAGGTTAAATACAAGATCCACACTTTCTGTTATACTAGTTTCAGTGGTATCAATCTCAATATCTGGATTTTCTGGCGCCTCATACGGAGCGTTAATTCCAGTAAAATTTAGGATTTCTCCTTTTCTCGCTTTTGCATATAATCCTTTTACATCACGTCTTTCACATTCTTCTAAAGGAGTATTCACAAAAATCTCAACAAAGGTATTGTTTCCAACAATATTTCTAATGTTTTCTCTATCAATTTTATAGGGTGACACAAAAGAGGCGGTAACCAATAGTCCTGCATCAAGCATCAAATTAGCCACCTCTGCTATTCTTCTTATATTTTCTTTCCTATCATCAGGTGAAAAAGTAAGATTATTATTGATACCCTTCCTTACATTATCGCCATCAAGCGCATAGGTTTTAAAACCTTTATCAAACAGCATTTTCTCTACTGCATTTGCTATCGTAGACTTTCCAGAACCCGACAAACCTGTAAACCATAATAATAGGCCTTTCTGTTTGAGTAGTCCTTCTCTGTCTTCTTTACTGACTAAAAAGTCGTGCGGAATTACATTTTCTTGCATAGCAAAATTTATTTAAATTTTTTTCTAAAATCCCCTAAAGGAATTTTCAACCAAAGTCGCTCATGAAAATAATATAAAACGAACTTAGTAAAAAGTTCTGTAACAGCTATAAACAAGGCTATTTCTGTAAAACTATCTAACATATAACCAGAAATTAAAAAAGTAGTTGAAGTTGCAACAGCGCGCCAAGAAAGAGATTTTATTAATGTTCTTTTTTGAGTGACTTCTTTATCTTTTCTAAAATTCTGCCATATTCTTTCGTGAACATAGTAAATTAATAATTTTATGATAAACTCTGCACCAGCTATCATTCCCGCTAGTTCTAAACTACATTCATCAAATAAGCAAGTAACTAACAGCACAACAAGCACCGTATCAACTGTAGCAACTAGTCGCCAAGATATGCCCTTAACAATACTTCTAATATGTGACTCCTGTTTTGCTTCGCTCATCTTATATAGTAACCAAAAAATAAGGATTCAATAAATTTTCGCGATTGTAAAGTAATGGTTGCTGAGTATCCTGATTAATCACCTTAGCGCCGGCACACTGACATATTGCTTGTCCCGCTGCTGTGTCCCATTCCATAGTAGGAGCAAATCTAGGATAGTAATGAGCGGTACCTTCAGCCACTAAACAAAACTTTAAAGAACTCCCCTTAGAGACAATCTCTACATTTTTATCATTTTTAATAGCATCAATAAAGTTTTGAGTATCTTCATTTAAATGAGATCTACTACCAACTATTTTAACCGGTTCTGTTATTGACGAAGCCACATGTATCTGAGTAGATTTTGCGATAATTTCATCAACAGACACAGAAAGATCAGATAAAGTAATTTTAAATGATTTTCCATCCTTAGTAAAATAGAGCACTTTTGTAACTGGCACATAAATGATACCTAGAGTCGGAATATTATTCTCAACAAGTGCGATATTTACGGTAAACTCCCCATTTCTTTTGATAAACTCTTTAGTACCATCTAATGGATCTACGATCCAACAAGAATCCCATTTTTTACGTGTACCATAATCAGTTTGTTTATTCTCTTCACTAATTATAGGATGATATGTATTTTTTAAAAAGCTCATGATAACATCATTTGCTTCTCTATCTGCTATTGTTAAAGGAGAATCATCAGCTTTAATCTCAATATTAAAGTCTGCAGTAGTATAGATTTCCATTATTTTCTCTCCTGCTTTAATAGCAGCAGTAATTGCAATTTTTAATATTTCCACAGCGATGATTATGTTAAATTGACTTGTACATGTTTTTTAAAAACCTCCACATTAATATGATTACATATAAAAATATTGAAGCAATAAATCCTATAGCCATAAATTTTAAAACAATAACCACTGGATTTCCATTTAATGGCTCTAATGGCACAATTGCCGGTTGTATTGTAGTGAATACAGGAGTATCTTCATTTAGGTTAATACTCTCACGAATACGTTGACTTTCTAGCTCAGAATACACTTGATAAGCAAGGCTATATTCATTCTCTAATTGTTGTTTTCTTACTAAAGAAGTTCGAGTGTTATTAAACATATTCCTATCAGAATATCTAGCTAATGCCCCCTGAGCAGCAAAAAACTCATCTCTTTTTACATTATATTGGGAATCAATAAACTTAAAACGCTCTTGAGCTTTTGCTATTCTATACTCAATAATTTTCTTTTGCAATATGTTTTTGGCGTTTTCAGTTACTTGTGTTGCCGCAATATTCTCAGGCATTGTAGCACTAATCGTTATGGTCCCGTCAAACTCATCAACACCAAATATAACATCGGTTCTTAATTTATTTATGAGCATTATTTCTTCAGCAGAAACATATTCAAGAGAATCTATTCGTACACCTGATGTTTCTCTCTTAGGTCTAAATTTTGCAAGTATTAGACTTGGTAAGCCTAAAGTGTATTTTTTCACTGTAGTCACCACATCTGGTGATTGTATTGATGTATAATAGTCTTTTAAAGTTACACTAGAATCTAATCCCGCAACGTTAATCTTAGTTTGCATAATCTCACGTTGATACTCGAGACTATTCATTATTTTTGGGTATAAGAAAACAGGTAAATCTTTAGATTCAGCTTTCTTACCTACACTTAATCCTATTAAACTTGCAATGCTTTTTAATCCACTACCCATTCCAGAATCACTAGACATTTGAGTTAAAAAACTGGTGCTTGATTGATAGCTTTTAGGTGTAAAAATAGCTGTGAAAATTCCTATTAAAATAAAGAAACCAACAGTTAGGTAAATGAATCTTTTCTTTAAAAAAAATGCTTTAACATAACTCAAAACTAATTTAATATCGTCTTTCATACTAGTCTATTTATCTAGCAATCTATCAATTAATAATGCTAGGGCAGTAACTCCGGTACCTGCACTTATTGCTTCTTTTAAACTGAATAAACTCTCCTTTGGCATTTTCTTTGGAACAAGAATAATTGCCCCAGGCTCAATTTCGGGATAGCTTTTGAAAAACAAAAAGCGTTTTGTAGAGCGTATATCTCCATTTGCATAGACCACATAGGTCTTAGACTTCTTGGCTTTTTCTCCAAAACCACCAGACCTATCTATATAATCTTTTAAGGTCCAATCGTCTTCATATCTTATTAATGAAGGAATAAACAACTCGCCTTCTGTCTTAATCGTTTCTTTTATGGAAGGAACAATAATTCTATCTCCAGTTTTTAAAACTAAATTAGATTTTGAAGCATCTCCATTTTTACCTAAAATTTCAGAAAGGTTGATACCTACTCTAAATTCTTTTTTATTATTGAGGGCTAAATTTGAGGCCGTGTTCTCATTTACTACCTCTGTGGTCAACTCTTGTGCATCATCTTTATAAAATGGATTAATACGCACTAATGTTGCGCCTTGTTCAAAAGCATAAGGAGATAAACCACCAGCTCTTTTAATAAAGCTAGATATTCTTTCCCCATTAAATTCCGCTAAATAAGCACCAGGATAATTAACCTCTCCCTCAATTCTCACTTGTTTTTGGTCATTGTAGCCCTTAAGACTTCTTACAGAAATTCGGTCTTTTGCTTTTAAAAGATAGGGTTCGTTTGTTTCGGTATCAAATTGTCCACTTGCAGAAACGGTAATCGATTCTGATAAAGTTTCAAAATCATCATCCCCAATGAATCTGTAAATATCAATCTTTTGATTGTTAGCAGAATCTGTAAAACCTCCCGCTCGAAGTATTAAATCTTGTATTGTGATTCCATCAAAGTACTCGAAAGAATTTGGATTTCTTACAGAACCAGTAATACTAACCGTGTAGTCACTCTGAAAAGTGTCTGCATCAAATACTCGCACTTCGTCATTAGGTTGTAAAATGAAATTTTCTGTTCCATTCATTGCGCCTCTTAGAGAAAACTGCATTGTAAATTTATCAATTTTAGAATTTCGTCTATAGATGATCCCACGATCTTGAAAAGCCGTCCTTGTAAGGCCTGAAGCTTTTAAAACCAAATCTTTAATAGTTAGCCCTTCTGTGTAAGGATAATCACCTGGCCTATATACAGCACCACTTATAGTAATTTTATTTTCATATTCATCAATAATGCCATTTACTGTTAAACGATCTCCAGATTGGAGTTTTTCGCTTAACATATTATTGTATGTAATTTCTTTTAAAATACGTCGATCTCCTTTAATTCTGTTTAATATAAAGCGATCTTTAAATGCCGTAGACTTAAAGCCACTTACATATTTAAGAAGATCACCAAAGTCTTCGTTATCCAACAACTCATAGATTCCAGGTCGCTTCACAGCACCCGAAATAGATATCCGGGATTCATAAGGAGATACAATAATAACATCCTGATCTTTTACCGTTTTATTTCCTTTTTGAGAACCATTAATTAAATACTGATACACGTCAAAAGTAGAAACTTCTTCGCCATTTCTAACCAATTTTATTTCTCTAAACGTCCCTTCTTTTGTAGGGCCTCCAGCAGCATAAAGAGCATTTAATACCGTAGAAAGTGAACTTAAGGTATAGGTACCCGGCACTTTAACTTCCCCAATAATATTTACCTGGACAGATCTTGCATTAACAAGACTCAAACTAATATTTACCTTATACGGGCTGTTTGCAGGCGCATCAATGCCACCATATACCCGTTTAAGTTTATTAATAATTACCGTAGTTGCCTCATCTAAAGACATACCACTGACAAATGCAGGTCCTACATTCGGAATGCGTAATGCTCCCTCCCTATCAATAAATAAAGAATATGTGTTTTCTGCCGCACCCCAAACATTAACAACTAGTTCATCTCCAGGTCCTAATTCATAATTTCTTGGAGTTGCTAAGTTCAAGTTAGGTGTAAACGTGATGTTTTGGTTATTAAAAAAGGCGTACCCAAACAGTGGGTCGTCATTAGATGGAGCGGATATCTCAGAACCAGTAAATCCAAATGAATTGGAGTCTGACACTCCTAGGTTTGTATCTATTTGATCTCCTTGTACGCCAACAGCAGAGGCACCCATGGAAGATATACGCTCTTCAAAAGCCGCTATCTGGTCTGAAGAAACACCTTTACTAGAAGCAACCGCTTTAATCTGGTCCATTGTGTAACCCTGAGCCTTTGCTTGTGTCCAATAACTTTGTAACTCATCATTACTAATACCATCTATATTACTCGGAAGTGATTGAGCATCAATCGAAGCTACAGTAATAAAAAACAAAATGATAAAACTGAAAAACGTTTTAATACTAGTATACTTTGTAACCATTTTTATAAATTCTTATGAATACATACTGATTATTATTACCTTAAATAGGCTTTAAAAATCTGTGCAAATATAGAAAATCTTATGAAGAAATAAGTCAATATTAATAATTGTTTAAATAGCGTGTTTATTGCCTTTAAGACCACTTTTTACATGTGCCATTGCTTTCGATAATTAGCAGCGTTTTGTCGTTGATATCGCAAGATAATGCCAATAAATACTTTGAAATCCTTCATCCGTGCATTTTTTAAGAATAAATACTCCTAAAAAACACCTTTTAAAATTGTTAGGGCATCAAAAAAAATTAAGGCAAAGCACTTTTAAAATATTCTGAAAGCATTCTTTTACCCGCCAAAGCTTCATTACTTTTACATAAATTGAGTTTAAATATGAAAATATATACCATTCACCGATATTTCATCTTTGCATTAGCAATACTTATTACCAGTTGTGCAACTAAAAAAACGCAGCAATCCTCAGAATTACAATTGATTAATCAAACGCCAGAAGCAATCCACACCTTTTTTATCGCTGGCGGCCAGGGCAATGGTAATGTCTCTCAAAATGTGCTACAGAAACTGCAAACAGAATTAGCTTCGGCCCCAAAAAAGAGCACGCTCCTTTTTACAGGAGATATACTAAATAAAGATACAGATAGCAAAGCTTCAAGAGCAAACCAACTAGAGTCTCAGTTGAATATCTTAAAAGATTTTAAAGGGAAAACAATTTTCAATCTAGGAGAAAACGAATGGTCCAGTAAAAAGACCAAAGACATTGAATGGATAGAAAATTATATTAAAGATAAAGATTTAAAACGAACCTCTGTACGTCCAAATAATGTATGCCCGCTAGACTATAATGATATTAATGATGACCTCGCCGTTCTTTTTGTAGATTCTAATTGGTATATCTCAGACTGGGACCGCGTAGAAGACATCAATAGAAAATGTATTGATATTGTAACACGCAGAAGATTTACTGAAGTACTAGAAGGCTACATTAAATCTGCTCGCAATAAAAACTTAGTGATTGTAATGCATCATCCTGTGTTTAATAATGGGAAATATAATCGGGGTCTAGGCGGCTTCTCCCCTGCCTTCGGAAACTTTGATCGCTACAATGAGCTCCGGATTTTAGTTGCAGCATTTGCACAAGAATTAGACAGGGTAACTATCGTATCTGGGCATGACCCTAGCTTACAATACCTTACAGGAGGCGGCGTACATCAAATAATTAGTGGTGCGATGGGAAATACATCCGGTGTTCACAGATCTAAAGATAATATTACTGCCGCTGGTGGTATCTTAGAATATGAAGGTCAATTTGCACAAGGACAACAAGGTTTTGCAGTCCTGAAATATTACAGCGATGGTAGCTCCTCTGTTTCATTTATTACCGAGGATAACCATAAGACCATGAGCGTTACTGCAGCATTGAAAACACCAAATATAGCTAAGTTTGATGCTCCTAATATTTCAGAAGGAACAAAAACAATCCCAATTACCAATGATGAAGAAAAACTAAATAAATCTGGTATCTATAATTTTATTTGGGGAAAGAGATACCGGGAGTACTTTGGCAGATCTGTTACAGCGCCGGTGGGTGTCTTAGAACAGATGGAATCACCACTCGTTATTACCCAAAAAGGTGGAGGTCACCAGTCCTTTTCTGCAAGACTTGCAGATGCAGATGGCAGAGAGTATGCCATGCGTGGACTAGAAAAGAATGCGTTAAAATTTTTACGTTATAAAATAAAAGGACTTGCTTTTAATGAAGAAAACTACAAAGGTAGTTTTGCAGAAACAGCTATTTATGATTTCTTTAGTACGACCCATCCATATATGCAGTTAGTGATTAATCCGCTGGCAGCTTCGGCAAAGGTTAATCATGCAAACACACAATTGTACTATTTACCAAAACAGCCAGGTTTTGAACTTTTGGGCAATGAATATGGTGATCAATTATACTTTATAGAAGAAAGAGCTAATAACGAACAAAAAGATTTTGAAGGATATAATAGAGCAAACCCAGATGTTAAAGGCAAGATCGAGCAGTTTGAAAGCACAACAGATGTTTTTGAAAAATTAAAAGAAGATGAAAAATATAGTTTAGACCAAAGAGCGTTTATCCGCGCACGTATTTTTGATATGCTCATAGGTGACTGGGATAGGCATAACGACCAATGGCGCTGGGCACAATATAAAGTGAATGATGATGACATTAGGTTTATTCCCATTCCTCGAGATAGAGATGCGGCTTTTTCAAAATTTGATGGTATTGCGATACCTTTAATACAATTGGTATTGCCAGATGTGCGTTTCTGGCAATCTTATGATGCTGAGATACCAAATATAAAGTGGTTTAATGGCGAAGGAAATAATCTAGACCGAGCCATTCTTAACAAATATGACCATTCTGTCTGGATGGAAGAGGCAGAAGCAATTCAAAATAATATGACGGATGCCTTGATTGAAGAGGCATTTAAAAATATCCCTATTGAAGTACAAGATGAAAGTGCTAATGCTATCAAAAATCATTTAAAAGGAAGACTCAAAAACCTCGTATCTATTGCCCAGACATACGGAAAACGGATGGATGAAATTGTTTCCGTTCACGGGACCAATAAGGATGATTTGTTTACTATCACTAGAATGGCAGACGGCATAACCCAAGTAACCATTGAGCGCAAGTTGAAAAACGAAACAAATAAAATATTCTACAATAGAACTTTTAATAAGAAAGACACAAAAGAGATATGGCTCTATGGCTTGGACGACAATGACACCTTTATTGTAAAGGGTAATGAAGGTACTAAAGAAATTAAAGTAAGACTCATAGGTGGTTATGGCAAAGATGAATTTGAAATAGAAAATTGCAAAAAAGTAAAAGTATATGATTGGAGACACGAAAAAATAACTATTGAAGGTAAAAAACCAGCAACACAGTTAACAAATAGGTATGAAACAAACACCTGGCACTGGAGATACTTTAAAGAAAACAATAACATAATACTTCCATCTATAGGTTTTAGAAGAGATGATGGATTATTTTTTGGTGCAACCGACACCTATACCAACTATGGATTTAACGGAAACCCCTTTAGATACCAACATACTTTAAGTTTCAATTACTTTACGCAAACAAATGCTATTGAGCTTGACTATGACGGAGTTTTTGCAAATGTATTTCCTAATTGGAATCTAGAAGTTGGAGTATACACAACAAATAATGGATATGCTAAAAACTTTTTTGGCGCTGGTAACGAAACAACTTACGATGATGACGCAGTAGACATAGAGTTTAACAGAGCTAGAACAGAACAAATAATTGGAGATATTGGTATCGCATCTAAACATTTTAAAGTGAAAGGTATTTTTGAATCTTGGGAAATAGAAGATGACGCAGATAGGTTATTTAGTGAAACTAATTTTGGCCAAACAGGACTTCTAGAAC
Organism: uncultured Ulvibacter sp.; assembly: GCA_938041335.1. Taxonomy (GTDB): domain Bacteria; phylum Bacteroidota; class Bacteroidia; order Flavobacteriales; family Flavobacteriaceae; genus Patiriisocius. The sequence goes on along the minus strand of CALIAF010000016.1, from coordinate 28,585 downwards.
GTCAAAATTATATAGGTGGTGAGGTAGCCGGAGAATATAAAAATCAAGATGCGGCAGACTTCCCTACTCGCGCACTATATCTAGGAGCTACTTTGGGGTACAAAAGCAACATAGCACTAGAAAACTATAACTTTGGGTATGCGAGTGCTCAAGTGGGTGTGAAGCAAAAACTAATTCCGTCTGGTAATCTTGTTCTTAGCACATTAGTAGAGGCTAAAACCAATTTTGGTAACGAATATTTCTTTTACCATGCACCAAGCATAGGCGGAACTAATGGCTTAAGAGGTTTTCGTGATGAGCGATTTACGGGAGCGTCCTATCTCTATCAAACCAGTGATCTAAACCTAAGGATAGGTAAAATAGTTACCTCTGTAATCCCTATTAATTATGGAATATTTGGTGGTTTTGATTACGGGCGCGTTTGGCTAGATAGTGAGGATAGCGACATTTGGCACACTTCTCAAGGTGGCGGCCTTTGGGTAAGCGGTCTTAATAGCTTTGGGTTAAATGTAGGGTATTTTACTAGTACAGAAGGAGCCCAGGTTCAAGTAGGGTTTGGTTTTGGTTTTTAAATTGGAATCGATCTAAGCAAAAAATTCCCTTTTCCAAACGACCTACATTGGAGCTTATTTAAATAACAATATTTTAAAACTTAAACCCAAGGCCAAAAGTAACTCGAGTACTTTCTGTTGTGGTAAAGGCATTAAAATTCCCGTGTAAACCGCCAGGGCCATTAATCCATAAACCGCCACCATAACCATTATGCCATTTTTCTGAAAGCCTACTTGGTATCCAGACACGACCTAAATCTGCACCACCAAAAATTCCTATTTGTAAGGGAATGAGACCTACATTAAAAGCATCAAAGCTATATCTCAAATCTGCATTACCAACTAAGGCAGATTTACCTGTAAATCGTTCTTCTCTAAATGCTCTTAAGCCCGTTGCTCCACCAAGTTTCACTCCTTGGTAAAACTCAAACCTATTTCCGAAGTTAAACTGCCCACTCACATTTGTTTTTAAAACCAGTTTACTATTTGTAGTTAGAGAATTATAAAAGCCAAGTCTTGTGTTTAAATACCCAAAAGTTCTGCCAATATCCTTGATATTAGTTGTGATACCCGGATTAAAATCAAATAGCATCCCTAAGGTAGGGTTGGTTGCATCATCAAAACTCCGGTAACTATAAATACCCTCGTAAGAGCCAAAAAAACTAGTGTCATCAATTTCAAACTCACTAGTTGTGGGTAAGCTAAAAGAAAAATCACCAGTTACTTTATACGTTTTAAAAGACAACTGTGTTTTAAAAAAACTGCCAAACGGGCTATTTTTTAACAATCCCACACTGGCATTAATCTTTTGTATTTTAACGCGATTAGCATCATAACCTTCCTGGTCTTGTGTGTTGTTTGTTTCATTTCCGTAGCCAAAATAATTTTCTATATAGTTCGGGCTAGTTACGTATAAGCTGTAATTAATGTTTTTGGCATCTCTAATGTTTGCATACTCTCCAGAATATTTAAAATCAAAACTATGTGTGTCTCCATAATAAGCACCATTAAATGTATGCCTAAAACTAAAAGGATTACGTTGAAAACCGTCTTTCTGAAAATAATATTGTAACCCTGTTTTAATCCCATCGTCAGGGTTGTAGCTCATCGCGCCAGAAAGATCATTCGTTTTGTCTATTTGTTTACGGTAGTCATAGGTATTAAAAGCATAGATGTCTGTCATCCTAAAATTGGCATCATCTTTTTGCAAAACCGTATTCTCCAAGGAATCATGGTCGTATACTTTTGTTCTTTTACCCTCTTTTATATCAAACACATCATTGCCATGACCGCCTATTAATCTTATAAAAACAAGCCTCCCTTTAGTATCATTTTCATTGGCGTTCTTTAGAATAAAAGTGTCGTTGCCATCAAGCCCATAAATCCAGAGTTCTTTTGTATCGTCACTATTAAATAATCGTTCTACAAGCATTTTTGAGGATTGATCCTCATAACTCCTAAAGATTTTCACGCTCGTTATACCATCAGGTAGTCTTGTCACTTCAATACTATCATCTTTATCTGTGGCTTCAATACTCTGTAAGGTTGCCAATAGGTTATAATAACGATCAGCAATTTTTAGAAGGTTATCTCTTCTTGCTTTTAGATGCATTTTTATTTCTGAAAGGGTCTCGTCTCGAACTTCGGGTGGTATTTCATTAAAAGCCTCATCAATAACTTCATCTGTCAATGCGGTTTGAATTTGTTTTGCTATAAAGTTCCATTGGTTTCTACCAGCACGATGCAGTAAAGCCCGGTCAAAAATGATTCCTTCCTTATTAAACCATTTTAAATCTATTAGGTTGTCGCTATATGTGTGACGTTGTGTTGTATTTCCGAAGATAGAGCTTGCCACATCCAAAATATTGCCTTCAAAACTTGCAAAGGCATCATCTCTATTTTTAGGGATGGGAACAAATACATTTAAACTATCTGCATTGTAATATTCTGCCCAGCGCCATCTGTCCTGCTCACGATCCCAATCTCCGACAAGCATATCAAAAAGTCGCGATTTAATATAGTTAGGCTCATCAACACCAATCTTTCCACTTTTTCTTAATTTAATTAAAATATCATCTGTCGTTTCTATATCATTGGGATATTTAAAGGCACTAACCCCAACGCTTTTCTCGTTTGGCTCCAGGGAGATCAAATAAAGCTGGTCGCCAAAAAGGTCATTATATCTCCCTAATTTATGTTGTTTAGGCACATAATACAAAACGGGCTTTGTTTGAAAAATAGCTATTTTACTTGCGAGCACTGGTAGCGCCATGGCCCCATATGGATGCGAAGCGGTATAAAAAGAAATGTCGCGTTCTGTAGGATCTAAGTTTTCAATACTATTAGTTTCGCCATCTTCATCTACTGTAATGGCTGTTTTATTGTTTAACCTTTCTTTAAACTTAAATGAATTTTTTACTAAAGATCGCATTCGGTACAGATTACCATTGGCGTCTTTTAATTGCAGTGCTTTATAGTCTAAAGTACTATTTTCATTGATTACCGTCACTCCACCAAACAAAGAATCTAGTGAAGCCACTTTTGCCCTTACAGGTGTAGTGTACACTTCTTTATATTTAGATCCCCAAACGGTATTAAAAAAAGACAGTTCTGTAATACTATCATTGGTATAAATAGGAGTAGTCTTTTCGTTTTCAAATGTATAAGGTAGATTGGGTGTTTCTATTTTTTTTCGAGGTGGAAAGACTTCTTTTTCGAAAAGTAGTTTGGGTGTACTCCCATCTTCTACTCCAAAATAACGTACCCAAGAAGATCCGTCTTTAAAAACAGTCATCACAGCAAAACCATGCCCTCCATAACTAAATTCGCCTCCATCGCCTAAGGCGCCAGCAGACTCTTTTGAGGCACTCCCAGATTGAATTTGTATCAACCCATCTTTCTCAATATGATGCAAGGAATGCTCGTGTCCTGACGCAAAAATGAGTCGAGGATGCTTTTTTGCAATTGCCCCAAGTTTAATCATTAACTTATTATACAACTCATTGTATCTGTCTTGTACTGAGACACCACCTTGAGTTCTCACTTGAGTGATAAGTGATGCCAAGAGCGGCATGGGCACTTTATTCTGAAATGGATATAAGTGTTTGCTGAGCCTATAATAACCACCGTGAGTTCCGTGAGTATACATAGGGTGGTGCATGGCAAACAGAATCGTTTTGTTCCTGTTTTTTCTAATTTCTAATTCAATCTCAATAAAAAACTTTTCACGAGATTTAATCTCACAACTTTTATTAATATTTGGATCTGAGTTCCAGTCTTCTAGATACCATTGGCTGTCAATAATAATGATTTGAATATCATCATTCACCGAAATACTTTTCAAGGGACACCCATTCATAGGTTGAAAAATTTCTGGATTGCCTGACTTTTCTATCAAATATTCTTGTTCTCTTGACAATCCCTCTAAACCGTTATTATACCAATCATGATTTCCTGGAATAAAATAAGTTGTACCAGCAAATTCTTGAACTGTTTTTAATTGACCATCAAGATGGTTCTCAGCATACTTGCGCTCTTCATCCCCCTTTCTTGGCATCCCTTCTGGGTAAATGTTATCTCCTAAATAAATGGCATAATCATTTTTATTATTATCCGCAGCTATTCCTGCTTTCGCAGCTATTAACCCTTTACTCATTCCGCCTAAAGGAGACTTTCCTGCATCGCCTATTAAATAAAATTGCGTAGCCACTTCTTTGTGGGTTGGAAAAGAAACATTGGCTTCGGCATTCTTATATTGAGGTGCATACGAAGCACAGGCAGATAGCATAAAAAGTAGAAATAGAAAAAGTATATTTTTGTTTTTCATGTACCGATAATATGGGATAGAAATCCGATCGCTAAACAATAAAAGTTATAATGGTGTTAATTTTCTACTTCAGAAAATTCTCTCCGTTGTATTTTTTGTAAATTGTTTGTCAATTTAAGTAACTTATGACTGATATAGTACAAAAGGCAGATGATTTTATCTTAAATCTCTTTAAAGAAAAACTGCCTAACACCTTTACTTACCACAACTATACGCATTCTAAACGCGTATACAAAAGTATAAATGAAATAATTGAAAATTCTGAAATTAATGTTAAAGATGCAACCATTCTGCAACTGGCTGCATTATTGCATGATACGGGGTATACGGTTACTAAAGAAGGTCATGAAGAAGAAGGGGTGATCATTGCCACTGCTTTTCTGAAAGAACAAAAAATTGCTGATGATATTATTCAAGGGGTCGCAGCCTGTATTATGGCAACCAAATTTAAAGGCCATCCAGAAGGAAGATTAGAAGAAATGATTCGTGATGCAGACGCATCGCATTTTGCCAAAGACTATTTTGATGAGGCGAGTGATTTTTTAAGACAAGAGTATCATTTACAAGGTGTAAAAGAATATACCGCTTCAGAATGGCGTGATGAGAATATAGAAGTGCTGTCTAAAAAACATCAATACTATTCTAAATATGCATTAAAAAACTGGCAATCTAATAAAGAAAAAAACCTATCCAACTTATTAAAAGCTAAGAAAAAAGAAAAAAAATCGTTCAAGAAAGAGCGAATGAAAGCACAGTATAAGGCCGAGGCTAAAAATAATAGTCCAGAACGAGGCATACAGACTTTTTACCGTGTTGCATTACGTAATCACATTAAGCTAAGTGATATAGCAGACACCAAAGCCAATATTTTACTATCTGTAAATGCCATTATTATTTCCGTAGTACTTGCAAACCTTCTTTCTAAACTTGATACGAACCCGTTTTTAGTATGGCCAACAGCTATTTTTGTGGTATCATCTACTGTAACGATGGTCCTTGCTGTAATTGCCACTAGACCAAACGTGACTAGAGGTGAATTTACCAAAGAGGACGTTGAGAACAAAACAGTGAATCTAACGTTCTTCGGAAACTTTCACAAAATGGAACTCTCCCAATTTCAATGGGCAATAGATGAGCTTATTAAAGATAAAGACTATGTGTATTCTTCACTCACAAAAGATTTATATTTTCTAGGAAAAGTGCTGGACAGAAAATATCGCATTTTACGAATTACCTATACTATCTTTGTGATTGGGATTGTGATATCTATTCTTGCCTTTGCTATATCTTTTGGGATTAGTGAACAAACTGTAAAAGAAGTAAGTAATATAGTAACCGAAACTGCTGGTTAATCTTTTTACTCATTAATACTTTCTACTAGGTCTTCATAGGTGTAGTATTCTTTTGCATTTTCTTTTCCTTTAGAATACAAAACACTTATTCTTAAAGCCTTTAGACCTGTAACCCCTTGTAAATCTTGGAGATCCAACAACTCTAGATCATCGTCTAGTTGCTTCATAGTTTGTAAGAAACCTATGTATCTTCTGTATTCTAACTCGTCCTCTTCTTGCGAGTAAATTATTGTTATTTTTCCAGCTTGCGTAGCGCGCTCATTTGTACCTTTTATATTTGCCTTGTCTACTCTTTTCTTTACAACTTCATAACGTGCATTGTAAGTGCCATCCACGTCAAAGCGTTTTTCATCCATTCTAAATCGTAATGAAAGTGATGTATTAAAAACTAAAATCATAGAGGCCACATCCAGCTCTACCGCCATATTTTCTTTCAGTTTATAATATTGGTTCTCCATTTCGCACATGGCTTGCAATTGCCATAAACGAAGGTTGTACAAGTACACTTTATGAAAACTGTTTTTCTTAGTTATAGATTCGCCTATGTAGAGGCTATGCTCTACTCCATCCGTTTTATAACGTTCGTAGTAATGCGGATACATTTTTTGGGCTTCAATTTGCTTCTTATCAAGTATTGCGGCCATACGCTTGTTAATCATCATCACCGTTTCATCATAATCTTTACGATGCTTATAAATAAGTCCTGTACTTTGATCTACTTCTTCATAATAAGCGTCTATGAGTGTTTTTAGATCCTTATTCTTTTTTCTTAAATGAACAAAGAGCGGTATAATTTCTGTTTGAACAAAAATTAACACCTGTCGCTCGCTGTCTACTTGCAAGTCATCAAGCATCTCTTCCAAATACGTTTTTATCCGAAACTTTATTTGATCATAAATAGGAAGCTTCTCTATTTTCGAGATGTTTGTGATAATTGATTCAATGCGAGTAAGTTGATGCTTCAGGTCTAAAACAGTCGCACTATTCCTGGCAGTAGAAGACCCTTTAATATCCATTTGTCCATATAAAGGATACACATCCTCAAAAACCACCTCTCTAAAAATAACCGGATTGTTCTGCGTCATCGCCGCTAAATAGCGCTTCGCTTCTTTTCTAAATTTCCAATGCACACTTGTATGTATGGACGTGCATTCTTCTTGTATAATAAGCTCTAACTCGTTTTCTTTAGCTTTTTTTGCTCTAATAACAGCATCTTCCAGAAAAGGCATGATGTCTTTTAATTTATTTGCATTGATACTATTAAGTTTTCTAGGAGAAAAACTAGCCAACTCTAACAAGCCTATAAGATTTCCATCTTGAACAACTGCCGCTAGAATGGCGCTTTTAATTCCTTGATCTAATAGTTTTTTATATAAGACGTTTTTAGGATATAATTTATGATACCGCTCTGTATCTGAAATACAATAAAACTCGTTTTTCTCAAATAATGTGTGGTACGATCTATCACACAATGCTTCCTTGCTTCCCTGAGACTCTTTATCTTCAAGTATATAACTTTTCATCTCTTTATAATGCAAGCGCTCAAAGGTTTCGTCTTCTTCATTAAAATCAACAAACCCAACTTGTAATTCTGGAAGGCCGAAAATCCTCTGATAGATTTCCTCTATTTCACTTATAAGAGCAGGCTCAAGATTGTCCTGTTTTAATAAAAATGTTTTAAAATTTGAGATAGAAGCATCTGCAGTCACATCTATCATTGTTGCCATAATAAAACCTTTAAACACCCAACTTTGAGGTGGAAATTTTTCCTTCCACATGGCAATATTATCAAAATTGTCTAGTAAATCTGCAACATCATCATCTGTTATTTCTAAAGCCTTCTTTGTTTTTTCAATTTCTACAAAATCGGCATTATAAATAAGACGATAGGTTTTATTGAGACCCGTACCATCTGGAATCTCATAATAAAATGGCCTTCTAAAATCTAACTGAAGCCCATAATACAAATTGAGAATAATACTACATCCCATAATATAAAAATGGTTTTCATCAAAATTCTTGATATGCGGCACAAAATCCTCATTTGCGCCTTTTATAATATTCTTATAACGTTGTGTAGATTTTAGTACAAACTCTTGAAAAGGTAATGTCGCAAATTTAATTTCGTTATGCTCTAATACAGAGGTAAAGAGGTCTTCTGTGATTTTTTCTATGAGCTCTTCTTGCTCGCTTAATTGCTCCACAGAGTCAAATCCATCAACGATACGAGGGTCTTGTTTAGCATAAGCTAATATACTCTTTGCCTTATGAGCAACAATCTCATTATCAGAACTTGCTAGCGCTTCATACTGTTCTAATAATTTTTTAAACCCAACCTTAATCTTAAATGGAAATTCGCCTTTTGTCATCATCTTAATAATTCTTATAATACCTCAATATAGCAATATTACATCGCTTTAATGAGAACACGCGGCTATTTAACAAATTTTAGCAAACCCGTTCATCACTATTTTAAATTCTATATTTTTGTAAAAATCAATATTACGTTATGAAATATATATTATCTCTCTGTAGCCTCTTATTATTAATCAGTTGTGCAGACAATTCTAATACATATAATCTAGATGGTACTGCCATTGGATATCCAGATGGTGCAAGAGTCTATATTTACCAATTAGACGCCAATAATCAGCCTACACCTATTGATACATTAATCATTCAAAACGGGAAGTTTTCTGCGTCCTACCCAAAAACAGAAACTGCTGGCATGAACTATATAAAGCCAGATTACACGAATAAAATGATCTACTATTTCCCTGAGAATAGCAATCTAAAAGCAAGCATTTACAAAGACAGCATCGAGGCATCTACGGTAAAAGGTAGCCCTCAAAATGATAGTTACAGTGCATTTCAAAACGATCTTAATGCAATTGCAAATTCACGAAAAGAACGTTCAGAAGCTATTAAAGTCGCTCGTGCCGCTAATGACTCTGACGCCATGTTGCAGTTGCAACAACTGAACAGAATGGACGTGGGTAAAGAAAAAAATGTAAAATTAAACTACATTGAAGAAAATCCAAACGCGCTTTTTAGTGTTATGCTAATTTCTGAAATGCTCCGGAAAAGAGAAATCACAGCAGACAAGGCATTAGCCGCCGTAAATAACCTGTCCCCTAAAATTAGTAAAACACCACAAGTATCAAAAATTAAGGCTTCGGTAACGGCATTAGCTAAATCTGCTGTGGGCGGTGATGCTCCTAAATTTACAGCTCCTACACCAGAAGGAGAAATGCTGTCACTTGATGATGCATTAGGAAAATATACTATAATTGATTTCTGGGCATCTTGGTGCAAGCCTTGTAGATTAGAAAACCCAAATGTAGTGGCGGTCTACGAAAAATACCATGATAAAGGGTTAAATATCATTAGTGTTTCACTAGATCGTAAAGGCCAGAAAGAACGATGGTTAAAAGCAATTGAAGATGATAACATGGACTGGTATCACGTATCAAACCTTCAGTTTTGGCAAGACCCGATTGCGCAGCAGTATAACGTACGATCTATACCAGCCACATTTTTATTAGATGAAAATGGAAAGATAATAGACAAAAATCTAAGAGGCCAAGCACTAGGCAATAGAATAGGGAGTTTGTTAGACTAGCTTACCAAGTATGATCCTACTAGTGCAAATTCCATTTCATTTTGAGATGGAATTTCTTTTTAATTTTAGTGAGTAAGTGCTTCTTTAATAATTTCTGAAATCTTATAGCTTCCCTAACTTATGGAGCATAAACAAAAGCAGTATTGGTATCGCTAGCAGCACTACAATCCACGTTTCTTGATTAATAATCCACGGTGCAAATGCTAAGGTCAATATATAACCTGCAATCGCCCCTCCAAAGTGCGCATCATGCCCAATATTACCTATTCTATTTTTCATCCCGTAAATGGAATATAGCAAATAGGCAATACCAAAAAGCCAAGCAGGAATATCTACTATAAAATACAATTGTAGTGTACTATTTGGAGCAAAAAGTATGGCGGCATATAAAATTCCAGTTACTGCACCACTGGCTCCTATGGCACTATAATGATATTCATCTTTATGAAAATAAAAAGAAAGCAAACTCCCTAAGAGCAAACTTGCCACATAGATAATTACAAACTTAGGTGTGCCTAAGTTATCAATCACAACACCTGCAAAAAAGTACAGGGTCAGCATATTAAAAAGCAAATGCGTGTAATTTCCGTGTAAAAACCCCGAAGAGAACATTCTTAAATGCTCACCTTTTCTTATTCCAGCAATATTGAATTTGTATTTTTCAAAGAAAGAAAAATCACTAAACCCTTTAATAGAGATGAATAGGTTTGCTGCAATAATAACAAGCACGGCGATATCTATGGGTGGCATATAGTGTCAAATTTTTAATAGAAGTTAAATGTACCAAGTTTTCTATAATATATATTACATACTTAAAATTATTACGGGATGTATCGAAGGCAAAAAAAAAGCCCTCGGTAAAAACCAAAGGCTTGTCTATATTTTTAAAATTCAATCTAGAGATAAGAAAAAATCCTTAACCTAAATAGATGCCTTGCAAAGATTATTCTTCTTCTTTTGCCGCAACTTCTACCGGTGCTGCAACAGCAACAGGCTTCTTAAATTTTGCATACTTGTTCTTAAACTTGTCAATACGTCCTGCAGTATCGATAAGTTTAGATTTTCCTGTATAAAATGGGTGAGACGTTCTTGAGATTTCCATTTTTACAACAGGATACTCAACACCATCAACCTCAATTGTTTCTTTTGTATTTGCTGTAGATTTAGTTAAAAAAACCTCGTCGTTTGACATGTCTTTAAATGCTACTAATCTATAATTTTCTGGATGGATACCTTTTTTCATCTTTTATTCTTTTAAAATAGCATCACCGACCTTTCGGAAATGCGAGTGCAAATTTAAGTATTATTACTAAAATGACAACACAATACTTTATTTTTTTTGCTTTAAATTTCAGCAACTATAAATAGGGGGGTCAATATCAATTTTGCTTACGCCAAAATAAGCAGGCTTTGAGAGATTTAGAGAGGATTGGGTATAAGTTATAAATCAATATCACAAGTAATTTTCAAGTGTATCCTATTTCCGAAGTAATACTAACAATACGTCTTGGTTCGTGATTCCTGTAGCGCAGCTCTTGTGGGGCAACCAATTTAACTATCTTAAATACACATAGCGAGAGAACAAGCCATAAAAAACGAAGCAGTCCCGTAACATTTTACTACATTTGTTTACTAACCTAACGAACCAATTAAAATCAACAAAATGGAAACCGAAAAAGGATCTGTAAAAAAAGTAGCCATGCAATACGGGCTAATTCTAGGACTAGTATCAGTGCTGCTATCTGTAATCGTATATGCAATGGGACAAACATATGAGCAACCCTGGTGGCAAGGCGTATTAAGCTTTGTAATTATGTTAGGGTGTATCGTTTATGCAATCAAAACATATAAAGGGGATAATGGCGGATTTTTATCGCTAGGAGAAGCCTTAAAAGTAGGATTAGCTACTGCACTTATAGCAGGTATTATAGGGGTTATATTTAATTTATTATTTACTACCGTAATTGAACCAGAATTTGCGGCAAATATTATGGAAAAAGCCAGCGCAGATATGATAGAGCAAAATCCAAATATGCCAGAAGAGCAGATGGAGATGGCACTATCAATAACAGAAAAAATGGTTAGTCCTGGAGTAATGGCTGCCATGGGTATTATAGCGTCGCTATTTTTTGGCTTTATAATCGCTTTAATTGCAGGTCTTATAATGAAAGTAGAAAAGCCAGCACATTTAGAATAAATGAACTTATCTATCATCATTCCCCTACTCAACGAGGAGGAATCATTAAAAGAATTATACCATTGGATTGCAAAAACATTGCAATCCAATGGTCTTTTATATGAAGTCATTTTTATAGACGATGGTAGTACAGACAGCTCCTGGGAGATAATCACATCTTTAAAAAAAGAGCACGTCCAAGTAAAAGGAATTCGGTTTTTAAAGAACTTCGGAAAATCTCAAGCCTTACATGCCGGCTTTGCCATGGCACAAGGTGAGGTCGTGATTACCATGGATGCGGACCTTCAGGACAATCCAGAAGAGATACCTGACTTATATAAAATGATTACAGAGGAGAAATATGACCTTGTTTCTGGATGGAAGAAAAAACGCTTTGATCCATTGATAGGTAAAAATTTGCCTTCAAAACTCTTCAACTTTGCCGCAAGAAAAACATCTGGCGTACAACTCAATGACTTCAATTGCGGACTAAAAGCCTATCGCAATGAAGTAATCAAAACCATAGAAGTCACAGGAGAAATGCATCGTTATATCCCTGTTTTGGCTAAAAACGCTGGTTTTGCCAACATTGGTGAAAAAGTGGTACAGCATCAAGCCCGTAAATATGGGGAAACCAAATTTGGCGCAGAACGTTTTGTACGTGGCTTTCTAGATTTGATTACCATCTGGTTTATTTCAAGTTTTGGTAAGCGACCTATGCACCTTTTTGGCGCTTGGGGAGCCGTCATGCTATTTATTGGATTCTGTTTTGCCTTGTACTTAGGGATAGACAAACTATTTATTAATCAATCGGGACGTCTTATCACAGACCGTCCAGAATTCTACATTGCACTTACAGCAATGATACTAGGTACCCAGCTTTTCTTAGCGGGCTTTCTTGGCGAACTCATCTTAAGAACAAAGAAAAACACAACAGATTATATTATCAGAGAGACGCTATAGTAGCCTTTATCGCACTGATCGTTATTTGAAAAATACGTTTTAGTATTTAAAGTTACTCAACGCAGTTTTTAGTAGTGCTTATAAAATTCAAGATAATCAAATCGTAAACTAGTTACTATAATTTGCTAGCCATTGCCTAATGGTCACTATGTTTCATTGTCTTCAACTGCGCTCAGACTGACAATAGTTATCGCCTCAATATTCCCAAATTAAAAAATCGTACATCTAACATTGTAAATCGTACCTTTTTATCTCGTATTTTTGCATAAAATTAAGCACCAACATGATTTATATTGACCCAAATATTTTAGAAAAAGTAAACACCTGGCTCACCCCAACTTTTGATAAAGACACCCAAGCCAAAATAAAAGAAATGATTGCTCGTGATCCTGACGGGCTAGAAGATAGTTTTTACAAATCACTAGCTTTTGGTACAGGAGGTATGCGCGGTGTGATGGGCGTAGGTGACAATCGTATTAATAAATATACCTTAGGTAAAAACACACAGGGTATTTCAAACTATCTAAAAACGCAGTTTCCATCGGACACTTTAAAGGTTGCCATAGCCTATGATTGCAGACATAACAGCAAAGAGTTAGCGCAAGTAGTAGCAGATGTATTTTCTGCAAACGGGATAGAAGTATATCTCTTTACTGACCTCCGCCCTACTCCAGAACTATCTTTTGCGGTAAAACATTTAGATTGCCATTGTGGTATCGTACTCACGGCATCACACAACCCGCCAGAGTATAATGGATATAAGGTATACTGGCAAGATGGCGGGCAATTAGTGCCGCCACAAGATGGAGCCATTATTAATATTATAAACGCTTTAGATTATAGTGAGATTAACTTTAACGGAGATGCATCACTCATTACAGGCATTGACCAAGAAATAGATGATGCTTTTGCCGCAGCCTCATTAAAAAATGGATGTAAAGTAAAAGATAATAGCTTGCGCGAAAACCTTAAAGTCGTGTTTACCTCTTTACATGGAACATCTATAACCATGATTCCACGAGTACTAAAAGATGCTGGCTATACCAATGTAAGCATCGTCAAAGAACAAGAAGCCCCGGATGGAGATTTTCCAACGGTGGTTTCTCCAAACCCAGAAGAGCCCGAAGCATTGTCTATGGCAATTGCGTTGGCTAATAAAGAAGGTGCAGATATTGTGATAGGTATAGATCCAGATTGCGACCGTTTAGGTATTGCGGTTCGAGATGCAGATGGTCATATGACCATCATTAATGGAAATCAAGCCATGGCGATCAAAACGTACTTCCTGTTAGCTCAATTAAAAGAACAAAACGCACTCAACCCTAAGCACTTTATTGCATCTACTATTGTATCAACACCAATGATTAAGAAGATTGCAGAAAAATTTGGTGTTATTTATAAAGAAGGGCTTACTGGTTTTAAGTGGATTGCAAAAATGGTAGAAGACTTTCCAGAGCTTGACTTAGTAGGTGGAGGCGAAGAAAGTTTTGGCTATATGGTAGGAGATTTTGTGAGAGATAAAGATGCAGTTACCGCTACCCTATTGGCCTGCGAGATTGCAGCCATAGAAAAAGAAAATGGAAATACCTTATTAGATTACTTTAATAACATCCAAGAAGAATTTGGGTATTATCAAGAACAACTCCTCTCTATTGTTAAAAAAGGAAAAAAAGGAGCAGAAGAAATTGCACAAATACTAAAGCAATTAAGAGAAAATCCATTTACTGAAATCAACGGTAGTAAGGTCATTAGAATAGAAGACTACTTGACTAGTGAAGCGAAGGACACCGTAAAAAACACCGTAGATAAAATAGAAGTGCCTAAGTCTAATGTACTTATCTATTACACAGAAGATGGAAGTAAAATAGCAGCAAGACCGAGTGGAACAGAGCCTAAGATCAAATTTTATTTGAGTGTGACAACAGACAAAAAGAACGATGCCACCCTAGTCTTAGACAACAAGATAAAGGGAATTAAAAAGCAATTAAATTTAAACTAGTAAAACTCAATCAAATGTCATCCTGAGCGCAGTCGAAGGCAACAATTAACCTAATAAAAATAAACATAGCAATATTGGAATACATTAAAAAAATATGGGCCTTTGCAAAACCTTATAAAAAGTATGCCTACGGAAACATTATAGCCAATGTATTCTACGCGCTTTTTGGGAGTTTAGCCTTTGTATCATTAATGCCAATGCTAAAGGTGTTGTTTGATGATAAAGAACCTATAACCGAAGCTCCAGCCTATTCTGGGTTTCTAGAAATTGGAGATTATCTGGAAGGAAACCTTAACTACTACCTCACACAACAAGTAGCAGAGATAGGCGAAATGAAGGTGCTGATCTATATGATAGGAGTTGTAATCGCTACATTTTTATTAAAAAATTTTTTTGGATATCTCGCGATGTGGTTCATTACATTTTTACGCAATGGCGTTTTAAAAGACATTAGAAATGCGCTGTACCTTAAAACATTAGACTTGCCTATTTCTTTCTATTCAGAAAAAAGAAAAGGAGATACCATGTCGCGTATGACGAGTGATGTGCAAGTCATTCAATCTTCATTTTTATCTATTTTAGAGTTGGTGGTGCGAGAGCCATTAATGATTTTGTTTACGATTATCATTATGCTCACCATAAGCGCTAAATTGACCTTATTTGTTTTCATTTTTATTCCAGTTTCTGGTTTTATTATTTCGAAGATTGGAAAAACGTTAAAAAAGAAATCACATCAGGTACAAGAAGAACAAGGCTTCTTTCTTTCTGTTCTTGAGGAAACGTTAAGCGGATTAAAAATCATTAAAGGATTTAACGCACAGTCTATATTCAATAAAAAATTTCAAGATTCTACATCTCGTTATTACAAGTATTCGAATGGATTATTAAATCGTCAAAACTTGGCCTCGCCTACAAGTGAGTTTTTAGGGATTGCCGTGATTGGCGTTTTATTACTGTTTGGTGGTCGTATGGTATTAATTGATGGCACATTAGAACCTGCCGCCTTTATCGTATATATGGGTCTAGCCTATAATATTCTAACACCAGCAAAGGCAATAAGTAAGGCAAGCTACGGCGTAAAGAAAGGTAACGCTGCTGCAGAACGTGTACTAGAAATATTAGAAACACCATCCACAATAACAGACGCACCAAACGCAAAGAGCAAAACAAAATTTGATACGCAATTATCCATTGACAACATCTCATTCAAATATCAAGATGAGTATGTGTTAAAGAACTTTTCATTAAACGTAAAAAAAGGAGAAACAGTTGCATTAGTTGGACAAAGCGGTAGTGGAAAAAGTACCATTGCCAACCTTGTGACGCGATTCTACGACGTGAATGAAGGCGGCATAACGATAGATGGGGATAATGTAAAGAACATCACACAGGCTTCGCTACGAGGTCTTATGGGACTTGTAACACAAGACTCTATTCTATTTAATGACACTATTAAAGAAAACTTATTAGTTGGTAAACCAGATGCCACAGAACAAGAGATGCTTGAGGCATTAAAAATTGCAAATGCCTGGGAGTTTGTAAAAGACTTACCAGAAACCATACATACAAACATTGGTGATAGTGGTAACAAACTTAGTGGTGGGCAAAAACAACGTTT
The DNA here is from genome assembly GCA_938041335.1 of uncultured Ulvibacter sp. Lineage (GTDB taxonomy): Bacteria > Bacteroidota > Bacteroidia > Flavobacteriales > Flavobacteriaceae > Patiriisocius. The sequence goes on along the minus strand of CALIAF010000016.1, from coordinate 12,478 downwards.
AAGTATTGCACGTGCGGTGCTTAAAAATCCACCGATCATGATTCTCGATGAGGCTACCTCTGCCCTAGATACAGAAAGTGAACGTTTAGTTCAACAAGCTTTAGAGAATATGATGAAAAATAGAACTTCGCTTGTCATCGCACACCGTCTTTCTACCATCCAGAAAGCAGACAATATTGTGGTGCTAAGTAAAGGAGAGATTGTCGAGCAAGGCAAGCACGAGGAGTTATTGGCTAAGAAAGGGGTTTATCATAGTTTGGTGGAAATGCAGTCGCTGGCTTAAGGTTCTCGTATTATTACTTAATACTTAAGATGTCAAAATTAACGAAGTATCGGGAAAAACTAAATCTAACTCAAGAGGAGTTAGCAGAAAAATCTGGGCTATCTATTAGAACCATACAAAGATTTGAGGCGGGTACTACTCTAAAAGGTCATAGTTTAAATGCATTATCACAAGCGCTAAATATTCCTAGATATCAATTAACTGAAGACACAAATGAACCTTCTATTAATTATAAGCTCATTAAACTAATTAACCTTTCATCTTTACCTTTCGTTATTATCCCATTGGCCAATATTGTGGTTCCTTTACTAATAATGTTCTGGAAAAAAGAAGCAAATGAAATTACTAAACAAATTGTTTCTGTTCAAATAATATGGACGATACTCACTGCTGTAATTTTTCTTCTAAGCCCTTTTATTGGTAAGGTGTTTTCTCAAGAAAACAAGTTGACTTTAATCGTATTAATAGTTTCGTTATTGCTAAATATTTGCATTATTCTCCTAAATACAATGTCATTAGACAAAAAAAAACAACTTCGTATTAAGTTGAATTTCAGCTTTTTATAATTCTGTCGGGATATTGTCGTAATATTGTCGGGTTGTTTTTATGTATCGCGTCTTAAAGATTTCAGAATTTTGTGTCATTCAATCACACATAATTCTAATTGATACCAATGAAACATTTTTGCTTACTATTAATACTGTTATCTACACTTTTTTCTATTAGCGGTCACGCGCAAATCTCTAAAGACTCTGAGCTTTTTATACAGCTTAAAAAAACAGATAGTTTGTTTTTTGAGGAAACTTTCAATAAATGTAATTTTGATCTTTTAGAAACCTATATTCCAAAAGACTTTGAATTTTATCACGATGTAAACGGTATCTCAAACAGAGAACAATTTTTTAAAGACTACAGAGAAAGTCTTTGCTCTAATCCAGATAGGAAACCAATAAGAAAAGTAGTTGAAGAAAGTCTAGAAGTCTTTCCTTTAAAGAATAATGGTGAAATTTATGGAGCTCTTCAAAAGGGAATTCACCTATTTTATATCAAGGAGCCTAATAAAGAAATGCATCTCACAAATATTGCGAAATTTACATCCTTATGGAACTTAGAAAATGGTGCATGGAAACTCTCTAGAGTGTTGAGCTACGATCATAAAGAACCAAATAAAGACTATGGATTAAAATTTGAAGCCAATGCTCCTTTACCCCTATTTGATTCTGACACTAAAATAGAAAACTTACTAAAGCAACACAATATACCTTCTATAGCTATTGGATATATCGAGAACGGAACTCTTAAACAAGTGCGTGCCTTTGGTGTTCAAAAACAAGGTGTCCCAGTATCTACTAATACAATTTACAAAGTTGCATCCCTTACAAAACCTGTTGCTGCATTAATTGCATTAAAATTAATTGAAAATGGAGATTTACAATTGGATGAATCTCTTTCAGAATATTATACAGACCCTGACATTAAAGATCATTCTTTTTTAAGTAAGCTGACCACAAGACATATTTTATCACAACAATCTGGATTCCCAAATTGGAGATACTTAAACGATGACAATAAATTAACTTTTGAATTTGAACCAGGTACTAAGTTTCAATATTCTGGTGAAGGTTTTGAGTATTTAAGAAAAGCTATTGAAAGGAAAATAAAAAAACCATTCGAACAAATAGCAGAAGAAATATTATTTCAACCATTAGATATGAATGACACACATTTTTATTGGACACCAGAAATAAATGAGAATGACTTTGCGATAGAGCACGATGAAAATGGAAAGCCAATATTTTATAATAAATATCACGAAGCCAATGCTGCGGCTAATTTAATGACCACCACAAATGATTATGCTAAATTCATGATTTATATTATGAACGGAGCTGGTTTATCAGATGACTTATATTTAGAGTTTCTAAAGCCTCAAGTCAATGAAAAAAAGGGGATTGATCGTAATTTAGGAATGCAGCTATTAACTGAACTACATAATAATGAATTTGCTTTAATGCATACTGGTGGTGATTCTGGAACAAAAGCTATTGCAATCATACTTCCTAACTCGAAGAGAGGTTTAGTGCTATTTTCCAATTCTGAAAATGGAATGGTATTATGGCAGAAGATTATTTCTGAATATTTTGATCAAACGGGAGAAGAAATTGTGAGAAGAAATTTAGAATAAATTCGATTAGAGTATCTGAAATTATTCAAGTAGTCTAACAAATATCAAACTCGGCAAATTTTCGCATAAGCTAAACCCTACCCTACAAAACGCTCAAAAAACTGGTACAGACTTCCTTTTGTAATAACGGCACCTTGCCTAATTAAACTAAAGATATCAAACTGCTTGTCTTCAGAAAACGCCTTCTCTGAGGTAAAGAAATCTACACTATCGTCCATATAATTTTTCTGGAGCCAAGCATAACCTTCTGCCGTAGTGATATCAATATCAGCGTTGTTAATCTTTAAAGAGATCAAACTCATTTGAGTTGATTCTACCTGAAACAGAAACAACTGCTGCGGGCTCATATTCTCAAGATAGGTGGCTTTAGAAAGCACCCCTTCCCAAACGAGGTCGCTAAAAACATCAAGTTCTTCTTCTGCCACTTCTGGTTTAAGACGCTTGATCTCTGTCCACTCATCTGCCGTGATAGACTGGGTTGCTAAAAAGTTAATGAATTCTTGGTGTAGTTCTTCAAACTGTTCTTTAGTAAGTCTGGAGTATTTCATAATGCTATTTTAATAAAAAAGCCTTCCTCAAAAGAGAAAGGCTTGTATTGTATGTAATAAGAAACTTATTTTTTAGCTTCTGCTACAACGTCAAAAGTAAGGGTTGCAACAACGTCTCTATGGAAACGGATGCTAGCATCGTACTGTCCAGTTCTTTTGATGTTTCCACCAGCAACAGATATAAATTTCTTTTCGATCTCTACACCTTCTTTTGCCAACGCCTCAGCGACATCTGCATTAGTAATAGAACCAAATAATTTATCTCCTTCGCCAGTTTTGGCAGTAAGTTTCATCTCAATTCCTGTAAGCTTATCTGCTTGCTTTTGAGCTTCTTCTACTATTTTCTTCTCCTTATAAGCACGTTGCTTTAGCTTTTCTGCAAGTACTTTCTTTGCAGAAACAGTAGCTAATACTGCGTGACCTTGTGGGATCAAATAATTACGTCCGTATCCATTCTTTACGATTACAGTATCATCTGTAAAACCAAGATTTTCAACGTCATTTTTTAATATAACTTCCATCTGTATCTTGTTTTTATTTTAATAAATCTGTTACGTAAGGCATTAAAGCTAGGTGACGAGATCTTTTTACAGCAACAGCAACTTTACGCTGATACTTTAAAGAAGTACCTGTCAATCTTCTAGGCAATAATTTTCCTTGTTCGTTTACAAAACGTAAAAGCCATTCACCATCTTTGTAGTCTACGTACTTAATACCAGACTTTTTAAAACGGCAGTACTTCTTTTGCTTTGCTGTCTCTATATTAAGAGGAGTAAGATATCTGATCTCTCCGTCTTTTTTTCCTTTTGCTTGTTCTTGAATAGATGCCATATCTTATGCTGTTTTTTTATCGCGGATTCGTCTTCTTTCTGCCCAAGCAATTGCATGCTTATCTAACCTTACAGTTAGGTAACGCATAACTCGCTCGTCACGTCTAAAAGCTACTTCCAGCTCATTGATAACTTCACCTGGTACGGTGTATTCCATTAAGTGATAAAAACCACTCTTTTTGTGTTGGATGGCGTAGCTTAACTTTTTAAGCCCCCAATCCTCTTTTGATATCATCTTAGCACCTCCAGAAACAAGAATATCTTCGTATTTCTTCACTGTTTCCTTTATCTGATCATCAGATAAAACGGGATTTAAGATGAAAACAGTTTCATATTGATTCATAAATATAAATCTTTAATATTGGATTAATCTCTTAGCACTTTGCCAAGAGCGTGCAAAAATACTACATTTTATTTAATTAACAAACCACCCAATCACTAATTAATTAACCTTACAATCAATGTTACATTAGTATCGATTAAAAGATGAAATGGATGATTTTTACGATAAAAATACAAAATACTTGCCGTTCATCGATATTTTAACTATAATTGTACTACCTAAACCTATTAAATCGTGGATAAACCGCTTTTAAAATGTGCTGTTGTTGATGATTCTACCTTACAGCGACTCTCTATTGTTAAATTAATAGAAAATCATCCCTCTTTGCAGGTAGTTGCAGAGTACAATAATGCTATTGAAGCAAAAATGGGACTCGCCACTACAGAAATTGATTTGATTTTCCTCGATATCGAAATGCCTATTCTATCTGGATTTGACTTACTTGATGATCTTACCGCAAAACCACAGATTATTTTTGTGACCGGAAAAACAAAATATGCTTTTAAAGCCTTTGATTATGACGCTGTAGATTATTTAAGAAAACCTATCTCTAAGGAGCGTTTCTTAAATGCAGTACACAAAGCACTCACAAACTTTAAATTAAAGAATGATGATGGTTTTGATGATGAAGATTTCATCTTTGTTAAAAGTAATCTTAAAAAACGTAAGGTATTTCTTAATGAACTTAGATATATTGAGGCTTTAGGAGATTACGTAAAACTTGTCACAGAACATGATGCACTCGTAGTCTTATCAACAATGAAAGCCTTTGAGGCACTATTGCCAACAGATCGCTTTTTGCGCATACACAAATCATACATTGTTAACCTTGATAAAGTAGAGCGTTATAACAGTAAAGTAATTGAGCTAGATACAGAACAATTACCTCTAAGTAGAAACAGAAAAACACAACTAGTAGAAGCACTTGCATCTACTATGAGAAGCTAAATTTTCTCAAACAATATGAAACATCCTTTCTTCTGAAATTTTAAAATTTCCGTAGAAAGGATTTTTTTTTATACTATAACGAAAAGGAATTCTAATAATTATCAACATCAATAATAATCCGTACCGAAGAGAAATCTTTTATCCCATTAAAACTGCGACTCACGGCATCTATCACCTTTTTCGTTTTAGACAGCGATTGTTCTTTTGGAATCTTCACAAGAATATTCGTGATATAAAAATTACGTATTCTTGAAACCGGCGGTGGCTCTGGCCCTAAAACATTTTCTTTTAACTGTGTACGCAGTGCGGTACCAAACCAAAATGCTGCTTTATCCAATTTCTGAAAGTTTTTATCCTTACAAGTAATCTTAATCATCCTGTAATAAGGCGGGTACTTAAACTGATACCGCTCTTCAGTTTGCTCGGTATACATAGCGCCATAATCGTTTTGGCTTACCTGTTGTAAAATCTGATGCAAAGGATTGTAACTCTGTATAATGACCTTCCCTCTTTTTTCTGTTCTACCTGCTCTACCCGCTACTTGCTGCAGTAATTGAAAACTACGTTCATGAGCTCTAAAATCTGGAAAATTAAGCAAGTTGTCAGCGTTTAAAACACCCACCAATCGTACATTTCTAAAATCTAATCCCTTAGCCACCATTTGTGTTCCTATAAGGATGTCAATTTCTTGGTTCTCTAGTTTGTCTATTAGCTTTGCGTAGGCATGTTTTCCTCTAGTGGTATCTTGATCCATACGCGCCACCTGATGTTCAGGAAAAAGTGCCTTTACCTCTGCTTCTATTTGCTCAGTACCAAAACCTTTATCGTCAAGTGTTTCGCTACCACAAGCCACGCAGGCCTTTGGCATACCCATATGGTAGCCGCAATAATGGCAACGCAATTCATTTTTATATTGATGAAACGTTAAACTCACATCACAATTAGGACATTGTGGTGACGTCCCACAAGTAGTACATTCTATAACAGGAGAAAATCCGCGTCTATTCTGAAAAAGGATTACTTGTTCTCCTTGTTCCAAAATTATCTTTATTTCTTCTATCAGACGATCACTAAAGTGGCCCGTCATGTTCTTTTTGCGATACTTGTCTCTTATATCCACCAATTCTATTTCTGGCATGAGCACGTCATTATACCGCTTAGATAAGGTAACCAAACCATATTTGCCTGTCTTGGCATTGTAAAATGATTCTAATGAGGGTGTGGCCGATCCTAACACTGTTTTAGCATTATGCATAGACGCTAATACTATCGCACTATCGCGACCATGATAACGTGGTGCAGGGCTATATTGCTTAAAAGAAGGTTCATGTTCTTCATCAACGATGATCAATCCAAGATTTGAAAATGGTAAGAAAATAGAAGAACGAGCCCCGAGTATAATTTGTGCCTTAGGCTTGCTATCCTTCACATTATTCCAGACTTCTACGCGCTCGTTTAATGTGTATTTAGAATGGTAGACAGATACGAGCTCTCCAAAATAATGCTGCAATCTGGAGATTAACTGTGTCGTTAAGGCAATCTCTGGCAGCATATATAGTACTTGCTTTCCTTCTTTGATATTTTGCTCTATGAGTTTTACATACACCTCTGTCTTCCCACTAGACGTAACGCCATGTAATAATACTATTTCATGTTTCTGAAACGCCACCTTCATCTCACTTAAGGCAGTCTCTTGAGCATTTGATAACTTTTTGGTTGCCTCAGCATCAGCTCCTTCATATGCTACACGATCTTTTTGAATAAAATATTCTTCGAGAATGCCTTTATCAATTAAAGCTTTTAACACTGAAGAAGTAGTCGCGCTTTTCTTTTGTAAACTCACGGTATCCACAGGTTTCGCACTTTGTCCTTCAAGCATAAATAAGGTCATTAATACGGTTTTCTGTTTTGGCGCTCTTTCTAGTGTTTCTAGCAAAGTCCTCAATGAGGCTTCTTCTGAGTACTCTTTTTTAAGTTTTACGTAACGTCTTAACTTTGGGGTATATTTTTCTGTAAGTTCTTCTTCAACCGCAATTACATCTTTATCAATTAATTGTTGCATTACTTTCACAACATTACTTCTATTCAATATAGCACGCAGGTCATTAATATTTAAAACTGGCTGGGCTTGCAGGGCTTCAAAAATCAAGAATTGCTCGTCTGTTAAGTTCGTTTCTATTTCTTGAAGGTCGGCAGCCGTTTTATTATCTAAGCATAAAGTGATTTTAGTTTCGCTTTCTAATAAAAAGGCGCTTGGCAAAGCTGCTTTCACTACTTCGCCCAATGTACACATATAATAAGATGCCATCCATTGCCAGTGGGCCATCTGTTGCTTTGTTATAATTGCTTCTTCATCAAGAATATGATCAATAGATTTAGTCTCATAACCTTGAGGAGCCTGGTCGTGTACTTGATATACAATGGCTGTGTAGACTTTAGATTTCCCAAAAGGAACTGCCACCCGAAAACCTTGTTTTAAAAACGCAGCCTCATCCTTATTTACGGAGTACGTAAACGTTTGTTTAAGAGGGATTGGGAGAATAACATCTATAAAGTACAATGGCATTGAATTTCTAACTGTGAAATTACTCAAGCCTAATTGATATCAAAAATTTAGTGGCTTTAATTTATGAACATTTCGGCCACAAAAAAAGCGACAATCAAATGAATGATTGTCGCTTATTATTATTTTAGAAGTAATACTATTCGACTCTATGCCAGTATTGCGTTCTACCTAAAAGGGAGAAACCAATATAGCCTCTAACTTTTAGTTTATTCTTGTCTTCAAGTTCTATATAGCACTTATAATCCTTTCCGTTTTCTGGATCGATTATCTTTCCATCTTCATAGGTATCACCATCTTTTTCTAAACCTCTAAGAAGTTCTAGTCCAACAATTGGCTTATCCTTGTCTTTGCCAGTGCACTCCGTACATAAATCATCTTTATGTGCTTCGTTTAAGATTTTTACTATTTTCCCGAACACTTTACCGTCACGCTCATAGATTTCTATGATTGATTTTGCCTCTCCAGATACATCGTCAATGGTTTTCCATTTTCCGAAGACATCTTGAGCCGTTGCCGTAAAACTTAGTAATACAATGGCTACTATTGCTATAAATTGCTTCATCTTATTTACCTAACAGGCCTTTCTTAAGCTTGCTATCTACTGGGTCCTTTCCTAACCAGATTCCAAATAATGCTTTCTTGAATTTTGAGTTACTAATAACACCAAGTTCCTTTTTGTTTTTATAAACTACAACACCAGTTCCGTTTTGATTCGTGATATCAAAAACGTCACCTTCTACAATTTCATCACTGAAAAATGTAATAAAGGTTTTAATCTCATCAGCTATTGGCGCCGTATTGTCCCCTGTAGAAGCTTCAAAACCATCTGCTACTGCGTCGCTCATTGCATCGCTACTCACAAAACTAGAAGTGATCACTAGACGTATTGCCATAGTATTCTCAGATCCCATGATTGCTTGTGCATCACTAGATGTTGTAGGCAAGTATAGTCCAGCAGAATATAATTTAAGCAACATTGCTTTTTTACGGATTCCAGTACCGTTAAGTACAAGCTCTTGCTTACTAAAATTAAGGCTGTTTGGTAAAGTCACTTCACCTACCTGTGTTTGGGCTACTGCCATATTTACAGATACAATTGCTACTACGAGGAAAATTAAATTTTTCATTTTTGTTTTAAATTTAGTTAATTAAGTTACGTTTTAAGTCAGGCCTTTTTAAGGCAATGTTAAGCTCAAATCCTAATAATAAAAGATTTGAGTTGATCCAAATATATAACATCATTATCAACAATGCTCCTAGTGACCCATATAATTCGTTATATGTAGAGAAATTCTCTATGTATATACCAAAAAAGTACGTCGTCAAAATAAAGAGCAAGGTGGTTATTAAGGCACCTAGAGAAAAGAATCTTGTTTGTCTTCCTTCTTTTGTGCCAAAATAATACAGCGTCGATACTGCTACATATACCATTACTACAAAGACCGTAATTTGCAATAGAGAGATCCAAAAAAGATCATTCTCTATATATTCTCGTCCTGTTAAATCTTTGATCAAAAACTCTCCATAGACGATTACTATTACCGTAATAAGCAACAACAATGCCAAAAGTAATGATACAACAAATGCAACCGCATATTGCATAAAAAAACCGCGATTCAGGGTAACATAATAAGAGTTTTCAAACGCACTAAATGTAGCGTTGACACCGTTTGCCGCTAAAAAAAGGGATAAAATAATCACAAATGAAAGCAAACCACCCCGCGGGTTTACGGCGATATCTGCAATTACCGGATAAAACAAATCTGCTGTTTGTGGAGGCAGTGCTTCTTCTATTAAAATTAAAAACTTAGTTTGAAAGCCTTCAATATTAATGTATGGAATTAAGTTTAATATAAATAGCAAGAAAGGAAATAGCGCAACAAAAAAACTATAGGCTATTGAACTCGCACGTGGCGAGAATGAACCTTTTATTATACCAGTCCCATAAATACTTACCAATTGATAAACCGTGAGCCCTTTAAGTCCGGGTATTTTAATTTTACGGCTCCATTTAATAATGTGCTTAACTACGGGAATATTAGTGTTATTTTCTGCTATAGGCTCGCTCACTACACCGCCTTTAGACTTAGGTCCATATTATAAACAGAATGTGTTAACGCACCACTAGAGATATAATCTACACCACATTCTGCATAATGCCTAGCGGTATCTAATGTGATGCCACCACTGCTTTCTGTTAGGCATTGATCTTCTATTAAATCTATCGCTTTACGCGTGTCTTTATAATCAAAATTGTCTATTAATATTCTATAGACGCCACTTGTAGATAAAATTTCTCTTATTTCTTCTAGATTACGAGCCTCAACTATAATTTTTAAATCGAGTTGATTCACTTCTAGATAATCTACAGTTGTTTCTATCGCTTTTGTAATGCCACCACAAAAATCTATATGATTATCCTTAAGCATAATCATATCATATAATGCAAAACGATGGTTTTCTCCTCCTCCTATTTTTACTGCCCATTTTTCTAAGGCACGAATTCCGGGTGTAGTTTTACGAGTATCTAGAATTTTAGTTTTAGTGCCTTCAAGTAACTTTACATATTCATTGGTTTTTGTCGCAATCGCACTCATACGCTGCATCGCATTAAGCACTAATCGCTCTGCCTTTAATATAGATTGCGAATTTCCTTCTACATAAAAACAGATATCGCCATATTTTACAGGGCTTCCGTCTTCAATTTTCACATCTATTTTAAGTCCCGGGTCTACATAATCAAACACTTGTTTTGCAAATTCTATTCCCGCAATAATCCCGTCATCTTTCACTAACAATTTGGCTTTACCTTGCGCCTCTTCTGGAATACACGCTAGCGAGCTATGATCTCCATCACCTATATCTTCACGTATAGCATTTGCAATTGTAATATCTATTTCTTTCCTAAACTGTTTTTCTGAAATCATTGTAATTGATAATTTTAGTAAAAATACTTTAAATATATTGAAGAATGAAAGACAATAAGCGCTCTACATTGGCATTATTTGTATTTTTATGCCTCCAGTATACTCTTTATGAAAATCACCCTCATCGCCATTGGCAAAACAGACGATAAAAAATTAATCGAACTCACCGAGGTGTATATAAAACGATTAAAACATTATGTGTCGTTTACATTAGAAATCATCCCAGATATTAAGAAAGCAAAAAATCTAAGCGAAGCACAACAAAAACATTTAGAAGGCGAAGAGATTTTAAAACGTACTCAAACGTCTGATGCCCTGATATTACTAGACGAAAAGGGAAAGGCATTTAGCTCTGTCCAGTTTAGTCAATACCTGCAAAAGCATATGAATAGTGGTCTTAAAAACCTAATCTTCGTAATTGGAGGTCCTTATGGTTTTAGCGAAGAAATCTATACAAGAGCAAACGGAAAAGTATCATTATCATCCATGACTTTTAGTCATCAAATGGTTCGGTTATTTGTTGTTGAGCAAATCTATCGTGGGTTTACTATTTTGAAAAATGAGCCGTATCATCATAATTAATAAAGGAGGGCGATATGCCCTCCTTATATTATATATCAATTATTTGATTTACTTCGCTGAAATTATTTTTTCCATCCCAACTCCGTACTTTGTTATAACCTTTACAAATAACACCGGACTACTAATGGCCTCCAAGTCCACATTGGTTACTCCATTTGTACCTACAATGTAATCGCTAGTTAGCTCTTTTACTAACCTTCCTCTTATATCGAATATTTGAATCTTAATTTCAGTATCATAATCTAAAACATACTGCACATTTATATCTTTTTTAAATGGCACTGGATATACCGTAAAATCTAAATTCCAATCTAATCCTAAATCACCACTTCGAGGTCGGGTAACACTAGGATTAACACAATCTATTACATCTTCCTCAGAAATTTGAGATCCACCTTCGTCATTAGATAAAGAACAACTACACTTCTGGGTGCAAGTTACGGCGTGAGCAATAATCCAGAATGGTCCATGTACTTCAACATCTTCCAAGGTATAATTCGTAACGTAATCTAATGAACCAAGGTTGAAGTTATATTGCCATGGAGCAACCGTAATAGTACCATTTGGTTTAGTTGGATATTTATCACAACTGATGTTTATATGCGCTGAATTCATTACAAAATCACCTACAAGATTGTACTCAACATCTACTAAACCACCACTGTATGTAACTGTTACGGTTCCTACATAATCTCCTTTAGAAATATCACAATGTGCAGCTCCGGCCCATAATTCCATTATATACACGCCTTCTTCGGCAATATAATTGGTCCAACCCCATCGATTAAAATTATAATCATTATCATCCAAGAAACATTGAGATGGTAAGTTTTCTGAACTTAATCTTCCAAAGGCGGTTTCGCAATTTTCATAGAAATCAAACTCACGCTCAACTGTTATCGTTTGTATATCCATATTGTCACAATCATCTTCTGCAACAAATACATAGTCTGCAGTTTGAACACAACCCACGGTCGTAATATTTGATGGAGTCGCTGAAATTGTTCCTCCAGTTGCGCAATTATCAGTCCAGTCTGCGTATAATATTGCAGGGAATGAGTCATTACAAAGTGTTTCAACCACTGGCAGATTATTAATTACCGGAGGTGTTGTATCTGCTGTCCAGCTAAAAGTAGCTGTTACAGTATCATCGGTACATCCATCGTCTGCACTATAGGTTAATGCGATGCTGCCACTTAAACAAATACTCATATCTGCTGCTGGTGGGGTGCTGGTGAACATTCCATCTTCGCCACATCCATTCTC
>CALIAF010000015.1 GCA_938041335.1 uncultured Ulvibacter sp. | reverse complement strand
GAACTTTAATATGGTAGATGGTGCAAACCAAACCTATTATTGGGATAATTTAGAGCAAGTAATACCTGTAGCACCTACAGTAGAATTGCCTATTACTGTAGAGGCAGGTCAAGCTCCAGCCTTTGGAGATTTTAACGGTTCATTTACACAAATAATTGCAAATCCAGATGCTACCGGAGATAATACAACGGCTAATGTTGTGGAGAATACGGTACCAGGTGGAGCGGCTTTTGCTGGAGTAAATTTTCCAGTAGATACAGAAATTGATATTACTACAGATAAAATGTTTACCATGTCTGTTTGGTCACCTTTACCTAATACACCAGTACTTTTAAAGTTAGAGAATGGAACTACAGGAGTTAATGCAGAAAGAGCGGTTAATACAACTGTAACTGGTGCTTGGGAAACAATAACTTTTGATTTTAGTACAGAAGGAGCCATAACTTTTGAGTCTGTAACAGTGTTTATGAACTTTAATATGGTAGATGGTGCAAATCAAACTTATTATTGGGATAACTTAGAACAAGTAGTTCCAGTAGCGGGACCAGTAGAATTGCCTATAACTGTTGAAGGGGGTCAAGCCCCAGCATTTGGAGATTTTAACGGTTCATTTACACAAATAATTGCAAATCCAGATGCTACCGGAGATAATACAACGGCTAATGTTGTGGAGAATACGGTGCCAGGTGGAGCAGCTTTTGCTGGAGTAAATTTTCCAGTAGATACAGAAATTGATATTACTACAGATAAAATGTTTACTATGTCTGTATGGTCACCTTTACCTAATACACCTGTACTTTTAAAATTAGAAAATGCAACTACAGGGGTTAATGCAGAAAGAGCGGTTAATACAACAACCACTGGTGCTTGGGAAACAATAACTTTTGATTTTAGTACAGAAGGAGCCATAACTTTTGAATCTGTAACAGTGTTTATGAACTTTAATATGGTAGATGGTGCAAATCAAACCTATTATTGGGATAACTTAGAACAAGTAGTTCCAGTAGCTGGACCAGTAGAATTGCCTATAACTGTTGAAGGGGGTCAATTACCATTATTTAGTGACTTTAACGGTTCATTTACACAAATAATTGCAAATCCAGATGCTACCGGAGATAATACTACAGCAAATGTTGTGGAGAATACGGTGCCAGCAGCAGCAGCTTTTGCAGGAGTAAATTTTCCAGTAGATACAGAAATTGATATCACAACAGACAAAGGATTTACTATGACTGTATGGTCACCAATAGCAGATACACCAGTCCTTTTAAAATTAGAAAATGCAACTACAGGAGTTAATGCAGAAAGAGCAGTTAACACAACAACAACTGGTGCTTGGGAAACTTTAACTTTTGATTTTAGTACAGAAGGTGCTTTGACGTTCGAGTCTGTAACGGTGTTTATGAACTTTAATATGACAGATGCAGCAGATCAAACGTATTATTGGGATAACTTAGAGCAAGTAGCAATTGTTGTAACTGGTGATCCAGTAGTGTTGCCTATTACTTTTGAAGATACTAACGTAGACTATAATCCAATTGGGTTTGAAGGTGCAGATTCTGCTGTAGAAGCAAATGCAGTATCTGGAGGTATTAATACAAGTGCTACCGTTTTAAGAACAACAAAAACAGTAGGAGCACAGTTCTTTGCAGGAACAGCAATTAACTTAGGTACGCCTATTGATTTTAGTGCTTTTGAGGGTATCTCAATGAAAACCTATTCTCCTAAAGCAGGAATTCCTGTTAAACTGAGATTAGAAAATGCAGATAACTCTGTTGGTATCGAAGTGGATGTGAATACAACGGTAACCGATGAATGGGAAACATTAACATATGACTTTACAGGGATGACAGCAGGAACAGATTTTGTTCGTGTGGTGGTATTCTTTGAGTTTATTGCTGATTTACCAGGAGATGGTTCAACGTATTACTTTGACGATGTTATGGTTGCAAATCCATTAAGTGTAAATGGTTTTGAACTTAATTCGGTAAGTGCATATCCTAATCCAGTTGTAGATCAATTAAACATTGCTGCGCAGGTTGAAATCGCTAGAATTTCAGTAGTAAATATGCTAGGACAAGAGGTTTATACTTCACTACCACGATCTACTAATGCACAATTACAACTAGCACAATTAAACGCAGGAATGTATATAGTAAGTATCGAGGATGACTTCGGGAATGTGAAAACTGTAAAAATTGTTAAAAAATAAAAAAAAATAACTAGAGGCGATTTAATTTTTAAACCGCCTCTAGTTTAACTTTTAGTACTAATAATTATTAATTAAAATTAAAAAAAAAATGAAAAAGCAATACTTTTTAAGCACTCTTATAGTGCTATTGACATTAGGAATGACAGCTCAAAACAGCGTTGAGGCAGATCCAACTTCAGCTGATATTATTGGCTATGCAAATGTATTTGAAACTGCAGCAAATGGCGGTGGTTTTGTATTTGGCGATAGTTGGGGAGTTCCAGATTTACAAACAGTGGTAGACGCAGGAGCGGGTACTATTACATTACAACCTAATTATAACACCTATGATGCAGCAGATCCTTTTTGGGCTAATGGAGATATTGGTAATAAAATATTTGAAGGAAATACCTTTATTGAAGATGCTTCTTTAATTGGTGAGGAGTTAACGTTTACGGGTGGAGTATTGGCTAACACGCTAGATCCATCTTATGTTGCCATAGCTTTTATTAAAGTTTTTAACGCAGATTTTTCTGTTCTAAAAATTGAAACATCACCATTAGTTGCTGGACAAAATTTTTCTATCACTTATTCTAATGTTGAAGCAGCAGATACCACACTACAATATGGTTTTTCTGTAACTGGTCTTAATGGAAACCCTGCAGATGAAGCGGCCTTAGGAAGTATTGTTATTGTGCCTATGGTATTGGGAGTGAATGAAGTAAATGATACTTCTGTATCTGTTTTTCCTAATCCATCAACTGATATCTGGAATGTTACGGCAAATACACCTATTCAATCTTTAGAGATTGTAAATGTTTTAGGACAACGCGTAAGCTTTGAAACACCTAATACAACAGCTGTTGCCATTACAAATGCTCATTTAGCTACAGGAATGTACACAGCAACTATTATTACAGAAGAAGGATCAAAAACAGCTAAACTAATTAAGAAGTAGGTTAAGTTTAATATTAATTAGTTTAATTGTTAGCAGGGGCTTGTTTTTAACGAAGCAAGCCTTTTTTTTGTCTTTTTTTTAATTAATCCTAAGGCAATTTTATCATTTAAGCCCTACATAGGAGTACCTTCTTTTTTTATACCTGACGGTCATACTTTTCCACTAGACTTTAATCGTGCTTGTTAAAATTAGGGAAAGAATAGAGAGTCAATGCAAGGCTGAGTATAACTGTGCTAAGTAGATTTTGTAGCATATGGATATGAGTAAATGCATGCTCGTTTGCGACTTTATTTTAAGTAAATGTGCGATTTATAGCTAGCACCTAACTATTTATGTAAAGCGAAATCGATGTAGTATCTATAAGACGATTAAGTCTAAATTTTAGTATTTATATTTACACTAATGAAACCAACGATAAAAAAAATAGCCGTTTTAACAAGTGGAGGAGATGCGCCAGGAATGAACGCAGCCATTAGAGCGGTTGTACGTTCATGCGCCTATCATAATTTAGAATGCATTGGTGTCTACAGAGGTTATGAAGGATTAATTGAAGGAGACTTTAAACCGCTAGATGCTCGTTCTGTAAAAAACATTATTAACAGAGGAGGAACCTTTTTAAAGTCTGCACGTTCTAAAGGTTTTAGAACCAAGGAAGGTAGGGCCCAAGCGTACAAAAATCTTATTGATAATGATATTGACGCCTTAGTAGCCATAGGTGGTGACGGAACTTTTACAGGAGCTATTGTTTTTAACGAAGAACACGATTTTCCAGTGGTTGGTTTACCAGGCACTATAGATAATGATATTAACGGAACAGATTACACCATAGGCTACGATACTGCATTGAACACAGTAGTAGAAGCGATTGATAAAATTAGAGATACGGCAAACTCACATAACCGATTATTTCTTGTTGAAGTAATGGGCAGAGATGCAGGAGATATTGCCTTAAACGCAGGAATAGGAGCAGGAGCAGAAGAGATTTTGATACCTGAGCAAGACATGGGAAGAGAACGGCTATTAGCCTCTCTAAAGCGAAGCAAAGCTTCTGGTAAATCCTCCAGTATCGTTGTTGTATCGGAGGGGGATCAAATAGGGAAAAATATTTTTGGTCTCGCAGAATATATTAGTAAGAACTTAGAAGAGTATGAATGTAAAGTAACGGTATTAGGTCATATACAAAGAGGAGGTTCTCCTAGTTGCTATGATCGTGTATTAGCCAGTAGGTTAGGGGTTGGAGCAGTGGATGCCTTACTTAACGGAGAGCGTGATATTATGATAGGAATAGTACATAATAAAGTAGTTAGTGTTGATTTTAAGGAATCCTTAAAAGGCGCGAATAAAATAGATAAAGACTTAATAAGAGTAGCAGATATTACATCTGTTTAATAAAATAGACGTTTAGAAACAAGACGATTTGACCCAAGACAAAAAATAGATTGTGGTCTTGATTCGTGTAGCAAGCTAAGCTTGCGGTCATGAGTCAAACCGTCCAAATAAAAATATATGAAAACAAAAATTGCAATAAACGGTTTTGGCCGTATCGGTAGAATCGCATTTAGAATCGCGGCACAAAGCGACAATGTAGAAGTAGTAGCAGTAAATGATTTACTCGAGGTAGATCACTTAGCATATCTTTTAGAGTATGACTCTGTGCACGGTAAATATCCAGGAACTATTAGTGTTAAAGGAGGAAATATCATTGTTGATGGTAAAGAAATTAGGGTTACCAGCGAACGCAATCCAGAAAACCTAAAATGGAACGAAGTGGACGCAGAGATCGTTTTAGAGTGTACTGGTATCTTTAATGAAGTAGACAAAGCGCAAGCGCATATAACAGCGGGAGCAAAGAAAGTAGTACTTTCTGCACCTTCAAAAACGGCTCCTATGTTTGTGATGGGCGTAAATCATATGGATGTTAAAGCAAGTGATACTATTGTGTCTAATGCATCTTGTACTACTAACTGCTTAGCGCCAATGGCAAAAATCATTGATGATAATCTAGGTATTGTAGAAGGATTAATGACTACAATACATGCACTTACTTCTACGCAATCTACGGTAGATATGCCGTCAAAAAAGAATTATAGATTAGGTAGAAGTGGTGTAGCTAACATCATACCATCTACAACAGGTGCTGCGGTTGCTGTTACTAAGGTAATACCAGCATTAGCCGGAAAACTTACAGGTATGGCCTTTAGAGTACCAACAGTGGATGTATCTGTAGTAGATCTAACAGTAAGAACTAAAAAATCTGCCACAGAAGCAGAAATCAAACAACTTTTTAAAGACGCTGCAAATGGGGCTTATAAAGGTGTCGTTAGCTATACAGATGAGCCAGTAGTTTCTATGGATTATCGTAGCGACCCACATACCTGTAATTTTGATGCAGAAGCAGGGATTGCTCTCAATGAAAATTTCTTTAAATTAGTAGCTTGGTACGATAATGAATATGGCTATTCTGCTAAGTTAATAGAATTGACAGCGCACGTAGCTTCTTTATAAAAAACACATATCCTGTCACATTGAGCTTGTCGAAGTGCATTTTTAGCTAATTTTTAAATGTCTTCGACAAGCTCAATCTGACATTACTAATTAATAAAACGAATGATCTTAATTACCGACGGTGGTTCTACAAAATGCGATTGGATTCTTTTGGATGACAAAGGAGAAGTGGCCTTAAAAACTCGTACGCTAGGTTTAAACCCAGCGGTAATCCCGGAGCAAGAATTAAAAAATAGAATTGAAGATAACGCAGCACTAAAGGCATTATTTGGCAAAGTAGATCAAGTAGATTTTTATGGAGCAGGTTGCGGAACACCTAGACCTACGCAGCTTTTAAAAGAAGTGATTGAGTCGCTTTTTATGAACGCAAAAGTAACCGTATCAGAAGATACAGTGGCTGCGGTATATGCTGCGACACAAGAGCCAGGAATCGTTTGTATTTTAGGTACAGGATCAAACAGTTGCTATTTTGACGGTAAAGAAATTCATAATCCTATTGAGTCTTTGGGCTTTATTTTAATGGATGAAGCGAGCGGTAATTACTTCGGAAAAAGGCTGATTAGAGATTATTATTACAATAAAATGCCTGCAGTCTTAGCAACAGAATTTGAACATAGGTTCAATCTTGATGCAGATGAAATCAAAGCAAATATCTATAAAAAGCCCAATCCTAATATGTACTTGGCTTCTTTTGCCGAGTTCATATTTCAGCCAGGACAAACCAGGCCTGAGAATGCAATGGAAATAAATGGTTATTTTTATGCACTCATTAGCGAAGGGATCAATAAGTTTATTGAGCGTCGTATCTTGTGTTTTAAAGAAGCGCAGCACGTGCCTATCCATTTTATAGGAAGCATAGCGCATTTTAGTGAAGATATTATCCGCGACTGTATGAAGCCTTATCACATAACACTCGGTAACATCATTCGTCGTCCTATAGATGGCTTGATTGATTATTATCGCACCAATGTATTGAAGTAGCAAGTGATTAACGATTGAAGATTAACGATTTTTGATTGTTGAACTATAAAAATCAATTAACAATGTCAGACTTAGCGCTCCCGATAGTTATCGGGACGAAGTCCAATTAAAATAATAGCATGTCATTCCCAAAAATAAACCCTACTACCACACAAGCTTGGCAAAAGCTAGAAGCTCATTTTGAGACGATTCATGATGCCCACTTACAAGAACTATTTACTTCGGAAAAAGGAAGACGTAAAGCCATGTCTTTTGTTTGGGAAGATATCTCACTCGATTATTCTAAAAATAGGATTACTTCAGAAACGTTACAACTTTTGTTACAATTGGCTGAAGAGTGTAAACTTAAAGAGGCCATTGATGCCCAGTATAGCGGCGAGTCTATCAACGAAAACGAAAATAGAGCCGTACTACATACAGCACTTCGAGATTTTGATACGATGATGCCAGAAGTAAAAGATGCGCTGGGTCAAATGCGTGACTTTTCAGAAAAAGTGATTTCAGGAAACTGGAAAGGATATACGGGCAAGGCAATTACAGACCTTGTGAATATTGGGATAGGAGGGAGCGATCTTGGGCCAGCTATGGTGACAGAAGCGCTTAGGTTTTACAAAAATCACCTCGACCTTCATTATGTGTCTAATGTAGACGGGGATCACGTGATGGAAACTCTAAAAAACCTTGATCCAGAAACAACGCTTTTTATTATTGTTTCAAAAACATTTACTACGCAAGAGACGCTTACAAATGCAACGACTATTCGTAAATGGTTTACAGAACAAGCCAGTGAAGAAGCAGTGAGTAAGCATTTTGTGGCGGTTTCTACAAATCTAGAAGCGGTACGAAACTATGGTATTTCCGAAGAAAATATATTCCCTATGTGGAACTGGGTGGGCGGTCGTTTCTCCTTATGGAGCGCCGTTGGATTATCTACATGTTGTGCGGTAGGTTATACTCATTTTGAGCAACTTTTAAAAGGAGCACACGCGATGGATGGTCATTTTAAAGACACTCTTTTTGATCAAAATATGCCGGTATTACTTGGTTTACTTTCTATTTGGTACAATAACTTTTTTCAGACCGAAACGGAGGCCGTTTTACCTTACAGTCAGTACTTATCTAAGTTAGTTGACTACTTGCAACAAGCCGTGATGGAGAGTAACGGAAAAAGTGTGGATAGAAATGGAGTGCCGGTAGACTACCAAACCGGAACTATTGTTTGGGGAAGCACTGGCACGAACGCACAGCACGCTTTTATGCAGTTACTGCATCAAGGGACTAAGTTGATCCCTACAGACTTTATTTGTTACACTGAAGCGCTCTATGACAACAAAGACCATCAGGAAAAACTACTTGCTAATTGCTACGCGCAGGCAGATGCACTAGCACAAGGAACCTATGGGAAACCCGTAGAGAACAACTTTAAACGTTTTGAAGGTAACAGCCCATCCAATATGTTGAAGATTGAAAAATTAACCCCTAATTCTTTAGGGAAACTCATTGCCTTATATGAACACAAACTCTTTGTGCAAGGTGTTATCTGGAATATCTTTAGTTATGACCAACCTGGCGTGGAGCTTGGGAAGAAGATGGCGGT
>CALIAF010000014.1 GCA_938041335.1 uncultured Ulvibacter sp. | reverse complement strand
CTTTACATAGTGAAATTTTAATCCTTTTAAGTAATCTGGATTTATCTCTTCTATATCTCCTCTGTTTTCTTCGCACAAAAGAATTTCTTTTATACGTGCGCGTTTTGCAGCTAGTATTTTTTCTTTAATTCCGCCTACAGGTAACACTTTACCTCTTAAGGTAATCTCACCGGTCATCGCGATGCTTTTCTTTACTTTGCGCTGCGTAAATAAGGACACCAATGATGTTAGCATTGTGATACCAGCACTTGGACCATCTTTAGGTGTTGCCCCAGCTGGCACATGTAAATGCACGTTGTACTTGCTAAATATTTCAGAGTCAATACCTAATTTATCGGCATTAGCTTTAATATATTCTAAAGCAATAGTAGCAGACTCTTTCATGACTTTACCTAAGTTCCCGGTCATGGTTAGATTCCCTTTTCCTTTAGATAAGATACTTTCAATAAAAAGAATATCTCCACCTACTCGCGTCCAAGCTAGACCTGTAACCACTCCTGCAGTATCATTATTCTCATATTTATTGCGCTCTAATTTAGAAGCACCTAGAACCTCAATAATAATATCATTGGTCACTTTCACTTCATATTTCTCCTCCATCGCGATATTCATAGCGGCATAGCGGACCATTTTTGCAATCTGCTTTTCTAGACCACGTACACCACTTTCTCTAGTGTATCCTTCAACAATTTTTTCTAATTGCGGCTTAGCAATAGTTAAATGTTTCTTTGATAATCCATGCTCTTCTAACTGTTTTGGCAATAAGTGTCGCTTTGCTATTTCTACTTTCTCTTCTATGGTGTAACCAGACACATTAATAATCTCCATACGGTCTCTTAACGCTGGCTGTATGGTGTCTAGGCGGTTAGATGTAGCAATAAACATCACCTTAGAAAGGTCATAGCCCAATTCTAAAAAGTTATCATAAAAAGCATTATTCTGCTCAGGATCCAACACTTCTAACATGGCCGAAGAAGGATCTCCTTGATTCCCTGTAGATAATTTATCAATCTCATCTAACACAAATACTGGATTGCTCGTCCCCGCCTTTTTTAAACTCTGGATAATTCTACCAGGCATGGCGCCTATATATGTTTTACGGTGTCCTCTAATTTCTGCTTCATCTCTTAATCCACCTAAACTTATCCTTACATATTCTCTACCCAATGCTTCTGCGACAGATTTACCCAATGAGGTCTTTCCTACTCCTGGAGGTCCATAAAGACATAGGATAGGTGACTTCATATCATTACGTAATTTTAGTACAGCTAGATATTCGATAATTCGTTTCTTAACATCGTCAAGACCATAATGATCTCTATCAAGTATCTTCTTTGCTCGTTTTAAATCAAACTTGTCTTTGCTAAACGTTTCCCAAGGAAGGTCAAGTACTAGATCTAAGTAATTACGTTGTACACTATATTCTGCTACTTGTGGGTTCATGCGCTGCAATTTTGAAATCTCCTTATCAAAATGCTTCTGTACATCTTCTGACCAATTTTTAGCCTTCGCCCGCGCCTTCATTTCTTCTATCTCTGCCTGACTCCCGTTACCACCTAATTCTTCTTGGATGGTTTTCATTTGCTGATGCAAAAAATACTCTCGCTGTTGTTGGTTCATTCCCTCCTGAACCTTAGATTGGATATCATTTTTTAAGGATAGCTTCTGAAATTCTATATTCATATATTTCAGTGCCTGCAATGCTCTATCCTTAAGATTATTGATCTCAAGTATATGCTGTTTATTAGCAACAGAAATATTTAGGTTAGAACTTACAAAGTTGATTAAGAAAGAATTACTCTCTATATTTTTTATTGCAAAAGAAGCCTCACTAGGGATATTTGGGCTATCCTTAATAATTTTAAGCGCTAACTCCTTTATGGAATCAATAATAGCATCAAACTCTTTATTTTTTTCTGCAGGTCTAGCTTCTGCCACTTCTCTTACAGTTGCCGTCATATAGGGCTCTGTAGTCATCACCTCTGCCACCTCAAAGCGCTTTTTACCTTGTATGATAACCGTTGTATTACCATCAGGCATCTTTAATACACGTAATATACGAGCCACAGTACCTATGGTATTGATATCGTCAATACCTGGGTTTTCCTCATCTTCATCTTTTTGAGATACTACACCAATTACTTTATTGCCTTTATTTGTTTCGTTTATCAACTTGATAGATGTATCTCTACCCGCAGTAATAGGTACCACAACTCCTGGAAACAGCACCGTGTTTCTTAGTGGAAGTATAGGTAATGTTTCTGGCAAATCTTCGCGTTGCATCTCTTCTTCATCCTCTGCACTCATTAGTGGTATTAAATCTGCTTCATCATGCAAATCTTGCAGTGACATCCTGTCTATGGATACTAATTTTGATTTTGACATATATAGGTTTAACGACATTGTGTCATAATTGTTGACACTCCGCCTTTTTAATTTATCTTTTTTTTACTTCAGAAATGCTAAATGCTTGTTTTAAAGGGCTTTTAGCTTTTTTCTACTTTATATAATTCAATTGTTATGCCAAGCGGGAAAATGATTTTTGAATGTTGATTGACGATTGTAGATTGTCCTATGTGGACCTGAGTATGGGGTGCTCATATTAAAAGTAAATCTGAAGCAAGCTTCGTATAAACCAAGAGAAAAACCCTTCGTGCCTTCTAAGAATTAACCCAGCCTAAATTCCGATTAACATTTAAACGTACCATTTTTTTAAGCAATCCAAGCTACCACCCTAGACCTATCGCCTACTGCCAGGGCATTTCAGAAAAAATACACCACGCTTTACGCTACAAAATGGATAACCAACGAAAAAGATTTTCCTTTATTTTATAAAAAGTGTAACAATCCAGATTTATCTTTATCTCTATATAAACAACCATTAATTTTTGTCACTAACCACCACAGACATATCAGTACTTGTTTCGCTTTGTAAAAAGGAAAATCAGCTAGCACAACTAGAGGTTTATAATAGATACCATAAAGCGATGTATAATGTGGCCGCACGTATTGTAAAAAATACTGCCGAAGCAGAAGACGTAATGCAAGAATCATTTATTGCCGCTTTTGACAAAATTGAAAGTTTTAAAGGGACAGCAACATTTGGGGCTTGGTTAAAAAGAATTGTTGTGAATAATAGTATATCTCAATATAAAAAATCTTCACGGTTTGTATCTGTAGATGATTATGACGGGATACAACTTGAGGATACCGCAGATGAAGTTACAAGTAATGGTATTTCAGAAGCGGATTACAAAAGTGTTGAAGCGAGCCAATTAATGCAAGGATTAGATCAACTAAACGATAAATATAGACAAGTGATCAGTCTGCATTACCTAGAAGGTTATGATCATGAAGAAATTAGTGAAATTTTGAATGTGACCTACGGTAATGCAAGAACATTACTCTCACGAGCCAAAGATAGTTTAAGAACAAAAATAGAACGATTATGAACAATGATGCAATGAAAGACATGTTTGAGAGACTCAAAGATGATCTAGAAATACTAGAGCCAGAAGCAGGTCATAAAAATAGATTTGCAGACAGACTACAGCAACGTACAAAAATACAGGATAAGAAGACGAGTTGGTTTTCTTGGAAACCTTTATCTATTGCTGCTTCAGTAGTTGTTTTACTTGGTCTTGGGCTATTATTTATTGAAGCTGCACCGCAAGAAGCAGACCTAGCCAGTGTATCTGTAGAGATGCAAGAAACACAATCATTCTTTACCGGAGCGATTAATCAAGAGTTAACAGCACTGAAAAGTCTTGAATCTCCAGAAACAAAAAAAATGGTAGATGATGCCGTAAAACAACTAACCATCCTAGAAACTGAATATAAATCTCTTAAAATTGATCTTAAAAAAAGTGGTCAGGACAAACGTGTTATTTATGCAATGATTACCAACTTTCAGAGTAGAATAGATTTACTTAAAGAAGTTGCAGGACAAATAGACGAATTAAAAAACTTTAAAATAGAAAACAATGAAAATATACTATAACATCCTAGTAGTAGCCTTCCTACTTCCATGTATGGCAATTGCCAATAACAATGGGCCTAAAGGTAAATATAAAGCAGAACGAAAGATCCATAAAGAATATGACGTGAGCCCTAGTGCTGCTCTAGAGATAGATAACAGCTATGGTAGTATCGATATCGTAACTTGGGATCAAAACAGAACGGTAATTGACGTATCCATTATAACACACGCCACTAGCCAAGAGAAAGCAGATCAAAAGTTAAAAGAGATTAATGTAGACTTTACCGCTAATGGCAGTCTGGTAAAAGCAATAACACGTTTTGGCAATGAAAATAAATCGTTGTGGAATAGCTGGTTTGGTGATGATGATAATGCCTCCATGGAAATTAACTACACGGTAAAAATGCCAGCTAGTAATTCTGTTGACCTGGATAATGATTATGGTAGTATACGCATCAACAGATTAGAAGGGAATGCACGTATTAATTGTGATTATGGGCAGCTCATCATTGGTGAACTTCTGGCAGATAATAATTATCTTAATTTTGATTACACAAATAAGTCTACCATTCAATATATGAAGAGTGGGAAAATAAATGCAGATTATTCTGGCTTTACCCTAGACAAGATAGATCGCTTAGAATTGAATGCCGACTACACCCGATCTGAAATAGGAGAAGTGGCGTCGCTTAATTATAACTGTGACTATGGGAAGGTGCAAGTAGCAAGCGCTAAGAAAGTAATTGGCCGTGGTGATTATATTTCAAATAAGTTTGGAACTGTAAGTGGTGATATTAATCTTAATACAGACTATGGGTCAATCACAATAGATAGATTAACCAAAGGTGTAAAAGAAGTAATCATTCAATCAGATTATACGGGGGTAAAAATGGGCTTTGCTAGCGATTATGAATTTAATTTTATAATCAATCTAGATTACGCAAGCTTTAAAGGGTCTGAATCGGTAGAGGTTACAAAATCACATAAAGACAGCTCTGACAAAAGATATGAAGGTTATCACTTAACAAAGAATAGTGGTAATACTATAAATATACAATCTGAGTACGGTGGAGTAACTTTTTATGAAAACTAATTTAACTAATCAAAAAACTAAATAGTATGAAAACAATAACAAAATTTACAGCAATTATAGCCCTAATTCTAGGTACTTGTACTTCTTGCGCACAGGGCTGGGGTAATGGGGTAAGAGGAAATGGAAATATTACTACAGAAACAATTCAAGTAGCAGATTATGACGCCGTTAGCGTTGTAGGCTCTATGAATGTAACTTTAATAGAAGGAACAGAAGGTACGATTACTATTACTACAGATGAAAATCTACACGAGTATCTTGACATCACCTCCTATGGAGGTAAATTAAAAATTACATTCAAAAACTCAAAAAACGGCTTTAGTTCAAAACAAGGGGTTAACATTGTGGTACCATTTACTGATATCAATGATGTCTCTCTAGTAGGATCTGGTGATATTATATCTAAAGACACGATAAAAGCTAATATGATGGATATCTCTGTAGTGGGTTCAGGTGATATGGATCTAGACATTGAAGCTAATGACCTAGACAGTAATTTAAGCGGAAGTGGTGATATTATCCTAAGAGGTAAGGTAACTAACTTTAAAGCAAAAGTAAGTGGTAGCGGAGATTTTGAAGCAAGATCTTTAGAGGCTCAAAATACAGAAGCCTATGTTGCTGGATCTGGTGATTTACAAGTGAATGCAAAGAAGAGTATTAAGGCACGCGTAAACGGCTCAGGAGATATCACTTACAGCGGTAATCCAGAAAAAGTAGACACAAAAATTAGTGGCTCAGGAGACATTGATGCTAACTAAGTAATACATACCCTCAATTAAAAAATGCCACGAATAATCGTGGCATTTTTTTGTTTGTTAAATACTTCGGAAAAGTACTACATATCTTCTATTGTGAAGAAAAAAGTACCTTCTGTTATTTCATAGACGGTGGCATCTTGCCCCGTTGGATCTGTCGCAGAAAAACTAAATGTCCCTTCTATATTACCTGTTATTGTATCATAACTATTCACAACAAGCGTTCCCGTTATTGAAGTGAATACTTGAGGTACTAGAATAGTTGTATCTGGTGTATAATAACCAATAACTTCACTTCCATCTACTTGTTCTGGTACCATAGTATAGGTACCTGTAGTAATATCTCTTGGGAAAGTTACTGTAACACTCTGCAAGTCATCAGCACCAGTAAATGTAAAAACCTCTACATCAGATCCTGCAAATAGAAAAACACCGCTTTCAATAACAGTAGTTGTTACTGCTACTTCATCAACTAATACAGTAAATGGTTCTGGTACGTTCTCTGCATTTGGTTCATAATATATAGTAAAAACTCCGTTTGTTGCTTCTACAACATTTGCTTTATTATTTAATGGATCTGTTCCAGTAAAAGCGAAGGTTCCAACTATTCTTCCCGTTGCTTTACTAAAATCTGTAATTGTCAAAGTACCAGGATTAGAAGTTAAATTTGCGGTTCCTTGTCCGTCATTATACAAAGCTATTAGCTCTGTACCATCCGATAGGTTTACCATATCATAAGTACCAAGTTCTAAGGACTCCGGAATATCAATTCTAATAGATTCTGCGCTCTCATTAAGCGCTAAAATACGCACTACTGGGATACCACCTACGGTGGCTAGCTCTGTAAAAATACTACTTCCTACAAATTGATTACCACCTGCCCCGTCTAAGTCAACAAAAGCTTCAAATGAGTTACTTATGTTTGTCTCTCCGTCTGGACCCATTGGATCATCATCGCCTCCATCAGGTCCCGCATCTTCTATAGTGAAAGGAATTTGAAAGTATTCCCCATCTGAAAGTGTTACTGTTTCTTTAACTGTAACGCCACTACTATCAAGTATAGGATCTCCTGCAGCATCTAACTTTATTCTTTTTGCAATCAGACTAAAAGTCCCACTCACCACTTGAGTAGTCATATCGAGTTCTGTAATCATCATAGAACCTGAACCTCCAATAGCTGTTGCTGTGGTATAAGGATTTGCTGCTTGCTCCAGAACGATATAAACTCCAGAGTTTAAGGTAGCATCACTAGCATTGAGACTAAAAGATCCAACTTCTGCATTTTCTACGGATAGGGAGAGTACCTCTCCAGAACCTTGGTTGGCACCTGATATTACTAGAAAACCGTCCGTATCAAGCACGGCTGAAGATGCACCTGCATTAAACATGTTGAAATCATTAATAGTTGCAACAAATTCACCTGGTTCTAAAATCACGTCTTCCTCAATATCAGGGAAGTTAGGATCGATTGGTTCATTATCACAAGAAGAAAAAAGAAGGACAATCATTGGGACTATCATCCATCTAAGTGATGTAAATAATTTCATAGAATAAGTAGTTAAGTTTTTTATTAAACGCAAACATACCAAAAAATTGCCTAAAAGGTCTTATTTTTTAGGGACGCGGAGTAATAGTATAACACCAGCAATAAAGAAAATGACTAAAAACAAGATGGAATTTCGCATCGATCCCGTAATCTGGTCAATAAAACCATAAAGCAACATCCCTATTACTATCCCTATTTTTTCTGCAACGTCATAAAAACTAAAATAGGAGGTTGTATCATTTGTTTCTGGCAAAAACTTGGAATATGTAGAACGGGATAATGATTGTATACCGCCCATTACAAGACCAACAAAACCTGCTGTTGCATAAAACTGAATCGGTTCTGTGATAAAAAAGGCAGCAACACATAGCACCACCCAAATGACATTAATGACAATTAAGGTATTAATATTTCCGAAGCGACGAGAACTACGCGACGTTAAAAAAGCACCTAGAATGGCTATTACTTGAATAATAAGAATACTAACAATTAACCCTAGAGTTTTAGCATCATCATCTCCCCAAGCTATTTCTTGCTCGCCAAAGTAAGTAGCTACAAGCATTACTGTCTGCACCGCCATACTATAGACGAAAAAGGCTAGTAAGAAACGTTTTAGTTTTAAGTTTTGAGTTAGACTATGATAAACTGTTTTGAGTTCTTTAAAACCATTAAACAGGACATCTTTAGTGATTTTGTTTTTATTTATATTTCCCTTTGGTAAATGATAAAAGGAATATTGACTAAAAGCAACCCACCAAACTCCAACGGTAATAAATGAGATTTTCATGGCTTCAAAAGAAGCAGCATTTTTCGCAGTTTGTAATGCCTCTAGAATTTCGGCTTCAGACCCATTTGCTAACAGATACTCTGAAATACTAATATCAAACCCAAACAGCGAAGGAAACATTACCATCGCAAGATTGAATATCAATAATACAACACTACCTATATATCCTAAAGAATATCCCTTTGCACTTATCGCATCTTGTTGCTCCTTATGTGCAACATCTGGCAAATAAGAGTTGTAAAATACTAGACTTCCCCAAAATCCAACAAGGCCAAAGAAATAAAACAATAAGCTTGAATAGATATGTTCTAAGTTAAACCAATACAACCCTATGCAGGATAGCGCACCCAAATAACAGAAAAACTTCATAAAGTTCTTCTTGTTCCCTGCATAATCAGCAATACCAGAAAGTAGAGGAGATAAAAAAGCAACCAACAAGAATGCAGCTGCCGTAGTATAACTTATTAGTGGTGTACTGCGTATAACACCGCCAAATATCTCAACTGTTTCTGCACCAGACTTCTTAAACAAAGCCCCATAAAAAATAGGAAACACCGCAGACGCAATTACAAGACTATACACTGAGTTAGCCCAGTCATAGAATGCCCAGGCGTTTAAAAGTTTCTTACTTCCTTTTTCTAGTTGATTCCTCATATTATTAATATTTTGGTAAAAAAAATCCCGCCTTTAAGCGGGATTCAAAATACAATATATTAATAGTAATGCATTAAATTAATTGGCTTTAAATGAAGTTACACCAAATTTTCTAGCTTCTGCTTTTGCATCATCTGCCCAACCTGTAATATTGTTTATACGTGTGTCACTAGAAGGGTGTGTACTCATAAACTCTGGTGGTGCTCCTCCTCCACTATTTGCCTTCATTCTCTCCCACAACCCAGCAGCAGCCATAGGCTCATAACCTGCTATTGCCATTAAAGTCAAACCAATTTTATCAGCTTCGCTTTCATGTCCTCTACTAAATGGTAGCATCACTCCTAATTGAGAACCTACGCCATAGTATTGATTAAACATTTGTTGATTTTCTGGGTTATTAGCTAATGCAATATTTCCTGCAACCGCACCTAACGCCTGTACTTGACCAGCACTCATACGTTGCTGACCGTGGTTTGCTAGTGCATGAGCAACTTCGTGTCCCATAATAGCAGCTACTCCGGCATCTGTTTGTGCTATTGGCATTATCCCCGTATAGAAAACAATTTTACCACCTGGCATACACCAAGCGTTAACCGCATCATCTTGTACTAAGTTATAATCCCAAGAATAGTCCTTAAGATATCCTGCATAGCCATTTGCTGTTAACCAGCGTTCTGATGCCGACGAAATTTTCTGCCCTATACTTTTTATTCTTCGCGAGTCTACTGTTCCCGTGACTACATCGTTTTCAGATAAAAATTGATCATATTGCTGGAAAGCCATAGGCAAGATTTGCGAATTAGGCACCAAGGCAATCGTTTTCTTCCCTGTAAAAGGATTTGTTGTACAAGCAATCGCAAAGGCTGCAACCGCAAATAAAGATAGTAAGGTTTTAGTTTTCATAAGATTTATTTAATACTTGATAAAAATAGGAGTTTCTATTTCAATTTTCTTGTTTTTATTATCATTTTTAACACCAATTTTGTGCCATAAATCGAAATGTCATTAAAATTGGAATAACTTTTGCAAGATATTTCGCAAAGAAACAACATTATGAAAAAGATTATCAAAACATTTGCTATTGTCGTAACACTCGTATTAACAGCTTGTCAGGGAGATCAAGGACCTCCAGGAGAAGATGGCGTAAATATTTTAGGTAGTGTTTTTGAAACCACAGTAAATTTTACAGGAAACAACGGTTATAGCAACCTTCTTACCATACCCTCAGACATTGAAGTTTTTGAGAGTGACGTTATTTTAGTATATTTATTAGAAGATGTTATTCCAGACGGTCAAGGTGGTTCGCTTGACGTTTGGAGTCAATTACCCCAAACATTTTTCCCTGGTCAAGGTACCTTAGTGTATAATTTTGATTATACCTTTATTGACGTTCGCTTATTTTTAGGTGCCGATTTTGATTTAAACACGTTAGGAAGTGATTTTACAAACGACCAAACATTTAGAATTGCTATTCTCCCGGCGGAGTTTGGAGATGCTACTATAGATATGAACCTGTTACTAGAAACGATAAACGTTTCACCAACAAACATAATAAACCTTAATTAATGAAAAACCTTTTTATCATTGCCATCGCACTTGTTGCTTTTAGCTGCAACACAAAAGCACAAGACAAAAAAGAACTTTCTAAAGTAGAAACATTTACGGTTGTAAAAACGGATGCAGAATGGAAACAAGTTCTAGACAGACAAGAATATGAGATTTTACGAAATGCAGGCACTGAACCTCCTTTTTCAAGTCCATTAAATAAAAATTACGAAAAAGGAACATACGTTTGTGCGGCTTGTGCCACTCCTCTTTTTAAAAGTGACCACAAATTTGATAGCGGTACAGGTTGGCCTAGTTTTGACAGACCCATTGAAGGCAACGTTAGTTTTGGAACAGACAATAAAATTGGTTACACCCGTGATGAGGAACATTGCGGCACTTGTGGCGGTCATTTAGGTCACGTATTTAATGATGGCCCAAATGAAACTACTGGAGAAAGACATTGTATTAATGGTGCAGCCCTAGACTTTATACCAACAAAAAATGAGTAAACAATATCCTGTACAAAAAACAGAAGCCGAATGGAAGGCAGAGCTTGGAGAAGCACGCTATAAAATTCTAAGAGAAAAAGGGACAGAACGTCCCTATACTGGCGAATACAACCTCACTTTTGACGAAGGTAAATATGCTTGCGGCGCTTGTCACGAGCCATTATTTAAAAGCGACAGCAAATTTGATAGCGGTTGTGGATGGCCTAGTTTTGATGAGAGTATAGAAGGTAGTGTCGAGTACCTAAAAGACGGTACTTTAGGGATGATGCGCACAGAAATTCTTTGCGCTAATTGCGGTAGTCACCTAGGTCACGTATTTAACGATGGACCAACTCAAACAGGACAGCGCTACTGCGTTAATTCACTATCAGTAGATTTTAATAAGGAGTAATATATCTTCGGAAATATTAAACATTTATCCAGCTTTAGGTGCATTAAACCTTTGGCTGGACTTTTTGTGTTTGCATGCTACCTTAGTTAGAAATATGGCCGTTTTGATCCACGGTCCTTGGCTTCGCGATCACTGCGAAACAAGACTAAATAAAAATAAAATAACTAATTACAGGAAGCAATGTCGTGATTCGTGCAGCAGCAAAAGCTGCGGTCGTGACTCAAAACGTCCTACCCAAAAGCAATGTCTAATGAACTTTGTTACACCTAAAATTTATCATAGAAAACTAAAACAAATCAACATTATAAATAACCCCGAGTATTTTGTAAATTCGCATATATAATCAACAAAGAATATTTCAGCATTATGAGTAAATACGACGTAATCGTTTTAGGAAGTGGACCCGGTGGATATGTAACTGCCATACGCGCTTCACAGCTAGGCTTAAAGACAGCCGTAGTAGAAAAAGAAAGCCTAGGTGGTGTATGCCTTAACTGGGGATGTATCCCTACAAAAGCGCTATTAAAAAGCGCACAGGTTTTTGATTATTTAAATCACGCAGAAGATTACGGTCTTGTAGTAAAAGGAGCAGATAAAGACTTTACTAAAGTGGTAAAACGCAGTAGAGATGTCGCAGAAGGAATGAGCAAAGGAGTTCAGTTCTTAATGAAAAAAAATAAAATAGACGTCATCAATGGCTTCGGAAAATTGAAAGCCGGAAAGAAAATTGACGTTGATGGAACAGAATATAGTGCAGATCATATAGTTATCGCAACTGGTGCTCGTTCTAGAGAATTACCTAATCTACCACAAGACGGGAAAAAAGTAATAGGTTATCGTGAAGCAATGACTTTAAAAACGCAACCAAAATCTATGATTGTTGTAGGTTCTGGTGCAATTGGTGTTGAGTTTGCTCACTTTTATAATGCAATGGGCACAGACGTAACTATTGTAGAGTTTTTACCTAACCTAGTGCCACTTGAAGATATTGATGTTTCTAAGCAATTTGAAAAATCTTTCAAAAAAGCAGGTATTAAAGTAATGACTAGCTCTTCTGTTGAGCGTGTAGACACTTCTGGAAAGACGGTAAAAGCAACCGTAAAAACTAAAAAAGGGGAAGAAATACTTGAAGCAGAAATCGTTTTATCTGCTGTTGGTATCGCCACGAACCTTGAAGGCATTGGGCTTGAAGAGGTAGGTATCGTAACTGATAAAGGCAAAGTAATGGTGAATGAGTGGTACCAGACTAATATGCCTGGTTATTATGCCATTGGTGACATTACGCCAGGTCCTGCCCTAGCACACGTTGCTTCTGCAGAAGGAATTCTATGTGTAGAAAAAATTGCTGGTGAACATTGTGAGCCTATTGACTACGGAAATATCCCGGGTTGTACCTATGCCACACCAGAGATTGCAAGTGTTGGTATGACAGAACAGCAGGCAAAAGATGCAGGCTACGACATTAAAGTAGGTAAATTCCCATTCTCTGCCAGTGGTAAAGCGAGTGCAGCAGGAACTAAAGACGGTTTTGTAAAAGTGATCTTTGATGCAAAGTATGGCGAATGGCTAGGATGCCATATGATTGGTGCTGGTGTTACAGATATGATTGCAGAGGCAGTTTTAGGAAGGAAACTAGAAACAACAGGACACGAAGTTTTAAAAACAATTCACCCACATCCAACTATGAGTGAAGCAGTTATGGAAGCTGTAGCAGATGCTTATGGTGAGGTGATTCACTTATAGCCATTAGCAAAAATAAAATTGTTAGCGCTTTGGACGGTTAGACCCACGATCGTTCGCTTCGCTCTCTGCACGAAACACGAAACAGGTTCCATATTTAACCATTATTTTCTAAGTTCAAAAAAATGTCGTGATTCGTGTAGCAGCTTTGCTGCGGTCGTGACTCAAAACGTCCTACCCTGGAGCAATGTTTAATCAAACGAGTTGATTTGGGAATTTTTTGTTGCATTTAAAATTGTTAGCGCTTTGGACGGCTTGACCCACGATCGTTCGCTTCGCTCTCTTCAAGAAACAATACTATTCGGGTCAACTTCTAAACAAAATATCGTGATTCGTGCAGCAGCCTTGCTGCGGTCGTGACTCAAAACGTCCCAGCCTGGAGCTATGTTTAATGAAACTAACCAAAGCTTGCCAAAGCAAGCTCATAACTCTCCAGACCAAAGCCAAGAATAACTCCTTTAGCACCTGCAGATATAAATGATTGATGTCTAAACGCTTCACGTCCAAACGTATTTGAAATATGAACTTCGACTACAGGCGTTTCAATCGCTTTAACTGCATCACCTATACCAATACTAGTATGTGTGTAGGCACCCGCATTTAAAATGATACCATCATAGGTGTAACCAACTTCTTGTAGTATATCAATAAGTTCTCCTTCTATATTAGATTGATAATAATCTATTGAATAAGATGGATTTTTAGATTTTAAGTCCTTAAAGTAATCCTCAAAAGTTTTATTACCATAGATTTTAGTTTCTCTTTTACCTAAAAGATTTAAGTTAGGGCCGTTGATGATGATGATTTTCATACTACAAATATAAACCGAAAGATAAATTAAATACAGAGTTTCTTGCTTGTAAACCATTAAGATCTGCAGTATTATCAAAAACCGATGTAAAACCACGAGAATAACGAGCTGCTATAAAATAATTAGTACTTAAAGAATAACTTATAGAACCAGATAAGCCCGCATCTATTAAATTAATGCCATCTATGTTTTCAGAAAAACGATTACCTCCACCTCTTGATACCGCTTTAGAGATAATATTTACACCCACATATGGACCTAAATCCATAGCAAAACTTGGATTCAAATAATACTTAAACAACAATGGAACATTTATATAATTTATATGTGTTCGGTTTGTAAAGTTTGAGCCCATCTCGTCAAAACGTCTCACGCTTCCTTGATTAGAATAGGCCAGTTCTGGCGCAAATGAAATTGTGGGATTAAGAGGAAACTCGCCCATTATACCTAATAACACACCTACCCGAGGTATACTGCCATCATTTAATTGTCCGCTGGCAATATTAGAGAAGTTTAATCCTGCTTTGAGTCCCAATTTCGCTTCATTTTCTTGACCGTAAAAAGTTGCAGAAAATAATAAAATGACTGTGGTAAATACAAGTGTAACATGGCGCATAAAAGTAAGTTTTTCTAAATATAAAAATACTCAAATAAAAAAGGAGCGCCATATGCGCTCCTTAATAATTAGATATATTCAATTCTTAAAATCCAAACTCAACGCCTAAAGAGATGGCATTAAATGTAGCTCCATCCAATGAAACACCAGAATAAGCTAGTCCTATCATTGCTAGATCACTTAGTTGATACCCGACACGAGGCTTGTAATGAAAACCACCGTCATTACCATCTGGCGCTATCCCTAATGCATAGCCCAAGTCTGCACCCAACATAAATTGGTCGCTCAACATAACCCTACCTGTTACTCCTACTGGTAAAAAAGTAGCGTCTGGTCCTTCTACAGTAACAGTGATACCACCACCACTTACTTCTGAGTCCTTTCCAAAATAATGTGCAACTCCAGCAATTGGTCCAACATGAACACCATCTGCTACCTCAAACAAATACATAAAATCTGCTTGTACCCCAAATGAATTTACTTCATCAAAATCGCCTATAGGTAATGCGGCTGCAATACCGGCTTTAAATTGCTGTGCCTGAACAGTTGTAAATCCCATTACTGCAATTGCAGCTAAAATAAATAGTTTTCTCATAATTAAGTTATTTAGTTAATACATTATAAAGTTACGCACAAATTTTAGTAATCAGAATACGGCAAATGCCTTAGTTCTCAACCGACTATTCACAATGTATGTATCTGATTTAGTGTTTGTTAATCTATTATTTGTTAATAACTACACATACAGTTTATGTTCAGCTACCCTATAAATAGACAATTTATGACTATTAAATATTGAGCTATTACACTATAAAGTAATCCAAGTTAAAATAAATAAGCACTATTTTTAACCCAATGAAATGGCTCCCAACCCTAAAAATGTATCAAGATTATCTGCGTATTGAACGAGGTTTATCTGATAATACCATAGCCAATTATGCTCTTGACATTAAAAAACTGATAGGGTGGTTAGATCTTCATGGTATAGAAGTGTCACCTATTGACATTTCAGAAAAAACGGTACAAGAGTTTATTTATGCGATTGCAAAAACGGTAGCGCCAAGTTCACAAAGTAGAGTCATTTCTGGTCTTAAAGGCTTTTTTAATTACTTAGTGTTTGAAGAATATAGAACAACAAACCCATTAGAACTCATGGAGAGCCCAAAATTGGGCAGAAAACTACCAGACACACTTAGTGAAACAGAAATTGATTTGCTTATCACTCATATAGATTTATCTACACCTCAAGGAGAGCGTAATAGAGCGATTCTAGAAACCCTTTATGGCTGTGGTTTGCGTGTTTCTGAAATAACAAGTCTCAAAATATCCGATCTATTTTTTGAAGAAGGTTTTATAAAAGTTACTGGTAAAGGAGATAAAGAACGTTTTGTGCCTATTGGTGATGCTACCATTAAATACATCAATATGTATAGAAAAGAAGTAAGAGTGCACGACCCGATCCAACCTGAGGCCACAGACACCTTGTTTTTAAACAGACGAGGAAAAGGCTTGACAAGAGCAATGATATTTACCATAATCAAACAACTAGTTGTAAAGGCCGGAATCGAAAAAAATGTGAGTCCGCATACGTTTAGACATTCTTTTGCCACACACCTTTTAGAACGAGGCGCAGACTTGCGTGCCATCCAGCAAATGCTGGGTCATGAGAGTATTACAACCACAGAGATTTACACACATATTGATAAGACCTATTTGACAGAGGTAATCCATAAGTTTCATCCGCGTAAAACGTGAATCGGAAATTATTCAGGGAATGGTAATTTGTTATTTCTATTGACCCAGGACTAAAAGGAAATAAGAATCATTACAAGATGTTAATGAGCAAATTTGAATTGAGGTTTTAGTATTGATCGGAACTAAAAAAAGCACTTCGACAAGCTCAGTGTGGTAAAATCATTTTCCGTGAAAATTTATAGCTGTCACCCTGTCTCAATAGCTATCGGGAGTCAAAGGGTAAAAACTTACAAAGCGTTTATATAGATAAATAAGATTCCTAGTTCATACCTTAAAAGATAATTCTATCGCTCTTAACTTTCAGAGCGCGAAGCGATCGTTCTTTTCTCTTTTTTCGATTTCGATTTCGATTTCGATTCTAAACGGTATAACAATCTCCGATTAACTCTTAACTTTAATACATTTTTTAAACAAAAGAATGCCTCAGAAAATAAAAATCTAAGGCATTTTTAATGAAACTAATCTTTCAGAAGAGAAACTTACCTGGCGATATTCACCGCTCTAGTTTCACGTATTACGGTCACTTTCACTTGACCTGGATAAGTCATATCTGTTTGTATTTTTTGAGAAATCTCAAAAGACAGTTGCGCCGCTTTCTCATCGCTTACTTTCTCACTTTCTACCATAACACGTAACTCACGCCCTGCTTGAATAGCGTAGGCTTTGTTTACTCCATTAAAGCCAAAAGCAACTTCTTCTAGGTCTTTAAGACGTTGTATATACGAATCTAATACTTGACGCCTTGCACCAGGTCTTGCTCCACTAATAGCATCACAAACTTGCACTATTGGAGATAATAAACTAGTCATCTCTATCTCGTCGTGGTGAGCTCCAATGGCATTACAAACCTCTGGCTTTTCACCGTACTTTTCTGCCCACTGCATTCCTAAGATGGCGTGTGGTAATTCTGTTTCAGATTCTGGCACTTTACCAATATCATGCAATAGACCGGCTCTTTTAGCCAGTTTAGGGTTTAAGCCTAACTCGCTTGCCATTACACCACATAAC
>CALIAF010000013.1 GCA_938041335.1 uncultured Ulvibacter sp. | reverse complement strand
AAATTTTAGATTATGAAAACAATATTTACAATCGTATTATCACTCTTTATTCTTGGGTTACAGGCACAAGTGGGAATAGGTACAGTCACACCAGATGACAGCGCTATTTTGGATATAGCTTCTACTGATAAAGGGATTCTTATTCCTAGAATGACTTTATCCCAACGAAATTTAATAGGAAGCCCAGTTAATGGCTTGCTTATTTTTCAAACAGATAATACACCGGGGTTTTATTATTACAATGGTGCAATCTGGGCGAGTATTGCAACAGCCGGAGGAGTCCAAGAAATAAATGACCTTAGCGATGCTAAAACCGCAACGCGTAGTGTTTACCTCGGGGATGGCTCAGGAATAAGTGATACCAGTGGTGACAAACAAAATACCGCTGTGGGCCATGATGCATTAAATGATAGTAACGCTGGCATCCAGAATGTGGCTATTGGAGAATCAACCATGTTAGATAACACCACAGGAGAACGAAATACAGTTGTAGGCCAATCTGCCATGCGAAATAATGCTACTGGAAGTTATAATACAGTTTTGGGAGAAGATGCTCTTTATAGCAATATATCAGGAAGTGGAAACATCGCCATTGGACGTCACGCCGGTTACAGTGAAATAGGGAGCAACAAACTGTATATTGAAAATACATCGGCAAATTTAAACAGTGCCTTAATCTACGGAGAGTTTGATAACAATATTCTACGTGCCAATGGAGAATTACAAATAGGAAACCCAACAATAACTGGCTATGCTTTTCCAACCACTGATGGAACTGCAAATCAGGTACTAACCACAGACGGATCTGGGCAATTAACTTTTTCTACACAGGCTGCAGGCGCTGGCGATGCAGATTGGTATGGCGAAGGCACAACGGCTGGCCCGTCTGCGATTACAGACGATATTTTTACTCAAGGCAATGTAGCCATTGGTAAAAACACGGCAGATTCCCCTTTAGACATTGAAGTTACAGGTTCAGCGGCTAATCTTATTGCAATGAAAATGGTTGATAATTCTACAGGAACTGGAGATCATATTGGTTTGCAACAAGATTTTGGAGGCACACACAATGAATCGATTAAAGGCATAGAAACCTATATTACAAATACTGGAACGGGACTTCATACAGGAATAAGCACTTCTGTGCAGAACGGCACAGGGAATCAAATTGGGCACCGAGCAATAGTTAACGGATCTACGGGAGACAATACCTTATTTTCCGGTTCTATATTTAATAGTGGCGCAGCAAGTACCACCACACAATCTGGTCTTAGCCTAAGTGTTCAACAACCAAGTTCTCAAATTACCTATGGTGCTTTAAATACTTTAAGTGCCTCTGGTGCTGGTGCCACTGGAACCAAATATGGAAATTACAATTTATTAGATGGAGGTTCTGGAAATCATTTTGGTGTTTACAATGATGTTCGTGGGACAGAAAACAACACCAAGTATGGTACTTATAATCTTTTTGGGATTGGGACTACAGATACTGGAGGTGAACTTTATGGGACCTATAATAGTTTTGGAGCTTCTATAACATCTACTTTAACTAAATACGGAACTTATACCTCAATACCTTCTACTTTGGGAGGCACGCATTACGGCTCGTATTCAGATGTTCAAAACGCGACTGGATTTGCAGGGTATTATATTGGAAGGGTTTCCTTCGGAAATAGTACATCAAACAGATACACCATGCCAGCTGCAGATGGCGCGGCTGGTGAAGTGCTAACCGCAGCCGGAGATGGCACGACGAGTTGGGCCAGCGCCGGAGGAAGTACGAAATCTATAGTTTCTGCAACAATGAGTTCTAGTCAAGCTATTAGTGTTAATATGGATACCAAAATTCAGTTTAACGCCACTTCTTTTGACACCAAGAATGAGTTTGATACAGTAAATAATAGATTTGTCGCTTCAAATACTGGGTATTATCGTGTAAACACAGTTTTATTTATGTCAGTATCCACACCTGATTCAAGTGTGGGAGTGTCAATTTCGGTAAATGGAACTAGGATAAAAGAGAAGTTTACATATACCGATGAAGATACTTATGCAAATATTGATGGTATTATAGCACTCAATGTAACTGACTATGTAGAAATCTTTGTCTTTTTTACAGGAGGTGGAGGAGCTAATGGAAATGTGAACTCAAACAATCAATGGTCCTATTTTGAAATCCAACAAATTGATTAAGTAAACTTAGCTGTTCTGATAACAAACTATAGTTTATGGAGAAAAGACCGCTTTTGGGAGTGGTCTTTTTTTATTCAAGAGTTCATTTGGCAAAACACTTAAAACCATAGTCAAGAATAAAACATATATTTACTACTATGTTATCAACCAAAGAGAAAAACCAATATCGCAGCGAACTATTTAGACACTTAGATGGTATTGGTATTGCCCCCGTTGCATTCGCTTTAAAAGAAAAAGGAATTCTAGATTTTATTTTAAAAGAGCAAGAAGTATCCTTAGATAAAATTTGCGGCGCTTTTAACGCCAACGAAGGCTACCTCAACGTGGGTTTGCGTCTTCTTGCCTCTCAAGGCTGGATTGATCATACTGTAGATAATACAAAAGATGCAGTTACGATTACAACAAATGCAAAAAGTGAAATTGCTTTTAGACTAATTGATCGCTATAAAGATATCACCGCATTACTAAAAGTTTCTGAAGAATTTCACCCTCGTGAAATTGAAGAAGGACAATTTTTAGCCTTTGCTAAAATCTTCAACAAATATAAGAATGGGGATTACAATAGTATTTCCGAAGACAAAAAAGAAGATGAAATTGAAGCTCAAATAAAACTACATATTGAAGGGGCATTAGTTGGCCCTCTTATTGTTTTTCTAGGAATGGATGGAATGTTTCATAAATATTTTATGGAAGCTTCTTTTAGTGCAGATGAGTTTCATGAAGACCCAATTAATTTCAGTAAAATATTAGACTTCTTAACCTTTCTTGAATGGTTTAATAAAAAAGGAGACAACTATCAGTTTACAGATAAAGGCTTATTTTTTGCCAGAAGATCTTCTGCATATGGCGTGACTGTTTCATACATACCCACGTTTAGAAGAGTGGATGAATTAATGTTTGGCAATGCGTTAATCTTTAAGAGTTCCATGCCCAATGCTCATGAAACTCATGTAGATAGAGAAATGAATGTATGGGGAAGTGGTGGCGCACACGCGGCTTATTTTAAAAAGATTGATCAAGTTATTATCGCGCTTTTTAATAAACCAATAGAAGAACAACCTAAGGGAATTCTAGATATGGGTTGTGGTAATGGTGCTTTTCTAATTCACTTATTTGAAGTCATTGAGCATCGCACCAAACGAGGCGAAATGCTTGAAGAATACCCTTTGTTTTTAGTGGGCGTAGATTATAACAAAGCCGCTTTAAAAGTAACGCGTTCTAACCTTGTGAAGGCAGATATCTGGGCAAAAGTAATTTGGGGAGATATTGCAGACCCAAAACAACTTGAAAGTGATATTCAAGAAAACTATAATATAAAACTATCGGACCTTTTAAATGTGCGTACCTTCTTAGACCACAATAGACCGTGGAGCACACCTAAAATAACAGACACGAATAAAGAGAGTGCTTCTACAGGTGCCTTTGCAACATGTGGAAAACGTATATCTAATACCGAAGTAGAGCAAAATCTAAAAGAACATTTTGAAGCCTGGAAACCATACATAGGAAAATTTGGTTTGTTATTAATTGAGTTGCACACATTAGATTCAAAAATTACTCGAGATAATCTAGGTAAAACAGCAGCTACCGCCTATGACGCTACTCACGGTTTTAGTGACCAATACATTGTAGAACTCAAGGTATTTAGTAAAGTAATTGAAGACATAGGGCTACATTCTGACCCTAAACACTTTTCAAAATTTCCTGATAATGAACTAGCAACGGTAAGTATTAATTACTTGATTGCTGATAAATAAATAGATGCTAATAGCTTCGGAAATTTTAATACAATGAACATTTCAATAGAAAAAACAAATTGCCCGTCTTAAGTAGTATAAATCTTTTAAAAGTGGGTTTTTGTTATTAACTCGATTCGTCTTTCTTCTTTCTTCTTTCCTCTTTTTTCTATTTTTGGGACAAATTCGTGAATTCCGTTCGAGCGTAGTCGAGAACATTCAAGTTTAGGAAAATTCACAAACCTCTCGGGAAGCTGCGCTCCGTGCCATCAAAATTAATTATTAATTAATTTCTCGTCAATGCTCAAGACGACAATAAATAATATGAACGATCCAAAAAAACGTCTCTTCCTTGTAGATGCCTTTGCACTTATTTTTAGAGGCTACTATGCACTTATAAAAAACCCAAGAATCAACTCTAAAGGAATGGACACCAGTGCCATTATGGGGTTTATGAACTCGTTTCTTGATGTTATTAAAAAAGAACGCCCAGAGTATCTTGCCGTTTGTTTTGATAAAGGTGGAAGTGTAGAACGCAAAGAACTGTTTGAAGAATATAAAGCAAACCGTGATGAGACCCCAGATGGGATAAAAATTGCCATCCCATATATCTACAAAATTCTAGAAGCCATGCAGATTCCTATTATGGTCAAGGAGGGTTTTGAAGCAGATGACGTTATAGGAACACTTTCAAAACAAGCAGAAAAAGCAGGCTACACCACTTTTATGGTCACACCTGATAAAGATTTTGCACAGCTCGTGAGTGAAAATATATTTATGTATCGCCCTATGTTTGGAGGTGGTTATGAGACTTGGGGAATCCCAGAAGTACAGAAAAGATTTGAAGTAGAAAACCCATTACAGGTTATTGATTATCTAGGGATGATGGGTGATGCCAGTGATAATATCCCTGGACTTCCTGGTGTGGGAGATAAGACGGCTAAGAAGTTTTTAAAGCAGTTTGGTTCTATGGAAGGACTACTAGAAAACACAGATCAGCTAAAGGGTAAAATGAAAGAGAAAGTGGAAGCTAATGGTGAACTTGGCTTGCTCAGTAAAAAGTTAGCTACCATTATGCTAGATGTTCCGGTGGAGTTTCATGAAAAGGATTTTGAAATGAGCACTCCAGATGTTGCAGCGGTGACAGAAATTTTTGAAGAGTTAGAATTTAGACGGCTCACGACTAATTTTACCAAAGCTTTTTCTGTAGAAGCAATGGCCTCAAAAGGTACAAATCATCAAGAAACTAACCTCCCCCCTCGAGGTGGGAATGAGGGAGGTGTTAAAGCCAGCACTCCAAAAAATGCCGCCGGCGAAGGTCAGTTTAGCCTGTTTGGCGGTGATAGCGAGCCTACAACATCTGCAGAAACTTTTAGCAGCAGAAAAACCATCAAAGACACAGAGCATTTTTATCAATTAGTGCAAGCAGGAATGGGCACAAAACTGTTTATACAGAACTTGATGAAACAACCTAGCGTGTGTTTTGATACAGAAACCACTGGTTTAAACCCACTCACTGCAGAACTCGTTGGGATTGCTTTTTCTTGGGAAGCAGGAAAAGGATTTTACA
Organism: uncultured Ulvibacter sp.; assembly: GCA_938041335.1. Classification (GTDB taxonomy): domain Bacteria; phylum Bacteroidota; class Bacteroidia; order Flavobacteriales; family Flavobacteriaceae; genus Patiriisocius. Next base: position 112,102 of record CALIAF010000013.1, on the reverse strand, counting down.
TGGCATTTCCGCAGGAAAAAGAAGCCGCACAAGAACTCATAGAACAGTTAAGACCTTTCTTTGAGGCTACAGAAATTGAAAAAATAGGACAGAATTTAAAATACGATCTTAAAGTACTTCGGAAATATGACATCGTTGTAAAAGGGCAATTGTTTGATACCATGTTAGCGCATTACCTCATCAATCCAGATATGCGCCACAATATGGATATTCTTGCCGAAACCTACCTGAATTACACCCCAGTTTCCATCACCGAATTAATAGGGAAAAAAGGAAAGAATCAAAAATCGATGCGAGATGTTCCAGTCGCTGAGCAAACCGAATACGCAGTAGAAGATGCAGACATTACGTTGCAGTTGGCAGCACACTTCAGTAAAGAACTGGGTGAAGCGAATATTCAAAAATTATTTACAGACATCGAAGTGCCTTTATTGCGTGTACTTGCCGCTATGGAAGCAGAAGGAATTAATCTAGATGAGGCGTTTTTAAATTCGCTATCTGGCGATCTTGAGACCGATATTCTGGCTTTAGAGAAAAGCATCTATGAAGAAGCCGGCGAGGAGTTTAACATCGCATCACCTAAACAACTGGGTGAGATTCTCTTCGGAAAAATGAAGCTTGTAGAAAAACCTAAAAAAACCAAAACGGGTCAATTTTCTACTGCAGAAGATGTGTTGAGCTATTTAGCTAAAGACCATAAGATTATCGCAGATGTTTTGGCCTATCGCGGACTTGCAAAACTAAAATCTACTTATGTTGATGCATTGCCCTTGCAAGTGGAAGAAGCGACACAACGGGTCCATACAGATTATATACAAACCGTTGCAGCTACTGGAAGATTGAGTAGTAACAACCCTAATTTACAGAACATTCCTATTAGAACAGAACGCGGACGCCAAGTGCGAAAAGCGTTTATTCCTCGTGATGAAAATTATGTATTATTAGCAGCAGATTACTCGCAAATAGAGCTTAGAATCATCGCGGCATTGAGCCAAGAAGAAACTATGATGGAAGCTTTTAAAAATGGTGAAGACATTCACGCCTCTACCGCAAGTAAGGTATTTGATGTTCCCTTAGAAGAAGTAACCCGCGAACAACGAAGCAATGCAAAAACAGTAAACTTCGGGATTATTTATGGGGTTTCTGCTTTTGGGTTAAGCAACCAAACAGATCTCACTAGAGGCGAAGCAAAAGAATTGATTGATGCGTATTATGATACCTATCCAAAATTACGTCACTATATGAGTGAGCAAGTAAATTTTGCACGCGATAACGGTTATGTAGAGACTGTAATGGGGCGTCGTAGATATCTTAATGCCATTAATGGTAGTAATGCCATTGTGCGTGGGGCAGCAGAACGTAATGCCGTAAACGCACCTATTCAAGGGAGTGCCGCAGACATAATTAAGATTGCCATGATTAACATTCATAAGAAACTAGAAGAAGGCAGCTATAAAACAAAGATGCTTTTACAAGTACATGATGAATTGGTTTTTGATGTTTACAAACCTGAATTAGAAGAAATGAAAGCAATGATTAAACACGAGATGGAACATGCGTATTTGATGGATGTTCCGCTGGATGTTGAAGTGGGTGTTGGTGAGAACTGGTTAGAAGCGCATTAATCTTAGTCGCAATTGCAGTAAATATTTTTTAGCTTGCACTGTATTTAAAATAGATTTAAAACAATTATGAAAAAAACATACTTTTTAGCATTACTCCTTTTCGTAACTGCAATTGCACCAACAACTATTTATGCTCAGTGCGATGACGTTACTGTCGAGAGTTTAACAAACCCTGGCCCTTATGATGTTGCCACACTTACTGAGGCTGATGGTATTAGAAATGGCCCAGATTATTTTGGTGCTACTATATATTACCCAACAGATGCTAGCCCACCATATGCGAGCATAGCAATTGTTCCAGGTTTTAATTCGTTTCCGGAAAGTGTTGAGCAATGGGGACCTTTTTATGCTTCGCACGGTATTGTAACCATCATTATTGGAACTAATTCAATATTTGATTTCCCAGAAGCTAGAGCAGAAGGATTGATAGACGCGCTAGAAACATTACGTCAAGAAAACACGAGAGATTCCTCTCCACTTGAAGGTGCGCTAGATGAAACTAAATTTGCCGTTAGCGGCTGGTCTATGGGAGGAGGAGGTGCACAACGCGCTGCTGTACTAGATACTGCGATAAAAGGTGTCGTAGCATTGTGCCCGTGGCTACCTAATCCAACCCTTAATCACGCTGCACCCGTTTTAATCTTAAGCGGAGAGAATGACCCAACGGCTCCCCCTGCACAGCATGCAAACGTGCATTATAACAATACACCAGATGCAACAAACAAATTACTTTTTGAGATTGAAAACGGTAATCACTCTGTAGCAAATACTCCCAATGGAGGTAATGGTGTTACCGGAAGACTAGCCCTTTCTTGGCTTAAGTTATATGTAGAAGCAAATGACTGCTATTGCCCTATTCTAAATGATAATCTTTTAGTAGATCCCCCAGCGGCTTCTATGGTACTCTCTAGTTTTGAATGTGAACTGCTTGGTCTTGAAGAAAATACTTTTGATGTTAGTGTTTTTCCAAATCCAACCGATGGCATTATCAATCTGAATACGCTGAATGATGTGAATTATAAAGTATATTCAACTGTAGGACAGTTAGTTCTTGAAGGAACACTTATTGGAAATACGAAACAAATAGACCTCTCTGCATTTGCACAAGGCATCTATCACGTGCGCATTAATGATGAGATGATTAGGGTGATTAAAAACTAATCCAATTATTTTTTCTTCAGAAATATAAAAAGCCCCAACCTCCTTTAAGAGATTGGGGCTTTTTATATGTAACAATTATGATTATTGCTTCTCGTACACTAAAGATAAATCTTCAATAACTGTGGCTGTAGTTCCGTCATCATTAATAACTTCTACGACAGAACCGCTCTGAATAGTAAACGTAATTTGATCACCATCTTGTGTTCCAGAGATGGTAGTCCCTCCATTTTGCTGTATCGCAATCGTTGTTCCGTTTTTTGTCCAAGTAGCAGGTATTGCTTCTGGATCGCTCTCACAAGTTACATCATAACTCGCATTAGTCTCATTTCCACTTTCTACAACGACTGCTATATCTGCATAGGTTGTATTATTCACAATTGCAGTACCTTCACTCATAAACACAATATTACTCCCTGCGTAACATCCGGTTTCTGTAATAATATTTGCACTGGCAGTACCATCACCATTAAAATCTACTGGAGTTTCTCCACCAAAATAAGTTAGGTTCCATGTTCCTGACACAGAAACATCACTCGATGCATCATCATCTGTTCCACAAGCAAAAGCTGTTACAGCTAAAAGAACTACTAATAAAATCTTTTTCATTTTTTAAAAATTAAGTTGTTTTTACAGGGAACAAGAAACAACTTTTATACCAAAAGTGACACGACTTTAACTTTTTATAAAACAAATCGATACGTAGCTTTAATTAAAAATGTGTTTTGAGGTTTTTGCCCAAAAATAGAATTATCTATAATCGTCGTAAATCTTTCGTCTGCATTATTCTCAAAACCATTAACACCTTGAGACCATACAAAAAACAACTCACTCCCCGGGATATACTCCCAGCGCATCACTAGATTTGATCTAAATTGAACAAATGAAAAGTCTGGGTTACCAAAACTATAATCTGTAGCACCATCCCGGTCATCATCTATCAGAAAATTTCCCGTATCCGTTTCCTGCGCTATTTGAGTATCATCAAATAATTGTACCCGGTCATTAATATCTTTAGCAATTGGATCTACTACATAATTAAAATCTGAATACTTTCCACGGGATATAAATGGCGATCCGTAATACTGTATCGTCAAATTAGGATTAATGGTATAATCTACTCTTAATGTTGCTGTCCATGTGTCTTGGTCAATGGCACTCGTTATATATCGTGTTTCATCATTAAAAGCTTGCTGTGTCACATACTGCGTTTTACTAGGTGCGTTTTCTAATTCTGTTTCAAGAGAAAGACTCAATGAATTTAAGGGTTGGTATCTAAAACGCAGCTCGTATTTAAAAAAAGAAAAATTATCTTGTGCTGCTTCACTATGCACATAGCCAGCTACTGCACTAAACTTTTTACGTTGGTCTGTTCCAAAAAATAAATACCCATAATTTTCTTGATTAAATCGCCATCGTGGCCCTCCACGTAAAAAAGCGTTGATATAAATTCTTGGTTTATGTGCTGCACCTCCGTCAATAAACCAATTATTTTTTAGGTTAATATTTCCTTTGAGCTCATATTGCATGCGGTTATAATTGCCTTCAAAATCGAAAGCTGTATTTTGACTCAACTGTATGTTTGCTCTTCGGTACCACTCTGTTGGTTTATTAAAAAGACGAGTGACATTTGCAAACTGACTAATATTATCTGCCTGTCTTAAAAATCCTATATCATTTAATTCTAATTCTGGCGAGCGCCAAGAAGCACCCATATTATAGCGCCAATCTCCAACAGCAGATTTACCAAAACCTATTTTCCCAAAGGTTCCAGTTAATGCTGTTTTAGTCGTATCTACTTCTACGTGACTCGCATCTACACGCTGAAATAAGTGCGTAATAGATTGCTGTGTTCTAGCAATCGACTCTTCACTTCCTCTTACATCGCTTGCTATTAAATTTCCTTCTAGATAATACTTTCGTTCTTTCCAGTTATGCCTAAAATCTAAACCGCCAGAAAAAGCTTGTTTGTGTAAAAAAGATACATTTGGTTCAATATCACGATGAACTCCTGTGAAGATTCCGCCAATAAAACTATTGTTATCGTTAAAATCTTTTTGAACTCTTGTAACAAGATAGTTAGTTAAGGGTTCTACTAACGTTTCTGCTTCTGTACCATCAACATCAATAGTAGTTGCAAATTCTTTTGTGGTTACACTTTCTAAAACCCCAATAGCCCAACCGTCTTTTGTTTTACCGCTAAACTTTGCCGCTCCAAGAATGGTGGTATTATCTGGCTGATCTACATATGCTGTATTAGGACCAAAAGCAGAGCCTTGAGGGTTTCTCCCTATGCGACGAGAGAAGAACAGATTATCTGCACCACCTCCCAGACCATAATCAAAGATGTTTTTGTTTTCTACAAAAAATGGACGGCGTTCTTCAAAGAATATCTCAAACCCGTCGAGTGCTATTGCTCCTGGGTCCGCATCTACTTGCCCAAAATCTGGGTTGACAGTAAGATCTAGCGTCAAATCGTTTGTAATTCCAATTTTTGCATCTAATCCTCCTGTAAGTGTAAAGTCTGTTCCATCCTCAAATGGATTACCCGGTTCTGCTTCAAAAGTGTCATATTTAGCTACGGTATAGGGTTGTATTTCTAATTGCTTTTGTGGCTTTAATCCTTTTATTCCTTTTAAAATCCCGAATTCGCTGACCCATCCTGGCGGGTTAGCAGGTAATGACTGCCACGTAGATCGTTCTTCATTTCTGAAATATCTACGGGTTGCTTGTAGTCCCCATTCTTGTTCTTCTTCATTACCAAAACGTAATTGACTTAAAGGTATTCGCATTTCTGCAGACCATCCGTCAGTATCTATCTGTGTATCTACATACCAAATAGGATTCCAACTAGGGTCAAAATCACCGTTGTTTGCAATAAACTCATCCCCTTTTACGCCAGCTGCAGTTATGGTAAAAGAGAAGGCAGTACGATCATCATTTAGACTTCCAAAATTTACTTCTACCCAATCTCCATCAAATCCATCTCGTCTAGAAAGCCATTGCACAACCCCTTCTGGGTCTTTGTCATAACATTTAAAAGCTACATAGATATTCTTATCATCGTATACAATTTTCATTTTTGTCTGCTCTGTTGGCGCAGAACCATTGTCTGGTTCCCATTCTGTAAAGTCTGATGTCCACTCAACAAGGTCCCATGCAGTATCATTTAAATGCCCATCAATTTTGGGAGTACCTGCTGGTCCTATTGCTTTTGTGGTGTAGGTTCGCTTGGTAAATGCTTCTGTTTCTTGTGCAAAATTCTGGCTAGCATAAAGCCCAAAAATGGTAAATAAAACTAAAAGACGTTTCATAGATGGAAGGGTTGGTTACTCTAAAAACTCAAAAAGAGCCTTTTTGCTACACCCTTTGGCTTGTTTTATGATTTATTTAACATTTTACAAGTACTTAAAATTTCAGAAGAAAAACCATTTTTTAACTTCTGAAATATGCCAGATTAGCTATATCCCTTATTTCATTTTACTACCTTTAAAGACATTTAGAAATGTCGCCAATGCAAAAATTAATGTCAAAAAAGAAACCAACGTATCCTATCACGGATGCCTTGTCTGCATATCTCTCAAAATATGCACGGAATATAAAAATACCCATCTTCTATGATGATTTGCTTCGGTATCAAGGGGCTGTAACCGTTTATGACAAACACGGGAATGATTCCTTATGGATACAAGTATATTACTCAGAATCTGAGCGAAAAGACATTGAGTTAAGTTTAAAACAAATGTATTCTATCTTGCATAGTGATGGATCTAATGCGCTTTTGCCTTACCTCAATATAGATAGTATTGACTACTGCACATTTGGGAACAGCAAACCTTTTAGGATAAAAGTCCGGAATATTTTAAACGACAATTACATTTTTCTCTACATAAAAAAAGCAGATGCTTCTCGTATCTATGGATTAGAACTTGAGCATCTATTATCTCCAAACCATATTAACTTTTTAGTACACGGCAACACCTTAATAGAAGAGCACATTTCGGGTATTCCGGGCGATGATTTTATTACGTATCATCTTGATTCATGTTCTGATCAAGACAAACGCGAGATTGCTAAAGAATTTGTAAAATTTAACGAACGGTGTTTTGTTCGTTTGCTTGGCGATATGCGCTCGTATAATTATGTGATGGTTTTGACCAATGATTTTGATAGGATTCAGTATCGTATTCGTGCCATAGATTTTGATCAGCAAAGTTATGAAGGTAATGTAAAGGTGTATCGCCCACAATTTTTGAAAGAAAACAATGTGCTGGTAGATCTGGTTTCAAATGTCCTAGAAGAACCTTCTATAGAGCAATACAAACGTGAAGAACGTTCTTTACTCGCTAAGAGAGCCACCAGTGAAAAAGACCGTCTGCAGGAGCTGATTACGTGCATGAAAGATGACGAGGTCTCGAAGCTCGATAAAATTTCTGAATTAAAGAAAGCGCTTCATAAATTAACCAGTGATATCAATTTTAAGAAAGCAAAAAACATGGGAGAAATTCTAGATGCCGCACTTGACTTTATCATTCGTAATTATAAAAATGACAATCCGTTTTTGAGGTAGGGTAAAAAGGGACGGTTTGACCCACGACCGTCCCGCAAGCGGGACTGCACGAAACACGACAAATTATTCTAAATTACTAGTTTCGCAATAAAATATCAAGGCAATTAACCTTAAATCTAGATCAATAATAATCGTGACTCATGCAATGAACGAAGTGAATGGTCGTGGGTCAAAACGTCCAATCCTCTAGCAAATTGTCAATAAAAATGTCACCTAATTATACTATGCGCGCATAGTAAATCGTATCTTCGTAGCCATTGTCATCTTAAATCTCTTTTTGCCATGAAAATCAAGAAAATATTGGTCGCTAATCGAAGTGAAATCGCTATTAGAGTACTGCGTGCTTGTACAGAGATTAATATTAAAACGGTCGCCATTTATACCTATGAAGATCGCTATTCTCAACATCGTCTTAAAGCAGATGAAGCCTATCAGATAGGTGCAGATACAGCCCCTCTAAAGCCCTATCTAAATATAGATTTAATTATAAACCTTGCTTTAGAAAAAGGAGTAGACGCCATACATCCTGGATATGGATTTTTAAGTGAGAATGCAGATTTTGCTCGAGCTTGTGCAGCAAATGGGATCATTTTTATTGGCCCAAATCCAGCCGTAATGGATGCCCTAGGCGATAAAATTACGGCAAAGAAGATTGCAGAAGGTTGTAATGTACCTACCATAAAAAGTAATACAGCGGCGCTAACTTCTATAAAAGTTGCACTTCAAGAAGCTAATGAAATAGGCTATCCCGTTATGCTAAAAGCCGCTTCTGGAGGTGGTGGTCGTGGGATGCGAGTGATCAATAAACCGGAAGATCTAGAACGAAACTTTGACTCGGCAAAAAATGAGGCATTAAACTCTTTTGGTGATGATACCATGTTTTTAGAAAGATACGTGGAGAACCCTAAGCACCTTGAAGTACAGATTGTAGCAGATAACTTCGGAAATATTAGGCACTTGTTTGAGCGTGATTGCTCAGTACAACGGCGTCATCAAAAAGTGGTAGAAGTGGCTCCATCCTTTAATGTGTCGCAAACTGTAAAAGATGCACTTTATAAATATGCCATTGCCATTGCAGAAGAAGTAAATTATAATAATGTTGGAACCGTTGAGTTTTTAGTAGACCAAGACGATACCATTTATTTTATAGAAGTGAACCCTCGCATTCAAGTAGAACACACCGTCACCGAAATGGTCACGGGAATCGACTTGATAAAATCACAAATTTTTATCGCTGGCGGGTATAGGCTGGACAGTAAACAAATAAAAATCTATGATCAATCTTCATTAGCAACCTATGGTTTTGCTTTACAATGCAGACTAACTACAGAAGATCCCACAAACGATTTTACACCAGATTACGGTACCATAACCACCTATCGATCTGCTGCAGGAATGGGGATTCGTCTTGATGCAGGAAGCATTTATCAATCCTATAAAGTAAGCCCATTTTTTGATTCGATGCTTGTAAAAGTATCTGCGCATGGGAGAACATTAGACGGTGCCGTGCGTAAAATGAGCCGTGCCTTAAAAGAATTTAGAATTAGAGGTGTAAAAACCAATGTGCACTTTTTACAAAATGTAATTCTCCACGAACAATTTAAAGAAGGAAAAGCTACGGTAAATTTTATAAAAGAACATCCGTCACTTTTCAATATAAAAATACCACAAGATCGCACCACTAAGATTACTAACTATTTAGGGGAAGTAATTGTAAACGGTAATCCAGATGTGAAATTTATAGATACAACTAAGGTGTTTAGAACACCTATCGTACCTGCATTTGATCCAAAAGCCGCGTTTCCAAAAGGAACAAAAGATTTGTTAACAGAACTAGGCCCAGAAGGATTTAGTGCCTGGCTCAAGGCCGATAAAAAAATACACTACACAGATACTACGATGCGGGATGCCCATCAATCTTTACTCGCTACCAGAATGCGAACAAAAGACATGGTTGCAGTAGCAGAGAGTTTTGCTAAAAATCACCCAGACACTTTTAGTATTGAAATGTGGGGTGGAGCTACTTTTGATGTTTGTATGCGTTTTTTAAACGAAAGCCCTTGGACACGCCTGCGTGAGCTGCGCAAGTCTATGCCAAATATATTATTTCAAATGCTACTTCGTGGCTCAAACGGAGTGGGCTACAAAGCCTATCCTGATAACTTGATCGAAAAATTTGTAGAAACTAGTTGGGAGAATGGCGTAGATATATTTAGGATTTTTGATTCGCTTAACTGGGTAAAAGCCATGGAACCAAGTATGCGATATGTGCGCGAAAAAACTGGAGGACTTGCAGAAGCAGCCATTAGTTATACTGGAGATATCCTTGACAAGAACAACACAAAATACACGCTAGCCTATTATAAGCAATTAGCAAAAGATCTTGAAAACGCAGGCGCACATATTATTGCCATTAAAGATATGGCAGGATTATTAACGCCTTATGCCGCACAAGAATTGGTTGGTGCATTAAAAGACACCGTAAGCCTGCCACTACATTTACATACCCATGATACTTCTGGTATTCAATCTGCTACCTATTTAAAGGCCATAGAAGCCGGTGTGGATGTTGTAGATGTTGCGCTAGCAGGCCTGTCCGGGCTCACTTCGCAACCTAATTTTAATAGTGTGGTTGAGATGGTAAAACACACAGATCGCGCACACCATTTTGATATGCCTTCTTTAAATAGCTATTCTAATTATTGGGAAGACGTTCGTGAATACTATTACCCCTTTGAGTCCGATCTAAAAGCGAGTACCGCAGAAGTCTATGCCCATGAAATTCCGGGAGGGCAATATTCTAATCTTCGTCCTCAAGCAACAGCATTAGGTTTAGGTGATCGCTTTGACGAAGTGAAAAAAATGTACGCCGAGGTGAATATACTCTTCGGAAATCTCGTAAAAGTGACCCCTAGCTCTAAAGTTGTGGGAGATATGGCCATCTATATGGTGACCAATAATTTGACGCCGGCGGCTATTTTTGAAAAAGGGGCCTCCTTATCATTTCCAGAATCTGTAGTGAGTTTCTTTAGAGGAGACCTAGGGCAACCCCAAGGAGGATTTCCGAAGGAATTGCAAGCTATTATTCTTAAAAATGAAACCCCTTACACAGATAGGCCTAACGCACATCTTGAACCTATTGATTTCACATTGGCCTATAAAGATTTTGAGAAAAAATTCCAGAAAGACTTTAGCCGCGCCATTGAGTTTGAAGATTTCTTGAGCTATAGTTTATACCCTCGCGTTTTTGAAGACGCTCACAACAATTATAAAAAATATGGTAATGTGGCGATCCTCCCTACCAAGAATTTTTTCTACGGAATGGAGCAACGCGAAGAAATAATGATAGAGCTCGAGCCAGGGAAAACGATTATTGTTAAGCTACTTTCTGTTACCCCTGCTAATGACGAAGGGAAGCGCATGGTGTTCTTTAAGGTGAATGGGGAGAATAGATTAGTAGAGATTCTTGACAAATCTCTTAACATTTCTGTAAAAGAAAATGAGAAGGCAGATGTATCTAATGACAACCACTATGGTGCACCATTGCAAGGTATGTTATATAAAGTTTTAGTAAAACCTGGACAAGAAGTAAAGGAAAACGATCACTTATTTATCATAGAAGCGATGAAAATGGAGACCACTGTTACTGCTTTAAAAGATGGTTTAGTATCCAATGTAGTGCTAAAAGAAGGTGAGATGGTGATGACTGGAGATTTGATATTGAACATAGAATAGCACTGATACTTAGTCGATTTTCATCCAAGAATATTTCCGAAGAGAAAAAGGCTGTAAAAACCCATAAAATATTTGCCCTCACCTATTTGTCAATCAAATAAATAACAGTACTTTTGCCGTCCATTAATTTGGGACAGAAAATAATTATTAACATTAGACAAAGAACATAATGGACACATTAAGTTACAAAACAGTATCTGCTAACAAAGCCACAGTTACAAAAGAGTGGTTAGTTATAGATGCGGACGGGCATACATTAGGTCGTCTTGCGAGTGAAGTTGCAAAACTTCTTCGTGGTAAGCACAAGCCAAGTTTCACACCTCATGTAGATTGTGGAGACAACGTGATTATCATCAACGCAAGCAACGTCCAATTAACAGGAAATAAGTGGAGAGACAAGTCTTACATACGCCACACGGGTTACCCAGGTGGACAACGTAGCTTGACTGCCACAGAATTGAAAGAAAAGAATCCAGCACGCGTGGTGGAGAAAGCTGTAAAAGGAATGTTACCTAAAAATAAATTAGGTGCTGCAATCTTTAGAAACTTGAAAGTGTATAGCGATGCTAACCACGGTCAAGAAGCTCAAAAACCAAGAGTAATCACTATTAACACCGCGACTAAGTAATGGAGACAATTCACAAAATAGGAAGAAGAAAAACAGCCGTAGCGCGTGTTTATCTTACAGAAGGAAAAGGAAACATTACGGTAAACAAGCGTGAGCTTGCAAACTACTTTACAACACCTACATTACAGTACAAAGTAAAGCAGCCGTTAATGTTAACAGAAAACGAAACTACGTTTGATATTAACGTAAACGTTTTTGGTGGTGGTATCACTGGACAAGCAGAAGCAATTAGACTTGCTATCTCTCGTGCAATGTGTACACTTAACGATGAGAACAGAGGCATTCTTAAGCCAGAAGGATTACTTACAAGAGACCCAAGAATGGTTGAACGTAAGAAATTTGGTCAGAAGAAAGCACGTAAGAAATTCCAGTTCTCTAAGCGTTAACCCTTGGACAAGCTCAGGGACCTTTGGTTTGGATTTTTTATTCAACTCAGGTAAAGAGCATCGTTTATCTCTTTACTTTTTCTTCGGAAATTTTAACCAGTGGAAAACGAGTCATTCACAATGGTGCATTAGCAGCATTGTCATTCCGCCGCAGGGCGGAACCTTTTCGAGCAAGCGCAAGTAAACTTGAAACAAGTTCTTAAATAAAATTGATTAATTAATAAGCTGTTAGTCCCGCTCTGCCGGGTGGGACAATTAGTTTAGCATCTAAACCATATTCGCTTTGTCGAAAAGGTTGCTATACTTACTTACAGAACGTAAACTAAAAACAAAATGGCAAATACAGAAGTAAAAGACTTACTAGACGCAGGGGTACACTTTGGTCACCTCACAAGAAAATGGAATCCTAACATGGCACCGTATATCTATATGGAGCGTAATGGAATCCACATTATCAACTTATACAAAACGGTTGCAAAACTTGACGAAGCTAATGAAGCTCTTAAGAAAATTGCAGCAAGTGGGCGCAAAATCCTTTTTGTAGCTACTAAGAAACAAGCAAAAGATATCGTTGCAGAAAAAGCAGGGAATGCTAACATGCCTTTCATCACAGAAAGATGGCCTGGCGGAATGTTAACAAACTTTGTAACTATACGTAAAGCCGTTAAAAAAATGACGACTATCGATAGAATGAAAGCAGATGGGACTTTTTTGACACTTTCTAAAAAAGAACGTTTACAAGTAGACCGTTTAAGAGCAAAGCTTGAGAAGAACTTAGGTTCTATTAGCGAGATGAGCCGTTTACCTGGCGCATTGTTTGTTGTAGACACTACACGTGAACACATTGCAGTTGCAGAAGCATTGAAATTGAAAATTCCAATATTTGCAATGGTAGATACAAACTCTGACCCTAGAGTGATTGATTATGCAATTCCATCTAACGATGATGCTTCTAAGTCCATCGAAAAAATTATGACTTCTGTTTCTGATGCTGTGATTGCAGGTCTTGCAGAGCGTAAAGCTGGTAAAGATGCTGACGATGCAAAAGCGGCTGCTTCAAAAGAGGCTGCTGCAGCAAAAGCTAAGGCTGCTGCAGAAGCAAAAGCAGCACCTAAAGCTGAAGAAGTTGCAACTGAGGCAAAAGCAGAAGTAAAAGCTGCTCCTAAAGCAAAGGCTGCTCCAAAAAAGAAAGCCGTAAAAGTAGCCGCTAAAAAAGTAGCCGCTAAAAAAGAAGAAGATACAAAAGAAGAAGAGTAGATTTTAAGTAATAAGTAGTCAGTATAGAGTGCGCTACTATTATTAATAAGAATTCTATTTTAAGTGATTCTGCAATTTGCGGAATGGCACATAAAAGCAAAAGTCGCGAAGTTCATTTCTTATTGAAATTTGCACAGCGACTTTTTTTAAATTAAAACAATTCATTAATTAGATTCTCGCTGGAGTGTATGCCGAGCATAGACGAAGTATGGGAATGACAAAATAAATATTTTGACATGGTAAAAATAACTGCCGCACAAGTAAACGAATTAAGAAAAAAGACCGGAGCTGGTATGATGGACTGTAAAAACGCCCTTGTAGAAGCTGAAGGTAACCTAGAAGATGCAATTGCTGTTCTTAGAAAAAAAGGACAAAAAATTGCAGAAAAAAGAGCCGACCGTGACTCAAGTGAAGGAGCTGTTGTTTCTAAAATCAATGACACGAACACAAGAGGTGTTGTTCTTGCATTAAACTGTGAGACTGATTTTGTTGCCAACAACGATTCGTACACAGCTATGGCAAACGAAATGGCTGCTATTGCAATCAACTACAACACAAAAGAAGAATTTCTAGCTGCAAAATTTGATGACGCTATGACGGTTGCCGAAAAGTTAATCGAGCAAACCGGTGTTATTGGTGAGAAATTAGAGATAGGTGGTTTTGAAATCCTTGAAGCGCCATTTGTTGGAACATACATTCACGGAAAGAAAATTGGTGCATTAACTGGTTTAAGTGCCCCTATTGAAGGCGGTGAGAAACTAGCAAAAGAAGTATCAATGCAAGTAGCATCTATGGGTGCCACTACATTATCTTATAAAGACTTTTCGCCAGAATTTGTTGCAAATGAAACAGAAGCAAGAATTGCGGTTATTGAAAAAGACAATATTGAGTTGGGTCGTTTAGGAAAAACATTGAAAAATGTACCTACGTTTATCTCAAGAGCACAATTAACGGATGCTGTTTTAGCGAAAGCTGAAGAAGCTGCTAAAGCGGAGTTAAAAGCAGAAGGTAAACCAGAGCAAATCTGGGACAGAATCCTTCCTGGAAAAATGGAACGTTTTATCTCTGATAATACAACATTAGACCACGAGAAAGCTTTACTAGACCAAAACTTCATCATGGATGATAAGAAAAATGTAGGCGACTACGTTTCTGATCACGGTGATGTAAGTGTTGTTGGTTTTAAGAGAGTGACACTAGCTTAATCTCTAAGTATACAGTGGCAGTTGCAGTTTGCAGTTGTTTCACTTAATATAACAATCCGTTCTCAATTTAATTGGGGACGGATTTTTTTTGTTCTAAATTTACAGTAGGACGATACAATTCTATTTCACTTAATAGTAGATTATGTTAAAAATTAAACTAAATAGGGTTTATTACGTTTGCCTAATCCTGTTTTTATTCATTTTATTTATACCAGTAAAGTATAAAATTGCTGTTTATGGTCCCAATTATTTAGGTTGGTTTTGGGCGCTATTAACCCCTATAATTCTAACACTTTATTTTTGGCTCTTAATAAGAGATGCAAGAAGGAAAGAATTAAAAATGAAAATAATATACAGAACACTGTTTTTATTATTAACCATAGGTGTTTATGTAATTTATAGGGTTTTTATTATTAATCACTATGATATAAACACTTTTACATAGCAAGTTGGTTTTAATATTTGCCGAGCTTGATATCTTAAATAGAAAAATCCGTTCTCAATTAATTTGAAAACGGATTTTTCTATTTCTTATAGATGTCTAATAAAACTTCGGACTTCTATTAATACCCAAAATCTTCTTTAATCTTATCTGCTTTATCTAGCATCATATCTATTGTAATAAATTCGACTTCTTCTTTATTAAAAGCACCTTGAAAAACACGCATTGCCTTTTTAGGGTCTCCTGTCTCTTCTAGGTAACGTCCCATATAATAATCACCTAATACCGTATCTGGATAATCCCGTTGCGCCATAGCTGCAATTGCTTTAAGGGACTCCCATTGTTTGCGCTTTTCACTAGCTGTTGCAGTCGCAATATAATCGTTTACCCGTATTGGATTATCTAAGCCAAAGAGATCCTTTATTGTTGCATATTTTTCTGTTAAATACTCATTAATGGGCTTTGTGGTTTTCATCAACTCATTTGTGTATTGTTGCTTACTAATAGGTCTATATACCGCAAATATTTTTTCAAGTGCATTAGGAATCCCTCTTCCCACTAAGCTATAGTGAGTAGCGCCTTCAAAATTATCAAAGTAATAATTGAACTTTTCACTTTTCACGGTTTTTAACTGCCCATCGAGCTCTACTGCCGCTTCTCGCAATCCTTTAATGTCATCTGTTCCTGTAGCTAAGTAATAGAACATCCTATTCTCGATAGCAGGAATGCGCTGTACGAGACGATCTCCCATAGATGGTGCGGTATCAGGACTCAAACTAATAATCCCATTAAACAATGGCGGATCTTTAAACATGTAATAATTAATAAAGTTTGCCGTAAAGTCATGACCAACGGTTATAATAAATTTTGCCGTCCGGTATTTAGAATCTATATAGGGTATAAGTTCTAATCCTAAAAACTCAAAGAACGCAGCCCCAGAATCTGCCGGCATATAATTAACATCGTCATAATAGGCATCATCATATCTTGTGTCTCCTTGAATCACACCTACTACAATAGACTCTGGCATATCTTCCCAATAACTAAAATAATCTACATTTCCGGCTACTGGCTCAAAAAGGTAATCTGCGTCAAGAACTAAAACAATAGGATACACCTTATCTTGGTTTTGTTCATAATTGCGGGGTAGCTGTATTTTTAGTCTTCGTGTTGTATCTAGTTTTCTAGACTCAAATTCTTCATAAATAGTTTGAGCTGGCGCAATTGAATAACAAAGTGCTAGAATAAGTAGTAAAAGAATTCTCTTCATATTTTCTGAAATTTTATAAAAGTGAAAGATAGTGAAATTTGAAAATACAAAAGCGCAATGTTTCTAATTCAATTAGTATCTGAATACTTTTAAGAAACAAATATCTAAATACAATTTACTCCACCGTGGTGTTTTTTTAAGTCGCACCATCTATAATTAGAATGATACTGCAAAGCTAATTTGTCATTCCTGATACCATAAAAAACGGTCGTATAAATACTCGTTATTCTTCTTACAATAAATCCTACGAAAAGACCCAAATACTTAATTTTTAAACGTTTAAACAATATTTAAGCTAGATAAACTAAAAATTACGTGTTTACACGTAGTCCGTTTCCTCCAACTTTCTGCTTTTTTATTTGTATATTGCTCCTACCAAATAAATTAATTTCATACTATTTAAACATGCATTGATTCAATGTATTATTTAGTGTGATTAAATACAACTTATGAAACTTAAACACGTTTTTGTCGCACATCATTGCGAGAATAGTAGCCCGTACATTGAACATTCTTTAAAAGAAAAAGAATATGTGATCACAAAAAAGAATTGTGATGGCGTAAAAATTCTTCGGTTTATCAACAGAGAAAAGCCAGATATTTGCATCTTAAAATCTTCCTACATTGACCTTTCTGGGCTCGACATTATTAAGCAGGCGCTATTAAAAAAGAGCCAAACAAAATTTATCTTAGTTTTTAATGAGATCAGTGAAATTGATATTGTTATGGCAAATAAATTTAACGTTGCTGGTTGCTTGAGTTGTGATGACAACAAAGAAGAGGTGTTAAATTGCATTGACAATGTGCACAACAATAATTTATTTTTCTCAAAAGAAATCCGTAAAAAAATTGACAAAAATCATTTGGACAACTACACCAATTTTACAGATTTCCAGATGAAAATTATTGCCTATATAGGTTTTTACAATAGTCCAGAAAAGTTGGCTAAAAAATTAAATGTTGCCATTGCATCTGTAAGCAGAGAAGTAGCCTTTATAAAAAATCAACTTAATCTTACTATAGACCAACCCCTGCATCTATGGGCAGCTAAGAATACAAGTTTTATAGAAACTTTAGTACTAACAGAATCTTCTTAGGTGATGAGGGTCTTAAAGAAAAAACAAATTTACTCCATATTAATCATAGGTGCAATATTGTTAATTTTAAGTATTATTCAGCTCTTTCTTTTATAGTCTTGCTTTTGTTATAGTGCGGCAACACAAGTAGCGAAGTAATACCAACAAGCAGAATTGCTGCAATATTTGAAGTCCAAACAATCCACCCAAATGCAGTTCCGACGGTGAATTCAATAGCAAATAGAGACAGAATACCTGCTACAGCAGCAGGATAGTAACCTATTCCGCTATTGGTAAAAGCAAAGGTAAAACTCCCTACTACAAAAGCAATAATCAATGTGCTAAATGCTATACTAGCCGTTGCGTCTAGTGCCTTCGTAGCGGTATAGAATGACAATATATAAAGGCCCCAAATTAAAAATGTATGAAAAATAAAGGCTGCTTTTTTCTTCATAGTCCAAATACTCATCACTCCATCTTTTAGACCAGAAATAAAAGTTTTTATCTTGGTAATGAAGGCAAATTTTAAATATTTCAGTAATAAATAACCCACTAACAGCAGTGCGAGACCAGTTACACCAATTATGACTAATTTTTGTACTGGTATCAAATCTGTGACATAGGTATAAAGTATGTCATATTTTAGAGATATTGCCAATACGGTAAAGGCAAGTAAAAAAATAAGATCTACGACTCGCTCAGAAATAATGGTGCCAAAGCCCTTTTCAAATGGGATATCTTCATACCTATTCAATAATATCCCTCGGGTTACTTCTCCACTTTTAGGAATACCAAGATTCATCAAATATGCCACTGCTATAGACATAAAGTTATTAGCAAGTTTAGGCTTATAACCAAGTGGTTCCAGCATATAAGACCATCTGTACGCACGTGACAGGTGGCTAAAAATACTAAAGCTCACGGCAAGAATGACATATCCGTAATTCGCATTTTTAAAATGTCCTTCTAATTCTATAAGTTGTTGGTCTGTAAAACCACTGTAAACATACCAGATTAAAAAAATGCCAAGCCCAAGTGGGATGGCAATTTTTAAAAATTTTGATATTGATTTTTTCACGTCTAGGTGAGTAAGTTATCCTCATTAGGGAAGACAAGACTCGGCTTAAACTTAAGTGCTTCGTCTTTGGTCATTATACCATAAACAATTAATATCAGGATATCCCCAGGAGCCACTTTTCGTGCTGCTGCACCGTTTAGTGTAATTTCTCCACTACCTCTAGGCCCAGGAATAGCATACGTTTCTAAGCGCTCGCCATTATTGTTATTCACGATTTGAACCTTTTCTCCCTCCACAATATTTGCGGCATCTAGAAGATCTTCATCAATGGTAATACTCCCAATATAATTTAGGTCTGCACCAGTAACTTTGACTCTATGTATTTTAGATTTTACTACAGTTATTAACATCTAGCAAAGATAGGTAAGATTTCAGAAACTAAAACCATAATTAATTCATTAATCAAAATTACCCTTGTCCCAAACTTAGATTGTCAATAAGGCGTACTTCTCCAGAAAACACAACAATAAACGCTCTATAGGTATTCGTATTTCGCTTTCGTTTTACGGTTTTTAAAGTGGCTTCATTTGCGATGACAAAATACTCAAGTTCTAATCCATTGTGTTGTTTAAACACCTTTTTAACATACTCATTGATGCTGCTTATACTTATAGAACCCCATTTTTGTTTTACCTCTTTTAGGGTTTTATAAATAAGCGCTGCTTCATCAAATTGTTTTTCGCTCAACCTTGTATTTCTCGAGCTTTTGGCAAGACCATTACGTTCACGAACAATATCGCACCCAACGATCTGGATGTTATACTTTTCTATTTGAACCAGCTTTTTAATAATTTGTAATTGCTGAAAATCTTTTTCTCCAAAGTATGCCGATGAAGGCTTCACCGCATCAAACAATAAACTAACCACAGTTCCTACTCCATCAAAATGGCCATGTCTAAAAGCACCTTCCATCTCTTTAGCAATAGGTCCAAATTTAAAATGTCTTGACTTTATTTCTGAGCCGTAAAGATCTGTTGCATTAGGCGCATAAATTAATACCTTATCGCTCACAGTTTGCAACAAACTTGCATCTTTTTGCAAGGTTCTAGGGTACTTTTTTAGGTCATTTGGGTTATCAAACTGTGTTGGATTTACAAAAATACTAACCACACAAAGCTCATTTTCAATTAATGCTTTGTTTACCAGCGAAAGATGACCATCGTGCAATGCGCCCATGGTAGGCACAAAACCTATGGATAACGATCGTTTAGCATTAATATATCTCTGTATTTCGGCTTGCGTTTTATAGATTTTCATTACCAGATTTTCTTAGAAAAGCTAAATTAAGTTATTCCCCTTAAACTGCATAAAATTTCGTAATTTTGCGTGTTTTTAAATAAATAACCTAATTACCATTATTTTATTGAAATGTTCAATGCAATTTGTCGTCCTTCTCTAGTGAGGATGCACGAATAAAATAGAATGGTGGTGTAAAACTAATAGAGATGAAAGATAAAAGAATCTTGTATGTGTCATCAGAAGTAATACCATACTTACCTGAGACCGAGATTTCTTCGATGTCGTTTGAAGCCCCTAAGATGGTGAATAACAACGGAGGGCAAATTAGAATATTTATGCCGCGTTACGGAAACATTAATGAGCGTCGCCATCAATTGCATGAGGTAATACGTCTTTCAGGTATGAACCTGGTTATTAATGACCTAGACATGCCACTTATTATTAAGGTTGCTTCTATTCCTAAAGAGCGCATGCAGGTTTATTTTATTGACAATGAAGATTACTTTAAACGTAAGGCAATGTATGCTGATGAGGATGGAAATTATTTTGCAGATAACGATGAGCGTGCTATCTTTTTTGCAAAAGGAGTTATTGAAACAGTAAAAAAATTAAACTGGTCGCCAGATATTATTCATGTACACGGATGGCTTGCCTCTTTTTTACCATTATACCTGCGCAATTACTACGGAAATGAGCCGTTATTTGAAAATAGTAAGATAATCACTTCTGTATATAACCAAGGTTTTACAGGTACTTTAAATGAAAAAGTAATGGACAAAGTGCTTTATGACGGAATGGAAGAAGAAAAATTGGAAGAGTTAAAAACTCCAGATTACACCAACTTAATGAAGATTGCTGTCAAAAACTCTGATGCAGTAATAATGGGATCCGAAGAAATATCTGACGAGTTAAATAGTTTTATTAAATCTCAGAATTTTCCAGTGTTACCATTTCAGAAACCAGAAGATTTAGAGCGTTCTTATCTTGAATTTTATGAAAACAAAGTGCTAGAAAGCACTGAAGAATAAACATATGAAAAAGAAACTTTTTTTGCCATATACGATGGCAATTTTTGCAATCATTCTTGGACTTGCATCTTGTAACGAAGATTTTGAGACTATAGGTACAGAAATCGTAAGAGACCAAGGCCTTAATATTGAAGTAAACAGAGAGGCCACTGTAGTTGCATACAGCAGAAAACTAGCCCCTTTTAGATCTAATGGACTTGGTAAGTACCAGCTTGGTGTATATAATGATGAGGTCTTTGGAGATGCTCAGGTTAGTATTCTTTCTCAAGTTGCATTGAGCAGTACAGACCCAGATTTTGGAGAGAATGCCGTTGTAGATAGCGTACATATTTATATTCCATATTTAAGTACAGCAACAGATGTAACTGATGAGGTTACCACCTATACATTAGATTCTATTTATGGCTTAGCACCTTTTCATTTAGAGCTTTTTGAGAGCAACTATTTACTTAGAGAATTAGATCCCTCTACCAATTTTGAAGAAATACAGACGTATTACACAGATCAAGGTTCTTTATTTGAAGATTTTTTAGGCGCATCATTAGTAGAAGTTACAGATTTTAAACCAGAAGCCACAGAAATCGAACTCCATGAAGGTGAAGGTGATGACTTAGAGATTACACGATTAGAACCTGGCTTTAGGGCTGCTCTTTCAAATCATTTCTTTCAAGAACTTATTATAAATAGAGCTGGTAATCCAGAGCTATTGAGCAATACAAATTTTACGGAATACTTTAGGGGCATAAACATTAAAGCCACTCCAGCATCTGTAAACGGAACATTATTAAGTGTAAATCTCGCTGACGCCTATATTGATATCAATTATTCTTTTGATGATGAAGATGAGGATAGCGGAAGAGCGAGCGAAACTTTTACAATTAACTTTAGTGGTATTGCCGTCAACACGTTTGAAAACAGCCTAAATACTTCAATTGCAGACGACCTAGCAAACGTAGATCGCGTAAATGGTGAAGAAAATCTATACTTACGCGGTGGTGAAGGTATTATGTCTGTCATTGAGCTTTTTGGAGATGAAGATTCTATTGGTTATAATGATTTTGGTATTGTAAATCAGCCAAACGGCACACCTGATGAAATAGATGAAATAAGACAGAAAGGGTGGATTATAAACGAAGCTAATCTGGTTTTTCATGTAAACCAAGATCTCATGGTAGGAGGCAGTACAGAACCTGAACGAATTTTAATCTATGACCTGGATAACAACACGAGACTTAGAGATTTTAATTTAGACCCTTCCATTAACAATCCAGAGGCAATAGATGCAGTTACTTCACATTTAGGAAGGCTTGATAGAGGAGATGATGATAACGGCGACTCTTATAAGATACGAATCACAAATTATGTAAATGACTTAGTAAACAATGACTCCACTAGTGTAAAGCTTGGGCTCGTTGTTGCACAAAGCGTGGTAAACCCAAGTTTCTTAAAATTAAGAAACACACAATCTCCTGGAATTGACTTTGTGCCAGAAGTTAGTTTACAATCGCCAGAAGGAACCATACTTTATGGTAACGCAACCCCAAATGAAGAAAAGCGTCTTACTTTAGAGATATATTACACAGACCCAAATCAATAACAGAATTTTATGTGCGGAATCGTTGGATACATAGGTAAGAAACAAGCCTACCCTATAATCATTAATGGACTAAAACGTCTTGAATATAGAGGCTATGATAGTGCAGGAATTGCGCTTTATGATGGAACAGATATCCAATTAGCAAAAACCAAAGGGAAAGTTGTTGATCTTGAAGCACGCGTTGCCCAAGAAATAGACAATAAAGGAACTTTAGGTATTGGCCACACTAGATGGGCTACTCATGGCGTACCTAATGACGTTAACTCTCACCCTCATTATTCTAATAGTGGTGACTTAGTGCTTATCCATAATGGAATCATAGAAAACTATGCATCTCTTAAAACAGAGCTCATTAATCGAGGGTATACCTTTAAAAGTGATACAGATACAGAGGTACTAGTTAACCTTATTGAAGAAATAAAAAAACAAGAGAATGTAAAGCTTGGTAAGGCAGTACAAATCGCTCTCAATCAAGTGGTAGGAGCTTATGCAATTGCACTTTTCGACCGAAAAAAACCAGACGAAATAGTAGTAGCAAAGCTAGGAAGTCCTTTAGCCATTGGTATAGGGGATGATGAATTTTTTGTAGCCAGCGACGCTTCGCCTTTTATAGAGTTTACTAATAATGCGATTTATCTTGAAGATGAGGAAATGGCGATCCTAAGATTAGGTCGTGAAGTAAAAGTACGTAAGATAAAAGATGATAAATTAGTTAATCCTAATATTCAAAAACTTAAACTTAGCCTTGAGCAAATAGAAAAAGGAGGCTATGACCACTTCATGCTTAAAGAAATATATGAGCAACCTTCTGTGATTAAAGACACCTATAGAGGTAGATTATTAGCAGATCAAGGTATTATTAAACTTGGAGGATTAGAAGATTACATTCCGCGATTTACCAATGCCAATCGCATTATAATTATAGCCTGCGGTACCTCATGGCATGCAGGCCTAGTTGCAGAGTATATTTTTGAAGAGTGGACTCGTATTCCTGTAGAGGTAGAGTACGCTAGTGAATTTAGATATCGCAACCCGATTATTACAGAAAAGGATGTGGTGATTGCTATATCTCAAAGTGGAGAAACAGCAGACACCCTTGCAGCCATAAAACTTGCCAAAGAAAAAGGCGCATTTGTATATGGTATTTGTAATGTAGTTGGGTCAACTATCTCAAGAGAGACGCATAGCGGAACATACACACATGCCGGACCAGAAATTGGTGTGGCATCTACAAAAGCTTTTACTACGCAAATCACGGTATTAACCATGATGGCATTAAAGATTGGAAAAGTAAAAGGTACGATCTCACAGTCTGATTATATGTTACACCTTCGTGAGTTAGAGATGATTCCTAAACACGTGGCAGATGCACTAAAAAGCAATGACAAGATAGAAGAGATTGCAGCTGTGTTTAAGAACGCTACAAACTTTTTATATCTAGGTAGAGGAGTTAATTTTCCTGTGGCCTTAGAAGGTGCTCTAAAGCTTAAAGAAATCTCATACATCCACGCAGAAGGGTATCCAGCAGCAGAAATGAAACATGGCCCTATCGCGCTTATCGATGAGCAAATGCCAGTAGTTGTGATTGCCGTAAATAGTAATCACTATGGTAAAGTAGTAAGCAATATTGAAGAAATTAAAGCACGTAGCGGTAAAATAATTGCGGTAGTAACAGAAGGAGATACAGAAGTAAGAGCCCTTGCAGATTATGTAATGGAAGTACCAAAAACTCCTGAGACATTAACGCCACTGGTAACTACCATTCCACTGCAGTTACTTTCATACCACATTGCAGTAATGCTAGAAAAAAATGTAGATCAGCCGCGTAACTTAGCAAAGTCTGTAACCGTAGAGTAATTATCTATAAAATAGATCTACCCCTCTTACATACTTAGAATTTTTAGAAAGTCTAACGGGAACATGTTGCGTTAGATTTCGGCTTTCATCGTCATGTGCTCTTTCGTATTTTAACTCTAATACAATATCATCTGCGGAAATTTTAGATGAGATAAAATCCCTTGCCTTAATATTATAAAAGGCCATGTTATAGTCTAACGTGATTCTAAAGCGTTCGCAATGAGATAAAAAATACCTTCTTTCATAAGTATTATATAAGGCAGGTTGTAATTGTTTTAAATTAGTATACAAGCCTGTATTCTCTTCTGCTAAAAGTGTATCTTCTATAATTGTTTGTGCACCTGTTGCATGCGTGTCCAATAAGTTAAATGCAGTTTTCTTTAATTTGTAAGAATATTTATCTCCTGTTTCCCCATATTTCTTTTTAATTTCAAAAGTGGGTTTTGTTACTTGTGTAAAATCGTCACCATACCAACGAAGTCGGTACTTTTCGCGATTGGCATCGCCAGCAACATTCTGTCTATAAAAGCTCATGTTCTGATCATCAAAGTAAATGTTATTCACAGATCTACGATGAAAAATTTCTTTAAAACAATAGGGATTACACAACACCACGTTGTTAATCATATCTTCTAGTAGCATTTCCTCAAAAATGAATTTTCGCTCAAATCTAAGACTGTGATATAGCGAGGCTTCTGTTATGCTATTTGGTGCTTTTACCGTACTCATTTCCATACATTTGATCAATAACTTTATTAGAGACTGTGGGCATTTTAACCCCATCAATAACGAGGCTTGAACGTAATTCTATTAAATAATCCGTTTCATTATTTAATTGAGATATATCTTCAATTACAATAGAGGCCGTACCATATTCAGATTTTTTCTGAAATGCCGAAAACCCAAGCCTTGTATTGTTTAACGTAACGTTTTTAAAATTTATTTCTGAAAGGTCCTTACTAACAATACCAATCTCACCATTTTCAACTGTAATATTAGAGCCCGTCAAAGTGCTTGCCTCACCTGCACTCACCCCTTTATCTGAAGGATTATCAATTAGCACATTTTCTAGCACTAAAATTGAACCTGAAACATCAATACTATCATTACCAGAATTATAAAACTGACAGTTCTTAATAGTACCTGTTACAAAGTCACCATCAAAAGAATCTGAAAACGTGTTGTAAAATTGAGAGTCCTGCATGCTAAAATCTGATCTAATAATATTTAAACCATCTTCACAACGATTGTCTCTAAACTGACTATTTGTAATTAGCACATCACTTTCATGAAAATTTACAGCGCCAGAGACTTCCCAAAGTTCATTATTAGGATTAGACAAGTTTGAAAAAACACAATAATTTAAAATTGATTCTTGACTAACATCTGTGATAAAGAGACCGCCACCTGTGCTGTCCTTTGACGTAAAACGGATAGGATTGTCCTTAGTGCCCTTTGCAATAATGCGAGATTTTGAAATGAACGAAGCATTAGATTTTAAATCCAATGAAAAGCCGGGTTCTATATGGATGGTATACCCCGCCGGAAACTTTATTGTTTCCGAAGCTGTGAAAGATCCACTTTTAAGTAAGATTGTTTTATTTAAGGTATCCATGCTAGCAAAAGGTAGGTTATTGTAATTCGCCTTTTCTAACATGCGATACTTAGCAATACTCGCATCCATGTCTTGACTACTCCCAAAGGCATTAATGGCATATTTTTTAGGGAAATCTGAAGCAACAATTTGAGCCTCAATCCTTAGATCTGCCACGTCATTGGGATATTGAAAACCTCCTTTTTTATTTTTCTTAGAGACAAAGGCATTGTTAAATGCATCTTTTAATGGCAGTGTAACCGTCCTTCTAGCATATGCAGGAATTGATAAAGATTTATTGAGCGCATCTAATCGCTTACCGTCTTTAAAGTTGAGACTATTAATTTCTATAGGAAACTGCGTGATATTCTTGACTTCAATTTTCAGAAAACCTGATGAATGTTCTATGAGCCCAGCTGTAATAATCTCTGAGGTATATATATTTTTCTTAATGAAGTTACTGTTATACTCAAGAACGGATGGATCAAAAGTAAAATAATCATATTCATCTTTCACTAATCCAGAAATAGTATTGAGTGTTGCTCCATGTTTTAATATGATACCATCAATAAAACTTTGATCACTAAACTTTATGAGTTTTTCGATCAATAATTTCTTATACACATCATCGCCTTCAGAAAAAGGATAGTCTTTTAATGCTGTCTTGTTTTTACCTGAATTAGAATCGAAGCTCACAGGCTCTAGCTTAGCTGTAATAGGGTTGTAATATATTCTCAAATTATGCCAAGTCAAAGAGTGGTCACCCCCAAAAAGGTTACACAAAGCAACATAATCAGTAAGTTTATCAAGATCAAATACTTCAGAAAGCTTATACCTTCCATCTCGAAGCCCAATGAGCATATCTTTAGCTACGTTAAATTGTTTTGAAAGTTTGGGATCTGATAGTACTTTGTTTTCATTATAAACCTTAATATTTGCATTTTCGATTACATTATCTACGCCCTTTAGATTGGTTATATCACTATCCAAGTAATAGAGTTGTTGTTTAAGGTCGTTCCAAAATAAGTTTTCATCAAAGCCAAGAATAATTCCTTCTCGTTTTTTATTGTTTTCTATAAGTATTTTATCGAAAGACTCCTCAAGCGCCATCACTTCATTAATTATGGTCCCTTCTCCTTTAACGTGTATATTAAAATCTACAAAATCATACCGAAGTCCAATAATACCTTCATCCTTTATCACCTTATTAAACAACCATTCCCAATGAAAATTCCTTGTCTTAGGGTGTTGTATGGAGAACTTACGCATTCCTAAAATGGTTTTAGCATCTTTAGCAACAATACGATAAGACCATTTATTATCTCCATTTAGGTGATCTGTCCAATCTCCTTTTAGTCGAAACTCAGATTTTATCTTTTGCGCTCCATTTACACTAATCTCTCCCTTAACAAAGTCTTCATCACTAGAAAAAAGTATTCCGTCTTTAATAGCTTCGTTTCTTTTCTTCTTAATCTTAGTAAAAGACTCTTGCGAAGTAAAAAGATCAATTCTATTTACTTGATAATTTCCATCGGTATGCTGATCGCCCAACTTCACTCTTTTGAGGTAGCTTACAACTTTACTTGGTGGGATTTTAACGTCCAGAACACTTAAGCTTCTTCCTAAATCTGAAGTAAAACGTCCTGTATTTATAAATTCTATTTCAGCAAAAGGAATGAAATTGTCTTCAAAAATATCGGCAACCAACGTTTTTTTAAACACATAAAAATCATCAGTATCACCTGCAATTAGCTCCGGTTCTTCAAATGCGCCGTATGTAAAGTTGTAAAAATTAGTAGGTATGAGTGTTTTATTCTTAAAAAATATATGAATAAAAAAAGTATCTGTTTTCTCTCTACCCGTTGGGTTTTCTTTATACACAAACGCAAGTTTAGACTCACCTTGTTCTGTTATTGCAAAAATGCTTACGTCATTATCGTTATAAAGATACATTTTATCATCTATAAGCTTTTGTATATCTAAACCCGTGGTAGCGATATAATTGCGATCTTCTGGATTTTTAGATGACGCTGTCTCCTCTTTGTCTTTTGGAATTGCAAAAAAACCGACTATACATACAAGTGCTAAGATTACAGCAAATGATAGCGCGATAAACCCAACATTACTTTTTCGTGACGTTTTTTCAATTTTCATAGTCTCTAGTTTTGACTATAGTGTATTATCTATAAATGTAACTTGAGCTTCTCTACTTAGGGTCAAGATTCCATCTTGTATGGCGTTAAGATCATTTAAAGAAGATACTTTTACCAAGAAGTTTACATCAATATGGCCACTTGCATAGTTAATGCGTTTTACCTCTAGTTGTGAAGAATTTTCTTGAATTATGGTTGCTATATTTTTTGTAATACTTGTTTTTTCTTCTAAGCTACAATCTAAGCTCACTAGCAAGTTTTGAGTAATCGCACTTTTAAATGCGTTTCTTTTAAATACAGCAACAATTAATAATAGCACGGCAAAACCTATTGCAGTAGGCACGACCTGATTCGCTGCCATCCCAAGACCTATGGCAATGGCCATAAAAAAGTAACCCAGCTCTTCGGGCTCTTTAATCGCGGTTCTAAAACGCACAATAGAAAGCGCTCCAACCAGACCTAAAGAAAGCGCTAGTGAAGATTTTACAATCGTAATAATGATAAATGTTGTGATCCCAACGATCACAAGTACCTTTGCTAGCTGCCCACGGTTAGAAATAGAATTACCAAATCTGCTGTAAAAAAATGACAGAATTAAGAGCATTATCGCACAAATAACGATGTTCAAAATGTAGCTTGAGATGCTTAATGTGGTTTCAAAAGTGCCAGAAAATTGATTTATTAATTCTTCCATATGGTGTTGAGAAATATTCAGGTTTCAATTGCTGCAAAGAAAATGAATATTTCTTGAATATCAAGCAATTGTTAAGGCTATGTTATACAAAGGAAAACGTATAAATAATTAAGAAGATAAAATTTTAGCTTAATTTTATAGAGTGAAAATACTCAATCTCATTTCTGGACCGCGCAACCTATCTACAGCCTTAATGTATGCTTTTGCACAACGCAATGATACAAGGGTTATAGATGAGCCTTTTTATGCGTATTACCTAAGGCACGCAATAGTAAACGTTGCCCATCCAGGCAAATCCGATATTTTAAATGCATTACCCCAAAGTAAGGAGTCCGTTATCAGACTAATCGCTTCTATACATACAAAAAATGTATTTGTAAAAGGAATGGCGCACCATATTCTTGAAAACGAACCCACATTTTTGCTGCCTTGGACCAATATTATACTCATTAGACACCCAGAAAAACTACTCGCTTCATTTTCAAAAGTGATAGAGCGTCCAAGTATTACAGATATTGGGATAAAAAAAGCTTCGGAAATTTTCCAGTTTCTAAAGTTGCACGGCCAAGCACCTTTAGTAATAGATAGCGATGAACTTCTAAAAAACCCAAGCCAGTATCTCAAAAAAATGTGTGCGTATTTAGAACTTCCTTTTTCCGAAGATATGCTAGACTGGGAAAAAGGAGGAATAAAAGAAGATGGCGTATGGGCACCTCACTGGTATAAAAACGTGCATAACAGTACTGGTTTTGCCGTACAGAAATCAAGTAACCAAAAGATGCCTGTACATTTACAACCCGTGCTTGATGAGGCACTCACGTATTACAAGATTCTAAAAAATAACATTTTAACCAACGATTAATGCTACAACAACGAAACCCCAAAAACGACAACCTACACGTTTTTATAAAAGATAGATTATACCATCGCGACGAAGCAAAAATTTCGGTTTTTGACAGTGCCGTGCAAGGCGGTGACGCCGTCTGGGAAGGATTACGCGTCTATCCTGAAGGTATCGTATGCCTAGACAAACATTTGTCTAGATTACACGCCAGTGCAAAGACCTTAGCTTTTGTAGATATCCCCAGTAAAGCAGACATTAAAAAAGCCATCAAGCAAACACTCGATGCTAATAAAATGAATGATGATACCCATATTCGCCTTACACTTACACGAGGGAATAAAATAACCAGTGGTATGGACCCGAGGCTTAATCAAGAAGGTAGTTGCTTAATAGTATTGGCAGAATGGAAACCGCTCGTCTATGATAATAAAAGCGGTATTAAAGTAATAAGCAGCAGTCAGCGACGCAATGGACCGCAGTTTCTGGATAGTAAAATTCATCATGCTAACTTGCTCAATAATATAATCGCTAAGATACAGGCAAATGTTGCTGGTAAAGATGCAGGACTCATGCTAGACGAACGAGGTTTTGTAGCCGAATTAAACGGTAGTAATGTATTTATGATAAGAGACAATACCGTTTTTACTCCTTTTGCTCATGCCTGCTTACCGGGCATCACCAGAAACACAGTGATGGACCTTTGTGCCCAAAACGGCATCAACATTAAAGAAGCAGACCTCTCTTTAAGTGAGTTTATTAATGCAGAAGGGGCTTTTGCCACCGGTACCATGGGAGAACTTACTCCAATTGTTGAGATTGATGGACGCCTTATACATCGTGATTGTGCCTTAATGGATCGAGTTTTACTTTTATTTAAAGAGAATGTAAAATCATTTTGCGAGAAATTAAGTTAATAACTACTCATTTAACAACTTACTAATCTCATCTAGTTTAGGGGTTAAGACCACCTCAATCCGTCTGTTTTTTGCTTTGCCATCACTAGTTGCATTACTTGCAATGGGCGCATACTCGCCGCGTCCTGCTGCGGTTAGATTCTCTTTGGGGATATTATTGTTTTCGGTCAATATATTTACAATAGCTGTTGCTCTTTTTGTAGATAAATCCCAATTGTTTTTTATTAAACCATTCTCTCCATAAGGCACATTATCTGTATGCCCTTCTATGAGCACTGCTATCTCTTTATTATTACCCAATACTTTACCCAGTTCTACGACAGCTTCTTTCCCTCGGGTGTTAACATCCCAGCTACCACTCTCAAAAAGCAGCTTATTCTCCATAGAGACATATACCTTGCCATCACGTTGTTCTACGGTAAGGCCATTGCCCTCAAAATTTGTTAAAGCCGCAGAAATTGCGTTTTTGAGCGTACTCATCTGAGCTTCTTTTGCTGCGATAATCCCCTCCAATTCTGTTACTCGGGCTGAACTTGCATCTAGATTTTCTTGTGCGCGTCTCAAGGTCTGCTCTTGAGCAGCGAGATCTGCTTCCTTTTTATTTAATAAACGTTCTTTCTCTTCAAGTTGGGCTAGTAGCTTTCTATTTCGATCTAAGTTCTCGGTGAGGTTTTCACTACTATTTGCTTCTAACGCATCATAGTCTTTTTTAATTCTATCGTATTGAGATTTAGCCCCAGCAAGATCCATGGCTAATTGTGTTTTATCACTTTTACATTTTTCTAATTCGGCTTTTGCTTGCGCTAGGCCCATCGTAGACGAGCCTCCTTGAGCAGTATCTAATTGAGACATCAGGCCAGCATTCTCCACTTTTAAAGCTTCGTATTTGTCTTTTAAGTCTTCGTGTATTTTTGCAGACACACAACTAGAGAGAAGCATTGCAATCGAAGAAATAATGAGTATGTTTTTAAAAGTCATTTTTTATAAATTTAATAGGTTTCAAATCAAGCATATTTCCGAAGAAAAAGCTCTTATTTTATTCTTAATCTGAGATACCTGCTTACGCAGGTAATTCTAACTCCACCATGTGCGGACAATGATCACTGTGTACCGCCGCTGGTAATATAACGGCTCTTTTAATGTTTTCTTTTAATGGAGCGGCAACCATATTATAATCTATGCGCCAGCCTTTGTTATTTGCACGCGCATTTGCACGATAACTCCACCACGTATAATTGTGTGGTTCTTTATTAAGATGTCTAAAACTATCTATAAAACCACTATCCATAAAGTTGCCTATCCACTCGCGTTCTACAGGTAAAAATCCGCTTGAATTCTTGTTAGACACAGGGTTATGAATATCTATGGCCTCGTGACAAATGTTATAATCCCCACAAATAACTAGGTTTGGGATTTCTTTTTTTAGCTCATCTATATAGTCTTGAAACATTGCCATATATTCTAGTTTATGATCAAGACGTGCGCTATTTGTGCCGCTGGGCAGATACAAACTCATCACGCTCACTTCATCATAATCCACTCTAATGTTTCGGCCTTCAAAATCCATAGACTCGATTCCCGTACCGTATTCAATATGATTGGGTTCGTTTTTACAAAAAATTGCCACACCACTGTATCCTTTTTTCTGAGCGCTAAACCAATAGTGATAAGGATAACCAGCTGCCACAATGGCGTCTGTTTCTACTTGATCTTGGTTTGCTTTTGTCTCTTGTATACACACCACATCTGCACCTGTTTGAGTAAGCCAAGAGAGCATTTCTTTGCGCATAGCAGCACGTATTCCGTTTACATTATAACTTAATATTTTCATCTTCAGTGCCCGCGCACGCGGGTATCTTTTAAAAAGGTTAGTGTCAAGTTCAAAATCGTTAACATACGACCTTAATTCTCCTGTGCTAAAGTAAATAACATTGTATTTTTACCCATCGTATACACAGAAAGGTTTTCCATAAATAATCAACAAAATAAAAGCGCGCTATAAAAGTTGTATATATAGCCATTGCTTATGCGTAATTTAGGTATTTACTTACTGTTTTTATTTGCCGCACTATCTTCTCTCGAAGGTTTTGCGCAAGAGGACAGTGCAACCTACCGTATAAAAAAAGTGGCCGTTACAGACCGCATTAAAGTAGATAGTATTGCCCTAAACCCTTCCTATTTTAAGGTCTATCAAAATGGAAAACGCTTAGACTCACTTACTTTTAGCGTAGACTATAACACAGGCATTTTAAATACTTCGGAAATAGTAAACACCCAAGATTCACTCACAATAGAATACCTGCGTTATCCTCAATTTTTGACTAAAAAGTATTTCTTATTTGACGAAAAGTTAATCGTCCCTGATAGTGAAAACGCAGATCGATTGGTCACACTAGGAAAATCAAACCGCAAAAATGAATTTACACCCTTTGATGGATTGACCACAAACGGGAATATCTCCCGTGGTGTGACCGCAGGTAATAATCAGAATGCCGTTGTCAACTCTGAGCTAGATTTACAGATTACCGGAAAGCTAAATGAAAAGGTCTCCATTAGAGCCTCATTACAAGACTCAAACCTCCCTACTCAAGCTGGAGGGTACTCTCAAAACCTGGACGAATTTGACCAAATATTCATAGAACTCTACGGTGAGAAGTGGAACATACGTGCTGGAGATGTAGATCTCCAGAACACAGAAAGCTACTTTGCAGCATTTACAAAAAAGGTGCAAGGGATTTCCTTGAGCGGAACAATGGATCACTCGGATGATACTGCAACAAAGGCATTTGCTGCCGGAGCCATAGTACGTGGTATTTTTGCCAATAGTTCCATCTTGCCGCAAGAAGGAAATCAAGGCCCCTATAAATTAATTGGCCCTAATGGAGAGCTATTTGTTCTTATTGTATCTGGTAGTGAAATCGTATATGTTAATGGATTACCCCTTACTCGCGGGGAGGACAAAGATTATCTAATAGATTATAATGCCGGTGAAATTAAATTTAACCCTACGTATCCTATTGATGCCACTATGCGTATTATGGTAGATTATCAATATACAGATCGTAATTACACCCGTTTTATTGGGTATGGAGGCGGCGAGTACGCCTCAGATAAACTCAACATAGGTGCTTATGTGTATTCTGAAAATGATTCTAAAAATCAACCCTTGCAACAAAATCTTTCTGAAGAGCAGGTTGCCATCTTACAACAAGCTGGAGATGACATGGGAGCGATGACGGCACCCTCAGCGGTAACAGATACTTTTTCAGACAACAAAATACTCTACAGAAAAGAAACCTTAAATGGCGTAGAAATATTTATTTATACGCCCACCGAGCAAGCAGATCTTTTTAATGTTCGTTTTACAAATGTGGGCACTGGTAACGGTAATTATCAATTAAACACAGTAAATGCCATCGCCCGTATTTTTGAATATGTTTCCCCAATTAATGGAATTCCTCAAGGAACGTTTGAACCCATTGTCCAGTTGGATGCTCCTGTAAAATTGCAACTTGCCGGCGTGCACGGTTCTTATACCCCTTCTCAAAAAACAACAATTAATTTTGAACTAGCAGGTAGTAAAAACGACCTCAACTTATTTTCTTCTGTAGATGACGGCAATAATAATGGTGCCGCGTTACACCTTAACTTAGAGCAACACGTATTACAAACCAAGGATACGCTAAATCTAAAGGTTTTTGCAAACATGGATTACGTCAATAAAAGATTTACTAATGTTGAGGGCTTATATAATGTTGAGTTTAACCGCGACTGGAACCTACTTACCGCAACAAATGGCAATCAAAGGTATCTAATTACCGGAGTAGCGTTAAGCGACCCCAAGCACGGGATGGCGCGCTATGAGTTTCAGCACTTAGGGTTTTCAGACCGTTTTAGTGGGACACGACACGTACTCTTCGGAAACTTTAAGAAAGACCAATTGCGTTCTAGAATGAATACCAGTTATCTTAAAAGTAAAGGCGATAGTTTGGATTCAGAATTTTTCAGAATTAAAAACA
This sequence comes from uncultured Ulvibacter sp., assembly GCA_938041335.1. Classification (GTDB taxonomy): domain Bacteria; phylum Bacteroidota; class Bacteroidia; order Flavobacteriales; family Flavobacteriaceae; genus Patiriisocius. Next base: position 77,733 of record CALIAF010000013.1, on the reverse strand, counting down.
GAACTTCTTATTCGTTTACTAAATCTTGGGTAGGAGCAACGCTGGATATTGAAGATAATGTTGCCGCTATAAATGCAGCTGCTCTGGCCAGCAATTCACTTTCAAATACGAGCCAGCGGTATAAAGATTATGGTGCTTTTGCCGGTGTGGGAGATAGCACAAAGGTGTTTGTCGAGGGGTATTATAGATACCGAGTAACAGACAGTTTACAGAACAATCTATTGCAACGCGTTAACAATACCAATACCTATGGACTTCGTGCGACTTTGATTAAAACAAAGGCAGCAAAATTATCAATGCAAGGTCAATATCGCGGTCTAGAGAACCTATTTACCGAAAACGAAAATTCTTTAAACACTAGAATACGATATGCCCAGTCATTATTTAAAAATGGTATGCGTTTTAACACTACATTAGAATCTAATAGCGGTGTCATTGCCCAGCAAGATTTTACCTATCTCGAAGTAGAGCCCGGACAAGGTTTTTACACCTGGAACGACTATAATGATAATGGAATACAAGAGATCGAAGAGTTTGAAATATCGCAATTTCAGGATGAAGCAAACTATGTACGTATATTACTCCCAAACCAAATTTTCCAGAAGATTAGGCAAAATGTATTTAGCCAGACCTTGACTTTAAATCCAAAAGAGTGGATAAATACAGAGGGTTTTAAGAAGACGCTGAGCAATTTTTACAACCAGACTACCTATGCTATTGATAGAAAGGTAAAACGCAATGGCGACTCGTTTGCAGTGAATCCTTTTACAGATGGTGGTGAAGACCAATTAGGGCTTAATCTCAATTTTAGAAATGTACTATTCTTTAATCGAGGAAAACAAAGATATACGACGAGTTATACCTTTGTTTCTACGAATAGCAATAATTTAATTTCATTGGGGCTTCAAGAAAACTCCTTACAAAATCATTTATTACAGTTTACTCACAAAGTGCAAGAGCAATGGGTTTTTAACCTTAAAGCTTCGACTGGGACAAATGGCAGTGCTTCAGAGAATTTTAGCGGCCGTAATTACACGCTTGCTCTACAGGAGCTCGCTCCTAAGGTTTCTTATCTTGCTAGCCCACAAACTCGTTTTGATCTTACATATACATTAGCGCAGAAAGAAAATGAACTTGGCAATCAAGAGCGCCTAGATCAAAGTAAAATTACGGCTGGGTTTTTTCATACTAATTCAGATAAATTTTCAGTAAATGGAGAGGTTTCTTTTATAAAGAATGAATTTGAAGGCAGTACCTTTTCGCCGGTGGCTTATCAAATATTAGAAGGGTTACAACCTGGAACTAACTTTACATGGCAATTGTTATTTCAGAAAAAAATAACGAAGTACTTAGATCTCAATTTAAGCTATTTGGGTAGAGATACAGAAACTGCAAAGAGTATTCATACGGGAACGGTTCAGTTAAGAGCCTACTTTTAGCACTAAAATGTAACTAGAGAAAGTAACCTATTTACGAGATGCACTTTTTTAACATAGGCGGGAATAAAACGCAGGTATAGAACATTCTATAAAACGTAAAAAAGCTGAACAATGATATCATTGTTCAGCTTTTTAATAACCAACTTATTTTGATAAAAATTACTTCACAATAATTTTCGCAGTTTGATATGTATTTGTGGTTTGATCTCCTAAACTTATTAGATAAACACCTGCTGCGGCATAAGACATATCTAGCGTGTAATTGTAGCTATTGCCTTCTTTCTCAATATTGTTATATGCAACTTGTTGTCCAAGTGCATTAAACACTGCCATATTAAGTAATTCGTCATAGGCCGTGTTAAAACTTATTTTAAAAATTTTATTAGGTAAGGTGGTTACAATAATTTCTGAACTTTCAATTGGAGTATCTACTCCTAATAGTGCTGGATACCTTCGTTGTGTATCATTATTAGTGAGTACGTCATCTGTACCTAAATTAGATTGCACTTGTAAAAGAAACTCATTTACATTTTCCATATTTGCCTGTGCCGCAAATGTAAAAGATACGGTCTCTTCAGGCTGAATGGTTCCGCTATAGTTTTCTACAACAGGAGTTCCGCCATCAACTACATATTGTACCTCAGGATCTGTTACTGGTTCTGTTCCAAAATTGTGAATTAACACTGTAATATCATCAGCTGTAGTAAGTGGATCCTCCTCTAATGGCGAAGTTATATCAATTACTCCTATATCATTAATAGCTCTAGTCGCTGGATCTGTAAAAGTAAACTTTCCAACAATTCCTTTTCTACCGCTACTTACCATTTCTGTAATAAACCAAAAATCCAGATCATTATTAGGGTCAATATCCATTTTTGCATAATCACCATATCTTGTACCGGGAATATTACCCGTTGCTATGCTAATTGCTTCCTCCGCAATCGTCATTGTTCCAAGTGGATCACCCGCCATACGCCCAGTATAAAATGAACTCGCCCTAACAGTAGTTGTCGAAATTGCACTAGACATTCCAGTATAACCCATACCAATATTTCCATCTCCGTCCATGATCATACTTCCAGCCCAGGCATGTTTGCCATCAGGTGAAGTATACGTCCCTTCTTGATAGAGTGACCAAGGTCCAGTATCACTATCTTGTCTAAGTTCTACCCAACGAATACCTGCTAATTTCTCAGCAGATACATCTGTATCCACTACAAAGTTTAAGACTAACGAGTTGTGATCATCAAAGCTTCTTACTTGAGCTTGATTCATTATCGTATTTTGCAGGGCATCAATAGAACTCCCTCCCCCAGGTTGGGGTAAATTACTAAAGCCTCCACCATCAAAAGTGGCAATAAACGGTGTCAAATTCAACTCTAAAGGAGTTGTAATAGATGAATTAGCCGTGTTGTCAAAATCTACATCAACAGACCAAACTTTTACATGATCATCACTAACACCCGACCAAGCATCATCTGCCATGAAGACAAGAGTTGCAGATGAATCTGGCATATCACTATCACTAACGTTAGCCACTTGTGGTGCATTAAACAATGGCCCACCTTGAAAACCAGGAATATTAAATACCTGGAACCCCGCCGTAGTATTTCCTAAAACCATTTCCTCACGGTCCAAAGCCCAAATTCGTTGCGGCCCTGTATTTGCCGAAATATAATAGGCATTAGGACCAACACTCAATTTATTGTAATCTTGAACATTAGGAACAGTGTATACATTCCAGTCATCATTTACTGGATCTGGCCCAGTAGATACTGCAACTTGTACCTGACCATTATTAGCAAACAAATAACTTACAACCCATCTATCGGCTTGTTGGTCATAAGAAACAGTTAGATCACAACAACCCCCACCAGAGAAAATATTATTTACTGATAATTGGTTTGTGGCTGGTGAACCATCTTTATTAAAAATTCTAAAAGCTGTATTCCAAACAGCAAAAATATGATTAGGTCCTACTGCAATTGCAGGATCTGTAGGAAAGCCATTAGATTGATACGCATCAAACACAACCGTTGGTGGTTGAGATCTTACACTCTGTTCTTTTTCATGACGATTTCTTACAAAATAATCGTCTTCGGTCTGTTTGTCTTTTCCGATAACAATTACAGGATTTATAGACCTTCTATCTTTAGCTTCTCCCTCTCTATTTTCGTCAGGCATTAAATTAGCTCTTGAATTAAGAGAAGAAACTCTATAGACTGGTAATGTGTTACCAACTTCTACAGGCCCCCAAGCTTCTTGCGCAGAAGCGAAAAAGGTAGCAAGGATTGCAGCAATTGCTATAAAATAATTTTTTAATTTCATGGTATGGTTTTTAAGTTCAATTAATTAGGATGATAAATGTACAATCAATTTTTAGAAGTTCAATGAAAGCAACTTCTTAATAAGCTATTAATCGGAAGGATATGATAATTATATGAGATATTGTCGTTCTCGCCTAAATTTTCTAAATTCAATTGAAGCGCATCAAAATAGTATGTTCTTAGTTATAATTGTGCATTACAAAGATTCGTAAACAAAAAAAAGGGAGAGCAATTGCTCTCCCTTTTGTATCAAAATTAAATACGCTAAATTATTTTACAATAATACGTTGTACTTTATTTAAGTTTTTATTTCCTATTCTAACAAAATAAACTCCGGTAGAAACATAAGACATATCTATCATCTTAGTATAACCATTCCCTGTATTTTCTAACACATAGTAACCCAAGTTTTGTCCTAGGGTATTTGTGATATAAACTGGAAGATCGTCCGTAACATCTGTAGTGTTAAATAACAACTCAAACTGGTTGTTAGGTAAAGAATTGATTAAGAATTCTGCTTCAGAGAACTCAGAACCTTCCGTTCCTAATAACATTCCAGAGATGTTTGCTGTGTAGTCATTTGTACGACCAAATTGAAGATCATCACATGGGTCTGTTACGTCTCCAGTTCCACTCTCATCTTCACCACGTAATCTCATTAAGTGCATTCCATTAGTCACTCCTGCAATATCATTAAAGTCAACAGTAAAAGCGAAATCTGTATCTTCTGTTGATACAAGATCATTTGCTATTAGCTCAGATGGCTCAAAAGCATTGTTATCGTTAAAGTCAATCCAAAGTGCAAATTCAGAATCTGCCCAACCTACCTGCAACACGCCATCAAAAGCATTGTCTTCTAAAACAAAGTTAAAGACGATATCTGTATCATCGCTATATCCTGCTGGAGATGTACCACAATTAGTAGTAAGATTCTGATCTGCTAAAGCAAATTCTGTAACTCCATCATTAAATCCAGCACAGTTACTTTCTGGCTGACAGATAAAATTAGATACTGTCCCACAAGTTTCGTCGTTAGAAGCATCTGAATCACCTGCTAAAGTAGTTCCTGCACAAATAGCATAATCTCCTAATTCTGACAAATCAATTGTAGCCGTAAAACTATAAGTATCTGTTGCACCCTGAGCAATAGAACCAGTATATGTTTCAGAAACCTGCGCACCACCATCTAGCGTGTAATACACTGGAATTGAAGTTTGCGTTGCAGCACCGAAATTTTGAATTGTAATTGTTACAACCTCAGCTGCACTAAGACCACTACCAGAAGCAGGAGCATCAATAGAAGCAACACCTGTATCATTATCATTTAAATGCGTAATATCTTGACAGTACTCATCATTTTCTGGAATCTCATCACCAACCAGCGTTGTTCTAGCACAAAGGTTATATATCGTTCCGTCAGTACCTAAGTTAGCGGTACCCGTAAATGTATACATTACATTAGAGGCTGGAGGAATTGTACCTGTAAACATTTCTGTTACTGGAGCACCACCGTCTACTGTAAAACTCACTGGAATATTCGATTGTGCAATTGTTCCAAAATTTCTAATCATTACTGTAACAGTTTCTGCATTAGAAAGCCCACCATCTGTAGGAGCAACAAATGCAATAATACCTGCATCAACATCAGCATCTGCAGCAATTTTAAAACGACCTACATTAGCCGCTCTTTGGTTAGTAGGCGTATCTACCGTGTGTACTTCATTGGTGAAGTAAAATGTTTGATCATCGGTTGGATCAATATCAATTTTACTATAATCACCATATCTAGAACCAACAATTACACCATCACCAATTACGATTGGCTCTTCTGAAACCGTCATAGTATTGAGTGGATCTGATGCAAACCTACCTGTGTAATAAGAACTCACATCTGTAGTACCTTGTCCTGCAATACTCATTCCTGTATATCCCATTCCAATATTCCCTTCGTTATCCATCATTAAAGATGCATTCCAAGCATGCTTGTTATCTGGAGATTCATAAGTTCCTTCCTGAAATAAGGTCCAAGGTGCACCATCTGCCGTTTGACGGAACTCATACCATCTTACTGCGGCTCTTTTACCAGCTGTTGGGTCTGTATCAATCACATGATTGAATACTGCCGAATTATGCCCAGGAAATTTTCTGAACTGCGCTTGATTCATTACGATACCTTGTAAAGCATCTAATGTACCTCCACCTGGATTAGGTTGCGTTAAATTTGCAAATGACGCATTGTCAAAAATAGATGTAAAAGGCGTTACTGGAATCTCTTGAGGCACACTAATTGTTGAATTACCTGGTGTTGCAAAATCAACATTTGCGTTCCAGAACTTAATATGATCTACTGTAACTCCCGCATATGCGTCATCTTGAAAGAAAACTACTGGCGCATTACCTGCTGCCGGCATATTGCTATTAGTAACATTTAATGCTTGTGGACTTGCAAAGCCAAAATTAGAGAAGTTAGGCAAAGCGAATCCTTGAATAGAAGGATTAGCAGCTCCGGCTAACATTGCTGTTCTGTCCATTGCATATAATCTATTTCCATTAGCTTGATCCGTTAAATAATAACCATCACTCCATACAGATACTTTATTATAATCATTCACAGTTGGGATATCATAAATATTCCAAGCCGTTGTTAAAGGATCTCCTGTTTGAGAAATTGCCATTTGAACTCCACCTCCTAAAAAAGAAAGCACCCATCTATCTGCTGCACTATCATATGAGGCAGTTAAATCGCAACATCCATTAGATGGAAAAATCGCTGGAAAAGGATTTGTATCTCCTAAAAGCTCGTTACCATCTTTATCAAAAATCGCAAAAGCAGTATTCCAAACAACAAAAACGTGATCTGGACCTACCGCCAAGGCAGGATCTGTTGGATTTGACCCTGTGTACCCTGCATCCCAGACAGCAGTTGTTGCTTTTCCTGGTATTTTACCTGCTAATAGGTCTTGGCTTTGAGATAAATAATCTACCTGTCTTCCTTTTCCAGGAACAATAGGATTTTTAGGTTTTCTAAGCTTAGAGCGACCATCTTGCGCTTCTCCCTTAGCCGTTCCGGGTGTCAATTCACTCATACGAGATTGAATTGAGGGCGTAACACTTACCAGTGTTGCTTCACCCACATAGGATGGCCCTTGCTCAGTCTCTTGTGCTTGTATCGAGAACAAAGCAGCAAAAGCAAACAAGAATAATGTAAATTTAAGTTTCATAATAATTCTTTTTAAAGATTAAGTTTATTGTATTGTTATTAATAAATATTAAATATACAACCATTTTTTAAAAATCGTCGTTTCACAACCCGTAAATAAGGATGAATTAAGCTTAATATGATAATAATATGAGAAAATGAGAAATGGTTTTTACATATCATTATACCTTTTATCTGTATTCGTGCCTTGACCATAAAAAACCCCCTTTATGAGATGGTGGCATATTATTTGTAACTTTGACCATAAAATAAACACCATGATAAAATTTACACTTATTAGCAGCTTCTTATTAATTATGGCTTGCAACAGCACTAAAGAGATTACCACTGCAAAAGCATCAGAAAATATGATCCAAGAAAAAGAAATGTTAGCACAAGGTTTTACTAAAGGTACTATATTTCATTCTAAAGAAGAAGGAGATTGTGAGTATACTATTAAGCTAGAAGATGGACGCTATTTTGAATCTACAGACTTAAAAGATGAGTTCAAGAAAGATGCTATGGCGGTTTGGTTCACCTTTAGGCCTCTAAGAAGAATGAATACGTGTCTAAAAGCAAATCCAGTAGGAATCAACGAAATGAAAAAAGGGTAATTCTTTGTAATTTCAGAAAAACATACGATCAAAAAAAGGCGCAATTTTAAATAAAATTGCGCCTTTTTTGATGTCTATACAATTATCCTTTTTTTAACCAAGCCTTCATAGAAACAGCTTTTGTAATCATTGCATTTAAATCTGCAATGGCCACGCGCTCTTGTTCCATTGTATCTCTATGACGAATAGTCACTGTTTTATCTTCTAATGATTGATGATCGACTGTAATACAGAAAGGTGTTCCTGCCGCATCTTGACGACGATAGCGTTTTCCTACAGCATCTTTCTCATCGTAAAACACATTATGATCCCATTTTAAAGCTTCAATAATCTCCTTGGCAAGATCTGGCAAGCCATCTTTTTTAACCAATGGAAATACCGCAGCTTTTACAGGAGCAAGTACACTAGGTAATTTTAAAACTGTTCTGCTAGAACCATCTTCTAGCTGCTCATCCATTAATGAGTTGCTAAAAACAGCTAAAAACATCCTATCTAGTCCAATAGAGGTCTCAACAACATACGGCGTGTAATTCTCTCCTAATTCTGGATCATAGAATTTTAATTTTTTACCACTGTGTTCTTCATGGGCTTTTAAATCAAAGTCTGTTCTTGAGTGTATTCCTTCTAGTTCTTTAAATCCAAACGGGAAATTAAACTCGATATCTGCAGCGGCATTTGCATAATGCGCAAGCTTCTCATGGTCGTGAAAACGGTAGTTTTCTTCACCCATCCCTAAAGAAAGATGCCAATTTAATCGATACTCTTTCCAGTGGTCATACCATTTCATTTCTTCGCCTGGACGCACAAAAAATTGCATTTCCATTTGTTCAAACTCACGCATTCTAAAGATGAATTGTCTTGCAACAATCTCATTTCTGAAAGCCTTACCAGTTTGTGCGATCCCAAAAGGAATTTTCATCCTACCGGTTTTTTGAACATTTAAAAAGTTAACAAAAATACCTTGAGCCGTTTCTGGTCTTAAGTATAAATCTGTTGCCGTTTCTGCACTAGCGCCTAGCTTGGTGCCAAACATTAAATTAAACTGCTTTACATCTGTCCAGTTTCGACTGCCACTTAACGGGCAAGCAATTTCCAGTTCTTCGATGAGTAGCTTAACATCTGCCAAGTCTTCACTTTCTAGAGATCGAGCTAATCTAGATAATATTGCGGCTTTCTTATTTAAATAACCTACAACACGGGGGTTTGTACTAACAAACTCTTCTTGATTAAAAGCGTCTCCAAAACGCTTTGCAGCTTTCTTAATTTCTTTTTGCGCTTTTTGCTCTAACTTCTCCGCATAGTCTTCTACTAGCACATCTGCACGATATCTTTTTTTAGAATCTTTATTATCAATTAATGGGTCACTAAACGCATCGACGTGTCCAGAAGCTTTCCAGGTCTTGGGGTGCATCAAGATTGCCGCATCTAAGCCCACGATATTCTGGTGCATATACACCATAGATTGCCACCAGTAATCGCGTATGTTTTTCTTTAGTTCTACTCCATTCTGCGCATAATCATAAACAGCACTAAGTCCGTCATAGATTTCGCTAGAGCCAAATATATACCCATACTCTTTTGCATGGGAGATTACTTTTTTAAATTGATCTTCATTGTTTGCCATAGGCGCAAAAATAAAAAAACCGCTACGATTTATCGTAGCGGCTTCATACTTTTTAAATTGATTTTATTTTAACTCTATCAGGTTAGTTACTAATAGTCTAGCATCTTCAAATACGTTAATGATATATCTCCCTTTTACTAGGTCATCTTCATTTGCGTTTATTAGAGAACAAACATCAAGCGCATCCTTCTCATAAAACACTTTAACTGTACGACTATAGGTCAATAATTCTTCGTCTATAGTAATGTTTGCTTTTTCACCTAGTATATTATTTTCTGGATTGATCACCTGTATATAGAGCAGTTTATCACCAGACTCTGCAATCTCATTAGGAGCAAGTGTAAAACAAGCACGAAGTTTATCTGCTCTACTAGCACGTTGGGTTTCTACTATTTTACCACTATTTCTAACAATAACTCCATGACTCTTAAGGTTAATTGCTTGTATCAATCTTCCAGATTCTAAGGTTTCAGAAAGTTCAGTATTACTTTGGCTTATAGAATCTACGACTTTATACGTATCACTAAGCACAACATTTGTGCTATCACGTTGTGCTACTAAGATGGTATTGATCTTTGCTAAACTATCTGCTTTTCTAAAAAGCACTACTCGCTCTTTCTTTAAAGTTGCAATCTCTGAACGATATCTCTTTAAAAGACCCTCGTTTAATTTTGCGTTTTTAACATCTGCTAGCAAGGTCTCGATTCGTGATTTTGCAGCAACGATCTCTTTGTCTTTAATTTCATTACTCTCAATGACCTCTTCATAATTTGCAATCAATTCTTCTAGCTCAGTTTCTATATCCTGTTTTTCGGTCTCAAGCGAAGTAATAGAATTTTGACTATCTTGGTTTTCAGAAAATAAATGGTATGTGTATGCACCTAGCGCAATTAAGAGCACAATGAGCAAGCCAATAAAGACTTTAAATTTTGTGGGGTTACTATCTGCAGTCATACGTTTGTGGTTAGAACGCAAAAATAGGTTGAGTTTCTCAATATAAAAACCCAAAATTTCACAATAAATGTTAAATCTCTTATTTCCAAAAGTTTGCGGAGGATGCTCAGATATCTTAAAAGGCACAGAACAAGTGCTTTGCACTGCGTGCCGCCACAACTTGCCGTTGGCCTGTTTTCATAGGAATGACGGAGAAACAATGCGTAAAATGTTCTTCGGAAAAGTCAAAATAGAAGACGCTACGGCTTTGTTAAAATTTCAGAAAAGAGGTGTCACACAAGAGCTTATGCATAACCTAAAATATAGAGGACAAGAAGATATAGGTGCCCTTTTTGGCGCTTGGTTGGGTGAAGAACTTATAATTTCTAACTCTTTTAAAGATATTGACCTTGTAATCCCGGTGCCTTTACATCCAAATCGTCTGCGTAAAAGAGGCTATAACCAGGTGACAAAATTTGGCTCCCAAATAGCAAAAGCACTCCAAGTGCCATTTTATGAAGATGGCTTAACCAAATTAACAAAGACAAAATCCCAAGTTTTTAAAAAACGCCTTAATCGATTTTCTAGCGGAAATGGCGCAACAGACACATATCAACTAACAAACCCACAAATGATTAAAAACAAACACATCCTATTAGTTGATGATATTATTACTACGGGTGCTACACTTGAAAATTGTGCCACGACATTGCTTGAAGATACGCAGGCAAAAGTGAGTCTAGCAACAATTGCTATTGCTTAAAAACACCTTTTTAATCACCTAATCTCGTATTATTAATTAAATTGGTATAAAGCATTATAGACTTTATACGTCAAACTTTCGTTATTTTTGTATCCTTGAACAAGAAATCTTCCATCTTCGCATCACACATGCACCGATTGCTATATATCCCAATCGTCTTTTTATTTATGCTCTCATTTGTGGATTGTGCAAAAAGAGGTAGACCTACAGGGGGACCTAAAGATAGTATTCCACCTATCATTGTGCGCAGCGTACCCGAAAATTATACCACAAATTTTACTGGAGATGAAATACGTGTGTACTTTGATGAGTACATCAAACTCAAGGACCTTTCAAAAAATTTATTGATTTCTCCGCCTATGGAGATTGCGCCATCAATTACTCCTTTAAGTAGTTCTAAAGTATTAAAAGTAAAATTTAACGATACGCTCAAAGCAAATACGACCTATTCTATCAACTTCGGAAATAGCATAGAAGACAATAACGAGAATAATACATTTACCAATTATAAATACGTCTTCTCTACAGGCGCCTATATTGATAGTTTAAAAGTAAGCGGCCGTATCTCAGATCCTCTTAGTCGCGGCGAGTTAACATCTGTATCTGTTATGCTCTATGAAAAAACCGCAGACTTTACAGATTCGCTCATCTATACTACCAAGCCTAGCTATGTGACGATGATTCAAGATAGTACAAACACCTTTGAGCTTTCTAACATAAAAGAAGGTGATTATTTATTAATGGCACTACAAGAAGAAAACAAAAACTACACCTTCCAGCCTAAAAAGGATAAAATTGGTTTTGTGACAAACGATGTTACCTTACCTACAACAGAAACCTTTGATATATCTATTTTTAAAGAGGTTCCAGAATATAATCTTGCTAGACCTAAACAAGAATCTCAAAACAGAATAACCTTTGGTTATGAAGGAGAAGCAGATAGTTTAAGCATTCAGTTATTATCTGATGTCCCCTCAGACTATACATCTATACGTACAAAAGAAAATAAAAAAGACAGTATTAATTACTGGTATTCACCCTCTTTTGATAGAGACTCGCTCGTTTTTCGGGCCCAGAATAAAACATATATTGATACTGTAACGGTTCGAATAAAAGAGTTGTATAAAGATTCTCTAAAAATAAGTGAGCGAAATAAAGCAGTCATAACACTTAAAGATTCTGTTGTTTTAGATGTAAACACACCATTAATAGGTATTGACATCAATAAAATGACTGTGACAGACAAAGACACATTAGCTGTTGCATTTGAGGCGAGATTGCATAAAAAAGAGAACGCAGCTGTATTATATTTTAATAAAAAAGAAGAGCAAACTTATAAAGTGGAACTATTACCTGAAGCCTTCACAGATTTCTTCGGAAAGGTTAATGATTCCCTTCAGTTCAATTATCGAACAAAAATGCTCTCAGAATATGGGACTATTAATGTTACATTACAAAATTTAAATGATAGAAATGCCATTGTACAGATTGTGGACGACCGCTATCAAGTGATTCAAGAACAACCTTTTGTAACAGGTGTTTCAGCTAAAGCATTTTTCGAAAACTTAGATCCCGCTTTGTATTACATTAGATTAATCGTAGACGAAAACAATAACCGCATATGGGATACTGGAGATTTTTTAACAAGAACACTCCCAGAGAAGGTCATTTACTATCCTGCCCAGATTGAGCTTAAACCCAACTGGAGTCTAGAAGAAATTTTTATTCTAGAGTAAAGTGATCTGCGTCATTTAAAAACTGTAAATGCTGCCTATTTTTTATAATATGTGATTTCGAGAGTGTGATCGTATTCACAAATTCCTTTTCTAATGCTTTTGTAGAAACGTGAGCTCCAAGCACATCATATGCGGCAGAATGCCCTGTATACTGATGGCCATTACCATCTAAACCTGTTCTGTTTACCCCGATACAATAGGCCATATTTTCTATGGCGCGTGCCTTCAATAAGGCATCCCAAGCGGCGACTCTTCTATCTGGCCAGTTAGCAACATATATGAGCGCATCATACGCATCTGTATTTCTTGCCCATACCGGGAAACGCAAATCATAGCATATTAATGGTCGTATTTTCCAGCCTTTATATTCTATTTGCCGCAAGGTATTACCCGCTTTAAAAGTTTTATGTTCTCCGGCTAAAGTAAATGTGTGCTTTTTATCATAGGTATCAAAAACACCATCTGGTCTAACAAAAAAGAGTCTGTTATAGAAGTGTCCATCATCTTTGATAATGAGACTTCCAGTAATTGCCGCTTTGTGTTTTTTAGCTTGGGCTTTCATCCATAAGACGGTTGTTCCTTCTTGACTTTCAGCAACAGCCTCAGCATTCATAGTAAAACCAGTAGTGAACATTTCTGGAAGCACAATAAGATCTGTATTTTCTTTTATGGAATCAAAGAGTTCAGAAAAATGTGCGCGATTAGCTACTGGATTCTCCCAGTGCAGATGTGATTGTATAAGTGTAACTTTAAGTTCTTGCACGCCTTAAGATAGTTGTTCAATTATAGATTTTACGCCTTGCATTACCGCGTGATCCTTTGCTGTGTTCCCGCGATCATCTTTAATGGTTGTGTCAGCTCCGTTATCTAAGAGTATTTGTACAATGGTTGTTTTAGCAAAAGTAGCGGCAAAAATCAAAGCAGTTGCACCGTTAAAATTTGTTATATTTATGTGGGCTCCGGCTTTAACAAGCATGCTAGCAATTTCAGAATATCCTTTAAAGCAAACCCCCATTAAAGCGGTATTCCCAGAAGCGTCTTGAGTATCAATATCCTGCGGAAATTTTAAAATAACCTCAGCAATATCTCTATAGCCATAATAGGTAGCTAGTAATAAAGGTGTGGAACCCCTTTCGTCTTTTTCAGTAACGAGAGATGGTTCATTCTTTAAAATTTCAGAAACCATAGAAAGGTCTTGCTCCCTTATGGCTGCAAATAATGACTGCTTCATATCTTATAAAAGTAAAAAAACAGCGCCACAAAATGCAACGCTGCTCCATATATTATTTTGCTTTGCTGATTATTTCAAATCAAAACGATCTAGGTTCATCACCTTAGTCCATGCAGTAACAAAATCATTTACAAACTTATTCTTGGCATCTGCCGTTGCATACACCTCAGCGGTTGCGCGCAATTCTGAGTTAGAACCAAAAATAAGATCTGCTCTTGTTCCTGTCATTACTACCTCGCCCGACTTACGATCTCTACCTGCAAAGGTACGATCGTCATCTGATGTTGATTTCCAAGTGGTCTGAATATCTAAAAGGTTTACAAAGAAATCATTGCTTAACGCTCCTTCATTATCTGTAAAAACTCCGTGAGAAGATCCGTCATAATTAGCGCCCATCGATCTCATACCACCCACTAATACCGTCATTTCTGGTACAGTAAGCGTTAACAATTGTGCTTTATCTACTAGCAGTTCTTCTGCCGTGGCAATTTGATTTGGTTTCAAATAGTTTCTAAATCCGTCTGCAACTGGCTCTAAAAATGCGAAAGAATCTACATCTGTTTGCTCTTGTGTTGCATCGCCACGTCCTGCACTAAAAGGCACTTCAATATCGTGACCAGCGGTCATCGCTGCCATTTCAACACCTACATTTCCGGCAAGTACAATAAGGTCTGCCATAGATATTTGCTTGTCTCCACTTTGAGCACTATTAAAATCATTTTGAATATTCTGGAGGACATCCAAAACCTTAGAAAGTGCTGCAGGATTATTCACTTCCCAGCTTCTTTGTGGCTCTAATCTAATACGACCACCATTTGCACCACCTCTCATATCTGAACCTCTATATGTGGATGCAGATCCCCATGCCGTCGTTACTAATTGAGAAACCGTGAGTTCTGTTTCTGAAATTTTGCCTTTTAAATCTGCGATATCGATATCGTTAATTAAAGCGTGATTCGCAGCAGGAATTGGGTCTTGCCATAATAACTCTTCTTGCGGCACTTCTGGTCCTAAATATCTAGAAACAGGACCCATATCTCTATGTGTTAACTTATACCAAGCGCGTGCAAAAGCGTCTTCAAATTCACTTGGGTTTTCCATAAAGTGTTTTGAAATCTTGGCATAGGCAGGATCCATTTTTAAGGCCATATCTGCCGTAGTCATCATTAAATCTTGAGAATTCGATGCGTCGTGAGCTTTAGGCGCCTTGGGTGCGTTTGACGCATCTGTTGGTCGCCATTGGTGCGCTCCAGCCGGGCTTTTAGTTAATTCCCACTCGTTTTCTAGTAATACTTTAAAATAGTCGTGATCCCATTGTATAGGGTTTGGAGTCCAGGCGCCTTCAATTCCACTTGTAATAGTGTCATCTCCATTTCCTGTTCCAAAAGTGTTTAGCCACCCTTGCCCTTGCGCTTCTATTTTACTTCCTTCTGGTTCTACCCCTACATGCGCATCGCCATCACCTGCTCCGTGTGCCTTCCCAAAGGTGTGACCCCCAGCTACAAGTGCGACTGTTTCATAATCATCCATTGCCATACGGCCAAAAGTTTCTCTAATATCACGTCCAGATCCTAATACGTCTGGAACTCCGTTAGGTCCTTCTGGGTTTACATATATCAATCCCATATGAGCCGCGGCTAATGGCTTTTCTAATTCTCCTTCTTTTTCATAGCGTGCCTCATTACCCATCCAGTCAGACTCTGATCCCCAGTAGATATCCTGTTCTGGTTCCCAAATATCTTCACGACCTGCCGCAAAACCAAATGGTTTGAAGCCCATAGATTCTAACGCACAGTTTCCTGCAAGAATTAATAGATCTCCCCAAGAGATTGCCTTACCGTATTTTTGTTTGATAGGCCATAATAGTAAACGTGCTTTATCTAAGTTTCCATTATCAGGCCAGCTATTTAATGGAGCAAAACGTTGGTTTCCTGTATTACCACCACCACGTCCATCTGTTACTCTATAAGTACCAGCTGCGTGCCATGTCATTCTAACAAAGAATCCACCATAGTTGCCATAATCTGCTGGCCACCAGTCTTGTGAGTCTGTCATTAAATGAACAACGTCTTTCTTTAATGCTGCATAATCCAAACCTTTAAACGCTTCTGCATAGTCAAAATCTTCACCCATTGGGTTAGACTTACTATCGTGTTGCCGCAGTATATTTAAATTTAATCTGTTTGGCCACCATTTGCGGTTGTTCATGCCGCCACCAGCAGCTTGATTTTGCACACCGTTAAAGTAAGGACAGTTTGCTATATCTCCATTCATATTGTGGTTATCTCCAGAGTTACTCATAATTATATATTTTTAATTCTTAACGTCTATTTTGAGAGTACTAAATTACCCAAATATTATGGGTTTTTATGTTGAAATTGATTGTATCAACTAATTTTACGATTGATAAAATTGATACCTATAATTTAATCGAATAATGAAACTACATTGTATTTAGAATTTCTGCTGCTGCCTTTAGTGTTTTTTCTGTTTTTGCAAAGCAAACTCGAATCTGTTTAGTGTCTAGCTTATCTTTATTAAACACCGAAATTGGTATGGTAGCCAATCCCTTTTGTTTTGTTAGCATTTCGGAAAAAACAACATCACTGTCATTGCTTATTCCTGAAAAGCCAAGCAATTGAAAATAAGTCCCTTTTGACGGTATCATCTTAAACTTTGAATCTTTTATCAAGTTTAAAAAGAAGTCTCTTTTCTGTTGATAAAAACCTCCTAAATTCAAATAAGTGTTTTCATCTTGCATATAGGTCGCTAGTGCTTTTTGAAAAGGGTGGTTTACACAAAACACATTATACTGGTGCACCTTTTTAAACTCGTCCATTAATGTTGCAGGCCCTATACAGTAGCCCATTTTCCATCCTGTATTATGAAATGTTTTCCCAAAAGAAGCCGTGATAAAAGAACGTTGTGCAAGCTGCTCAAACTTTGCGGCACTTTGATGTTGCTCGCCATCAAAAATTATATGCTCATACACTTCATCACTAATCACAATCAAATCTTGTGCTTCTGAAATTTCCTGTAGTTGAAGCATGTCCTTTTCAGAAAAAAGCATGCCGCTTGGGTTATGCGGCGAGTTGATAATAATCATTTTGGTTTTAGCCGAAATCACTGCTTTTACCTCGTTCCAGTCTGGAGTATAATGCGGTGCAGCCAATTGCAACTCAATAACATTTCCGCCAAAAAGCTGTATTGTAGGTGCATAACAATCATAGGCTGGTGTAAAAACAATGACCTCGTCACCTTTTGAAATGGTAGCCGCAATAGCAGTAAAAATGGCTTGGGTGGCTCCTGCAGTAATAACAATATCGGTTCCAGGGTTGTAATTAGCACCGTGTAATTGCCTCATTTTATTACAAATGACTTCGCGCAATTGTAAATCACCAGCCATAGGTGCATATTGATTATATCCATCTTTCATGGCCTTAGCAACAAGTTCAATCAATTGCGGGTCACTTTTAAAATTAGGAAATCCTTGCGAGAGATTGATGGCTTTATAGTCTGCTGCCATCGCACTCATTATCGAAAAAATAGAGGTAGGCGTATTGGGAAGTTTTGATGAAATATTCATCCTTTAAAAATACAAAAATCCCAAACCACATTTTTTGTGATTTGGGATTTATTATTTTGGAATTTTCCGCAAAGCGGTAATTTATCCTTTCGCGCTTGCCGCCAGATACTCGCGGTTCATTCTTGCAATGTTTTCTAGTGAGATTCCTTTTGGGCATTCTATTTCGCAAGCTCCAGTGTTTGTACAATTTCCGAAGCCTTCTTTATCCATTTGTTCTACCATATTTAAAACACGTGTAGATGCTTCTACTTGTCCTTGAGGCAACAATGCATATTGAGATACCTTTGCAGCTGTAAACAACATCGCACTTGCATTTTTACAAGCAGCAACACAAGCTCCACATCCTATACAAGCTGCAGAATAAAATGCTTCGTCTGCATCTGCCTTGTCAATAGGCGTTGCGTTTGCATCAATTGTATTTCCAGAAGTGTTTACAGAAACGTAACCACCTGCCTGTTGTATTCTATCAAAAGCACTGCGATCTACCATTAAATCTTTAATCACAGGGAATGCTTTAGCTCTAAATGGTTCGATGACAATCTCATCACCATCATTAAACGTGCGCATGTGCAGCTGGCAGGTAGTAACTAATCTATCTGGCCCATGTGGCTGACCATTAATTTGTAAAGAACAGCTGCCGCAAATTCCTTCACGACAATCGTGATCAAAAACTACAGGTTCTTCTCCTTTGTCATTGAGTTGTTCGTTTAACACATCCATCATTTCAAGAAAAGACATATCGCCGTCTATTCCATCTATAGGATAGGTGACCATCTTACCTTTTGATTGAGCGTTTTGCTGTCTCCAGACTTTTAATGATAATTTCATAATATTTTAATTATGTTATTTGATAATAGCTTTAAAATAGACTGTTACCATTTTTAATCTTATTTATAACTTCTAGTGACCAATTTAATATTTTCAAATACTAAATCTTCTTTGTGTAAAACCGCATCTTTAGGTTCTCCTTTGTATTCCCAAGCAGAAACGTATTTGTAATTTTCATCATCACGTAACGCTTCTCCTTTTTGTGGTCCATCAAGTTCTACACTTTCTTCACGGTAGTGTCCACCTGCAGATTCATTTCTATCTAAGGCATCTTTAGCAAACAATTCTCCCAATTCTAAGAAATCTGCAACTCTTCCTGCCTTTTCTAGTTCTTGGTTTAATCCATCTGCAGTACCTGGCACTCTAACATTTGCCCAAAAATCTTTACGTAATGCTGATATTTCTTCAATCGCAGAAGCAAGATCTGTTGCGTTTCTAGACATTCCACATTTGTTCCACATGATTTTACCTAATATTTTATGATAATAATCAACAGAATGTGTCCCTGCAGCATTCATTAACTTGTCAATACGATCTGTAACTTCTTTTTCTGCAGCTTCAAATTCTGGAGTATCTGTTGGTATTTTTCCTGTTCTAATATCGTGCGATAAATAATCACCTATAGTATAAGGTAAAACGAAATAACCATCTGCAAGTCCTTGCATTAATGCAGAAGCTCCTAATCGGTTTGCGCCGTGGTCAGAGAAATTACATTCTCCTGTTGCATATAATCCCTCTACAGTAGTCTGCAAATTATAATCTACCCATAAACCTCCCATCGTATAATGAACCGCTGGGTAAATCATCATTGGAGTTTTGTAAGGGTTTTGATCTACAATTTTCTCGTACATCTGGAATAAGTTTCCATATTTTGTTTCAATCACGTCACGACCTAAATCATATACTTCTTGATCTGTAGGATTGTGGTTACCTTGTATCAAGGCTTGTTCTTTTCCGTAGCGCGTAATTGCACTAGCAAAATCAAGATACACTGCTTCTCCAGTTTTATTTACTCCAAATCCTGCATCACAACATTCTTTTGCAGCTCTAGAAGCTACATCACGTGGCACTAGGTTTCCAAAGGCTGGATAGCGTCTTTCTAAATAGTAATCTCTTTCTTCTTCGCTTAAATCTGTGGGCTTCTTTTTACCTTCTCTTATAGCAACAGCATCTTCCATGTTCTTTGGCACCCAGATACGCCCATCATTACGTAAACTCTCTGACATTAATGTCAATTTACTTTGATGATCTCCAGAAACCGGTATACACGTAGGGTGTATTTGTGTGTAACAAGGATTTGCAAAATAAGCTCCTCTTCTATGTGCTCTCCACCCAGCGGTTACGTTACTTCCCATTGCGTTTGTTGATAGAAAGAATACATTACCGTAGCCGCCACTTGCTAAAACTACTGCATGTGCCGAGTGTCTTTCAATCTCACCTGTAATTAGATTACGGGCTATAATACCTCTTGCTTTACCATCTACCTTTACTACGTCAAGCATTTCATGACGGTTAAAGGCTTGTATTTTTCCACGATTAATCTGGCGATTCATAGCAGAATAAGCCCCTAATAAAAGTTGTTGTCCTGTTTGTCCTTTGGCATAAAATGTTCTTGAAACTAATACCCCACCAAAAGAACGGTTATCTAACAATCCACCATATTCACGCGCAAAAGGCACTCCTTGTGCCACACATTGATCAATGATGCTACCAGAAACCTCTGCTAGACGATATACATTTGCTTCTCTTGAACGATAATCCCCTCCTTTTACAGTATCATAAAAAAGCCGATAATCACTATCCCCATCTCCTTGATAATTTTTTGATGCGTTAATACCTCCTTGTGCAGCAATAGAGTGCGCACGACGCGGAGAATCTTGATAACAAAAAGTTTTTACGTTATAGCCTAACTCTGCAAGTGTAGCAGCGGCACTACCTCCCGCAAGCCCAGTACCCACAACTATAATATCTATATTACGTTTGTTTGCTGGATTTACAAGATTAATTTTATTTTTATAATTGGTCCACTTATCTGCTAGTGGTCCTTCAGGTATTTTAGAATCTAATGTAGACATAGCTTATTTTTTAATGTGGTAATTGATTTAAGTGTAAGTATATGGCAATAAAAATGAATCCTACTGGAATCAAGATAGAATATACTTTAGCAAATTTTGTTAGGGCTACAGAGTATTTGTTGTTGAACCCAACACTCTGGAAAGAGCTGGCAAAGCCGTGCCATAAGTGGATCGCTAATAGTACAAAAGAAAGGACGTATAAACCTACTCGCACAGGGCTTTCAAATTTATGCACTGTTTCTTCAAAATATCTAAATCCAGATGTAGGGTCGCTTGGGTCTACTAAACCTGTCATATCTCCCGAAACATATTTTACGGTCATCTCGTGAATCCAGAAATCGTATAAGTGTAACCCTAAAAAAGCGAGCACTACAAGACCCGAAATAATCATATTTCTTGATGCCCAAGAAGCGTTTGCGCTTCCTTTATATTTAGCATAGCTTTTTACACGTGCATTCCTGTTTTTGATTTCTAGAATGAATCCCATCACAAAGTGAAATACTACCCCAAAAATTAATATGGGTTGTAGTAAAAATTGCACAAGTGGGTTGGTACCCATAAATTGTGAGGTTTCATTAAACAAATCTGGCGAGAAAACCGCCATTAGATTAATGGTAAGATGCTGTCCTAAAAAGAAAACTAAGAACAAGCCCGAAAGCGCCATAGCAAACTTTCTAGCAATTGAGGAGGATATTATTCCCATTATGATTGTGTTTCAATATTTACACAAAAATAAGGTACGAAAGGCGTACCAGCAAGTAATAGTATTTGTTTGTTGGCAATTTAGAACAATTTTAACTAAGCTATTTTTAGCGCATTTTTTTTGCTTCTAAAATAGCAATCGGTGTTTAACCTTTACAAAGCATTAAATAATATTATTTCAACTCAAGCGAGGTCTTCGCAGATTTCCCGCCTACTGTAACTGAAACCGTATACTTTCCTGAAGGTAAATAAGATGTGCCATTATCTCCCGTCCATCCTTTCTTGTCGTCCTTAACCAGTTGCTTTTTTCCTTTTTCAGAAATGCTTCCGTTATAGGCTATTTTATTAAAGCCTTTAGATACATCGTGAGACCAATTTTTTAATTCCCTTCCTGTTTCCGAAGTAATTGTTACTGTTGCCTTACCTGCGGTTGGGGCATACATATTTATATCCAGCTCTGGCTCAAAATAATCTCCATATTGATTAAAACCGGTAGAACCCCATCTTCTAGAAGCGCGCATAGAGGGCATATCTGCAACCATCACAGTATTCATAGTCCCTTCAGAAATTTGCTGCAGTAAAGAAATGTCTGCGGTATAAATAGAACGGCCGTGTGTTCCAACAACTAAATCTTTGTCCCGCGCTTGAATCGCTAAATCATGCACCGCAACATTAGGTAAACCTTCATTAAATACCTCCCAAGACGCCCCTTGATTAAATGAAACATAGGCTCCATTATCTGCACCTAAATACAAAAGGTTTTCATTTGTTGGATCTTCGCGTATTACATTTACCGGAGATAAAGGCAAGTTATTGGCAATAGGTGTCCAGGTTGCACCATAGTTATCACTCTTATACACATAGGGTGTAAAATCATCCCAGCGGTATCCGTTTAACGTAACATATACACGCCCCTTTTTGTGTTGTGAAGCAATCACTCGACTCACCCATAAATCTTTAGGGAATGTGCTCGATATATTTTGCCAGTTTCCGCCTCCATTTTTAGTAACGTGCACTAATCCATCATCACTACCTGTATACATTAATCCAAACTGAAATGGAGATTCACTAAGGCTAGATATCGTTCCGTAAGCGACGTTTCCTTGCTTTCCACCAGCTGTTAAATCACCAGAAATCGCTGTCCAATCTGTTCCTTGATTCATGGAACGCATTAACTTGTTTCCTCCCAAATACAAAATATCTTGATTTTGACTACTTAAGGCAATAGGTGTTTGCCAGTTAAAACGATACGGGCTTTCTCCCAATTCGTGTTTTGGCTGGATGTAGACCTGTTCGTCTTTTGCTCTATTGAGTCTAAAGTAATTACCAAACTGAAATCCTGTATACACGATATTACTATCTCTATTATCAATCTGGATTTGCATCCCGTCACCACCCATAATAAACTCATAGGCATAAATACCTGTTTGCTTCCAACCCGGGTTTTCATTTGTGGTATGCGGTCCTACCCAGACACCATTGTCTTGCAGGCCACCATATACATTATAAGGCTCTTCATTGTCCACATTAATGGCATAAAACTGTCCCACAGCAGGCTGGTTGTTTTTAATCCAGTTTGCGCCATCGTCATAGCTTATGTTCACTCCACCATCGTTTCCATTAATTAAATGTCCTGGTTTTTTTGGGTTAATCCATAATGCGTGATGATCTGCGTGCACATTATTTGCCGAAATACTCTTAAACGTTTTACCTCCATCTTTAGATTTTAAAATGGGTACACCATAAATATAGATACCCTTCGCATCGCTAGGATCCACATGGATTTTTCCGAAGTAATACCCGTAACTAAAATAGATGCCATCTAAAAATCCGTCGTGTGTCTTAGCCCATGATTTCCCTCCATCGGTACTTTTAAAAACTTCTGTTCCAATAACGGGAGTATCAAATAACAAGGTATTTGCATCTTCAAGATAAGTGGCCAAATCTGCTGGCTTTACCGTTCCGCCGCGCACCATTGCTTTTACATTATCTGCCCTATATTTTTCTTGAAAACCATTATTTTTTAAATACCCATTCAATTTTTTATTATCAAGTGCTAAAAACTGAGCCGATGTCATAGTCTTAAACTGCTCTTTTGACAGCTCTCCATTCTTGACGGGTTTATTTCCTCCTTCTCTTCTGCCTTGATTATCGTGCACTGCGTAGACCGTGTTTGCATCAAATACAGCTAACCCAATTCTACCAACGCCTTCTCCCTGAGGAAATCCGCTTTCTGGTCCAGAAACTTTGTCCCAATTACTCCCACCATCTATGCTTTTAAAAATATGACTTCCTGCTCCGCTCCCTCTAAAATTCCATGCCTTTCGATCCTTATCCCAAGAGGAAGCGTACATTAAATTAAAATTATTTGGGTCTGCATCCATCTCAATGATACCACTTTGATCATTTACAAAGAGTGTCTTGCTCCATGTTTTACCTCCGTCCAAGGTTTTAAATACGCCGCGTTCATCATTAGTTGAATACAAGTGTCCCACTGCAGCAACGACCACCTCGTTTGCATTGTTTGGATTGATGATGATTTTTGAAATATGATGACTATCTGTTAGGCCGATCACCACCCAACTTTTTCCGTTATCGTTTGATTGCAATAAACCAATACCTGCATAGCTCGATCTAGAAGAATTCACTTCTCCTGTGCCTACAAAAATGGTTCTCGATGCCCAATGTACGCCTAGACTTCCTACATTTTGTGTTGGACTGCTGTCTAGAATAGGTTCAAAGGAGGTTCCGTTATTTATTGTGTGCCAAACCCCTCCACTTGCATATCCCACATAAAATTCTGTTGGGTCATCTGGATTTACTGCAAGGTCTACCACACGGCCACTCATAATAGTTGGGCCTATATTTTTAAATGGGAGGTTTTTTACAAGTGAAGTTTCCATTGCTTCACTTTTATCAATAACACTTTTCATCACTTCTACGTCAGATGATGCTGGTTGTTGTCCTAACGCATTTCCGAAGAAGAAAAAAGCTACTAGTGGAATATAAAATAATTTCATTTGGCGGTTTTTTAATGGATGTACAAGGTAGCAAAATTAGCAAGTAATAACAATAGTTAAATAAAACCTTAAAGGCTTTGAAAACGGTTGTAGTTTGAATTACTTTTGCACAACTATGAGCAAAACCCTTGTTCGATCTTTGTTCTCAAAGTCTACCGCTTTGAAAAAATTAAATTCCCAGCTTTTAACAGAAAGCAGGGACAATTGCGTCGTGTCTGGTCTTGTAGGGAGTTCCGTTTCACTTGTAATTGCTGAAACTTTTAAAGCTTCGGAAATGCCCTTTCTGTTTATACTTAATGACAAGGAAGAAGCGGCATACCACCTCAACGATCTTGAAAACTTATTAGGGGATGACCATGTGCTTTTCTACCCTGGAAGTTATCGAAGACCCTACCAAATAGAAGAAACAGATAATGCTAATGTTTTATTGAGAAGTGAGGTATTAAATCGTATTAATTCTCGTCGTAAACCTTCCATCATTGTCACCTATCCCGAAGCTTTATTTGAGAAGGTAGTCACAAAAAAAGAGCTCGATAAAAACACCCTTAAACTTTCGGTAAATGAAAATGTAACCATAGATTTTGTAAACGAAGTGCTGTTTGAATATAAATTTAAACGCACTGATTTTGTTACAGAACCCGGCGAGTTTTCTGTACGCGGTGGTATTCTAGATGTATTTAGTTTTAGTAATGATGAGCCGTATCGCATAGAGTTTTTTGGCGATGATGTAGATAGCATTCGCACCTTTGATGTGGAAACACAACTATCATTGGAGCAATTAAAAAAGATTTCTATAATCCCAAATGTAGAGAACAAGCATTTAGACGAGAACAGAGAAAGCTTCTTAAAATATGTTTCAAACAAAACCGTTATTTGCCTTAAAAATGAAGAACTTCTAAGTGGCGCTATAGACAAGTTGTATGAAAAGGCAACAGATGCTTTTAATAAAACAGAAGGCGAGGTTAAAATAGCAACACCGGTAGCGTTGTTTTGTACTTCTAAGCTACTCAAGAAACAGTTAAGAGAATTTAAGAGGGTTACACTTGGGGCTTCGAGCGGGCTCAGCCTCACATCAGACATAAATATTTCATTTAATACAAAACCGCAACCTAGTTTTAATAAACAATTTAATCTGCTAATAGAAAACCTCAATCAAAATACGGCAGATGGTTATACCAACTATATTTTCTGCAGTAGTGACCAACAAGCAAAACGTTTCCACGATATTTTTGAGGACGCTCAAGGGCATGTGGAGCAATTTGAGACTGTAGTTTTTCCTTTATATCAAGGTTTTATAGATTATGAAAACCGAAACATCTGCTTCACTGACCATCAAATTTTTGAACGCTACCACAAGTTCAATCTAAAAAATGGATATGCAAAAAAGCAGGCGATTACTTTAAAAGAACTCACTAATCTTGAGGTAGGTGATTATGTAACTCACATTGATCACGGTATTGGAAAATTTGGTGGGCTTCAAAAAATAGAAGTGGAAGGCAAAATGCAAGAGGCTATAAAATTGATTTATGGAGACCGAGATATTCTGTATCTGAGCATACATTCGTTGCACAAAATTTCAAAATTTAATGGAAAGGATGGCGCGGCTCCAAAAATTTACAAACTAGGAAGTGCTGCCTGGAAAAAACTCAAGCAAAAAACAAAAGCCAGAGTTAAGCATATAGCATTTAACCTCATCGAGTTGTATGCAAAAAGAAGAACACAAAAAGGGTTTCAATATGATCCGGATAGTTATTTACAGCATGAACTAGAATCCAGTTTTATGTTTGAAGATACACCAGATCAATCTACTGCTACAGCAGATGTGAAAGCAGACATGGAAAGTGAACGTCCTATGGATCGTCTGGTCTGTGGGGATGTAGGTTTTGGAAAAACAGAAGTAGCCGTTCGTGCCGCTTTTAAAGCCGTGGATAATGGAAAACAAGTTGCCATTTTAGTACCAACAACGATATTGGCTTTTCAACACTTTAACACGTTTACAGAACGTCTTTCTGGCATGCCCGTAACAGTAGATTATTTAAACCGTTTTAGAACCGCTAAAGAACGTCGCACGGTATTAGAAGGATTAAAAGAGGGTAAGGTAGATATCGTGATTGGAACACATCAATTAGTGAGCAAATCTGTGGAGTTTAAAGATCTTGGTCTTTTAATAATTGATGAAGAACAGAAATTTGGGGTTGCTGTAAAAGACAAATTAAAGACGATTAAAGAGAATGTAGATACCCTCACATTAACCGCAACACCTATCCCTAGAACCCTACAGTTCTCGCTAATGGCAGCTAGAGATTTAAGTGTGATTACCACGCCTCCACCTAATAGACATCCCGTAGAAACGCATGTGGTTCGTTTTGGAGAAGAAACAATTAGAGACGCGATTCGATATGAGATTTCAAGAGGTGGACAGACATTTTTTGTGCATAATAGAATCGAGAATATAAAAGAGGTTGCTGGTTTAATACAGCGCTTAGTGCCAGATGCTAAAATAGGGATTGGTCACGGGCAAATGGAGGGTAAAAAACTAGAAGCATTAATGCTTGCTTTTATGAATAATGAGTTTGATGTTCTCGTGGCAACAACCATTATTGAAAGTGGCCTCGATGTGAGTAATGCCAATACCATCTTTATCAATAACGCCAATAATTTTGGTCTAAGTGACCTACACCAGATGAGAGGTCGTGTAGGTCGTAGCAACAAAAAAGCATTCTGTTACTTTATCACTCCGCCTTATTCTGCCATGACAGATGATGCTCGTAAACGTCTTACTGCTTTAGAGCAATTTAGTGATTTAGGCAGCGGTATTAATATTGCCATGAAAGATCTTGAAATTAGAGGCGCAGGAGATTTACTTGGAGGAGAACAAAGTGGGTTTATAAACGAAATAGGCTTTGAGACGTATCAGAAAATCCTAGCCGAAGCAATTGAAGAATTAAAAGAAAAAGAGTTTAAAGATCTTTATGCGGACACTGCGGCTCCGATTAGTGAGCGGGTCTTTGTAAAAGAAGTTGTGATTGACACAGATTTTGAGTTGTTGTTTCCAGATGACTATGTCAATAATATTACTGAAAGATTAAACCTTTACACCGTGTTAAATGGCATTAAAGATGAGGCTGGCTTATTAAAATTTCAGAAGGAACTAGAAGACCGTTTTGGAGCATTACCAGAAGAGGTGATAGACTTATTAAATAGTGTACGTATAAAATGGATTGCTATAAAAATGGGACTTGAAAGAGTGATTATGAAACAAGGTAGATTTGTGGGCTATTTTATTAGTGACCAACAAAGCGATTTTTATCAAAGCCCCGGGTTTAGCAACGTATTACAGTTTATGCAAACCAATACACCGCGCATTAAAATGAAAGAAAAGCAAACCCGAAATGGTTTACGCTTATTGTTAAACATAGACAAAGTAAAATCTGTAAGAGACGTGCTGACCGTTCTCGAAAAATTTTCGGCATAAGACTTGCTTAGTAAATTGTATATTTATCAAAAATTTGAATCATTTATAAATGAAAAAAATTCTACTCGGATTATTACTATTCCCACTGTTAGCCATGGCACAACAGACAATTACAGGTCATTTTGCCCCAGAAAACAGTTTCCAGTTTGGTATTCTATACCGTATTGCTCCAGATAATGTGTATTACGTTACTGATGCAAACATAGATGCAGAAGGCACCTTTGAGTTAAATATTAAAGATGATATCACGCCTGGCATGTATCGTATTGTATATAACTTACCACAAGATCAGCACTTTTTTGATTTTATTTATAGCGGCAAAGAACCTGTAGAATTTACTTTTGATGCAGAGAAAGTCATCACCTTTAATGTTTCTGAAGAAAACAATCTCTGGGCAGAGTATCATAAAAATAGTGCAGAATTTGCTTCACAATTGACAGCGCTATTGGATGCCGAAAACATAAAAGAAAAGAAGGTAGAAGGGTTACTTAAAAAACAAAACGACTGGCATACAGCTATTCTTGCACGCTCAAAAGGGATGCTGGTATATGATTTTATTAATGCCGTTAAACCACATTTTGAATCTAACTTTACAACATATGAGGCGTACAAGTTAAGCGCAAAAAAGAACTATTTTGACAACTTTGATTTTACGAAGCCATTGATTCAGAATTCGGGATTGCCTTTAGAGCAGAGTATTTTGTATATTTTTAATAATGCTGACACTGAAAATCTCATACCATCTCGCAATGCAAATATTGATGAAGTAGCTCATAAGATAAAGATCGCAGAAGGAAAGTATCAAAAACTATTGTTATCAAATCTATGGGATTTTTTAACCGCAAATGAGTTAGTAGATGAAGCAAATCATCTTGCCACAAAACATTTAATTCCTGTAGCGCAACAACTGGGAGATACGGCATTAGCAACTAGGTTAAGAACCTATAAAAACATCTCTATTGGATCTAAGGCACCTAACTTCTCTTGGCCAGAATATGAAGGTGATAAAACCTATATTAAATACCTACATGATTTAGAGCCCTCAGAACGATTTGTTATTGCCTTCTGGAGTAGTCTTTGTTCACATTGCCTTAAAGAGATTCCTAAACTACACGCTAAGATTGAGACGATGTCTCCTGGGGCTGTAAAAGTTGTGGCAATAGGTTTAGAAGACTTTGAAGCAGAATGGACGCCTGTGGCGTCAAGATTTCCATTATTTATCAATGTACTTGGTTTGAAAAAATGGGACAATGAAATAGGAAATTCATATGATGTAACTGAAACACCTACATACTTCATTCTTGATGCTGACAAAAATATTATTGAGAAGCCTCAAACATTAGAGGAAGTTATTAAAGCATTAGCAATAGAGAAGTAATAACAATCAGTTATATACTCTAGATTCCCGCCTACGCGGGAATTTTTAATTACAGCAAACTGTAATTAAAAATGATAAAAAGCATTCTCAAAATGCTCGAGTTTTTCTGTGGTTTTATTTTTAAGAATCGCAATAATATCAAAACGAGCTTCTAATGAAATTTCATTTGACACTAAATATTCATTTGCCGCTTTGGTAAGTAGTTTTATTTTACCCGCAGTCACAAAATCTTGAGGATCCCCAAAGTAATCACTGTTCCTGGTCTTTACTTCAACAATAATAATTTCGTTATTTTTTTTAGCAATAATATCTATTTCGGCTTTCTGGAATCTCCAATTGCGTTCTAAAATCTCGTAGCTATTTTTAAGCAAGTGCATTGCTGCAAACTCCTCACCCCATTCACCTAAATCGTTATGTTCTGCCATAGTTTGACTCTGCTTTTAAAGCTACTATTTATTATTTGTTTCATATTTGAGTTCGCACACCTTATCACTAACAGTTAATGACACTTTTGCTCCCATAATTAAAGCGCGATTATCATAAATATGTCCCGCCGGAAAATTATAAGAGACTGGATAATTGTAGTCTTTAACTGCATCAGCAATAATTTCATTTGGGGTTTTTCCAAAAGGGATGGTATTATCTCTCATATCATTCATTCCTCCTACAATTAATCCAGAAAGCTTTGCTAATATGCCGCTTCGCTTTAGATTTTGCATCATTCTATCTATATGGTACAACATCTCATCAAGATCTTCAATAAAAAGAATTTTTCCAGCAAAATCAACTTGAGAAGGACTTCCCAAGATGGAATACAATACCGATAAGTTACCTCCAATTAGTGTTCCAGTTCCTTCTCCATTTCTTCGGAAATGTTCTGTAGTTGCGCTATGGGAGATGTCATTAAAATTTCCGAAGAGAATCCCTTTAATCGTATCCCTCGAAGCCTGTGATCGTTTGTCCAACTCTAGACACATTTGCCCATGGATTGAAGCAATACCAAGATGACAAAGATGATTATGTATTACCGTGACATCGCTATAACCTATAAGCCATTTTGGGTGTTGTTTAAATGCAGTAAAATCAAGCATGTCTATAATTCTAGCCGTTCCGTAGCCCCCACGAGCGCACCAGATAGCAGCTATAGAATCATCGTCCATGGCTTGTTGCAAATCTGTTGCACGATGATTGTCATTACCCGCAAATTGATGACTTTCAGCTCCTATACTTTTACCAAGTCGTACCGCTAGCCCCCAAGAGGCTATAATTGCTATTGCGGGTGCGAGCTCCTCTTTAGTTATTTTTCTAGCCGTAGAAATTATAGCAATGGTATCACCTTTTTTAAGTGATTTTGAAAAAATCATACTACTAATTGTTTATCTGAAAAGTACTAAATTTATTTTCAAAATGTTAAAAGAGAATACTATTTACGTTAAAACACTATAATTCAGTACTTTTAATATAAAATCATATTTGATTATGGAAATTCTCACTCCGCCATCTTGCAATACTGCCACCCTAGATGCATTTGTACCATCTGCAGAAAACCCCTGGAATATTGATAAAGTGAAACACATCTTTAAACGTCTGGACTTTGGCACCTCTCAAATGAACCTTGATGATGCCCTTAACTCAACTCCAGGCGATTTTATAGACAGCCTAATAGATAACGCACTAGTTCAGGACAATTTACCCACCCCACCATGGGCCAACTGGGATTTTGATGATTATACAGATTATGAAACTCAAAACAATGAATTTATTGTTAACTATCGTCTTGCTATAGGAAACAGTCTCTATACAGATGGATTTAAAGCGCGCCTTGCGTTTTTCTGGTCTAACCATTTTGTGACAGAGCTGGAGAGTTATTTTTATGCTCCATATCTTTTTCAGTATTATGATTTGATGCAAACACATTCCCTCGGAAATTTTAAAGATTTTGTTCGAGAAATAGGAATTAACAACACCATGCTCATCTATTTAAATGGTTTTCAAAACACTGAAAATAGTCCCAACGAAAATTATGCCCGCGAGTTATATGAGTTATTTACACTTGGCGAAGGAAACGGATATACCCAAGAAGACATTACAGAAACAGCCAGAGCATTAACAGGATACAACCACTGGGAAACAACGGGAGCACAAATCTATTTTGATGCGAGTACCCACGATGACGGTATAAAAACCATTTTTGGTCAAGAAGGTGCCTGGGGTTATGACGATGTTATCAATATTCTCTTTGAACAAAGAGGAGAACAAATAGCAAATACTATTATCACAAAGCTCTATCAGTTTTTTGTAAGTCCAGCAATAGATGATGTGATTATTGCAAACATAATTGATCCATTATCGCAAGTATTTATAGATAATAACTTTGATCTTGCTCCAGTATTAAGACAACTACTTAAAAGCGAACACTTTTTTGATGATAGAGCTAGAGGGGTTATAATTAAAAGCCCATTAGACCTTATCATTGGCCTTGTTAAAGATTCTGGGTTCTTTTATAATGATGAGATTGTGGACGCCTTTTTATACTATGCTGGATTAATGGGACAGGAAATCTTAGACCCTCCAGATGTCTCTGGATGGCAACGAGACGAAACCTGGATTAATAGTTCTACACTTACCGGTAGATGGCAACTGCTCGATTTATACATTAATTATTTATTTGGTCAAGAACTACAATACACCTTTGTAGATCTAGCACGTGAACTCACTAACGATAGCATTGACCCTGCCTTTATAGCAAGGACATTAGTTGATTATTTTGTCCCTAAAAATTTGTATACAGAAATGGATTATGAAACTGCCACCGTGGTTTTTAAAGCAGATGTACCGCAAAACTACTATGACGATATGACTTGGAACTTGAGCTGGTCATCAGCACCAGATCAAGTAGCGCTCTTATTAAGACATATTTTTAGAATCCCCGAATTTCAATTAAAATAAAAAAGCTATGTGTACGCACGATCATAAAAACCACAAACTAGGGACTAATCAGAATAAAGAAGCTCATGAAAAAGAGCACGCCACCTGGAACAGAAGATCTTTTATACAGGCTTTAGGTCTTGCTGGTGCAGGTAGTATTATGGTTGGCCACGCGGCGGTATCCGCTTCTCAACCTTCACCTCTTTCTGTAGCTCTTGCAAATGCAGAGAATGATAACATTTTAGTTATCATTAGGCTTAAAGGAGGTAATGATGGATTAAATACTATAGTACCAATCTATGATTACGATAATTATGCAAATTTACGGCCTACAATACGGCACAACGAATCCAGTCTTTTAAATCTCAATGCAGATTTTGGGGTACCTAGCTATATGTCAGATATCGAGTCTTTATGGGGTGACGGAAAAATGAAAGTAGTTCACGGTGTTGGCTATAACAATCAAAACTTATCACACTTCACCTCCTCAGATATCTGGGCATCTGCGCAACCTAATGGATTTGAACCAACAGGATGGTGGGGCCGTTATTTTGAAGACTTATACCCTGATTATTTGATTAGCCCACCTGACGTTCCGCCGGCTGTGCAAATAGGAAGTATAGGAAATCTTATTTTTGAAGGTACAGATAATAATTATGCATTCTCAGTAGCAAACCCAGAACAATTAGCAAACGTAGCAGAAAATGGAACTTTACACGATGTACTCGATATTCCAGATTGTGTGTATGGTGACAAGCTTTTATTCATGAGATCTACTGCAAATACAACCTTCTTGTATTCTCAAGTAATTAATGAAGCGTATTTAGCCGCAGATAACAGTGTAGATTATGGTAATGGCCGTCTTGCAGATCAGCTTTCTATTGTAGCAAGAATGATAAAAGGTGGCTTAGGGACTAAGGTGTATATGGTTACATTAGATGGATTTGATAATCATGCGAATCAAGCAAATGATCATCAAGTATTGTTACAGGATATTTCTAGAAGTATGAAAAACTTTTATGATGATTTAGCTGCCACAGAAATGGATAATGAAGTCTTGTCAATGACCATTTCAGAATTTGGTCGTAGACCATATGAAAATGGTTCTAATGGAACCGATCACGGAGCAGCATCGCCAGTACTTCTTTTTGGAAGTGGCCTACAAGGCAATGGTTTTGTAGGTGAACATCCCGATATTACAGAGTGGGATAATAATGACAACCTAATACCTTCTACAGATTTTAGAGATGTTTACGCGACAGTTCTTACAGATTGGTTTTGTTTAGATCCATCCATCGTAGATGGTATCTTATTAAATCAACAATATGAAAATCTTGATTTAGGTTTTAATTGTAATGCATTAGGAATTTCAGAGTTTGATTACGAATCTCGTCTAAGACATGTTCCTATTTACAATGGTTCACAAACCAGTATCGAGATTACAATGCCTGTTACGGCAAATGTAGATATTAGATTGTATGATATATTAGGTAAAGAAATAGGCGTACTTGCAAATGAGATTCTATTTGCTGGCAAGCATAGTATTGATGTTAAATCTAAAATTAACAACCGCCTCAGTTATGGTCAATATATCTATAGAATAAGTACCGGCGGACAGTTTTACAGTAAGTCTATCATAATTAGATAGTTCGGTTTTCTTAACCTTGTAAAGAGGCACCCAATTGTATTTAATCGTTGTAAATAGAGCTAACATCGAATAATATCGCCAATCACCTATATTTCAGTGCTTAACACGTTTTTTATGTGTGATATTTACTTATATTAGAAAAATATTAACCTTAAAAACCAACCCATGAGTAAAAAAGCACTCTATCTGTTGGGCATTTTTCTTACCATTTTAATTGGTACTTACTTTTTTTGGAAACACGGTTGCGACTTTGAATGTTGTAACGGGGCTGCAAATGCAGACACAGAAAAAGTAATGAATACTGATGAAAATGACCTTAATGCTCAAGATTCCCCATCTAATACAAATGTATTAGGAAACAAGTTTTCACTTATTGATGCTAACGGCGATTTCTCTTTTGAGAATACCGATAATTTCAACTTTAATGCATCAGAATATGCGCTAATAACACCTATTTCTGCCGCACTTAATGGCGGTATTGATAGATTAAGCACCTATCTAAATGGAAACCCTAACAAGAATGTCACCATCACGGGATTATATTCTTCACAAGAGGAAAATAACTCTGCATACCCTAATTTAGGTTTAGCAAGAGCAAATGCCGTTAAAAACTATTTTACGTCAAGAGGGATCTCTTCTGAAACGTTAAATACTAGTGGATTACTTAACGATGGGATGTCACTTAACAATGGCATATATTTAGGCCCAATAAACTTCGGGATGGATACTAGAACTGAAGATTCTGCAAAAAAAGATGCTGAAGACATGTTGGCATTGAAAAAATCACTCATGGCTGCGCCACTTGTGATCTACTTTGATACAGCAGAAGCAAGTATTAATTTAAGCCCAGAACAGCGCACAAAAATTGCAAACCTAGCTAAGTACCTGGATAAAAATCCAGACGCTAGACTTAGAATCACTGGACATACAGACAATACAGGTGATGCTACTACAAATATGAGACTAGGGCAAGAGCGAGCTGACTTTGCAAAGCGATACTTTATTACAAATGGTATTTCCGAAGCAAAAATTGTATCTACTTCTCAAGGGCCTAAAAACCCAATAGCCACCAACGCTACAGAAGAAGGTCGCAGTAAAAATAGAAGAACCGAAGTAACTTTAAACTAATCACATTAAAAATATAAAATATGAACTGGTGTATCTTAATTCCATTACTAGTAGGGCTAATTTCAGCAATACTTGGTTATCTTCTAGGAAGATTAACCTCAAATAATAATAACGATAGCACAGATGTTGATTTCTGGCGTAATAAAAATGCACAGTTAGAAAAAGACTTAGCTGCTTGTAGAGCATCAAAGTCTTCAGGAAGTAGTGCTTCATTTGGAGCTGGTGCAACCGGTGCGGCTGCAGGATTTGTGGCTGGTAATGCAAGTGCAAAAAGTGTTTCAACTGGAGTCGCATTTAATGCAGGAGCGGCAAAAGCAGCGTTTGGCAAGACAATAAAAGAAAACGATCTTAAAATTGTAGAGGGTATTGGTCCTAAAATAGCAGAGCTATTTAATGATAACGGTATTCATACCTGGTCAGATCTTGCAAACACCGCGGTGTCCACCTTACAATCACATCTAGACACGAAAGGAGAGCGCTATAGAGTACACAACCCTGGCACTTGGCCTATGCAGTCTGGACTAGCAGCTGAAGGAAAATGGGATGCTCTTAAAAAGTGGCAAGATGAAAATGACTACGGAAAAGCCTAAAACCAGATAACAACTAGTTAAAAGTGCCTACTATATCTTTTATAAAGATGTGTAGGCGCTTTTTTTATGCGAAAATGTTACTGCTGCTTCACAATGATAATAGATGGATTAATTTTTTTCAAAT
This sequence comes from uncultured Ulvibacter sp., assembly GCA_938041335.1. Lineage (GTDB taxonomy): Bacteria > Bacteroidota > Bacteroidia > Flavobacteriales > Flavobacteriaceae > Patiriisocius. The sequence goes on along the minus strand of CALIAF010000013.1, from coordinate 42,385 downwards.
CATCCATAAACTGAAATTTGTTTTTTGGCGAAATGACAAGGCTTTCATACTTGTTAAAATAAACCTCAATTCTATCTAAACTTGGTGCAGGAGATGAAATTAAGTTTCGGGATACCGTTACTTTATTAATACTGTCAATTGCGATTTTCTTATTATAGAAAGGCAAACATTTAATGTGCAATTCTGTTGCAGAAAGCGTGTACTTGGTGGCTAAAGATATTGCAGTAAACGAACCCAATACCACTATTGGAACCAGAAGCATCGCAAAACTCTCCAATATCCCTCTTTCGGGTTGATAACTCATCCAAGAAGTAAACATAAATAAGCAGGACAAAAATAAAAATACACCCCACCCAAATTTTGATTTATAGATTTTGTCCTTCATTATTAATTTCTTCCTTTTTCATTGGGATATAATTCCATAACGGGGTCACTTTGCCAGTATGCTTTAGTGTCAACATCAATAATAGTTAATGGCCCTTTAAAAGCTGCCCCCGTATCTATATTCCAGACATTTGCAAAATTTGTAGGATCCGTCTTTCCTATTTTTGTTGTGGGTGTGTGACCAATATAAATTTCTTTAAAATTTGTAAGCCTTCTAGGATATTTTGAATCTTTCGGCGATAAATTAGGATCTAAACTACAGACCATTTCCCATAATGTTCTATCCCAATACACGGTATTTGCATAATACTCGTGATCTGGCCCAAAAGGATTTGTAAAACCTGCATGACAATAAAGACGGTTTTTCTTGTCAATATAATAATTCTCTAAATTCCGAAGAAACAATAGATGGTGTTGCCTTTCGTTATCGTCTAGCGCATCAAAGCTTTTCTTACCAGAAACTCCTCCATGTTTTAACCACATTGGGTTTGCTATTCCAGATTCTAAATAGTCTGTAAGCAACTCGTCGTGATTACCTCTTAAAAAGATACATTTATAATTGTCAGAAAATTTCTGAAGAAAAGAAACTACTAGTGCAGATTCACTCCAGCCATCTACATAATCTCCAAGAAAAATAAAAAGGTCATTTTTTGTATATGGAGTGCGTTCGAGCACTTGTTCTAAGCCTTTTAGCCCTCCATGGATATCTCCTACAACGAACGTTCTCATTGGTAGTTTGCTAGTATAACGATGATTGCAATTATCGCAAGACACATCAATATAAATAAAAATATTTTCCAGAACGAATAAGGTCTTTCACCAGAAATAGCACCCGTCTGCCCGTTAACGAAAAAGTTGTATCGTTTGCCGTTAAACCTATAGGCGCTTATAAAAATAGGAAGAAGAACATGCTTGAAAGTTTCTTCGGTAAGCGTCATATCCATGCGATCTATCCGCTGGGTATCACCGCCAATATCTGTATGAATCCATCGTCGTGCGATGTTATTTGCCTCATCTTTTGCAGACAAGTGACCATCTAAAAGTGGTATGGTATATTTTTCAGTGACAAAGCCCGCAAGAAAGCCCGTTTGAAAAGTCTCTAATTGTTTTAAATTCCAGTTTGCAACCGCAGTTGGGATCACTGCTTTCTTTTGCTTAGATGCTTTTATGAGTGTATCATCTACAAAACCATTTACAGTACCGCTTGCAGCATACCATCTCGTGCGGCGTTCTTGTACTGTTCTTTTATTTTTTCCAGAACCTACGGTTTTAGTTACATAATAATATTCCCCTCTTTGTCCTGTATAATTAGATTTTAACTGCGCATCAAAGGTCCAGAAGGGAGAATACAATCCTTTTGTGTGTTGTGGATCTATCGCTGCTTTCTGTAAATTATTAGGTGCCCACCATAAACCACTCACCCATTTTTTAAAGATCGCGTGTGCTTTCTTTTGATCAAATTGAAAAGGCAGCACAGCACCTGGTAAAATCCAATCATCCTTATACGCATCTTCAATAATAAGAGGCATACTGCAATAGACACAGTGCAGTGATTTGTAATTTTCTTCTACATGTTGATTAGCACCACAGTTTTTACAATGTAACATAGTAATTTGTTCACTATGCGATTGGCCTCCTAATTGTTCTAGATAAGGTTTAAGTTCTAATTCTTCAAAGCCATCAATCGCTGGCGGAATATCTTGTTTATAACTGCAATACCCACATTGCATCTCTTTTGTCCCAGGAGCATATAAAAGCTCTGCACCGCAATTGACGCAGGATTTCTTGAGTTCGGATGTTTGTTCTGGAGTGGGGTGCATTGTGCTATTGGTACAATCTATATTAATGTCAGTCTGAGCGCAGTCGAAGACAATCTAAATGGTTTAGTAATTGCCCTTCGACAGGCTCAGGGTGACTAGCTTCTAAAAAAAATAATGGTGTTTTTATTAAGCTGGTAAAGGTGGTGGTGTATTTCCACCTAAAAATGGTTTTAACTCTTCTACACTATTTAGTGCCGCCCAGTTGTCCATCCCTTGTTTCCAGACAAGTGAGTCTTTATTAATAGTTCTGTTTGCAAATAAGGCTCTTAATTGCTCCATGCCTACCGGTCCTGCTTGCGCTCCGTTTGCCGCATAAAAATATTGAACTGCCTGTGGCATAGGTGGTGGCATCATTCCTGCTTGTGGTGCAGTGGCTGCTTGTCCTCCCATTTGTGGTGACATCATCCCGCCCATTTGTTGTGCGAGTACAAAGCCCATTCCCATTCCCATTCCTGCTCCTGCAGTTCCTCCTTCATTTAAGGCCGCTGCTTCGATAGCTTTTGCCGTTTTAAATTTTGTTAATTTGTCAAGGTCTAATTTATCAATACGGCTGTACTCAAAAATCTCCTTTTTAAGATCTTCTGGCATCGACACATTCTCGATGTAAAATTTCTCTAATGAAATACCAACACTCTGAAACTCTGGCTGCATTACCTCTTGACACGTTTCTGAAAGCTCAGTTGTATTTGCCGCGTATAACTCTATTGGCAAGTTGGCTTCACCTACTGTATCTGTAAAGCGAGTTGCAATGAGGCTTTTTAAGTGCTCATTAATTTCAAAATTGGTAAAATTATTATCTGTCCCTACTATCTCTACCACAAACTTACCTGCATCACTAATTTTAAATGCATAGGTACCAAAGGCACGAATTTCTACAAGACCAAAACGGTCATCATTAAGGGTAATTGGGTTTTTAGTCCCCCATTTTTCGTCTGTAAATAAGTGTGTGTTTACAAAATACACTTCTGCTTTAAATGGACTATCAAAACCGTATTTCCATCCTTTAAGTGTGGTAAGTATTGGTAAATTTTGTGTGTTAAGTGTATACGTTCCTGCTGTAAAAACATCTGCTAATTGCCCTTCGTTGATAAACACTGCCGTTTGTCCTTCACGTACAACTAGCTGCGCATTATTTTTTATTTCGTTCTGGTAGCGCTCAAATCTATGTACAATGGTATCATCTGAGTAGTCTAGCCACTCAATGATGTCTATAAATTCGTGACTTAGTTTTTCTTTAATTTTGTCAAATATGCCCATGAGATTATTGTTTTTAATTTTGGATTCTAAAGATAAGTAAATTATTGGGTGCTTTTGTTACAGTCCCTTCCGAACAATTTTACAAAAAACGGCTTTCCAGCTTTTTATAAAATCACTCTGGAACCTTTAATTGTTATTTTCCATTTACAATTAATCACTCCTTTTTAAACAAAAGTAACAATCTTGGGTAGCTGAGTGATTTAATTTTAGATGTGGCGTGCCACCGTTAAAATTAAATTGTATCGAAGCTCTTATTCACAATAGTACTGCTTGCCTGATCTAAACACATCACCGTCAAATCTGCGATATTAACGTGTGGTGGCCTAGTGATTGCAAAATGAATGATGTCTGCAATATCTTCTGGCTGTAAAGGCGTGAAATTTTGATACACTTTTTCTGCTCTATCCGTATCACCTTTAAATCGAACTTCACTAAACTCTGTTTCAACAAGTCCGGGATTAACGGCACCTACTTTTATCCCTTTGCCATTTAGGTCAAGCCGCATTCCCTGATTGATTGCGTCTACGGCGTGTTTACTTGCACAATACACATTACCATTAGGGTATACTTCTTTCCCTGCTGTTGAGCCTATATTTATAATGTGGCCTGATGCCCTTTCAATCATTCCTGGCAATATGGCTTGCGTGACATATAACAGCCCTTTTACATTAATATCTAACATAGCATCCCAATCTTCGGCACTTCCATTTTGAAAGGAATCTAAGCCGTGTGCATTCCCGGCATTATTAATTAAAATAGCTATACTTCGGAAATTTTCTGGAAGTGAATCCACCGCCGCTATCACTTTATTTCGGTCACGTACGTCAAAAGAAAGGGTATGTACGGCTACTTTTTTACTGAGTTCCGTTTGTAAAGCGTCTAGTCTTTCTTGTCGTCGCCCGCAGAGAATAAGGTTAATGTTGTTGTCTGCAAAAAGGTTAGCTGTTGCTCTACCTATTCCGCTGGTTGCTCCTGTGATGAAGGCTGTTTTCATAAATCTATTTTTTTATCCACGTTTAATTGAGCACTAAAGTAATGATTGTATTTGGTATTTTACTTGAAAAAAAAAACACCACCTCAAACTCAAAAGGTGGGAGGGCCGAAATAGGAAATTTTATTTTTTATCAACAAGCGAACGCCTGCCCTTCAGGGGATGCAGGGTGGGGTGTGTTTTTATTTCTGAAACCGCCTTAAAAATCACATTTGAGAGTTCAACTCAATTCGTTAAATTCGCAACTCATAAAATTTTGTTATTTTCTGAAACACAGCAAAGAACTTATCGTCTTTTGCGTGTTATTTTTAACCAAAGATTAACAGCAAATACAATCAATTTTCTACAAATTGCAACGGGAGTAACAAAGACATTTTTAGATAAAAAAAATCGAATATGGAATCATCAAATACGCCATTAGACATTGGTGCGTTAAACGAAAAAATAGAAAAGGAAAGTGCTTTTATAGACATCCTTACCCTTGAGATTAACAAAGTGATTATTGGACAGAAACATATGGTAGAGCGACTACTCATAGGGCTTCTAGGACAAGGTCATATTTTGCTTGAAGGAGTTCCAGGACTCGCAAAAACACTTGCCATTAACACGCTATCCAAAGCCGTTCACGGTAGTTTTAGTCGTGTACAGTTTACACCAGACTTATTGCCTGCAGACGTAGTTGGAACACTTATCTATAATATGAAATTGAACGATTTCAGTATTAAGAAAGGTCCTATTTTTGCAAACTTCGTGCTCGCAGATGAGATTAATCGAGCTCCAGCAAAGGTTCAATCTGCGCTTTTAGAGGCGATGCAAGAAAAGCAAGTAACCATTGGTGATACAACTTTTAAATTGGATAAGCCGTTTTTAGTAATGGCAACACAAAACCCAATTGAGCAAGAAGGAACCTACCCATTACCAGAAGCACAAATGGACCGTTTTATGTTAAAGACGGTGATTTCATATCCGCAAATTGCAGATGAACAACTTATTATGCGCCAAAACTTAAAAGGCGATTATGACACGGTTAACCCTGTCGTGACTACAGATCAGATTTTACGCGCACAATCTGCGGTTCGCGAAGTGTATATGGATGAAAAAATAGAACGTTATATTCTAGATATCATATTTGCAACGCGTAATCCAGAATTATACAAACTAGAAGACATTAAGCCACTGATAAGCTACGGTGCATCTCCTCGTGGAAGTATCAACCTTGCAATGGCTGCAAAATGCTACGCCTTTATTAAACGCAGAGGATATGTAATACCAGAAGATGTGCGCGCCGTTGTGCACGATGTGTTGCGACACCGTATTGGGATTACCTATGAAGCGGAAGCAGAAAACGTAACAAGTGAAGATCTTATTAATAAGATTGTGAACGTAATAGAAGTACCGTAGTTCAATAAATCAGTATTCAGTAATCAAAATTTAATCACATAAAACAAAAGCCTCACTCCCTTCTCAACGGGAGAAGGGCTGGGAATGAGGGACAATGAGCACCACAAAAGAACTCTTAAAAAAAGTACGGAAAATCGAAATCAAAACGCGTCGTCTAAGCGACCATGTTTTTGGTGGTGAGTATCATAGTACTTTTAAGGGACGTGGAATGACCTTTAGCGAAGTGCGCCAGTATCAATTTGGTGATGATGTACGAAACATAGACTGGAACGTAACCGCTCGTTACAGTGAACCCTATATTAAAGTGTTTGAAGAAGAACGCGAGCTCACGATGATGCTCATGGCAGACATTAGTGGGTCAGAGTTTTTTGGTACGGACCAACAGTTTAAAAGTGAAATTATTACAGAAGTTGCGGCGACACTTGCCTTCTCGGCAATGCAGAATAATGATAAAATTGGACTCATTCTTTTTAGTGATGAGGTCGAGTTATACATCCCGCCCAAGAAAGGAAAATTTCACGTGCTACGTATTATTAGAGAACTCATTGAATTTAAACCTAAAAGCAAAAAAACAGACATTGCAAATGCACTTAAGTATATGCGTAATGTGATGAAAAAGAAAGCAATCGTTTTTGTGCTTAGTGACTTTATTGGTGATGACTACAGAGATACGCTCAAGATTGTAGCAAACAAACACGATGTCACGGGCATTAGAATCTATGATGCAAAAGAAGAAAACATCCCTAATCTTGGGATGGTGCAAATGGAAGATGAAGAAACGGGCGAGTTGGTTTTAGTGAATACAGGATCAAAAGCAGTCAGAAATAATTACCACACATATTACAGAGAGCGTGTAGATTACTTTCAAGAGTCCTTCTTAAAAAGTGGCGCAGGCGCTTTAGACTGTCGTGTAGATGAGAGTTATGTAAAAAAATTATTGGGTTATTTTAAAAGAAGATAAAGAAAATACGATGTACGATTTTAGATGTACAATTTTAAAAATTATTACGCTTGTCAAAAATTTGACAGGCCACACTTATACGCCTAATCGTTCAAATCTAGTGGCTTATAGCTGTTTTCTTATTACCCCTTTATTTTTCATTCTTTCCTCTCAAAACTCTTTTGCACAGGTTCAAGCTACAATAGACACTACTTCTATAAAGATTGGAGAAGAACTCACATATACCATGACCATAGAAGCAGATACTACAGATCTTGTGGTATTTCCAGAAGGGCAGCAGTTTATGCCTATGGAGCTTATTGAGTCGTATAAACTGGATACCATATTAGAAAATTCACGCTATCGTTTTATTAAAAAATACGGGCTCACACAATTTGATTCTGGGCGATATAACATCCCGTCACAACGTGTTATTGTAAACAATAAACAGTTTGTAACAGATACCATGACGGTAGAAGTTCGTGATGTTGCAGTAGACACCACAAAGCAAAAGATGTTTAACATTAAGGATAAAATTGAAGTAGACACGCCTCCTTTTGATTTTCTAAAACTAAGCTATTGGTTATTACCTATACTAGCTTTGATAGGTCTAGTGGCTTTTATTTTCTTCCGAAGAAAAAAGATTAAAGCGGCAAAAGAAGAAGATATTCCACCTTATGAAGAAGCAATTAAAGCCCTACATGAGCTGGACGATTCTCAATTATTGATTCAAAATAAAAGTAAAGAATACTACTCTATTCTTACCGAAATTGTAAAAACATACTTAGATCGCGAAGTAGATAATACTGCACTCGAGAGCACCACAGATGAGCTTATAGAACGTTTAAGAGCACACAAAAAATTAGGGAACTTTGATTTTGACGTTACAATGATCAAAGATTTAGAATTAGTGCTGAAACGTGCCGATCTTGTAAAATTTGCCAAAATGCAACAAGCCTCGGGACAACTTGAGGCAGACAGAAAAACACTCGAGTTAATTATAAATGATACGCACGAAGCTATTCCAGAACCAACAGAAGAGGAACTTCTAGAAAACGAACGTTATAAAGAAGCCCAACGCCAAAAGAAAGTCCGTAAAAACTGGATGATTGCTTTTGGGTCTTTACTAACCGCTGCTTTGCTCGCCATCGCCATCGGAATTGGCGTTTATGGCTTTAGTGCCGTACGTGATTTTGTCTTCGGAAATGACATGAGAGAGTTACAAGAAGAGCGTTGGACAAAAAGTGAATATGGTATTCCTTCTGTAATTGTTGAAACACCAGAAGTATTGGTGCGTGTAGCAATGGATCAAGTAGAAGAAGCCGTAAAATCTAGTAATGTCTTTGCTTACGGTAGTTTATCTGATGATCTCTATATAATGATTACTACCGTCCAATTTACGGGCGAACAAAAAGTAGAGCCAGATGCTGCCATTGAAAACGGCTTGACTAATATAGAACAAGGTGGTGCGTCAAACTTTATTGTCAAGAAAGAAGATTTTGAAACACCTAACGGAATTTCTGGAGTTAAAGCAGAAGGTTCTTTTAACATTAAAAAAGGAAGTGGTTTTAGAGAACAAGAATATCAATATGTTGTTTTTGGACAACCTGGCGCGTTGCAACAAGTGGTGATTGTAAACAACAAACAGAACTTATATGCAAAGCAAATAGTAGAGCGAATTATTAATAGTCTAGAGATAGAATTAACCCAAGGAGAAAAATAATGTTTAGCACCTTTGAGTTTGTAAATCCAGAATACTTTTGGCTGTTTCTTTTACTGCCGCTGCTACTGCTATGGTATTTTTTTAAGCGAAAGCATCAAACAGCTGCGCTAAAAATATCTAGTATAAAAGGGTTTAAGACAGGTAAAAATTGGCTAGCAAAATTACGCCCACTTTTATTCATACTGCGCTTATTAGCATTATCAGCAATCATTGTGGCGCTTGCAAGACCAAGATTTGTGGATGAATCTACACGAGTTAAAAACACAAAAGGTATTGACATTGTGATGGCAATAGATGTTTCGGCAAGTATGCTGGCGCGAGACCTAAAACCAGATCGTTTACAAGCTTTAAAACAAGTGGCTGCGCGTTTTATCAATGAACGCCCTAATGACCGTATTGGCCTAGTTGAATATGCGGGAGAGAGTTACACAAAAACTCCTTTGACCAGTGACAAAACAGTTGTTTTATCATCCTTAAAGAGCATTGCCTATAATCCCATTATTGAAGGCGGTACCGCCATTGGGATGGGGCTTGCTACGGCCGTAAACAGATTAAAAGAAAGTACAGCAAAAAGTAAAGTGATTATTCTATTAACAGATGGAGAAAATAATAGCGGTTTTATTGATCCAAAAATTGCCAGCGAACTGGCAGTAGAGTTTGGCATTAAAGTATACACCATTGGTTTAGGAACAAACGGGATGGCGTCTTCCCCTATTGGAATTGACCGTAACGGTAAGTTTAGATATGGAAATCAACCTGTAAAAATTGATGAGGCACTCCTAAAAGAAATTGCAAAGACTACGGGTGGACAATATTTTAGAGCAACAAATAACACGAAGCTCAACGAGATTTATGAGGAGATTAACAAACTCGAAAAAACAGACATAGAAGAGTTTAAATACACAAGTTACCAGGAACAATTTAGACCTTGGGCGATTTTAGGATTGTGCCTTTTAGGGTTTGAATTGTTGTTACGATATACCTTATTTAGAAGCTTTATTTAATATAAAAATGAATTACGAACAACCCATATACTTTTATGTTCTGCTAGCAATACCAGTAGTGCTGCTCTTGTTTTTTGCCGTGCAAATATGGAGACGTAGTGCGCAGAAGAAGTTTGCAAACAGCAAACTTTTAGCTCGTTTAAGTCCCAGTAGTTCCAAATTAAAAGGGTTTTTAAAAGTTTTGGTAATGTGTCTTGCTATTGCTTGTATGGCTTTTGCCTTAGTTAATCCCAAAATAGGGACAAAGCTAGAAACCGTAAAGCGAGAAGGAGTAGATGTTGTATTTGCACTAGATGTTTCAAAAAGTATGCTTGCCGAAGATATTGCACCTAACCGTTTAGAAAAATCAAAGCAGTTAATTACGCAAATTTTAAATGAATTAGGCGGGGATCGAGTGGGGATAATTGGGTATGCCGGAAGCGCATTTCCGCAGGTACCAATCACAACAGATTTTTCTTCTACTAAGTTGTTTTTAAATGCGATGGACACAGATATGGTGTCGTCACAGGGAACAGCAATAAGTGAAGCAGTACAGATGTCTTCTACCTATTTTGATGATGAAGAACAGAAAAACAGAGTGTTATTTGTGATTAGTGATGGCGAAGATCACGAAGGTAATTTTGAGGCCGCAATTGAAGCCGCTACAGAAAATGGCATTAAAGTATACTCTATAGGAGTTGGAACAGAAAAAGGCGGGCAAATCCCAATAAAACGAAATGGCGTATTACAGTTTTATAAACGTGACCAAAATAACGAAGTGGTAATCACGCGCCTTGGAGCCCCTACTCTTAAAGCGATTGCAGATGAAGGCAAGGGAAAATATATTAATGGAACAAACACGAAAGAGGTGGTAGATGAGGTGAAGGCTATCTTGAATGGAATGGATAAAAAAGAATTTGAGGCCAAGCAGTTTACAGATTTTAAAGATCAATTTCAATGGTTTTTAGCAGGGGCATTATTTTTGCTTATTCTAGATGTATTGCTCCTTGACCGAAAGACCAAGTGGATAAATAGATTAAATTTGTTTAATGAAAAACGTGCATAAAATGAGAACTCATATTTCTATTTTACTTGCGTCTCTTTTAAAGCTTCAGATGACACCTGTGCCGAAATATCTCGGGTTGATGGTATTGATGCTCATAGTTACTTCTGCCTATGGACAACAAGAAGCTGAGGCACTTGCCGAAAAAGAACAAAGAGAAGCTGCAACATTACTAAGTGATGCGAGCTTACAGCTACAGAAGAAAAATTTTGCGGTTGCAGAGGCGCAATACAGAGAGGCCATAGACCTAAATCAAAAGAGTGAAGTAGGTAAACTCAACCTTGGGAATGCCTATTATAATGAAGACTTGAATGAGACCGCAATGCAGCGCTATAAACAAGCAACTCAAGTAGCAAAAGATAAAGGGTCCAAGCATAAGGCATTTCATAACTTGGGAAATACCTTTATGAAAGAAAAAATGTATCAAGAAGCTGTAGATGCTTATAAAAACGCATTGCGCAATAATCCTACAGATGATGAATCTCGCTACAACTTAGCCTTGGCTAAAGAGATGCTTGAGAAAAATCCGCCGCCACCTCAACCGGATGAAAATGGGGACGATAAAGATCAAGATAAAAAGGAAAACGAAGATAAAAAGGATCAGGATAAGCAAGATGAAGGAGATGAGGGGGATGAAGGCGATAAAAAAGAAGATAAGGACAAGGGTGACAAAAAAGAAGATAAGAAAGAAGGGGAAGACGAAAAAGATAAAGGGAAACCTGATGAGCCTAAAGATAAAAAAGAGGGAGAAGATAAGCAGCCGCAGCAACCACAACCTACTCCAGGAAAATTATCTCCTCAGCAAGTAAAAAGCTTGCTTGAAGCTATGAATAATGAAGAGAAAAAAGTTCAGGATAAAGTGAATGCTAAAAAAGAACAAGGCGCCAAGGTGAAGACTCAAAAGGACTGGTAATTGTTAGTCTGATGCATAAGTTACAGTGGGCCTTAGAAAGTAAAATTTAAATTTGAGAACAAAGTATATTTTTATATTGATCCTATTTTTTGTGGGCAGCATCTCTTCGCTAGCTCAGAATGTTACTTTTGAAGCTAAAGTAAGCAAGCAAAAGCTTGGTATTAGTGAACGTTTGCGTGTTGATTTTGCCATGAATCAAGATGGCGATAATTTTTCTCCGCCAGATTTTAATGGCTTTCTTGTGGTTGGAGGGCCTAATCAATCCATTAGTAATTCTTATTATGGTGGAAAACGAAGCTACTCTAAAACGTATTCTTATTTTCTTTCGCCACAAAAAATAGGGAAACTTACTATAGGCACTGGCACCATTTTAATTAATGGCCAGACCTATGCCTCAGAGCCCGTGGTTGTAGAAGTAACAAAACAAAGTACTGCGCCCCAAGATGGAAGTAACCCAGATTATGTTGCAAATGCTGCAGTACATCTCGTGGCAGAAGTGTCTGATAGCAATCCATATCTTAACGAAGCGATCACCGTTGTGTATAAGCTCTATGTCTCAAAAGATGTAAGTATTACTAGTGCTTGGCAAGAAGTTTCGTCACCGAAATACGAAGATTTCTGGAGCCAAAATATTGATGCAAGAGGTAATTATACCATTTACAACGGCAAGTATAAAGGGGAAGACTATCGATATGTCATTTTAAGAAGCACTGTTTTATACCCTCAAAAAATAGGCGAACTAGACATTGAGCCACTTACATTAAACGTTCCAATAGATGTCCCTACACGCAGGAGAGATTTTTTTAACAGACCTATTCCTTCGCGAGTAAACAAGACGATTTCTGCAGGAAAAAGAACCATACAAGTGCGACCACTACCGCTAGAAAACAGACCTGACGATTTTACGGATGCTGTAGGTAATTTTTCCTTGTACATGGACACCAATAAGAAGCAACTCAATGCAAATGAGTCTTTAGAACTAGATGTAAAAATCACAGGAAACGGTAATCTAAAATTAATGGGGCTTCCTAAGGTGACCTTACCTGGTAGTCTTGAAGTGTATGAGCCAGAACGTACCAATAGCATTCAAGTAAAAACAAATGGAATGCAAGGAACCATTTCTGAAAAGTATACCGTAGTCCCCCAGTTTAAAGGACAATATCCTATCAGACCAATTACCTTTTCCTATTTTGATCCTACAACAGAGACGTATAAAACACTGGCCTCAAAAGAGATTATAATTGATGTTCCAGAAGGCCCAATAAACAGGGAGTTAGAACCTGTTTCTGAAGAAGCCATTGTGGCAACAAACAATCAGTTTAAAAACAGTAAACTGACATCGGTTTTTGAACCCATGGAAAAAGAACATTTCTTTAAGTCTACCCTTTTCTGGTCGTTAATAGGTGGGCCCTTTTTATTAATCCCGCTATTTATATTGGTAGGACGTGCAAGAGACAACCGCAGAGCAGATGTGGACGGAACACGTATAAGAAATGCAAACAAATTAGCACGAAAATATTTAGGCGAAGCAAAGAAAAATTTAAAAAATAAAGAAGCTTTTTATGAATCCATGGAACGTGCTTTACACAATTATCTTAAGGCCAAACTAGACATAGAAACCACAGAAATGTCTAAAGAACGTATTGCCCAATTATTGAAAGAGCGTAACGTTTCTGAGGTAACAGTTATCGCATTTAACTCATTACTTAAAAGTTGCGAGTTTGCCAGGTATACACCATCAACAGCGGTGACCATTAAAGAGGACTATAATAAGGCAGTAGGTATCATTTCAAACATAGATAAAGAGATTCATTAATGCGGTTTTATAAGAAACATACCAAAACAGTTTTCCTTTTTGTCGCACTAGTGGTGGGAGTTATTGGCGTTTCTGAAGCGCAAAAAAATAATGTGCTTTTTGATCAAGGAAATAAGCAATATGCAGCAGAGCAATACCAACAAGCAATAGATTCTTGGAAGTTAATAGAAAAAACGGGGAACGAAAGTGCGGCAATGTATTACAACCTTGGTAACGCCTATTATAAGTTAAATAAGGTGGGGCCTAGTATTTACTATTTTGAAAAAGCACTGCAACTCGCGCCTAATGATAATGACATTAAAAATAATCTAGGCTTTGCTCAAAATGCAAGGGTAGATGCGATAGAGGCTTTACCTAAAAATTTTATTGCAAAAACCTACGAGCGTTTATATTCTATTGCCACGTTTGAGATCTGGGCAAAGGTAGCTGTGGCGCTTTCTATGATTAGTGTTTTGGCATTTTTATTTTACTATTTTGTGAGTCAAAGTGGCAAAAAACGTTTCTTTCTATTGACCTCTTTTGCTGGATTTTTACTGCTATTTATTTCATTAGCAATGGCCTACTCGACGTATAACAATCAAAATAAAAAGCAACCTGCTATTATTTTTGAAGAACGCGTGGACGTAAAAAACGAAGCTAAACTGGGTAGTTCGACTAACTTTGTACTCCACGAGGGGACCAAGGTGAATATTCTAGAATCTCAAGATGAATGGGTGCGAATTATTATTGCAAATGGTAAAGAAGGATGGTTACCTTCGGAAACGTTAAAGAGTTTATAAAAATTATTCCTATTCAACAAATTGTTTTACTTTGCATCCCTTTAGTTAACTAACCTATGAAGGCTTTTACTCAAATATGTATGGCAATTATGCTATCTCTTTCTATCTTGGCTCCGGCCGTGATGGAAATGATAGGTGTAGATTTAGGCATAGAAGTTTCTCAAAATATAGGAGAAGAGGAATCTGAGAAAGAGGGAAATAACAAGCAAGAAGAAAAAAAACTAATTGTTTTATCCTTAGAATTTGGTGATGGTTTTAATTTTGACACTCAAAAACAAGACTCTTTTCATTACCTCGATAATAGACTAGATATAATTAGGTCTATCGTATTACCCCCTCCAGAACAAGCATAGATTTTTCGGTTTAAATGGAATCCAAACATGGATCCAAATTTTCAATTCATCTCACTTACCAAGTGGGATAAAAAATCAATCTTTATGTTTAAATATTTAAAAAACGATCTCCCAGCGAGTGTCGTAGTATTTTTTGTTGCGCTTCCTCTATGTTTAGGAATAGCCCTCGCAAGTGGCGCACCCTTGTTTTCGGGACTAATTGCAGGTATTGTAGGCGGTATTTTAGTTGGAGCTTTAAGTGGTTCTCAAATAGGCGTTAGTGGTCCTGCAGCGGGACTAGCCGCTATTGTATTAACTGCTATTGGCACATTAGGCGGTTGGGAAAATTTTTTGGTAGCCGTCGTCTTAGGAGGTGCCATACAAATATTATTTGGTATACTTAAGGCTGGTGTAATTGGATATTATTTCCCGTCTTCTGTAATTAAGGGAATGTTAACAGGAATAGGACTCATTATTATCCTAAAACAAATTCCCTATTTTTTCGGCTTAGATAAAAATCCAGAAGGTGATTTTGCATTTCTTCAAGTTGATGGTGAGAACACAATCTCAGAATTACTAAAAACGGTAAACGCGATAATTAGCGGAAATTTAGATATGGGCGCAACTGTCATTGCGTTTATAGCTATTGCAATTCTTATTTTGTGGAGCAATGTACTTAGCAAAAAAGGTAAGTTTTTTAAGTTAGTGCAAGGGCCTTTGGTAGCTGTTGTAGTAGGGATAGTTTATTATTTTTTCACCAAAGATTCAAGTTTAAATTTAGCGAATGAACATCTAGTATCCGTTCCAGTTCCAGAGAGCATATCAGATTTTAGGGCGCAATTTGCATTTCCTAATTTCAGTGTGATCGGGAGACCTGAAATTTGGATTACCGCGTTTACCATAGCTTTGGTAGCTAGTTTAGAAACATTACTTTGTGTAGAAGCTACGGATAAATTAGACCCGCAAAAACGTGTAACACCCACAAATAGAGAGTTACTAGCCCAAGGTACTGGAAATATGATTTCTGGATTAATTGGAGGACTACCTATTACACAGGTAATTGTAAGAAGTTCGGCAAATATCCAGTCTGGTGGACGTTCAAAAGCGAGTGCTATCATTCATGGATTCCTTTTGTTGATCTCTGTAATGACAATTCCACACATCCTTAACTACATCCCTCTTTCGGTATTGGCAGCGATTTTATTTATTGTGGGATACAAGCTGGCAAAACCATCTACGTTCAAGGCAATGTACAGAGCTGGTTGGAAGCAATTTGTTCCATTTATTGTCACCATTTTAGGAATTGTATTTACAGACCTACTTATTGGAATAGGCTTAGGATTGGCGGTAGGAATTGTAATAGTATTACTTAAAAGTTACCAAAATTCTCATTTCTTACACATAGAAGACAAAAGCAACGGGAAACATAAAATAAATATGACCCTTGCAGAAGAAGTTACCTTTTTTAACAAAGGTGCCATACTTAAAGAATTGGATAGTTTGCCAAGAGAAACGTACTTAGAACTTGATGTAAGAAAAACAAGATATTTAGATAGTGATATCATTGAAATCTTGGATGATTTTGCATTTAAAGCCAAAGAAAGGGAAATTGATATAAAAATTATTTCTGAACGAGGCATCGTTGAGAACCCTCCTAGTTTTATTGAGTTCTTTAAACTTAGACCAAAAACTACTTAATCTTATTTTCTATGAAAAACACTAAACATAAAATATTGGTACTTTCAGATTTGACAGATCAAAGTATTAATGTCGTAAAAAGCGCATCCAAAATAGCCGAAGTAATTGACGGGAGCATTGAAATATTCCATGTACGTAAGCCTACTAAAGTGGTTGAAAAAGAGAGTAGCCTTTCGGCTGTTAGGTTACTAAAAGATAACTATGTTCTTGTTGATAAGAAGTTGAAAGCACTGTGTGATGCCATTTCTAAAAAGACTCCTGTATCGATCAATCACTCTTTTTCTTTTGGAAATCTAAAAAATGAAATTGAAGATGCAATCAGGAAAACAAAACCCGATATTATTATTTTAGGAAAAAAAATGTCAAGAACCCCTAATTTTTTGGGTGATAATGTTTTCTCATTTGTATTGAAAAAATTTGAAGGTCCGGTGCTTTTGGCAACTAATGATTCTGTCTTGGAAGATCAAACTAAATTGTCTTTAGGACTGTTTAATGAGACTACTATTGAATCGAACTTTCCATGTGTTAATTCTATCATTTCCAGTGCAAAGACACCTTTCAAGTCTTTTTCCGTTAGCGATAAATATTCAGAAACCGTACACAAAGAAAAATCAACAAACAGTAAATTGGTTTCATATATTTTCGAGAAGAATGACCAGGCATTAAAAAACATGTCTAATTATATTCAAAAGAGTAAGGTAAATCTTTTGCTCATTGATCGAAAATCTAGAACCTCAAGTAACAAAAAAGGCCTTTCTATTTCAGAACTAAATAATTTGGCCACTACTTTAAAAGTTCCGTTACTGTTTTCCAATTAGAGAACAGCTGGAATAGAATTATTAACTATATTACTAATTATTAAAAGTTATAAAATATGAAAGCACAAACACAAGAAACACAAAACGCATACACACCACAATCTGCTGTTGCAGCATTAAAAGAAGGAAATAATCGTTTTGTAGCGACAAAACAAGTAAATAGAGACCTTTTAGGACAAGTATCTGATACTTCGGGAGGGCAATATCCTTTTGCAGTTGTACTTAGCTGTATTGACTCTAGAGTTCCTGCAGAAATTGTATTTGATCAAGGAATAGGAGATATCTTTAGTGCACGTGTTGCAGGTAACATTGTAAACGAAGATATGCTAGGGAGCATTGAATACGGTTGTAAAGTAGCCGGCTCTAAAGCCGTTGTTGTTTTGGGACATACGGCTTGTGGCGCAGTAAAAGGCGCTTGTGATGATGTAAAGTTAGGAAACATTACCCCGCTTTTAGCTAAAATTAAGCCAGCAGTAAAAGCAGTTAAAACTCCAGAAGACCAAACAGAACGCACAAGTGCAAACAAGAAATTTGTTAACGATGTTGTTTACACTAATGTTCGCATGACTATGGACGAGATGAGAGCAAATAGTCAAGTACTTACAGAAATGGAAGATGGAAATGAGATAGTAATTGTAGGAGCCGTTTATGATGTAGCTTCTGGAAAGGTAGATTTTCTAGATTAAGTATTATCTTTATCTTAGTATTTAAATGGGTTGATTTGTATCACATCGACCCATTTTTTTTAAGTAGTCTCAACAAACCATTTTAGAGTATGAAAAATATTTTTACAAATCTCCGCGGTAACCTCTTTGGAGGAATCACAGCCGGTATTGTTGCATTACCATTAGCATTGGCATTTGGAGTTCAATCTGGCTTAGGGCCAAGTGCTGGACTATATGGAGCCATAATGATCGGGTTTTTTGCTTCACTTTTTGGAGGAACAAACACACAAATATCTGGTCCTACCGCGCCAATGACTGCCGTATCTATGGTGGTAATTGCTGGTATTGTTGCTGCTAATAATGGAAACGTAAATCAGGCATTACCATTTATTTTGTTGGTGTTTTTACTAGCAGGACTTTTTCAAATATGTCTGGGACTTATTGGGCTCGGAAAATACATTAAGTATATACCCTATCCCGTGGTCTCCGGATTTATGACTGCCATAGGGGTGATCATCCTATTTACGCAAATACTTCCTATGCTCGGGTATTATACTGGAGATGATAAGGAGTTTGTCGAGCAGTACAAGCCTCAAGCAGAAGAGGTATTGCTTGATAAAATTTTAAAAGATGAGGCAGGTGAGGGTATACTTGTACTAGAAGATTTTAGAGAAACTGTAAAACGCGCAGAGCGCATTACAAATGACGAAATAAACACAGAAGCTATGACCCTGGCTAATGCTGCTAGTTCTGGGGTGCTTGGTGCCATAAAATCCTTTCCGAGGGCTATTAAAAATATAAATTACTTAGAGCTCATACTCGCGCTCGCTACCATTTTTATCATTTTTGGATTTAAACGGATAACGACAAAGGTGCCTAGTACTTTAGTCGCATTATTATTAGTTTCAATTACCGCGTATATTTTGCAAACACAGGGTATCATAAATTACAGGGCAATTCAAGAAATTCCGTCTGGTTTCCCAAAGTTTAACCTAGGAATTTTTTCTAATTTTAGTTTTGGACAGATTACGCCTTACGTATTCACAGCATTGACATTAGCCTTTTTAGGTGCGATAGATTCTTTATTAACCTCTGTAGTTGCAGATAATATGACAAAGACGAAACATAATCCTAACCGTGAGTTAATAGGGCAGGGTATTGGTAATAGTGTAGCTTCCCTTTTTGGAGGGTTACCAGGAGCTGGAGCCACTATTCGTACTGTAGTTAATATTAATAGCGGTGGTACTACTAAGTTATCTGGTATGGTAGCCTCTGTTGTACTCCTCATTATTACGTTATTGATGGCACCTATTGCTTCTCAAATTCCTGCTGCAGTTCTTGCCGGTATTTTGATCACTGTAGGTATTGGCGTTATGGATTATAAAGGATTAAAGGCAATGCCAAAAATGCCAACGAGTGAGGTGGTGATTATGATTGTTGTATTACTACTTTCTGTATTCTGGAACCTTGTATATGCGGTAGGTATTGGGCTTGTTCTAGCCTCATTAATTTTTATGAAAAAGATTGGAGACTCCACCACAAAACGGTCTAAAGTGATCCCATTAAAAAGAGCAGACGAGCTTACATTGCCCTGGACAGATGAGATAGCACTGCCTAAAAAATTAAAAGAAGAGGTGTTTATAAAACGATTATCTGGACCTCTTTTCTTCGGAAATACTAATGATTTTCAAGAACTGTCAATGCAGATTCCAGATACGGCAACTCATCTTGTAATACGCATGGGTAAAGTCCCTTATATGGATCAATCTGGCCTCTATGCTATGGAAGAGCTTGTACTTAGATTAAAGCAGGCTAATGTAGAAGTTTTACTTGTAAACCTTTTGGAACAACCACGAGTGATGATGGAAAACATTGATATTATTCCAGATTTAATACCTAAAGACGAGATCTTTAACACTTTTAAGGAAGCCATGATTTGGATTGACAATAATGTTGATGATGTAGTTTAATTGAAAAATTTGCTAAAACAAAAACCCCAAATTTCAATGCATGAAATTTGGGGTTTTTGTTTATGTGTATGTACTTAAAAATCGTCGTTAGGGATCTGATCTTCGACAGGCGGATTGTCCTCATCATATTTATCTTCATCAGGTTTAAGCTCATCCACTTTTTCTAAAATATGCGGCATCACCAAAGGCGCTAAAGCTGCAACAGGCTCATATAATATAGAGGCTTCTTTTTTCTCTTCAGAAATAATAAAACCACTTGCAAAAGAAGACGCATTAATAAACATAAAAATTACAGAAATAATAAAGGCGTATTTCAATCCATTAAAAACGCCACCTAGTATTTTATTTACTAAGCCTAGTGCCGCAAAATCTGCAACTTTAGTTAAGGTCTTACCGGCTAATCCTACAACCAGCACAATCACTAAAAAGGTGACTGCAAACGCCACGAGGTTCACTATTTGCTCAGACCAGCTTACTTTATCCCCTATATAATCTGCAGCATAATCAGAAAAATAAACGGCTCCAATGACACCCAGAACCAACCCAATTAATGAAGCCAGAGTGACAAACAACCCTTGTTTTGCGCCCTTATAAAAAGCAAATAATATAATGATTCCTATAATGATATCTAATACACTCATAATGGGCTAAATTAGTTGATAACGAAAATGCAAGATACGGAATAAGAATTTTATTGAATAGTTCTTAAAATCGTTAGAGTGGTTAGTAATAATTATCTTTGCCCTGGATTAAGAAGCAGGGAGTAGAATTTTTAAATTTCTGTCTCTTTTTGATACTACTAGTAATCTACGATTAACTATTAACTTTTTATCACCAAAGTGGCTAGAGACGAACAATTAAAAGAAAGATGGGAAGCAGTAGTAAAATTGCTAAGCGATCGCTTTGCAGATGGAGACAAGCTGGATCTTGATGCCATCATTTACCTCATTGGAGTTCAAGAACTTGGGCAACTACACCGTAAATTTAAGAAAGACGAAAAAATAAACTTGATGCATATTGCTATATGCAGGCTGCTAGAACCTTTTGGCTACTACGAATTTGAGTATTTTGATGACAAAGGTTGGCCGCATTATAAGATACTTGAGCAATTACCCCCTTTAAAAGCAGGGGAACAGAGTGTTTTGATGAAAGAAGCGATTGTACAGTATTTTTTAGAGAAAACGGTTATTGAGTAGTTTGCTTTCGCAAAAATAGTAATGATTCAATCAATTGTTAGATCTCATTTCACCAAGTTTCCTTAGTTTTGCAGGTAATAGCCTGTTTTAGTTATTGTTTGCAATAGCTAAAATCACAATGAAAGAATACCCGCCTTAGCGGACAAATTATGATAGATAAAATTAAAAGTGAAATAGCAGCCGTAGCGGCTTTTAGTAGCTCTAATGCTGAAGAGATAGAAAATTTCAGAATTAAATACCTGGGATCTAAAGGATTGCTTAAAACATTTTTTGCTGCTTTTAAAGATGTGCCTAATGACCAGAAAAAAGAATTTGGTCAAACTGTGAATGCTCTAAAAAATGCGGCAGAAAGCAAAGTAAATGACCTAAAAGAAGCACGGGCTTCTCAAGAAGAATCTAAAGGTGTTTATGGAGATTTATCTAGACCGGGTGAGCCCATGGCTTTCGGTTCTCGTCATCCTATTTCTATTGTAAAAAACAAGATTACAGATATCTTTGCTCGCATAGGATTTAATGTATCTGAAGGTCCAGAAATTGAAGATGACTGGCATAACTTTACGGCACTTAATCTGCCAGAATACCATCCAGCTCGTGATATGCAGGATACCTTTTTTGTAGCCAAAGATCCAGATGTATTATTGCGCACACACACCTCATCTGTGCAGGTACGCTATATGGAAAATAATAAACCTCCTATTCGCACCATCTCACCTGGGCGTGTGTTTAGAAATGAGGCCATCTCTGCGCGATCACATTGTTTCTTTCATCAAATTGAAGGATTATACGTGGATAAAGGCGTGAGTTTTGCAGATTTAAAGCAAACATTACAATATTTTACTACCGAAATGTTCGGGAAATCTGAGATTAGATTACGTCCATCTTACTTTCCTTTTACAGAGCCTAGTGCTGAGATTGATGTCTATTGGGGTCTAGAAACCGAAACGGATCATAAGATCACCAAAGGGACAGGATGGTTAGAAATAGGAGGCTGCGGTATGGTAGATCCTAATGTGCTAGAAAACTGCAAAATCGATCCAAATGAATATTCTGGTTTTGCTTTTGGTGTTGGTATTGATCGCATCGCGATGTTACTGTATCAAATACCAGACATTAGAATGTTAAGTGAGAATGATGTTCGTTTCTTAGAGCAGTTTAAGGCCTCTATTTAAATCATCATAAACGCCTCATATTGAAAAAAGACATTGACATACCGGTGGTAAAAGATATTTACGTTGCTGCCGTTTTGGAGTTTAATGAAGAGTACAACACGCACGACTGGAATGTGTATCTCATTAATAACGGTACTTTACCTATAGAAACCGTTCTAATTGTAGCCCAAGGCTATGATGAGAAGGATATGACCTCCCCTTTTAGAAAGACGATTACCATTGTTCCTGCAAAAGGTTTTGCTAAAATTGAATTTATAGAGGAGCGGGTTTTTAAGCTGGATAACTTTTTTACCACCACCTATTTTATAGGAAACAAGATGTATGACAAACGTTTTGAATTACCACGTCACACTATTAAAGAAGACAACGCAGTAGACCTACCCGTTATGAATAAAAAGGGTGTGATGGCACGTTAATACTATTTTTTATATTGGTTTTAATCCAGTTCTTCCGTGAGCTTATTAAAAATCCCTTTTGGCTCTTTCTTTGCATAAAGGATTTCATAAATCGCGTTAATTATTGGGGTTTTAGCCTTGTTTTTCCCTTTATCCTTATTTAATTTATAGGCACTTTTTGTGGCATAGTAACCCTCTGCAACCATACTCATTTCTAGCATAGCGCTTTTTACGGTATATCCTTTGCCAATCATGTTTCCAAACATCCTGTTTCGGCTAAAAACAGAATACCCTGTAACCAGTAAATCGCCTAAATAGGCAGAATCGTTGATGTCACGTTTCATTTTGTGCACTTTATTTACGTAACGCTTCATCTCTCGTATGGCGTTGCTCATCAATACGGCTTGAAAATTATCACCATAGCCCAATCCATGTGCAATACCTGCCGCGATGGCGTATATGTTTTTTAACATGGCGGCATACTCTGTGCCCATTACATCATCGCTCGTGGTGCATTTTATATAGTCACAACTTAAATGTTTTGCAACATATTTTGCCTTGTCTTCGTCTGCACAAGCAATGGTTAAATAAGATAAACGCTCGAGCGCAACTTCTTCTGCGTGACATGGGCCAGAAATAACTCCAATATTGTAAAAAGGAACCTCTAAGTGTGTGTTAAAATGATCCCCCACAATTAAACTTGTTTCGGGCACAATCCCTTTTATAGCAGAAAACACAATTTTATCTTTAAGTGACACTTTTAACGCTGCTAACTCCCCGTGTATAAAGGCAGAAGGCACAACAAAAATGAGAATGTCTGCGTATTCGACCATCTTGTTTATGTCGCTACTAAGTTTTAACTGCTCTGGTTTAAACTCCACAGCGCTTAAATAGTTAGGATTATGTAGTTCTTTTTTTATGTGATCAATGGCAGATTCATTACGCATATACCAGCCTACTTCATTTAAGTTTTCACAAAGCATTTTTACAATTGCTGTTGCCCAGCTACCTCCTCCAATTACGGCAAGTTTTAAGTCTCCTTTCATGGTAATTATTAAGGTTTTCAAGATAAGTGATTTGCCTTGTTTCTGAAATTTTAACCCAATAAAAATGGTTAAAATCATTTCCGAAGTGATAAAAACAATGGCGATTGTTCAAATAAGCATTTATAAAAAGCATTGTATGTTATTGATTTATAGCTATTTAAAACTTTGGCATAGTTTGTGAAAATTACATCATAGTAAATTTAAAACACGGAATTATGAAATGGAGAGCAACACATCTAAACGGAAAGAAGAAGAGTAATGTAAACATTAAATCTTCTTATTTATCAAATTTTAATCTCAGGATTAAAACGATCAAACACTTTTTTGGCTTTGCGCTAGTCGCAACCCTTTTTACTTCTTGTTATACAGAAGTAATCGTAGAAGAGAATTATGTAGAACCAGTTCCTGTAATAACATTAGCAGAATTGGTAGCATCTTATGAGTTGTGGTATGTAGATATCGAGCGCACGCAAGGAAATGGATACATCCCATTTTTGCAGAAAGCATTTACTGTATCTTTTAGAAACGGAAAACTATTTGCTAATAACAACTTAGTAGGTTTTGGGAGTCAAGGAAATGGCTTTGGGATTGAGGTAGGCTATTATGAAACCTACAGTGATGTTCTAGAAGTTGATCACGACATTGATGGGTTCTACTCGTTTAAAGTGACACAACTAAATGATTTTGAAATTGAACTTTATTTTCCAGGTCAAAACGTTAGTTATATTCTAGAAGGTTATCAAAGAAATACCTTTGACTATGACCGTATTTTCTATAGAAATATTCATTACTTCTTGCAAGAATATGACACTTGGGAAAAAACATATACTAGCGAATATGGAAATCTAAATGAGTTTGACAACGAAAACTATGTAGCTTTCTTACCTGGAGGTGGCGATGGTAACTTTAAGAGTTCTCAAGACCAAAATGGTATTCATCCATATGATGTATACTATGATTACACAGGAATTTATAATGTTGATGATGTATCTGGAACAGAGACATTAAAATATTTAACCCTAGATTATGATTATTTTGGCAATGAATACTTTGAGTTAAGCGTTATAAATGACCAGAAAATAGAACTATTTCATAGTGATTCTGGGACCTTATATGAATTTTCAGGACGTGGTTATATTCAATATAGAAGCGCAAATGAAGGAAAGCTTAGAAAAACAAAAACAGAGATTGCAAAAACAATGAAAAAGATTAGTCAATTCTAATCTAAAATATTGAACACCTTTTTTGGTTGGTTAGAAACCGTCTTAGACTTAATTGCTCTGAGGCGGTTTCGTTTTGTTTGAATTTATTTATAGAAGTTCATTTCATCTAAGTATTCCCATACGTTTTGAGGCAACATAGGCCGAATGTTCTTACCTTCTTTTATACCTTTTCTAATAACTGTAGAGGACAGCTCCATAATAGGTGCCGCTACTTTAATAATCTTAGGGTGATTGTCAAACCGTGTTTCTTGTTGCCCTACTGAAATTCTAGGATACACGTACAGATGGTATCGTTCTAAAATCACCTCATAATTTTTCCATTTATGGAAGCTCTTTAAATTATCCTCTCCCATAATTAAACAGAAATCCATTTCTGGATATTTCTCTTCTAGAACAGCAAGCGTGTTTATCGTATAGTTGGGTTGCGGAAGGTCAAACTCAATCTTACTTGATTTAATTTTTGGATAGTCTTCTAATGCGATATCGACCATCGCGATACGATGGTTATTATCTAGTAATGAGCTTTTTTTCTTATGCGGGTTGTGAGGTGTGACCACCATCCAGATCTGATCAAGATCGCTGTACTCCGCCATATAATTTGCAATCGTGAGATGCCCCACATGTATGGGATTAAAAGTACCGAAGTAAAGACCTATTTTCATTTCTATTCTTCTTCGTTTAAATTGTCGGTATTGAACGGTTTTAAAATATGATCCATTACAAGATTTTCTGCCTCTAAAAGTGCTTTATCCAGATTATCATTTAAGATAATATGGTCAAAACGTGGTGCTGTTGCCATCTCTACTGAGGCCTTTGCGATACGCATATTTATTTTTTCGTCACTCTCGGTCTTACGTTTTTTCAATCTTATCTTAAGTTCTTCTACACTTGGTGGTTTTACAAATACCGCTAAGGTTCGCTCCGGAAATTTTCTTTTAATGCGCAATCCTCCTACTACATCAATATCAAAAATGACGTTCTTTCCCATGGCCCAAATACGCTCTATTTCACTATTTAGTGTCCCGTAAAAATTATCTCTGTAGACTTCTTCCCACTCCAAAAAATCGTCATCTTTCATGTGTTGCTTAAAGTCTTTTAAGCTTAAAAAATAGTAATCCTTACCGTGTTCTTCTTCTCCTCTTGCTGCTCTAGAAGTTGCAGAAACTGAGAACTCAAGGTTTAAAGCATCTTGTTTTAAAAGATGTTTTACAATCGTTGTTTTTCCGCTACCAGATGGTGCCGAGAATACAATTAATTTACCTCCCTTATTATGAGTCATTCTTCTTCTTTTTTACTACAATACGTTAAGCGCCTGCTCTTTTATCTTCTCTAACTCATCTTTCATCTGCACCACCAACTGTTGCATTAAAGCAAAATTAGATTTACTCCCAATAGTGTTAATCTCACGCCCAATCTCTTGTGTAATAAAACCTAATTTTTTACCATTGCTGTCTTCACTATTAATTGCTTCTTTAAAATAGTTTAAGTGGTTTTGCAATCTCACTTTCTCCTCTGTGATATCATATTTTTCTAAATAATAAATCAACTCTTGTTCAAAACGATTTTCGTCTACCTTTTCGTTTAATTCACTCACTGCCGTGCGTAAACGTTCTTTTACATTAGCAATACGCTGAGAGTCTATCTCTAACACTTCTTCTAATCGTGCTTCTATTATGTCTACTCTTTCTAAAAAATCATTTTTTAACACCTCCCCTTCATCACTTCTATATTTGTTGATTGCAACAAGCGCGTTTTTTACCGCTTTTAAAATTTCGGCAAACTCATTTTCATCTATTTCTTCTCGCGTAGTCTTTAAGGCATCTGGCATTTTTATTGCCATTTTTAACAGCTCTGCGTCCTCAATTTCAACAACATTTGCTAGTTGCTTCATATACTGCTTCACCACTATCTCATTAATTTGAGTGGTCGTCTCTTCGCCTGTTGCCTCTACATATAAACTAAAGTCTACTTTACCTCTTGTAAGAGAACTTGCCAGCATTTTACGCATAGCTAATTCTTTCTCTCTATAAGAAGAAGGTACACGGGCGTTGATATCAAGGTTTTTACTGTTTAAAGATTTTACCTCTACCGTAATTTTTTTTGAAGCTAATTGGATTACACTTTTACCGTAACCTGTCATGGATTGAATCATAAATTCGTAAAATTAAGGGGCAAAGGTACGTAAATCCTAGATGCTGAATAAAATTCTATCCGTGTTGGCCTAAGATATTTTTAATACCATCCTTAAAGAATATCGCCTCTTAAAAACTGCAGTACTCGCTGCTCGCTGTAATAGCTTTGATTATTCGCGTGAAAACCAACATGGCCGCCGTGTCTAGGCACTTCTAAAAACACTTTTTCTAATTTTTTTACCAACTCAAAAGGATAACTTTCTGGACATAAAAAACTATCATTCTCTGCATTTAAAATCAAAACAGGAACTGTGATATTATTTAAAACATGAATAGAGCTGCTTTTTTCATAATAATCAAAAGCATCTTTAAAACCATGTGCTTTTGCAGTGTAGAGATTGTCAAAATCAAGTAAAGACCCTATTTTCTTTAACTCTGCTGCGTTCATCGCCTCTGGAAAATTAGGCATTTTGCGTTTATACTTTCTGCGCAGATCATTAATAAAAGTCTTGCTGTAGACAAAATTTTCCCACTTAACAAGCTGTTCTAGAGCGCCACGCAAGTGCAAAGGAGCAGAAACAGCAACGCCACTCTTTACTTCTATAGGTAATTGAACACATTCGCCTAGGTATTTTAATAGCACGTTTCCGCCGAGACTAAAGCCTACAATCGAAATTTCTTGATATCCATATACAGCAATCGCATGTGTAATAAATTCTGAAAGATCATCTGTACGGCCACTATTATAAGACAAGTACAACCGATTGTCCACACCACTGCAACCCCGATGATTTATTGCCGCTATGTCCCAGCCCTTGTCCATCAGTATTTTACCTTGCCCCTTAATATAACTGCGTTGTGCATTTCCTTCAAGACCATGCAATAAAATCACAAGCTTATTAGATCGCTTTTCTTCTGAAATAGTATAACTCCAGTCTACATCTATAAAATCACCATCATTTAATTCTAAACGTTTGCGGGTTTGATTTAAAGTAATAATGGGTCTTAATTTTGCTGAATAAATAGTAGAAAAGTGCCCGTTTTTAAAGAGGCCTTTGGCTTGATATGAAGATGGGAGTATGGGCACAAAACAAAAGTAGTAAGAAAAAGCATCAAAATAAATTTTATCATTAAGATACCAATCGGTATCTTTGCATATGAGAAATGCCGTAACCACAAAAGAGCTTATCATAAAAGAGAGTGCTAACCTGTTTAATACGCAGGGATACAAAGCTACTTCTATCAGTGATATCACAAAGGCTACTGGATTGACTAAAGGTGCAATCTACAGGCATTTTGAGAGCAAAAGTGATCTTGAACAACAAGCCTTGCGCAGTTTAGCAAAGTTGATGTTTACAGAATTAGGCGGTAAAATAAAAGCGGTAAACACCTTTAAAGATAAAATGGAAGCGACCTTCAGTTTTTTTGAAGAATATATGCATACGCCGCTGTACAAAGGTGGCTGCCCTTTACTGAACGCAGCAACAGAGGTAGATGACACTAATGTAGTTTTAAGACAACAAACATTTAATATGCTCGCGCAACTAAAAGCATCTGTGCAAAAACTAATTGAAAACGGGATTAAAAACAATCAGGTAAAACGAGAGACAGATGCAGCGTTTTTTGCCACAATATTTATTGCAACCCTTGAAGGTGGCATCATGATGAGTCGCTTAGAACGAACACCAGAGGCGATTTTAAAAACAGTTGCCCACTTAAGAACCGTAGTTAATTCTATGTTGAAATAAAAAAATTTAACAAAAAAGATACCGATTGGTATCATAAAATAATGCGATGCAAAATCTTATTCTAAAAACTATAGGTGCATTTATAAATTTGACGGCAGTACTATTTCCAAAATGGAATTTTAACAACTCTTTCAAATTTTTAAGCAAAGTACAACGTGGTAAAGTGACAGAAAAAGGGGCAGTATTTCTTAATACCGCTACCCAAACTTTTTTTGAGGTTAATGGAGCGTCTTCGGTACTATATTCATGGGGAACTGGTCCTAAAAAAGTGCTTTTTATTCACGGATGGATGAGTAATAGCCAGCGATGGATGCCCTATCAGGAAAAACTAGATCTAGACAAATACACGATATATGCTTTAGACGCGCCTGGTCACGGACTCTCTAAAACAAAGTATCTCAATCTAGAAATATTTCGTAAATCCATCAATAAAGCATTGGATACAATAGGCGCAATAGATACTGTTGTTTGTCACTCTTTTAGCAACACAGCTTTAACCTATGCCTACCTCGTTAATAAAAACCTTGATATTACAAAAATTATTGTGATGGGCTCTCCTTCTGGAATGGATGCTATTTTCAACTACTTTGTGTATGCCTTGGGATTATCAAAAAAAGCAATTACAATTCTCGATAAAAAGATAACTGAAATATTAAAAATACCTCATCAAGAAATTTTAGTTAAAAACTTACTGTTACAAGCGCCACAAATCAAGTTTGTAATTCATGATGAAGGAGATAAAATTACTCCATTTGCGCCAATAAAGGCAGCGATTGAAGGGAATCCAAACATTAAAACACTAATTACTTCTGGCTTAAAACACGATTTAAAAAGCGAAGAAGTTTATGACGAGGTAATTGCATTTATAAGTGCATAATATTTTAATTTTGCAAAAAACAAACGATGTATCTAAAAGAATTTGAAGTACGATGGAACGATATTGATGCCAATAGACACTTAGCAAATAGTGCCTACATTAATTATATGAGCCATACCCGTTTAAGCTTTATGCTTGAAAATGGATTTGGCCAAACAAAAATGGTTGAACACGATATAGGCCCTGTAGTTTTTTATGAACATATGTTTTATTTTAAAGAAGTTTTCCCCGGAAAGCCAATACGAGTGAGTCTGCAGTTAAAAGGATTGAGTGAAGATGGCAGGTATTTTTCTTTTCAGCATAATTTCTACGACCATAAAGGTCGAAATGTAGCTCGATGTGAAATGATGGGCGGATGGATCGATTTAAAAACCAGAAAACTTAGAGAATTGCCGCAAGAACTCTATGATAATCTAGACAGTCTAGATCGCACAGATGATTTTTATGTGATCACAAAAGAGCATACGAGAAGACACGGTGAGGTACCTAATGATTTAAATTAAAACTTTTACGGGAATAATAAAAGGGGCTTAGAAAACTAGTTTTCTAAGCCCCTTTTATAAAACTGTACCTCAGCTATTGCTATTTATTATAGAAAAACTGCTCTTTTACAATTTTACCATCTTTCACTTCATAAACACCTAGCTCTTGCATAGTACTGCGTTGACCGCTTTCTTTATGAGTAATGTCCATTTCATGACGCACAGAAAACCAGTTGTCTGCTACTGTAGGGGCACTAGTTTTAGTGCTATGTACTTCAAAATTTGCTTGCCACCATTCGCCTTTTTTAGCAACTTCCTGCATTCCTTTTGATACTTGATTTTCACTACCTTCCATCTCAACACTCACTATTTCTGGGCTATATAATTGCTCATAACATTTACGTTCTTCTCCTGCATTACACCATTTTACTAGGTGATCTGCTATTTCTTGTGTTTTCATGATTATTGTTTTAAAAATTAGATATTAAAGATACTTAAAATCAAATATATTTCGCAATGGTCTAATTACGAATTACTTAAGGCCGCGATACACTTTTCACGTATTTCCCAGATTGCATTAAAGTCTAGCTTTATTCCTTCTGAAATGATCCAAGCATTTATAAATTGCTTGTGATAATCTACCTTCCACTCACTTACTTGGTTGGGTGCCATTTCGGTTTCAATTAAGATTGCGTTTTCTATTCTGCCTATAGAAGATGATGGTGAGGTCAGATCTAATCGCTCGCCGTTTAATAAAAGATAACAATGTGCTTCTGGAATAAAAGAGAGGCCACTTTTTGTAATGTAATTGCCTATTCCCGGAGTATTTTCTTGGGTCATTTTGTACATACCAAGAATGAGCTGCACACCTTCTATATCGTTTTCGTCTGCTATCGTTTTTAATGCTGCATGTTTAGAACTACAAGTGCCTTTGCCTTCTGTAATTACTAATGAAAGGTCTTTTCTATTGGCGTTTCTTCCATAAGGAAGGTGTTGAATATATGAAATAGCATCATCCCAAATAGTGACACCTCGCTCAATTAATAAAGCACTTAAAGTTTCCGAAGTTGATAAGCGTATTAAGTTATTCATCTTCAACTGTGTTAATCTTCTTCTTTCTAGTGGCTAAATACACTCCGGCAAATATGAGCGTAGCAGCAATAATACGGAGCGTAGTCAACTGGTCTGCTCCTGTAACCATAGCATAAATTGCAGCGACTAGTGGCTGTAAATAGATAAAAACACCTATCGTAGATGGGCTCAATTGTTTAAGCGCATAAATATTAAATAGATACGTTAAGACCGTCGTGGCTATCACTACAAAGGCTATTTTCCAGATGGAGCTAAAATCAAGACCTGACCACACAACCTCAGAAAGTTGTGATCCACCTATGGGTATATTTATAATAAAGGCAATGAGAAATAAATATTTAAGCAGCGTAATAGGTTTGTATTTTCCTACCAATTTTTTTACAAAAACCAAGTAGCAAGCATAAGATAGTGCGTTCACTAAAAACAATAAATTACCCAATGGAATATTGGGCGCATTCGCTTGCGATTTTACCCCAAAAAGTATGAGCACTAAGGCGCCAACAAGACCCAGAAAAACACCTAACCCTTTTAGTAAAGTGATGCGTTCTTTTAAAACAAAAGCAGATAATACAAGTAAAAAAACTGGCGACAACGTAATGATAACACTACTGTTAATAGGTGTTGATAGCTCGAGTCCTTTAAAAAAAGTATTCATATTTAGCACCATCCCAAATATGGCACACGCAATAAAACGCCACCAATCTTTACGGTCTACTTTCTCTGCTTTATAAAACAAACTAATGAACCAAAACAAAACCATAGCTCCAGAAACGCGCAGTAAAATGAAACCATAGGGCTTAATAATATCTGGCATTAAAACCTTAGCAATAGTATGATTTAAGCCATATATAAAACTAACGGTAAATGCGGCAATGAGTGCGAGAATTCTTGAGTTCACATTTGAGCTTTCTGGTTTCTGTTTAATTGATTTGGTTCTTTTTAATTATCGTGAATATTTGCCGTAGCAGCCTCCACTGTTTTTTTACTATTGCCTATAAAAACGGCCCCTTTATTTATAATGACTGGACGTTTTAAAAACGTGTAATGCTCTAGAATAAATCTTTTGTAGTCCTCTTCTGTGAGTTGCTCATTTTTTAAATCTCGCTCTTTGTACAACTTAGCTCTTTTACTAAAAAGTGCCTCATAACTCCCAGAGAGTGCGCGCATTTCTTCTAGCTGCTTTACCGTTAACTCTTG
Source organism: uncultured Ulvibacter sp. (assembly GCA_938041335.1). Taxonomy (GTDB): domain Bacteria; phylum Bacteroidota; class Bacteroidia; order Flavobacteriales; family Flavobacteriaceae; genus Patiriisocius. Next base: position 10,275 of record CALIAF010000013.1, on the reverse strand, counting down.
GTCTTTTATTTCTTGGAGCTCAAAACTTGATGGCAAATTGATGGTTTTTAAGATTCTTTTGCAAGTATCGCAAGTTTTAAGATAATATACTTTTTGCATGGTTGTATGATTCTAATTTCTAAAATTTTATACGTGATAAAGGGGTTCTTTTAAGATTATCATTTCTCCAATGAAAACTCTAAGAAATGAGTGACATCCTTTAATGATAGCTCAATATCAATAGGGCCATCTGCGTAACTCGCAATTTCATATTGGTCATAATGAATGACCATTTTACCTTTTTCAAATCCGATATTATCTGATAAATAGAATGTATCATTCTTAAACCAGAAAATTTCAGAGTTCAGATTCACATACGCATCCATTTGAAAATCTTTACGTAATTGCTGTTCTGCAAGATTAGCAAGGCCTTCTTTGTCTTTTATAAGTTGTTCATTTGTAATAATTTCGCCAGTTGCTATATCAAATATTAAATAGCGCACTGTACCATTGCCATGAGCTCCGCCTATATAGGTGTATTGACTTAATGCAACAGCGGCCAATTCTTTGCTTCGGAAAGTTTCTGCGATGGCTATCTCCGCTACATATTCATTAATATCTGGAAACTCACTGGTATCTCTCCAGTAGTCTTTAATAAACTGCTCCATGCTCTCTTGAGCATTGGTGGCCGTTGGTTCAGATTCTGGATCTCCTAGATAAAGTGAGTGAATAATAAATTGCTCAATTTTAGTGTTTATTGGCAAAATCACTTCTTGTTCTCCACTGTACTTTATATAATCTAAAGTCACTTGAGGGCAAGGTTTATCGTTGCACGCGGCAATAGTATTTTGGTCAAGCCTTTGAGTTTCGGTTAGTAAAGGAGCGTCGCTGCAACTAAAAAAGAACACGGAGAGCAAAAAAAGTGAAAGTAACCTATAAATCATCTTGTAAAATTACGACAGTTTTTTAGAAGAGGAAAGAAACGAGTATTTTTGAAAGAGAATATAGACACAATAATCTATTAAGAACACTCATTTGTCTTTATTCCTTATAAGATAAAAAATTAATGAAATTCAACACAAAAACAATACACGGAGGTCAGCACGATACAGATCCAGCATATGGTTCTGTTATGCCACCTATTTATCAAACTAGCACCTATTCACAAACTACGCCTGGTGGTCATAAGGGCTTTCAATACTCTCGTAGCGGAAACCCTACACGTAGCGCATTAGAGCGCAACTTAGCCAGTATTGAAAATGGAGCATTTGGTCTTGCATTTGGTAGCGGTCTAGCTGCAATAGATGCTGTTATTAAACTTTTAAAGGCGGGGGATGAAGTGATCTCCACTAATAATCTTTATGGAGGTAGTTATCGTTTATTTACCAAAATATATGAAGATTTTGGGATTACCTTTCACTTTGTTGCCATGGAGGATGCCGCAAATATTGAACGCTTTGTAACTAAAAACACAAAACTTATTTGGGTAGAAACACCTACAAATCCAATGATGAATATCATTGACATTAAAGCATGTGCTGCCATTGCTAAAAAGCACGATGTACTACTTGCGGTAGATAATACATTTGCTACACCCTATTTGCAAACACCTTTAGACCTTGGTGCAGATATCGTGATGCACTCTGCAACAAAATACTTAGGCGGGCACAGTGACGTTGTGCTGGGAGGGCTCGTGGTTAAAGACAAGGAACTTGCAGACAGGTTGTATGCCATACAAAACTCCAGCGGCGCTATTTGTGGCCCTCAAGATGCATTTTTAGTATTAAGAGGTATTAAAACCTTGCACATACGGATGCAGCGACATTGTGAAAACGGAAAAGCAGTTGCCCAATATTTATTAAGCAATCCAAAGATTGAAAATGTGTATTGGCCCGGTTTTAAAGATCATCCTAATCACGAGGTAGCAAAAGAACAGATGCGTGATTATGGAGGCATGATTTCATTTACAACAAAAGGCAACAATTATGATGAAGCTATCAAAATTGTAGAAAACCTCAAGGTATTTACACTTGCCGAATCTTTAGGAGGAGTAGAAAGTCTAGCCGGACATCCTGCTTCTATGACGCACTGGAGTATCCCAAAAGAAGTGCGAGAGAAAACCGGAATAGTAGATAGTTTAATTAGACTATCTGTCGGGATTGAAGATATTGAAGATTTGATTGAAGACCTGAAGCAGGCCATAGGATAAAGCAATGCCATCTATACTTTAAATAAAACTGCGGAAACCTTCTTGATTGAAAATTTCCGCAGTTATAATATGTTTTGTTTTGTAAAACTCTAGGCACTTAAGGGTATTACATCTAATCTAGGTAAACGATATATCCAAAATTTACCCAATAAATCCAGTCATTAGATTTATTTTCGGGCACAGGTACAGAACCATTGTTTGCCAAGCTTGGATTTAAACCATCCACCCAGTTTGAAAAATAATGTTGCCATCTCATATCTAGCATTAAATCACTTAATTCTCCAAGTTTGTAACGGACCCCTACACTAGCCACAATAGACCAAGTAGAATCTCCTTCTTGCTGAAATGCATTTAAATATTTTAACGGTGTTGTTGCCGGCGAGTTTAGCGCTCCAAGTTCACTATATACCTCTGGGTCAAAACTTACAAAGTGCGCTCCTGCGCTGATAAATGGTGCAAAACTTCCGTTTCTTGATGAGAAATCTCTAATACTTAAAGGGAAATATTCTAATTGCGATCCTATATCAAAAACTGTTGTTGACCCCTTCATTGCTCGTAACTGGTTTGCAGTTAATGAGGTTTTACTTGGGTCTACAAATTCGCCAAAATGTTCAAATTGTGTTTTATGATAATCAATCTCGTTGCGTAATTTAAAGTGATCATTAAAAAACTTATCTCGTGTGTAACAATTGCAATCTGCACGGTATGAGAAATTCAAATAATGGATCAAACCGATACCTATCGTACTGTTACCAGCATTGGTGTCAAAGTCATTTCGTACTCCATAATCACTGTAAAAGGCAAGAGGTCCTGCGATTACTCCCAACTCATGGGAAAATCCAAGTTGACTGAAAGCATCTTGTTTTGAAAAGATAAAAAACAAGCATACCACAAGCAAATAACGGGTCTGCATAATAAAATAGGTTAATAATTGGGTTCAACAAATATATGAAAACTAATGATATGGCGAAATTTAAGCCTGATATTTACCTAATTAATAAAATTTTAGCTTCAAATATTAGTAGAAAACTTATATTTGTTGGTATAAAATTTTGGGCTAAAAAATAGCATTTTGATAATTGCACCTCCCCTTTTAAGCGGTGAATTATTAATTTCATATTAATCTTTACCTAAAATTTTTAGTATAATAAATCACAAATTTTTGACAGAAAATTTCTGTTTACTTAATACCTAACAAAAAAGATGAAACAAAGCATCAAAGATTTTATTGCTCTTGTAGAAAAAAGCAATCCTAACGAACCTGAGTTCATGCAAGCTGTAACTGAAGTTGCTGAAACAGTAATTCCTTTTATCGAAGCAAACGAGGTGTATCAAGGTAAAATGTTACTAGAGCGTATGGTAGAGCCAGAGCGCACTATCATTTTTAGAGTGCCTTGGACAGATAATAATGGGGATATCCAAGTAAATCGCGGATATCGAGTGGAGTTTAATTCTGCTATTGGACCCTATAAAGGAGGGCTTCGTTTTCACCCTTCTGTAAACCTAAGTATTCTTAAGTTTCTTGGCTTTGAACAAACTTTTAAAAACAGTTTAACTACACTACCTATGGGTGGTGGTAAAGGAGGATCAGACTTTAATCCTAAAGGAAAAACCGATAATGAAGTAATGCGTTTTTGCCAGAGCTTCATGTCTGAGCTTTCTCGTCACATTGGTCCTAATACAGATGTCCCTGCTGGTGATATAGGGGTAGGTGGTCGCGAGATTGGTTTTATGTTTGGTCAATACAAGCGTCTGCAAAACGAATTTACTGGTGTTTTTACTGGGAAAGGACGTTCTTATGGTGGATCACTAATCCGTCCAGAAGCAACTGGGTATGGTAATGTATACTTCGCAAAAAATATGCTAGAGACTAAAGGCGAAAGTTTTAAAGGTAAGACCGTCGTGATTTCTGGTTCTGGTAATGTAGCGCAATATGCTGCGCAAAAGGCAACAGAGTTTGGTGGTAAAGTAGTTACTTTATCAGATTCTGGAGGATATATTTATGATAGTGAAGGGATTGATACTGAGAAATTAGCTTTTGTAATGGAGCTTAAAAATGTAAAAAGAGGGCGTATTTCAGAATACATTGATAAATATCCATCGGCAAATTATAACGCAGGAGAGAGACCTTGGGGAGAGAAATGTGATATTGCACTGCCATGTGCCACTCAAAACGAACTTAATGCAGATGAAGCCAATACACTTGTTAGCAATGGATGTATGTGTGTAAGCGAAGGCGCAAATATGCCTACTACGCCAGAAGCTATTGAAGTATTTAGCAAAGCAAAAATATTATTTGCACCAGGAAAAGCATCAAACGCAGGTGGTGTAGCAACTTCTGGTCTAGAAATGTCTCAAAACTCTTTACGTTTAAGCTGGTCTGCAAAAGAGGTAGACGAAAAGCTACATGGAATAATGAACGAGATTCACGCTGCTTGTGTGCAGTATGGTAAAGACGGTGATGGTTACGTAGATTACGTAAAAGGAGCTAATATTGCAGGCTTTGTAAAAGTGGCAGATGCCATGATGGCGCAAGGTGTGGTTTAAGACCAAAAAATAATTTATTAAAAAAAGGCTGTCATTTTTGATGGCCTTTTTTCATGTAAATTCGCAATATATTTACCTTTACCGTGTTATTAAAGCGTAGAAAATTACCATTTATGAAAAAGCTCCTTTATAGCTTCATTCTTCTTTTATCTCTTTCCATTTCAGCTCAAAATTTTGAGAACAGTTGGACAGGACACTTTTCTTATGTTTCTATCAACAGTATCACACAAGGAAATGATAAAATCTATGCAGCAGCAGATAATTCTGCCTTTTCATATGACTTATCTACGTTGCAACTAGAAACCATCTCTACAATACAGGGGCTTTCTGGCGAAAACATCTCAACCTCATACTACAGTGAAGAACAAGACCTCTTTATAATTGGTTATGAAAATGGTTTGATCGAGATTGTACGAGATAATACGGATGACATATTAACCATTGTAGATATTTTAGACAAACAGTCTATTCCGCCCAATCAAAAACGCATCAACCACTTTAATGAGTATGATGGGATATTGTACATCGCAGCTGGTTTTGGTATTTCAGAATATAATTTGGAAACTCTCGAGTTTGGCGACTCCTTTTTTATTGGAGACGGAGGTGCATATATTAATATATTACAGACCGATATAGATCCCCCATTTATTTATGCCGCTTCACCTGAAGGTGGAATACGTAGGGCAAATTTTAATAATAGTAACATTATTAATTTTGAAGAATGGAATACTTTAGACGGCGGAAATTTTAAAGGGGTACAAAATCTTAGTAACCAGATATACTGCGTTAGAGATGACAATACAATTTTGAGCTACCAAGACGGGACTGGATTTACTACTGTTGCTACAAATGCACAAAACATTATTGGTTTTCAAGCATTTGACACTCTTTTATCTGTAGTTTTTACAAATAGAATACAAGCATTTGACGAAGATTTCCAACTCGTTGCCCAAGTAGCAGGAATTCCAGACTTTAACTATTCTTTACTTTCTGGATTAGCTTTTGACGAAAAATTTTATTTAGGAACACAAGAATTTGGATTGCTTGAGGTGCCATTTAATAGTAATCAAGCTACTCAGTATTTACCAGATGGCCCTATTTTAAACACCCCTTTTGCATTGGATACATCACCAGGACAGTTGTGGGTTAACTTTGGCGACGTAGATGTAAATTTTAACCCATTCCCTTTATCAAGAAGAGGAATCAGTAACCTGCGTGAAGGCAGTTGGACTAATATCCCTTTCTCAGAAACTTTTGGAGCAAATGATCTGGTAAATATCTCAATCAATCCTGATGATGCTAATGAAGTATATATGACTTCCTTTAACAAAGGGCTCTTAAAAATAGAAGATCAAGAACCTATTATTTTGTATGATGATACAAATAGCCTTTTAGAATCTTTTAGAGAAGATGCGCTTGATATTCGTTTATATGGTTCAGACTTTGATAGAGAAGGCAACCTATGGTTTGTACAATCTCGTGTATCAGATGGCTTAATTAGATTAAGTCCTACCGGAAATTTTACAAAATTTGATGTGTCTGATGTCATCTCAAATCCTGGACTTGCTTGGAGTGAACTTGCCGTAAGCCGTCAAGGCACCGTCTTTTTTGCAGACACAGAAAACGGCCTTGTAGGCTATCGCCCTAACGGCGGTGATTTTAATATTATTAGTGATGTCGAAGGAAACGGAAACCTCCCAACAAACAACATTCGTGCCCTCACTTTTGATGCCAATAATAGACTGTGGATAGGAACCCTAGAAGGACTACGTGTACTTTTTAACGTAGGCGGTTTCTTTGATGTAGATGCTAATGTAGAAGCACAAGCAATAATTATTAGAGATGATGAGGCAGATGTAGGCCAAGAATTATTAGAGAGCCAGACGATTACAGACATCGAAGTTGATGGGTCAAATAATAAATGGATAGCGACTACCGCAGGCGTTTTTTACTTATCCCCTAACGGGCAAGAAACGCTTCTAAACTTTACAAAAGATAATTCACCTTTACCCTCTAACAATGTACAAGACATCGCTATAGATGATTTTTCTGGTACAGTTTACTTTGCTACGCTCAATGGACTTGTAGCATATAACGGAACCGCGACTGCGCCACGTGATGATCTAGAAGCGGTATATGCCTATCCTAATCCTGTAAGGCCAGGTTTTGAAGGCAATGTCACAATAGACGGTTTAATGGCAAATGCCAATGTAAAAATAACAGATATAGAAGGAAACTTGGTGTATGAAGAAACCTCTCGTGGTGGGAGCATACAATGGGACACTACCGCCTTTGGACGCTACAAAGTGCGTTCTGGCGTTTACCTAGCTATAATTACAAGCGATGACCAGCTAAACACTACCGTTTCAAAAATTATGATTGTGCGCTAATGGTCACCACTAATGCCATTGTCATCGCAACTAAAAAATATGGCGAGGCAGATCTTATCGTTACGTGTTTTACGGCATCAGACGGCGTAAAAACCTATATGCTTCGCGGAGTTCTCAAATCTAAAAAAGGAAAAATTCGCGCATCTCATTTTCAATTATTAACGCAACTAGAGGTTGAAGCGAACCACAAAAACAAAGGCACTTTAGAGTATTTAAAAGATGTAAAAATCGCTGTCCCATACCAAACACTGCACACAGATGTAGTTAAAAGTTGCCTAGTAATGTTTCTTTCCGAAATATTAACATCCACCATTCGAGAAGAAGAAAAGAATGATCGTTTGTACCAATTTCTTTCTAGCAGTCTTGTATTACTCGACCACACGGATGACTACGCAAACTTTCACATCCATTTTATGTTACAACTATCGATGCATTTAGGCTTCTATCCAGACGATAGCAATATTGACCTACCGTACTTTAATTTATTAGAGGGCTTGTTTCAAGATGAAGTGACAAATATATATTGCGAAAAAGGCCAATTTATTGAAGATTTAAAAGGCTTCTTCGGCACAAAATTTGATGAAGCAATGGGTATCAAACTAACCAAACCACAGCGCTCTGGTATACTCAATTTGCTATTGTTGTATTATCAGTTACATTTGCAGGGTTTTAAAAAACCGAAGTCTCTAGAGGTCCTTCAACAACTATTTAACTAACAATGCGATACCTACTATTCCCTTTTGTTTTTATACTCTTTTCATATAGCATTCAGGCACAAAAAATTCAGGTTTTAAGCCAAAATGGGGACTATCCTATTGATGGTGTTGCCGTTTATAATGAAGACAAATCTAAAAGTGGCATTACAGATTTTGACGGATATGTAGACATCTCTGGTTTTTCCGCTTCAGAAATAATAACATTTCAACATATTTCTCATAAAAAGAAATCGCTTAAAAATTCAGATATTTCCGCAGCAAATAACATCGTTTATATGGAGGGCTTAACTAGTGCCCTGGAACAAGTGGTATTATCAGTGTCAAAATTTGGCCAAAACAAAAAGGACATCACACAATCTATTGCTTCTATAAATAGTGAAGATATCACATTTAGAAACCCACAGACCTCAGCAGATTTATTAGAATCTACTGGGCAAGTTTTTGTACAGAAAAGTCAACTAGGTGGCGGAAGCCCATTAATAAGAGGATTTTCTACAAACAGACTATTGATTGCTGTAGATGGTGTTCGTTTTAATACGGCAATTTTTCGCGGCGGAAATGTACAAAACGTCATCTCGATAGATCCATTTGCAATAGAACGCACCGAGGTTATCTTAGGGCCAGGCTCTGTAGTATACGGTAGTGATGCTGTTGGTGGAGTGATGAATTTTTACACCAAAAAACCCTCTTTTTCTTTTGAAGAAGGCATCGATTTTAGTGGAGATGCAACGGCAAGATATTCTACCGCAAATAGCGAAAAAACAGGACACTTTGATTTCAATATCGGCCTTAAAGAATGGGCCTTTTTAACTAGTGTAACCTATAGTGACTTTGATGATTTACGAATGGGTAAACATGGTCCAGACGAGTACCTGCGTAACGAATATGTAGTCTCAGAAAATGGGATTGATGCGGTGGTTCAAAATGATGATCCATTAATACAAGTGCCTACAGGATACAATCAGATCAATGCGATGCAGAAGATTAGATATATGCCTTCAGAAAAATGGGACTTTAATCTTGGTTTGTTTTACACGACTACAAGTGATTATCCTCGTTATGATCGTTTAATACGATATCGTGACGGCGCATTACGGTCTGCAGCATGGTATTACGGGCCGCAAGAATGGCTTTCGGCAAATCTGCAGGTTGCAAACACACCGACCCAATCTGCTTTGTATGATAAAAGTTTGATGACAGTATCCTTTCAGCAATTTAAAGAAAGTAGAAATGATCGTGATTTTCAAGACACCATCCTATTTGAAACAGACGAGGTTGTAGATGCCTATACCGCTGGCTGGGACTTAACTAAGAAAATAGGCAAGGGAAATTTGTATTATGGTCTTGAGTATGTTTTTAATCAAGTAGGTAGCGTAGGGCAACAAACAGATATTACAACAGGTGTCGCTACGCCAGATGCATCACGCTATCCAGATGGCGCTACTTGGCAATCTACTGCAGCCTATGCAAGTGTACAATATCCTGTGGCAAAAGAGCTGTCATTTACGGGAGGGCTGCGCTACAACCATATCTTAGTGCAAACAACATTTGACTTAGATTTGTTTGACCTTCCTTTTTCAGAAAAAACGATTAATACGGGTGCGTTAACCGGTAGTGCTGGTCTAGCTTGGCAAGCAACACCAATTCTAGGATGGAAAGCAAACTTTTCTACAGCTTTTAGAGCGCCAAACATTGATGACGTAGGTAAGATTTTTGACAGCGAACCTGGTAGTGTTGTGGTCCCTAATCCCGACTTAAAACCAGAATACGCAAAGAACTATGAACTTGGGGTAAGCCTTAAATTTAGTGATGCAGTAAAATTTAATGTAACGTCCTATTACACGTTTTTAAATGATGCCTTAGTACGTCAAGATTTTGAGCTTGATGGAGAGACGGAGATTTTATATCAAGGCGAGTTGAGTAATGTGCAAGCTATCCAGAATGCGGCCAAAGCAGAGGTTTACGGTATTGAAATGGGCGTGTCTGTTGCTTTTTCTGAAAGGACAAGTCTTACCAGTAATTATAATATTACAGACGGATATCAAGAAGATGAAGATGGCCTGAGAGAAGCGCTGCGACACGTCGCGCCTCATTTTGGGAATACCCATCTCACCTACAAAAGAGACAAGTGGAAGTTGGATGCATCTGCAAATTATAACAGCAAGTTTGATTTTGAAGATCTAGCACCGAGCCAGCAAAACAATGATTTTCTGTATGCAAAAGACAGGGACGGAAATCCGTATTCGCCAAGCTGGTACACACTTAACCTAAGTGGAGAATATGCCTTTACAAATGCCTTAACATTAAACGCTTCTTTACAAAACATTACAGACCAACGCTATCGTCCATATGCGAGTGGTATCGCCGCTGCTGGAAGGAACTTGATCTTGGCGGCTACTTATTCTTTTTAGGGTTTTTGTATCTTGTTGCTGTA
>CALIAF010000012.1 GCA_938041335.1 uncultured Ulvibacter sp. | reverse complement strand
TAATGAGATTTCTCTTATTAGCGCTTTTTTTTTATAAATATAAAACAAAAAAATCCCCAAAAGGAGATTTTTCGTGAGCCCGACAGGATTCGAACCTGTGACCGCCTCCTTAGAAGGGAGGTGCTCTATCCAGCTGAGCTACGAGCCCGTAGCTTTTAGGAAATCATAAATTTTTTTGTAATAAATATAGTCGGGGTGGCAGGATTCGAACCTGCGGCCTCCACGTCCCAAACGTGGCGCGATAACCGGGCTACGCTACACCCCGAATGGATACTTATCTCAAGGCGTACTTGAAATACCATTAAGCAATTAGAAAAAATAGTCGGGGTGGCAGGATTCGAACCTGCGGCCTCCACGTCCCAAACGTGGCGCGATAACCGGGCTACGCTACACCCCGTAAATTTTCTAATTTACTTACTTATTACTTGCGGAGAGACAGGGACTCGAACCCTGGCGACAGTTACCCGTCGACAGATTAGCAATCTGCTCCATTACCACTCTGGCACCTCTCCGTTATTTTAAAGAACTTACAATAAAATTGCGGGTGCAAATGTAGTTTATCAATTATATAATTGCAAACAAAAAACAGCTTTTTTATTGGTTAAATTATAAGGGGCTACTACTCAGGATACTCTACCCTTAAATGATAGATGTTATTTAGCTTCTTTTTAAGAACTTTCTTAATTAATTGGATTTCTTTAAGCGTAATATTTGCATTTAAAAACTGCCCTTGAGCCAGTTGGGCATCAATAATCTTCTCTACAAATGCATCTATTTTAGTGGATGTAGGTTCTTTTAAACTCTTACTTGCTGCCTCAACACTATCTGCCATCATCAATATGGCAGTTTCTTTACTAAAAGGTGTCGGCCCAGGATACCTGAAATCTGCTTCATTAGCGGCTCCTTTTGCATCCAATTCCTTCTTATAAAAATAATAGACAAGACTGGTTCCATGATGTGTTCTAATAAAATCGATTACACGATCTGGAAGATTATGTTTACGCGCTATTTCTATCCCATTAATCACATGGTCAATTATGATTGTGGCACTTTCTTTTGGTTCTATTTCATTTAAAGTATTGACAGAATTGACCTGATTTTCAGTAAATAATGTCGGATTTGGCATTTTACCAATATCATGGTATAATGCCCCCACTCTAATTAGCATTGCATTTGCACCGATCTCATTAGCTGCGGCTTCCGCAAGATTTGCTACGTTTAATGAATGATGAAATGTGCCTGGCGCCTTATTTGCAAGTTCTTTTAAGAGTTTACTATTGGTATCACTGAGCTCTAATAACGAAACATCTGAAACTAATCCGAAAATCTTTTCATAAAAATAAATTAACGGATGTGCAAAAAGCGTGGCAAGACCACATAGAATGAAATACCCATAAGTAGTCCACTCCATCCCTTTAATATTTCCTTCATGAATAATGTAAAACGCAAAATACCCAATAATATAAATTAGGGTAATCTGCCCTACTGAGATGAAAAGATTTGCCCTTCTATAGAGTTCAGAAACAGTAAGAATAGTAACTACTCCAGCTATAATTTGTAGAAACATAAACTCAAAACTGTTGGGTACTACAAACCCTAAAAGCAAAATGGTTAAAACGTGAACAAACAGCCCTAATCTTGGGTCAAAAAATGCTTTTAAGATTAAAGGTAAAATACATAAGGGCACTACATATACATATGCCGCTCCTATCTCTTTAACAACTATAGTCGTAAGCAATACCATTAATACTACATTAAAAAATATAAAAGTTACCTTGGTATTGTTTGTGTAAATTGCGGGCCTATATTTTTTAAGAAACAAGAAGAGCATTAAAAACACTAAAGAAACAAGTAAGGAATATCCTATAATTAGCCAGTAATAATTGGATTGATTCCATATTTGAGATTGATACTCGTCTTTTAAAGAATTTAATATCTGGAATTTATCGCCTTCAACTACTTCTCCTTTGGCGATAATTCTAGACCCTTTTTCAATAACCCCGCGGTTGGGATTTATACTAGCAATTTCTGAAGAGAGTGTTTCTTCTGTATACTTGGTGTCTAAACTTATGTTTGCTTTAACCGTTCGACCCAATAATTTAACAAGTACCTCTCCCACATCTTCAAATTCCTTCTCAGAAACTGTAGCTTCTAATTTAGTAGTTAAATCTTGTATACTAAATAGTCGCGCATACGTTGATTGGCTAAATTCACTCCCGTTTCGAATATAAATAAGGCGATCTGGCTCATAATTATAGATCTTTTCTATGACTCCAGTTTTATAAATATCGTCAAAAACTCGATTTGAAATTCGGAGCATTTTGCTTTTAGACACATCAAACAATGTATCATTGTAAATCTGATCCAATAAATAATTAAACTCTTGTTTTCCAGAAGCTTTAATGCTTTTATCTACATTAAAATAAGGCACAGAAGTTTCTCTTATTACATTCTCCTCCTTTTCAATTGTTGCTTGATCTTTTTTGATGGTGAAACTAAAGGGGGCGTACAAGTTTTCATATTGCCAAGGTTTTCCCTTTTGAATATCATATTTAAATTGCCCGCCCTTAGGGAGCATATAAATTATTAAAACCGTTGACATCACAAAAAGAAACGTTTTGTAAATGTGCGATTGATTTTCTGTTAAAAAGGCAAATATTTTTTTCATAAGCGATTTCGCTACCGTAAAGGTAGTACTTAGCTTGCATTAATCCCAAAGTCAGACTCGTAATGATAGAAATAATAAGATTTAATATGTAAATTTGCTATCATTTTTAAGAGGTATTATTCGCTCTTTTTGTTCTAAAATATTAAACACATTATACCACTACTATGAATAAAGAAGTTGTTATCGTTTCAGCAGTAAGAACACCTATAGGAAGTTTTATGGGTAGCTTATCTTCAGTTCCCGCAACCAAACTAGGGAGCATCGCAATTAAAGGGGCTTTAGATAAAATTAATCTTGATCCATCGCTTGTTCAAGAAGTTCTGATGGGTAATGTAGTACAAGCTGGAACTGGGCAAGGACCTGCTCGTCAGGCTGCATTAGGAGCTGGAATACCTAACACAGTACCATCTACTACTATTAATAAGGTTTGCTCGTCCAGTATGAAAACGGTGATGCAAGCTGCACAGAGTATTGCTTTAGGAGATGCAGATATTATAGTAGCAGGTGGAATGGAAAACATGAGTTTGATCCCTCATTATATGCATTTGCGTAATGGACAAAAATTTGGTCCAGGAACGATGATTGACGGAATGCAACGTGATGGCCTTGTAGACGCTTACGACAATAACGCGATGGGAGTTTGTGCAGATGCATGTGCAAGTAAATATAATTTCAGTAGAGAAGATCAAGATGCTTTTGCAATTGAGTCCTATAAGCGATCAGCAAATGCTTGGGAATCTGGGAAATTTAAAGATGAAGTAGTTCCTGTCGAAGTACCTCAGCGTCGTGGAGATGCAATTATAGTATCTGAAGACGAAGAATTCAAGAATGTGAAAATGGAAAAAATTCCTGCTTTACGAGCCGCCTTTTCAAAAGACGGAACGGTAACAGCAGCTAATGCGTCCACTATAAATGATGGCGCTGGTGCTATGGTTTTAATGAGCGCCGATAAAGCTAAAGAACTAAATCTAAAACCATTAGCAACTATAAAAGGATATGCAGACGCTGCACATGAGCCAGAATGGTTTACAACAGCACCAAGTAAAGCATTGCCTAAAGCACTAGCAAAAGCAGGTATATCAATAAACGATGTAGATTATTTTGAGTTAAACGAGGCATTTGCCGTTGTGGGCCTTGCTAATATGAAAATCCTAGATTTAGATCCGGCTAAAGTAAATGTAAATGGAGGTGCAGTATCATTAGGCCATCCATTAGGATGTAGTGGTGTTCGTATTATGATCACTCTTATCAATGTATTAAAACAAAATGGAGGAAAACTAGGAGCTGCAGCTATCTGTAATGGTGGTGGTGGCGCTTCTGCAATGGTTTTAGAACTAGCCTAACCCTAATTTCTCAAATGAACTACGGTGTATGTAATCTTGGCATTGTGCCACTTCGCTTAGAGCCCTCAGATACTAGTGAAATGGTATCGCAAGTACTCTATGGAGAATCCTTTAAAATCATTGAACAGCGCAAAAAATGGAGTAAAATTCGTCTCGCGTTTGACAAGTATGAAGGATGGATTGACAATAAGCAACACCTTATTATTTCAGAAGAAACTTATAAAACACTTCAAGAAGAAAAACCACAATTATCATCAGACTTAGTGGACTTTGTCTCTATGGATAATGAGCAATTGCTCTCCATCTGTCTAGGAAGTACTTTAAACAGCACCTCAATTCTCAATCATACTTTTGAAGGGAAGTCACAAGATGCTAAAACTGAAAAGAGCAAACTTATAGAAACCGCTCTGCTCTATCTTAATGCACCCTATCTCTGGGGTGGAAAGACGCCTTTTGGTATTGACTGTAGTGGTTTTACGCAAATGGTTTATAAGCTTAATGGCCATAAAATACTGAGAGATGCAAGCCAACAAGCAACCCAGGGAGAACCGCTAAGTTTTATTGAAGAAAGCGAACCTGGAGACTTAGCCTTTTTTGACAATACTGAAGGAAACATAGTTCATGTAGGAATCATTATGGAAGATCACTATATCATACATGCACACGGAAAAGTACGCATAGACAGATTAGACCATACCGGTATTTTTAATAATGAATTACGAAAACACAGTCATAAGCTGCGTGTAATAAAACGTATTATATAAAAAAAACCTCAACAAATTGTTGAGGTTTTTTTATACATCGTAAAGAGGATTACATCCCTTCCACTTTTGCTTTTAGTGCTTTATATTTAGCATCTTCTCCTAATTGACTATAAATAGACATTAGCGTCTTCATTAAATCTGTATTATTAGCTTCTTCATCTACAGCAATAGCCTTCTCTAAATAAGGAACAGCTTCTACATACATTGCATTACGTTTCCCTTTAAGGATATCGTAGCGTGCATTATCTGCTCTAGAAGTACCTAAACCGTTCATCTCATCAACTATAACTTTCTCTGCAGATAATTTTAAAATGGCATAATTGATCAAAGCTTCTCTATAATCTGGTTTTAACTCCAGTGCTTTTTCATAATAACCCAAAGCTTTGTCCTGTTGATCCATACCGCTAGCTCCAACACCAAGATTGAAGTACAATTCTGGATTTGTAGGGTCTGTTGCAACTACTTGCTCCATAATTTTATTATACTTAACTAGGTCATTTAATTTGTAGGCCATATTAGCTTCAGCCCTCATTAAAGAAGTATCATCTGGATTTTCTGCTCTTGCTTTTGCCAAAAGTGCTTCCGCCTCATCCGTTTGATCCAGATCAATATAGATTAAGGTCATATTACGTAAAATCTCTGCTTGCTTAGATTCTTCTTTTTTAGTTTCTGGTTTAATAAACTGACTAGTCTTAACCATAAGATCGCGTTCATTTTTGGTGTTAAATGACTGCACCTCACCAGTTTCTTTATTGGTAGCAACATAAGACGTTGTATTCCCCTTATAGCCCATATCAAGCAACATCTTGTAATACTTAAGTGCTTTTGGAAAATCTTGTCCATTTACAGCACTACTTGCTGCAAAGTAAAGATCTGAGGTATCTCTTTTTGTAATTGAATAACTGGTATACAATTTCTCAGCTGCAATGTTATGATTGCTCCCATTCTGATCTTCTACGGCAGAGTTGATAAGACTCGTTCTAAGCTCTGTTATACCATCTATTAAGTCAGATGTTACAGTTCCCTTTGCGTCGATGGCTTGAGCATAAGCCTCAGCTGCAAGTTTCATCTTGTCAAAATTATTATTAGAGCTCTTAGTCAACGCTAAGGCTTTCGTGGCATAAAAATCTGCCTTCATATTGTCGTCTGCACCAGCCAATAATGTTTCGGCAGCACTTAATTGTGTCATCGCCTCAGCATAATCTCCAGATTTAATCGCTTTTTCAGCTTTCTTTATTTCCTTTTTTTGTCCAAAGGATACAGCAGTAATCAATAATACTCCTGCTGCTAATAGTACTTTTTTCATGTGTTAAGGTTTAAATATTTGTTAGTGTTTGTTTATTCTTCTTCCTTAGTATCAAGAGCTGTGCCATTACCTTCAGCTCCTTCTATAGGAACGCCTTCTGCATCAAGCTCCTCTACCTCATCTTCATCTTTCATTACTTTTGCAACCGCCGCTATAGAGTCATCTTCTCTTACCTTTATTAATCGAACCCCTTGAGTTGCACGACCCATAACACGTAAACTTGAAACATCCATACGTATAGCGATACCAGATTTATTGATAATCATTAAATCATCACTGTCTATTACGTTCTTAATAGCTACTAATTTACCGGTTTTTTCTGTGACATTAATAGTTTTCACTCCTTTTCCTCCACGATTGGTAATTCTATAGTCCTCTATACTAGAACGTTTACCGTATCCTTTATCTGAAACTACTAGTATTTCAGACTCTAGATCATTAATAGCAATCATACCAACTACCTCATCATTATCATCTGCTAAACGAATACCACGAACTCCAGAAGCATTACGCCCCATTGGTCTTGTTTTGCTTTCTTCAAAACGAATGGCTTTACCACTCTTAACCGCAAGCATTACTTGGCTATCTCCTCTAGTTAACTTAGCCTCTAGCAACTCATCTCCTTCTTTAATTGTAATGGCGTTGATTCCATTTGTTCTAGGACGAGAATATTGCTCTAAAGGTGTTTTCTTAACCTGGCCTTTCTTTGTAGCCATAATCACATAACGGCTATTTACATACTCTTCATCTTTTAAGTCTTGTGTACAGATAAATGCCATCACCTTATCATCTGGCTCAATGTTGATCAAATTCTGTATCGCACGACCTTTAGAAGTCTTACTTCCTTCAGGAATTTCAAATACACGCATCCAGAAACATTTTCCTTTTTGTGTGAAGAATAACATGTATTGGTGGTTAGTTCCCACAAATAAATGTTCTAAGAAATCTTCATTACGCGTAGCAGAGGCTTTCTGCCCTACTCCTCCTCTATTCTGTGTTTTATATTCTGTAAGCGATGTTCTCTTAATGTAACCCGCGTGCGAGATAGTCAATACTACTTGTTCATCTGGTATCAAATCTGTGATACTCACATCACCACCCGCATATTCAATAACAGAACGACGGTCATCACCATACTTTCTTTGTACCTCAAGAAGCTCTTCTTTAATAATATTCATTCTAAGCTCCTTACTTCCAAGGATATCTTGATAGCCAGAAATTGTCTTCATTAACTCATCATACTCCGTACGCAGTTTGTCTTGTTCTAGTCCCGTTAATTGACGTAGGCGCATTTCTACAATGGCCTTTGCCTGTATCTCTGTCAGCTTAAAGGCTTCAATTAATGCCGCTCTTGCCTCATCTGCATTTGCAGAAGCACGAATTAAACGAATCACTTCATCAATATTATCTGAAGCAATTATTAATCCTTCTAAGATATGTGCACGCTCGTTTGCTTTCCGAAGTAAATACTCCGTACGTCTTACTACTACCTCATGACGGTGTTCTACAAAATAGTGAATCAGTTCTTTAAGATTCAACATTTGTGGACGTCCTTTTACTAAGGCAATATTATTTACACTAAAACTAGATTGCAGTGCGGTATACTTATATAAGGTATTAAGTACGATATTAGGTATCGCATCACGCTTTAAAATATAAACGATACGCATACCGTTTCTATCAGATTCATCACGAATGTTAGAGATCCCCTCTATCTTTTTATCGTTTACAAGATCTGCTGTTTTTTTAATCATATCAGCCTTATTGACTTGATATGGTATTTCAGTAACAATAATACACTCACGTCCTTGCACTTCTTCAAAACTAGCTTTAGCCCTTAAAACAACACGCCCTCGGCCTGTATGAAAAGCATCTTTTACACCATCATAACCATAAATGGTTCCTCCTGTAGGGAAATCTGGCGCCTTTACATGCTCCATCAATCCATCTATAGTTATATCGTTATCATCAATATAAGCAAGCGTACCATCTACAACTTCTGTCAGGTTGTGCGGTGGCATGTTTGTTGCCATACCTACAGCAATACCAGAAGCACCGTTAATCAATAAACCTGGAATACGGGTAGGCAACACTTTAGGCTCCATAAGCGTATCATCAAAGTTCAATTGATGATCTACTGTATCTTTATCAATATCTGCCAGCATGTCTTCGGAAATGCGCTGCATTCTAGCCTCAGTATAACGCATTGCAGCTGGGCTATCACCGTCAATAGAGCCAAAGTTACCCTGGCCATCTACCAACATATAGCGTAAACTCCATTCTTGAGCCATACGCACCATTGCGTCATATACAGAAGTATCACCGTGCGGGTGATACTTACCTAGTACTTCTCCAACAATTCTTGCCGATTTTTTATGTGCACCTGTTGCTCTTATTCCTAGTTCGTGCATTCCAAACAAAACACGCCTATGAACTGGTTTCATCCCATCGCGCACATCTGGTAACGCACGTGACACAATTACAGACATCGAGTAATCGATGTAAGCAGACTTCATTTCATCTTCAATATTAATCGAAATCAATTTTTCGCCGTCAGCCATATTCTAATTTTCTTTAATTTTATAGTTATTATAACAGAGAAGCAATATACAGTAATTTAAGGGTACAAGAAGGGATTTAGATGTCGGTTTTCAACGTTTTTATTAACAAAAACCACCCCTCTTTTGGTTAATAACTATGGCATCATAATCTTTGTATATCGTGCTTTTTTTTGTCATTTTACTTCCTAGCTTCATAAGGAGGCATAATTGTTGTCTATACAGGGTAATATTTACTATTTTTAGACGAAAGGAACACAATAAGCTATGGATGATAATTTTTCCCCAAGAGTAAAAGACGTAATTGCATACAGCAAAGAAGAAGCATTGCGCTTAGGCCACGATTTTATTGGCACAGAGCATTTAATGCTTGGACTTTTACGTGATGGTGATGGTAAAGCAGTAACCATTTTAAATGCCTTAGAAATAGACCTGAGCCATTTACGGCGTAAGGTTGAAATTCTAAGCCCAGCAAACCCAACGCCCGGCATTTCAACAAATGACAAAAAAAATCTCCACTTAACAAGACAGGCAGAGCGTGCGTTAAAAACAACATTTCTGGAAGCAAAACTTTTTCAGAGTACATCCATTAATACTGCGCACTTATTGCTTTGCATTTTAAGAAACGAAAACGACCCTACCACAAAACTGCTAAACAAGATGAAAGTAGATTATGATGGTGTTAAAGATCAATTTAAACTAATGATGGCAAGCGACGAAGATTATTTAGAAAACCCTACTGCAGAGTCATTCCCGAATGATGATGAGAATAGAGGCCCAGAAGAAAACGAGAATGAAAACATACTTAGCGGCGGTGCAACCGGCTCAAAAAGCAATAAAAAATCTAAGACACCAGTTTTAGATAATTTTGGTAGAGATCTCACTGCAATGGCAGATGAGGGTAAACTTGATCCTGTGGTTGGGCGTGAACAAGAAATACAACGTGTTTCTCAAATTTTAAGTAGACGAAAGAAAAACAATCCCTTACTTTTAGGAGAACCTGGTGTTGGTAAATCTGCCATTGCAGAAGGTCTTGCATTACGCATTGTACAGCGTAAAGTTTCTAGAATTCTTTATGACAAGCGTGTGGTTACTTTAGATCTTGCAAGTATTGTAGCCGGAACAAAATACCGCGGGCAGTTTGAAGAACGTATGAAAGCCGTTATGAATGAGCTTGAAAAGAATGATGACATTATTCTTTTTATTGATGAAATCCATACCATCGTAGGTGCGGGTGGCGCTACTGGCTCTCTTGACGCTTCAAATATGTTTAAGCCGGCTTTAGCTAGAGGAGAAATACAATGTGTTGGCGCGACTACATTAGACGAATACCGTCAGTATATTGAAAAAGACGGTGCACTAGAAAGAAGATTTCAGAAAGTATTAATAGAACCTACATCTGTAGATGAAACTATAGAGATCTTAAATAATATTAAGGATAAATATGAAGCACATCACAATGTAACATACACTGATGACGCCTTAGAGGCTTGTGTAAAGTTGACCAACCGTTATATGACGGAGCGATTTTTACCAGACAAAGCTATTGACGCCATGGATGAGGCTGGGTCTCGAGTACACATTACAAATATTAATGTGCCAGAAAAAATACTGAAATTAGAAACAGATTTGGAAGCCGTGCGCGAGCGTAAAAATACCGTGGTAAAAAAACAGAAATATGAAGAAGCTGCAAAGCTTCGTGATGACGAAAAGAATCTTGAAAAAGAACTTGCCGTAGAACAAGAGCGTTGGGAAGAAGAATCTAAACTCCACCGTGAAGTTGTTGATGAGGCAGAAGTAGCAGAGGTAGTTTCTATGATGACTGGAATTCCAGTAAATAGAATCGCACAGACAGAAAGTAATAAATTATCAAAATTACCTGAATTAATAAAAGGCAAGGTAATAGGTCAAGACGAGGCAGTAGCCAAAGTGACAAAAGCGATACAGCGCAACCGTGCAGGACTTAAAGATCCTAATAAGCCAATTGGGTCTTTTATATTTTTAGGACAAACAGGAGTAGGTAAAACACAGCTTGCCAAAGTACTCGCACAGCAGTTATTTGATAGCGACACGGCATTAGTGCGTATAGATATGAGTGAATATATGGAGAAGTTCTCTATCTCTAGATTAGTAGGAGCACCTCCAGGATACGTGGGTTATGAAGAAGGCGGGCAGTTAACAGAAAAGATACGCCGCAAACCGTATGCTGTTGTGTTACTTGATGAAATAGAAAAAGCGCATCCAGATGTGTTTAACATTCTACTCCAAGTATTAGATGATGGCCATATTACAGATAGTTTAGGTCGTAAAATAGATTTTAGGAATACGATTATAATAATGACTTCCAACATTGGAGCTCGAAAATTGAAAGATTTTGGGCAGGGCGTTGGTTTCGGTACATCGGCAAAAGTGAGTCAGGCAGATTCTAATGCAAAATCTATTATCGAGCAAGCTTTAAAGAAAGCTTTTGCACCAGAATTTTTAAACCGTGTAGATGATGTCGTGGTATTTAATGCGCTAGAACGTGAGGATATCCATAAAATTATTGATATTGAGCTGGATAATTTATTAGCTCGCATTAGTGATTTGGGCTATACACTGGAGCTTACAGAAAAAGCAAAAGATTATATTGCAGATAAAGGGTTTGACAAAGAATATGGAGCGAGACCCTTAAAAAGAGCTATCCAGAAATATATAGAAGATAGCCTTGCCGAAGAGATTATTAACTCAAACCTGCAAGAAGGAGATACGATCACAATGGATCTTGACGATAAGACTGATGAGCTTACAATAAAGATTAAAAAAGGAAAGAAAAAAACGGAATCTTAAACGATGTCAAAAACTAAAAAATTCTGGATTGGCTTCTTTACCTTTTTACCGGTCATAGGTATTTTAGGATACTTTTTCTTCTTCTTTTCTATGTTTTGGAACATTGCCCATGTAGGCGAAATGGAAGGGTCTAATATGGATGACCCAAGTTTGTTATTAGGAAATTTTGCTATTGTATTTTTATGTATGATGGTTGCTGTACTATCTGGAATTGGCATTCTGATTTATGATATAGTACATGTGGTTAAAAACAAGAAGTTTACAGAAAATAATAGATTGATGTGGATTTTAATCCTTGTTTTAGCCGGAGGTATCGGCAGTATTATCTATTTCTTTGTCGAAATAATTCCGCTAAAACCCGAGGGAGAGCATGAATTGATTACCGATAATTAATTTTTATTTAAAAGACAAAAGCCACTTAACAAAAAATTAAGTGGCTTTTTTTACTACTAATTTTTATTCTCGATGTCCTAATTAATCTTAATAGATTATTACTTTCTCTATGTTAAAGAACCCTTCTCCTTTGATTTGTAAAAAATAAATCCCATCATTAAATTGTGCCGTTTCAAAACTTGTTTCGTTTAGCCCGTCAATATTGGTATCTAAAAGTACTTTACCGGCAGCATCAATAAGTTGATATGATTGTATTCTCTGACTACTTTTTATAGTAAGCCTTTCTTGTGAAGTAGTGATGAATATATCTATGTTATTTTCTAGTTCTTTAATAGTAAGCACCGTTGGAGAACAATCTTCTACCAAGTCAAAATCTGTATAAAAAACAGTTCCATCTCTAAACGCACAACTTACACGACCTACACCATTTGCAATGGGATCCCCTCCTGGAGCGTTTGGTAATGATAGAGAACCTACGCCTTCTACCCAAATTGCATTCCAAGTGCTAGCTGTATTTCCTGGTGATGGTGAAAAATAATAGTGCTTGTATAGATCGCCATCTGCAAGTTCAATCATCTGTACATCTACCAGTGTAAAAAAACCTCCATTCTCAGGAAAAGGAGTAAGCGGGTTTATCATTTCGAACTCATCACCTACTTCTAGTGAAAAATCATAGAGTAAATATTCTCTAAATATACCGCCTATAATAGTAGCTAAGTATACTTTACCATCTTCTACTTCTTCTCTTAATAAAAACTCTCTCGATATATAATGATATCCGTCTAAAACCTTGTACACATTTCCTTGCACTTCCATTTCACCGTCAGTATAATAAACATCTTCAGAGCAATTACCATTAAAGCAATATGTAAGATGCCATTCATTTACCTCTGCAAGCATAGGGGTGTAATCTTGAGCAATTGAGTAATTTGCAAAAGCTAAAACAAATAATAAAGTTAATTTTCTCATATGGGTTAAATTAAAACATTAAATCTGCATCTACAGCAAAACTCTGCAAAAATGCAACAGAAGCATGTATATCTTCTGCCAGCAGTCTATCTTCTTCTACAAAAGGAACCGTATTTCTATATGACTCTAATAAAGATTCTAATAACGGGGATGTTTTTTGAGGTCTTCTAAACTCGATAGCCTGAGAGGCATTCATTAATTCAATAGCAAGAATAGTTTCTAGATTATCTACAATACGCAATAACTTAGTGGCGCCATTAGCTCCCATACTTACGTGATCTTCTTGCCCGTTAGAAGAAACAATTGAGTCTACAGAAGCTGGTGTACACAACTGTTTATTTTGGCTCACAATACTTGCTGCCGTGTATTGCGGGATCATAAATCCGCTATTTAAACCTGGATTGCTTACCAAGAATGCTGGTAATTCTCTTTCTCCAGACACAAGCTGGTAGGTTCTTCTTTCTGAAATATTACCCAATTCTGCCATTGCTATACCTAAGAAATCAAAGGCTAGTGCGAGGGGTTGGCCGTGAAAATTTCCGCCAGAAATAATTAAATCTTCTCCAACAAAGATGTTCGGGTTATCTGTCACACTATTAATCTCAGTCTTCACCGTTTTATGCACAAAATACAAGGTATCTTTTGAAGCTCCGTGTACTTGAGGGATGCACCTAAAAGAATACGGGTCTTGTACTTTTTTGTTGGTAGAGGCGCCTATTTCGCTATCTGTTAACATCTCTAAAATATTCTCTGCCGTTTTTACTTGTCCACGATGTGGCCGCACCAAATGCACTAATGGGTTAAACGGGCTCATATTACAATCAAATGCATCAACGGATAATGCACCAATTAAATCTGCTAAATAGGAAAGCTTGAATCCCTTTAATAAACAATGAACGCCATAAGCACTCATAAACTGAGTACCATTTAATAGCGCCAGTCCTTCTTTAGCTTGTAATACAATAGGTTGCCAATTGTGTTTTTTTAAGACCATTTCCGAAGCAACAATCTCCTCATCATCATATACATCTCCCATACCTAAAAGTGGCAATGCTAAGTGTGCCAATGGCGCTAAGTCACCAGATGCTCCAAGGCTTCCTTGATTATATATTACAGGTAATACATTGTAATTATAAAAATCTACTAAGCGCTCTACAGTGACCAATTGCACTCCACTATGCCCGTAACTTAAAGATTGAATTTTAAGTAAAAGCATCAGCTTTACGATGCTTTTAGGTACTTTTTCACCGGTTCCGCAAGCGTGAGACATCACTAAATTTTCTTGCAACTGAGATAGATTTTCTGCAGAAATCTCTACATCACATAAAGAACCAAAACCAGTATTTATACCATATATAGGCGTGGCACTATCTTTAATTTTATTCTGTAAATAGGTGTGTGCTTTATTAATTTTTGCAACTGCCTCTTCAGAAAGGGCAAGCGTTTTATTGTTCTCGATAATATCCTTTAAAACCGAAAGGTCTAATAGCTCTGTACTGATATAATGAATGTCTCTCATAGGGGAATACTGTATGTTGTAAAAGTACAACACTCGTTAAGGTTTTCCTAAAATTATTGTAGTGTCTTGATTCCTTTTAACTTTGTGACACAATTTAAACCTTTTATCATGAAAAAAATACTAATTCTTCTTTGTGCAATAACTATTTTAGCTTGTACTGAAGAAAAGAAAATGAACGATTATGTTACCTTCTCTGGGAAGATAACAAATAATAAAACGGACACCATTCGTATTGCTAAACGCGGATTTAGTAAAGCAATCCCTGTAAATGCAGATGGAACTTTTTCTGACACACTTAAAGTAGCACCAGGTATTTATTATTTTTCTGACAGTAATGAGAGTTCTCCTGTTTTCTTAAGAAATGGATATGAACTAGACATGACTATAAACACAGAAGAATTTGATGAGTCTATCAAATATGAGGGCTTAGGCGCAGAACAAAGCAACTACTTAGCAGAAAAATCACTTTTTGAAGAAAAATTATTTGGGGATGATGATATGGCAGATCTTGATGAAACAGGATTAGAAACTAAAGTAGCCACGCTAAAAAAAGAAGCAATGGCTTTTATAGATAGCAAAAAAGACATTGATACGATGCTTACTCGCATTAATAAAGAGGATCTAGATGGGATGATGAAATCTATGAAAGGATACTATGGGGAGATGCTCGCGTTAAAAAGAGATTTACCATTAGGTAAAGCCTCTCCTACTTTTAATGACTTCGAAAACTTTAAAGGGGGCACGACTTCACTGTCAGATTTAAAAGGAAAAAACGTTTATGTAGATGTATGGGCTACTTGGTGCGGACCTTGTAAAGCAGAAATTCCTAGTCTTAAAAAACTAGAGCATGATTATGCAGGTAAAAACATTGCTTTTGTGAGTATGTCTATTGATGATGATAGATCACACGGTGGCTCTTGGGATCAAGCAAAAGCAGACTGGAAAGAAATGGTGGCAGATAAAGACTTAGGTGGAATCCAGATTTATGCCCCAAAAGGATGGCAAACACAGTTTGTACGTGATTATAAAATAAATGGAATCCCAAGATTTATACTAATTGACGCAGAAGGTAAAATTGTAGATGCAAATGCACCAAGACCAAGTAGTGATAAAATAAGAGTTGCACTTGACGGGTTATTGTAAACTTCGGAAATATTAAATATTTAAGAGTCGCCTGGATTTCAAATCTGGGCGACTTTTTTTTTACGTTAAATGTAGCTCTGTTAAAAGTTAATAGGAATATAGCTCTATTTTAAAGCTTGCACTCAATATAATCCAGAGTGACTATCGAAGTTTTGGGTTTAATAAAGATTCGTATTTAGCTAAGTTCAGAGTGATACTAATTATATAGAAAAGAAATCAACTTAAGCTCTTACTAAACTAAGGGCTATTAAAAGACAAACCATATTTCCCAAAGAATAATAATAATCTACGATTAACTTTTAACCCTTAACTTCCTCAACAGGCTCTTCTTTCCTAAACAATTCAATAAAAGCTTCCCCTAAGGCATCTGCAATATCGCCAGCCATAGTACCTTCATAACTGATCGCGTGAGACACTATGTTACCCGCACTACCGTGAAGATAAACACCAAACATAGCCGCTGTTAATGGATCATAGCCTTGAGATAATAAACCCACAATAGCGCCACTTAATACATCGCCGCTTCCTGCGGTTGCCATTCCTGGGTTTCCAGAAGTGTTAATATAAATATGGTCTTCAAAAACCGTCAAGGTATTTGCGCCTTTAATCACAACAATGGCTTTGTGTTTTTTAGCAAATTTTTTAGCTCGCTCTATTTTATCGAAGTCGTTTTTCCATTTGCCAACCAATTTTTCAAGTTCCCCAAGATGAGGCGTAAATACGGCATTCTCAGGAATATGTTTGAGTAACTCCTTATTTTCTGAAATACAGTTAATCGCATCTGCGTCAATGACAATGGGTGACTTGGTATTTTTAAATAAGGCTAATAAGGCATCAGCCGTTGCCTTCTTGGTTCCTATTCCCATACCAACCGCAATAGCAGTAGGTTCAAAATGGTGTGTAATGTCTGTGATAAAATCATCCGCATCATTAGTGATCACCATTGCTTCTGGCACAGCAGTTTGCATCGCTGTATAACCACATTCTGGTATAAAGGCAGTTACTTTTCCTGCACCAATTCTAAAAGCACCTTTCGTACTTAATATAGCCGCACCTATCGATCCATAAGAACCTGCAACTATTAATGTATGTCCAAAACTTCCTTTGTGAGAAAACTTAGCTCTTTGCTTGTACATCCGTTGTGCATTGGGTTTAGAAATGACCGTTGCAATACCCGGGTTTGTGGCTAAAAATTCTCTATCAATCCCAATATCTAACACATCAAAATAACCAGTAAACTTTCCAGTTGCCGGCAAGAAAAAAGCCAACTTAGGCGCTTGAAAAGTAAGCGTATGATTGGCTTGAATAACCGTCTCTAAATCTTCTGTAGGTGCATCCGCAAACATACCGCTGGGCATATCTATTGCCAACTTAAAACAAGGCTGTGCATTAATATACTGTATCAATTTTTTCACCCATCCTTCTGGCGATCGGTTAATACCAATACCAAACATCCCATCAATCACAATATCATCTGGAGTCATTGCTGGAAAATCATCTTCGCAGGTCATCAACAAGGGCCAATCTTTAGTGACATTCTTAATACGATCATAGTTGATTAAAAAATCTTTACTGCGTTTGTCACTGTAATTAACGATATATGTTTTTACGTTATACCCATTTTCAACGAGCAATCGAGCGACCACAAGACCGTCTCCTCCATTATTACCAATACCGCAAAAAACGTGCACTGGCACTGGTGCTCCTTGCAACCGTTGATGAAACCAATTAAAAATCTGAGTGCCAGCGCGTTCCATTAAATCATTAAAAGAAACCTCTTGTTTTGCTTCGGTTACTTTATTTGCTTCGTAAAGTTGTTCTGTAGAAAATACCTTCATAGTGGGGTGTAAAATATACTTCAAAAATACTCAAATTATTGATGAGGAATACAACAATTAATGATTGATGAAAATGTTTTATTAAAGCCTATTGTCAGTCTGAGCGCAGTCGAAGACCATTAGTGACCAAAGTGGTAAAAATTAGGATTCTTATTAAATCCTTACTAGCATTTAAGATTAGTCTCTTTAATGGATTTCGACTGCGCTCAATCTGACATTGTTAAAACTATTTTACGTTTTCTTTTTAGTCGGCTTAGGTTTTAAAGAAGAAACATAGCCCAGACTTTTCTCTAGATAAAAAGAAAGCTCCTGTGTGTTTTCTAATAACGCATTTGGAATCCTAACATACTCTTTCATCACACGTCCATGTTGCATCATCACTTCACTATTATTTACTGTAAGGAAAGTGGCCAAATCTTCTTTTGAAAGGCGCAGTCCCATGTCGCCCTCTTTAGACAGAAACGAAAACATATGTCCGTTCATAGAAGTGTATGGTGTGGTTTTACCCTTACGCTCTACTTCTGGGAAGCCTTGGACTAATGCATTGTAGTTTTCTAGAGGTGTTGACATTGGTTTGATTTCTTCATTAATTTAGATGTGCTAAAACCTAAAGATACAAAGTAAAAATCAACCACCATTTCTTAAAAGAAATAGTGGTTGATTTTGTTTTCTCACAGTCGATTAATGGGCAATGTCTACCCGCTGGAATTTGGTGTAATAATATTTTGGCCTAAGCTAAAGCAACACGAATAAGATGGTTTTACTCCTTTACGATCTTTAAAGTTTCCGTACCGTTTTGAGTTTGTATTTTTAAAAGATATGTACCTGAAGGCTGTGCAGATACATCTAGTTCTAATTGAGTACTAGGGCCCGTCTTAACAAATAGTTCTTGACCAAGAAGATTATGTAAAGTGGCAGACTGGATCACATCTGAGGCACTTATAAGTAGCCTATTTGATGCAGGATTAGGGTATACCTTTAGGAGTTGATGAGACGTATCTGAAATCCCTAAAACATCAGAGCTGTTCCAAAATACGTTAGTTCTATCTGCAATTCCCTGTATAATAATATCCGGCAATTGATCGCCATTAAAATCATCTACAACACAAGCCGCGATATACTCACCACCAGCGGTCACCGCTTCTAAAAATTCATTATTACCTACATTCTCATATACGATGGTAAAAATATTAGGTACTCCACCATCTTGAGAGCCAACAATAACGATATCCTGATCGCCATCATCGTCTAGATCTGCAATAGCATTTGCACCTGCAAAAGTCTCTTGCATACCAGTAGACAGTTCTGTAAATTGTCCATCACCATCATTAACATACAGAATGGTACGAACATTAAAATCGTTATCAGAACCTGACATCAGTATATCTAAATCTCCATCATTATCGGTATCTGCAACATCTACATCATCTGCAGCAAGCTGTTCGAAGTTTGTGCTAGTCTCTGGACTAAAATTTCCTAACCCATCATTGAGGTAAAGCCTTGTTAATGCGGCATCATTCTCTTGAGTACCTGAAATAATCACATCAGAATCGCCATCATTTTCAACATCTATAAATGCGATAGATGCAAACTTAACAGGTGTGATACCAGTACTACCTAGTGGTGTAAAATTTGCGTTCCCATCATTAAGATACACATCGGCAACGAAATTATTGTTCTTATCAAGGGCAGAGACAAGAATGTCTTTATCCCCATCATCATCTACATCTTCAATGGCTGCTCCTTTGCTTAAAAACTGAGGTAAAAATGGGTTTGTGAGCTGTGAAAACACACCCATACCATCATTTAAATATATATGTGCAAATTCTTGAATATCGGCGGGTCCATTACCAGAAAAAAACAAATCTAGATCACCGTCTAAATCTAAATCTTCAAAAATAGTGACAGTATCTGTAGCCTCTGGAAAAGGTATAGATGTAACTTCTGTAAAGTTACCGGCACCATCATTTAAGTAAAGGGCCGTCTCTTTTGACGGGGTTTGACCAGCAATCAATAAATCTTGATCGCCATCTCCATCAATGTCACCACTAGCAAAGGAACCTGCATAGACATCAACTAAATCTGGTTGCGGATCAGCCAATGTGAATTCGATAATTTGTGCTGAGCACAGACTAAACGTAAAAAGGGATAGGGTAAATAGGGTAAACTTTTTCATAGCAATTTTCTTCTAATTTTATTTTTCGTTAAACAAAGTTGAATAAAATCTCTTTAAAAGTCTTCACGTGTAGCCGTGAAATAAGTGGCATCAGTGAAATTTATGAGAAAAAAAACTACATTATTACGCTGTTTTATTTGAGCGTTTTATAGCATCTAAGAGCAAAGATATTTTTTTGTACTTCGATTCTTTGATTTCGAAATACTCATACATTCTTCTTAATGATGAGCCAATTCCATCAACACTTAAAAAAGCCTTTTCGGCAATCTCTTTGTTAGGAATTACTGGGTCTTCCAATAAAATTTGAAGCACTGTCCAATCGGTTTGGTTAATTTTTCGATCAAGAGATAATTCTATATTATCCTTATCTAATTCAAATTTACCAGAATTTACAGCAATGGTGGAAACGTTAGTTTTTTTAAGATGTTCTAATTCTTCTAATAATGCATCTCTTTTTTTACGATTACTTAAAGCTTGTTTTCTGAAGAAAAATAGAATGATTCCAATTAATAGTGCTGATGCTGTAATTATCGCAAACGTTCTTTTTAATTGACTTAGTTTAAGATCCGTTTGAGCTTTTTCATTTTCTAGTTGTGTCTCATACAACTTAACTTCAAAATCATTTTTAACAACTTCTCTTGCTACAGCAAAATTATTTTTCTCTAATTGGGTACTGTCATTATAAATGGTGTAGAATTCATGCATTTTAAGCGATAATCCCAATTTATTTTGAGTTTTATAACACTTATATAAAAGCTTGTAGACTTTTTCTTTTAGTGAATTAGTAGAAGTTGGTGTTAAACGAGCTAAAATGACCTCTCCTTTTTTTGTAGCTTCATCTATATTAGTTTCATAAGTCAGTTGTGCTATAATTAATAGCGACTCCATAATTCCAGATTCTAAATTAAGCTCCTTATTAAGAACTAGACTTTTTTCAGCATATTTATTTGCCTCATCTAATTGTTCTAATTTGTGATGTATTTTAGCTAAGGAGCTATAACAACCTGCGATGTAAAACTTTTCATTTTTTATTTGAAGTATTTCCAATGCTCTTAAAAATGAATCCTTTGCTTCAACATACATTTTCGTCTCATGATGTATCCAGCCAATATTCATTAAAATAATAGCGTTACCCGATTCTTTAGGGTCAATATTTTTATAAATGGGTAGCGATTTTTCATAATACTCTAGAGCCAAATCATAATGTCCAATGGTCATGTATACACTCCCTAAACTAAGCAGCATTCTACCCTCTCCTTTTTTATTTTTCTGCTCTTGAAAAACCTTCAACGCAGACGAATAATATAATGTCGCTTCTTGGTAATTTTGTTGTTTAAGAAATATATTACCAATATTTCCAGTTATAGTAGCTTGAAGAACAGGGCTTTCTAACTTAATCGCTACATCTGCAGCTTGATTATACAGATCCCTTGATTCTTCAAATTGACCTTTGAGCCTAAATATATTTGCTTTTCTGTTTAACGCTCTAAATACATGTCTAGTAGCCTTCTTTTCTTTCGCTAGATTATAGTAGTAATCTAAAGCTACAATTGCTGAGTCTGGTTGAGAATGGTTATTTATATGATGATAGTCGTCTAAAGCTTTAAACCTAACTGTATCTAATTTACTTGTATCCTCCCAAATTGACTGTAGCGCAGCCTCTTTATTTTGAGCAATTACTGGAGTGCAGAAAAATAGCATCCCTAAAGCAGAAAGAACATATAGATAAATAGCTATTTTCATTTGTGTATAACCAAATGGATTAAAATTTTGTTCATATTAAACCGCTCAAAGCTAAACAAAATAATGCCTTGATTCATTCAATAAAGTGATACAAATGCACACTATTTTAATTGTAGTATCTAATTGACTTCCGCAGAGAAACAATTCTGATTAAAATTTGGTAACCTCCTCGCCTACTGTGTACATTTGTAAGGGTATTTTAAATAACATTCACCTATAAAATTAGGCATACATATGAAAGACACAGCTTTAACATCTATACACAAAGCCCTAGGGGCAAAAATGGTTCCTTTTGCGGGGTATAATATGCCCGTTTCTTATGAGGGTATTAATGCAGAACACGAGACAGTAAGAGATGCCGTAGGTGTTTTTGATGTATCTCATATGGGAGAGTTTTTAGTGATGGGGCCTAATGCACTAGCGCTTATACAACACGTTACTAGTAATGATGCATCAAAATTAGTGGATGGACAAGCGCAGTATAGCTGCCTACCTAATGAAGACGGCGGTGTTGTAGATGATCTTATTGTGTACCGTCTTGAAGAGGAAAAATGGTTGTTAGTGGTGAATGCCTCTAACATCGATAAAGATTGGGATTGGATTAAGGCACACAATCACGTAGGCGCTGAGCTACAAAATATAAGCGAAGGCTTTTCACTACTAGCCATACAAGGGCCAAAAGCAGTTGAAGCGATGCAATCTTTAACGAGTGAAGATCTATCTGCTATTAAATTTTATACGTTTAAAGTGTCTGACTTTGCCGGGATAGAACACGTGATTATCAGCGCAACTGGATATACTGGAAGTGGTGGTTTTGAAATCTATTGCAAGAATGATGAGGTGGCTCAGATATGGGAAAAGGTCCTAGAAGCTGGAGCAGATTTTGGCATTAAACCTATTGGTCTTGCTGCTCGTGATACACTGCGCTTAGAAATGGGCTACTGTCTCTACGGAAATGATATAGACGACACTACTTCTCCTCTTGAAGCAGGTTTAGGCTGGATAACAAAATTCTCAAAAGAGTTTGTAAATAGCGAAAACCTAAAGAAACAAAAAGAACGCGGTGTTGACAAGTGCCTAGTAGCTTTTGAGCTTGACGAACGCGGAATCCCGCGCCAAGGTTACGACATCGTTGACGGTAACGGAAATAAGATAGGAAATGTAACTAGCGGAACCATGTCTCCATCTATGGGTACAGGAATAGGCTTGGGCTATGTGCCACCAGTTTTTAAATCTGTAGGATCAAAGATTAACATCCAGATTAGAAAGAACGCGATTCCTGCTACGGTCGTTAAATTGCCTTTTTATAAGAAGCGTTAGAAAAGGTTAAATGGAAAAGGGTTAAAAGTTAATCGGGGTTTTGGCTTGGGTGCACGTTTTAGCTTTTAGTTGTTTAATTAATTCTTGAAGTTTTAACTACAATTGTCACCCTGAGCTTGTCGAAGGGCAAGCTTAGAGCAATATTTACCCAACTAATGTCAGTCTGAGCACAATCGAAGACAATTAAATTTGCTAATTCATAAGGTATACCAAAACCCCGAATAACAAGTATTCGCTTAACATTTTCAGTATCAAATAATACAAACCCATTTCCCGTTATTCATCTATGCAACACCCCAAACATAAAGTCCTCATTCTCGGCGCCACTAGCTTTGTGGGTAATGTGATCTATCACGAGCTCTGCCAGTTTATGGTGACTTATGGCACCTATGAGAAGGAAGATGCAGCTTACAAGGATAATGAAGCATTTATTAGACTTGACAGCTGCTTAAATAGTATTGCGACTATCTTAATTGAGGTTGCTCCTACTATTATTATTTCTTGCATAGAAGGAGATGAAAAAGATATATATCGAGCTCACGAAGCGATTGCATTTTATGTGGCTTCGCATCCAGAATGCAGGTTATTATATATGTCTTCTTCAAAAGTATTTGATGCTACGTATCAGTTTCCGTCGTATGAGAACGATGTGCAAGCAGCAGATTCTAGCTTCGGAAAGTTTAAAATTTCCGAAGAAAAGTTATTACTTAAAACCATTCCAGATCAAGTGGGTATTTTAAGATTACCCATGGTATTAGGCCCATATTCGCCAGAACTCATCCATCTAAGGGAGGCAATTAAAAACAAAGCAAATTTTGAAGTATTCCCGAACCGAATCATTAGCATTACCACAGTAAATAAAATAGCGCAACAAGTACATTACATTATCAATAAAAACAAAATCGGCATCTTCCATTTAGCCAGTGAAGATGTTATCCATCACGAAGATCTCTTTACAGAGATCTGTGAAAAAGCACACGGAAAATTTCCTGTTTTTCAACGTGTTTTTACTAGCAACGAAGACAGTTTTCAAGCCATTCTCCCAAAAGAAAATAAACTCCCAAAAAATTACAGAATTACCGTCCAAGAAGTCATTGATGATTGTACCTTGAACGAAGAAATTGAAAGCTTGAAATTATAAAAAATAGACCGCTTCGCTGAAAGAAGAAAGAGAAAAAAACAATGAGTATGGCCAAAATCATATTCTTGTGATGACAAAAGACAAAAAAATAAATAATAAAAGCTTAAAGCATACCGCCTAAAGCATAAAGCACGCAGTTATGAAAGCACTAACAGAAGACCAAATAAACGTACGCCTAGAAGAAATGGAAGGTTGGGAATATATTGATGGAGCATTACATACTTCTTTCGAATTTGAAAACTTTAAAGAAGCCTTTAGTTCTATGACCCGCATTGCTTTTGAAGCAGAACGTCTTAATCATCATCCAGAATGGACTAACGTCTATGACAAACTAGAGATTTTCTTATCTACACACGACGCTGATGGCGTGACAGATAAAGATTTTGAGTTGGCAGGGATTATTGATGATTTGATTGGATAGAAAAAAGTGGCAGTCGCAGTTTGCAGTGTTCGTAGAAACTCTTTGCGTACTCTGCTGCTTTGCTGTGAAATAACTTTATAAATTTAAAAAATCACAAACATTTGTCACACTGAGCTTGTCGAAGTGCCGCGTGATTGGTCTTCGACAAGCTCAGACTGACATTATTAAAAATAGTTTTACACTGGTCTGCGATAAACCCAAACAATAAACACTTTTACTTTGTACAATTACAGAGTACTCTTATATTTGGCATAACAAGTATACAAGCTGGAATATTTCGGCTTAAAAAATAATAATTGATTAGATAAGATTCCCGCCTTCGCGGGAATGACATTAAAATAAAATTTTTATGGGAAGAGCTTTTGAGTTTAGGAAGGCAAGAAAAATGAAACGATGGTCTGCCATGTCTAAGGCGTTTACACGCATTGGGAAAGATATTGTGATGGCCGTTAAAGAAGGAGGACCTGATCCAGATTCAAATTCACGACTACGCGCGGTGATACAAAATGCTAAGGCAGTAAATATGCCTAAAGACAATGTAGAACGTGCTATAAAAAAGGCTAGTGACAAAAGCTTAGGGGATTATAAAGAAGTATTATTTGAAGGCTATGCACAACACGGTATTGCGGTTTTAATAGAAACAGCAACAGATAACAATACCCGTACGGTAGCAAATGTTCGTTCATACTTCAATAAAACAGACGGTAGTTTAGGCACTTCTGGTTCAGTGGTTTTTATGTTTGACCACACCTGTAACTTTAGAGTAAAGGCAGAAGGTTTAGATCTAGAAGAACTAGAATTAGAATTAATAGATCACGGGGTAGAAGAAATCTTTGAAGACAAGGCAGATGAGACTGAGGAAGAAGGAGTAGATGGTGTTATGATTTATGCCCCTTTTGAAAGTTTTGGAGCCATACAATCCTACTTAGAGGAAAATAACATTGAAATCTTGTCGTCAGGCTTTGAACGTATTCCGCAAGTGACAAAGAAAATCACTACAGAACAAGCCGAAGATGTTGAAAAACTTTTAGAAAAACTAGAAGAAGATGATGACGTGCAAAACGTGTATCATACTATGGAAGAAAGTGCAGATTAATAAAAAATGCTATAATACATAACAAAAGCCGCTCATTCATTTAAGT
Source organism: uncultured Ulvibacter sp. (assembly GCA_938041335.1). Taxonomy (GTDB): domain Bacteria; phylum Bacteroidota; class Bacteroidia; order Flavobacteriales; family Flavobacteriaceae; genus Patiriisocius. Next base: position 19,990 of record CALIAF010000012.1, on the reverse strand, counting down.
GGTTTTTTTTATGACCACTCTGGCACACGACCCACTATATCTTTATAAAATTCTTTTAACTTAGGTTCATCCACAGTGATATCTCCACTAGGATAATAAGCATCCCCAATATAGAGTGTTTTTGAAGGGTAATCAAAGCCAACAGGAATGATAGGCACGCCAGCTGCAAGCGAAATATAATAGTAACCAGATTTCCATGTTTCTACTTTTTTTCTAGTGCCTTCTGGTGCTAAGGCAAGTCTAAATTCTTCTTTGGACTTTATTACATCTGCAATTGCTTCTACTTTATTCTCTGCTTTACCTCTATTTAATGGCGCACCGCCTGTCCATCTAAAATACCAACCAATAGGCCAAGCAAACAACTCTTTTTTTGCCACGTAATTGATTTCTACTTTTAAAATTCTTCGAGCGAGTATCGAAATAATAAAATCAAAGTAACTGGTATGGGGTGCGCAAATAAGTACCGCCTTTTTTATAGTACGATCAAAATCGCCTTCTATCTTCCAGCCCAAAACTCTTGCATATAAAAACTTTGTCAAACCCATTAATTAGAATAATGTTTTAAAAATTCATTTGCCTTTGCTAAATCTTCTGGCGTGTCTATCCCAAAGGTGGTCTCGTTTGATATCACCATCTTTATCTGTCTGCCGTTTTCTAAAAACCGCAAGCACTCTATTTTTTCTGCCGTTTCTAGAGGTGACATCTCAAGTTTTTTGAAATCCAATATAGCTTGTTTCTTGAAGGCGTAAATACCTACGTGTTTATAATATAGAACGTCGGTATCATCTGTTCTGTTGTATGGTATGGGAGCTCTAGAAAAATACTTTGCAAAACCATCTTCACCGGTTACCACCTTTACACAGTTAGGATTATTAATATCTTCTGCGTTAGTTATAGGGGTTCTAATAGAGGCTAAATCGATTTTATAAGAGTCTGTTCCTTTAAAGACAGCCAATAGATTTTCAAGACTTTTTCTATTAGTAAAAGGCTCATCGCCTTGCACATTAAGGATAATATCACACGCTATATCTGCAACAGCTTCGGCAATGCGATCACTACCGCACTCATGTGGCGTTTTACTCATTATAGCTTTGCCGCCGTTGTTTATAATTTCCGTAGCAATTATCTCACTATCCGTAACGACATATACTTCACTAAAAAGTCTTGTTGCCACAGTGGCTTCATAAGTCGTTAAAATTACGGTTTTATCACCCAAAGGTTGCATCAACTTCGCCGGAAATCGGGAAGCCTCATATCGTGCAGGGATCATCGCAATAATTTTCATTTCTGAAATTTTAAAAAGTGAAGATTTATACTACAAAAATAATAGGATTTATTCGTTTATCACCTTCTGACGTCTCTTTTTATAATATCGAAATACAAAGTAAAAAAGCAACAATACCAAGATTCCAGCAACGATAGGAACAAAAATAGCTAACACAGAAAACACAGAAGCGGTAGCGGTCTCTACCGTTGACACTAGGGGGTTTACTATACCACCCGTTGTAGCAGTAGATGTTAATCGCACGGCAGAACTCGTGCCAGAAATGGCAGCAGCTGTACCACCACCAGCAATAATAGCCAAGGCCCAAGTGACTACTGGATCTAAGTCGCCTACAGTTGCTGCAACCGCAAGTGTACCTGCAATGGTCGCTAATGGCACAGCAATCGTATCTAGGGCATTATCTACCCACGGTATGTAATATCCTGCAATTTCAATTACAGTAGCGATTCCTAATACAATGATGGCAGTAATACTACCTACCCATTGCCAACTTTCACTAAGCGGAATCACTTCATAAAACCCTGCGAGGCTTAAAAATAATAAAGGCAAGAAGACTCTAAAACCTACTGCGGCGGCAAGACCAAGTCCCAGGCACACACCTAATAAAATTTGCATTGTTTCCATAATGTCTAATTTACAAAAAAATCATCCTTAAAACCAATAAGGTATAATTTATCCTTTGCTCTAGTTACGGCTGTGTATAACCAACGCAAATAATCTTTATCAATCCCTCCTGGTAAATAAGGTTGCTCTACAAAAACGGTATTCCATTGTCCACCTTGCGATTTATGACAAGTGATAGCGTAAGAGAATTTTACTTGTAGCCCATTAAAATAGCGATTCTTCTTTATGGCTTGAAATTTTTTATACTTCGATTTTTCATCTGCATAATCCTTGGCTACTTCTTGATATAATCTATTGGATTCTTCATAAGGTAATGAAGGCGTCTCAGCAGTGATTGTATCGAGTAGCAAAACGGTTTCAAAAGCCTTCATTCTCGGGTAATCTGCCATTTGTACTTTTACTTCAGCAAAACGAAAACCGTATAAATCTAAAAATCTAAAAATTTCAAGTACCTCAATAATATCGCCATTCGCAATAAATCCCGCCGGGCTTTCAGAAGACACCCAAAAATAATTATTCTTTACAACCATCAATCTATCACCTGCAGAGAGTTCTTGTTCTTGATATAATACTCTGGCACGTATGTTTTGATTATACAGATTTGCCCGTTTATTACTCCTCACAATAAAAACGGCATCGTCGTCATTGTTCTCATTATAGGCATCACTAATAGCGTCCATTACCTCCATTCCATCTACGGGACGTATTACATCTGTAGCTTGCGAAATATCAAACTTAAAACGCTCAAACACACCATCATCTAGACACTGCCTTATTTCTGTTGCGTTAAAAAGAATACCACTATCTGATTTTTGACGCAGTACCTCATCAAGCTCAACTTCTTGAACATTGAGTTGATATCTACCCTCTAAAGTTCGCGGTTCCAGTGCAGGACTTACATCTAGTTTAATGGGTGGCAACTGCGCGGTATCTCCTATAAGTAGTAATTTACAGTTATGGCCTCCATAAACATATTGCACTAAGTCATCTAACAACGAACCAGAATCAAACATTTTACCATCTTGATTCACATCTGGTATCATAGAAGCTTCATCTACAATAAATATAGTGTTACGGTGTTTGTTTTTCTGAAGTGTAAACGTCACTCCTCCTCCGCTTTTAGATTTAGGCTGATAGATTTTTCTATGTATTGTAAAAGCCTCCTTTTGAGAATAATTAGAAATTACTTTTGCTGCTCTCCCTGTTGGAGCCATCAAAACTGGTGATAATTTTGCCTGCCAAAGGTTTTTTACCAATGTCCCAATCAAGGTAGTTTTACCAGTTCCAGCATATCCTTTAAGCAAAAACGCTGCTTTTTTGTCGTCTTCAATCGCAAATTTTGCCATTAATTGTAGCGCGATATCTTGTTTTAGGGTTGTTTTATGCGGAAAATCTGATTTTAATAAGCTGTAAAACGAGCTAACATTCATAGGTTGTAAATAGAAGGGTTAAAGATAGCCATGTTTTTTTGGGCTAAACCTTTTACGAACAAAAAAAAATTGTAGATTTGCGATAGACCTATTTTAAATTTAGAAAATTAAAACTATCCACTAATGAAAATTGTTATTCAGATTGTTCTTTGGGCACTTATTGTATTTTTAGGTTACCAATTATGGAGTTCTATTAGCGAGCCAGAAAAATTTAATAATACCAAGGTAGAACGCTATCAGAAAGTAATTAATAATCTAAAAGATATTAGAGCTTCTCAATTGGCACATCAAGAAATCACAGGGAGTTTTGCTGGCACATATGATAGCTTGACTCGTTTTATTGATACCGCACAATTTGCTATTACAGCAAGAAGAGATACCTCATATGCTGATGAGAAGAAAAACAGGGCTTATGGTCTTGATGCAAAAACAGGAGGATACTATACAGAAGCTACCATTATAGATACCTTACGCTTTGAATCTGTTAAAGATTCATTGTTTAAAAACACCAATCGTCATAAAACAATGATGAATGTTCCTGTAGAAGGTCTCAATAAAAAGATCAAAATGCAGGCAGGACAGGTTGAAAAGAACGGAACAATGTATGCTGTTTTTGAAGCCAAAATCTCAAAACAAGAACTTTTAGAAGATCTTGGCAAGAAAGACTTATTGATGCAAGAATTACAAGTAGTCTCTGTTGAAGGAATAAAAGGTACAGAAATTCGTGTAGGTTCTATGACAGATGTAAATACTAGTGGTAATTGGCCTAAGTTATATGACACTGCAAAAGACAAACAATAATAGCATCACCTCAAACACAAAGAAACTGTCCGTTCAATTTTCATTGAATGGACTTTCTTTTTTATCCCCCAATGATAAGAAAGCGTTTGTTTTTTTTCAAGAAAAACTTGCCAATAATGGAACCCCAGAAGAACTTCTGATAGTTTTTCAGCAATTAATAGCAAAAAACAACATACAGATTACACGTTTTGAATCTGTGGAGATTCATTATGCTTCTTCTCTTTACACCTTAGTACCTGCATCGCTTTTTAATGAAAAAAGAAGTAGTGATTATTTAAAGTTCAATTCTAAAATACTGGCAACAGATTTTATTGCTCATGACAAGATTGAGGCATTAGATATGGTCGTTGTTTATGTCCCTTTTATGAATATCAACAATTACTTTTTTGACGCCGTAGGGAGTTTTAGCTACTTTCATCATATATCTAAATTTTTAGACCAAAGCGCGGCTATCTTTAAATCTAAAAACACAGACACCATTTTAGTAAATGTTAGAGATGAAGAATTTGATTTAGTGATTTACAATAAACAAAAGCTTCAAATTTGCAACTCATACGCTTATAAAACACCAGAAGATTTTTTATACTATATCTTATTTACCTTTGAACAATTAAAAATTCTGCCAGAAGAAGCCACTGTAGCAATAATTGGACATCAATTTAAACAAAGTGAATTGTATTCTATTTCAGAAAAATACATTAAGAATATAGTGTTGCTCGACGGAAATTTTAATGTAATTACTGATAATGATGTGCATCACCCCACACAACTAGTACTCTCTAACTCCTACTAATAAATGCGTATAATTTCTGGAACTCATAAAGGAAAAAGATTAACGGCACCCAAGAATTTACCCGTGCGTCCCACCACAGATTTTGCAAAAGAAGGTCTTTTTAATATTCTACACCATAGACTTGACATGTATGAGTCTACCGTTTTAGATTTATTTAGTGGAACGGGTAATATAGCATATGAGTGCGCCTCTAGAGGCGCAGAACGTGTAACAGCAGTTGATGGACATTATGGCTGCGCAAAATTTATATCTGAAACTGCCGAACAATTAGACTTTGATATTGTATCTATAAAGTCTGATGTCTTTAAATATTTGAATAAAACTAAAGAACAGTTTTCATTCATTTTTGCCGATCCACCCTATAACTTTGAGGTAGAGCAATTAAGTACTATTGTGAAAATTATTTTTGAAAATAACTTGCTAAAGGAAGAAGGTTTTCTTATCATTGAGCACACTAAACATACAGACTTATCAGCAGTACCACATTTTGAAGAATCCAGAAAATATGGTGGTTCTGTTTTTAGTTTTTTCCCCAAATAATATATATGCTTCATTCCCCAAAAATCATCAATTTGGACTTTGTCCAGGTTGAAATACATGCCAATTATTTAATTTCTACGATTCAAGAAGGTATTGTTTTTAGTACAGCGCATTTAGAGACATTCTATACTCTTTTTGAAACTCATTATCCGAATAAAAAATTTGGATATATTTCTAACAGAAAATTTGATTACTCAGTAGACCCTACCTGCTACAAAGACGCCGTTAAGTACCCCAACTTGTTAGGATTTGCAGTTTGGTGTCATAGTGAGGCAAGTTTTAATACGACTCAATTTGAAAAGTCATTTAACAGTAAACCATTTGAAGGGTTTTATACCTTTGAAGAATGCAAGATTTGGATTGAAACTCTAATATCGAAGAACTAAATTATTACCTTTAGTTATTAATTCTAGTAAGGTGCCAAAAAAGATATCACTTGATTTTGTTGACTACTTATTCTATGATAATTATGCCATAGGGGTAGTTAAAGAGAATGTCATTATTGATTATGATAAGTATATGCAAATAACAACATTGTTTTTAGAGCAGTTTAAAGACAAACCTTTCGCTTATATTTCTAATCGAAAATAGGATTATCATTTAGAGGCCTCAACTTTCAGTAAAATATCAGCCACCCCAAATCTTATGGGAATAGCTGTTTTATGCTATGGATCAGTTGGTTATCGAAAATCTATTTTTGAAAAAGGCTTTTTTGACATCCCATTCTTGCCATGCTACACCATGGAAGAATGTGAAGGTTTTGTAAAAAATTTATTAAGAGAATAAAAAAGCAGACCTATAAGCCGAGTTCTGTATTCACAAAGGTGAATCCTTATCATTTATCTAGGCAATCAATTACTCGATTGCTCCATCTGTCTACCCTCTAGCATCGGGCAGGAACCCTCTCCCGATTTTCATCGAGTCACTAGTTTACGTGACATTTCACCGCATAGAGTTTACCTGGTTTCACTACAGCATTACCTGTACATACTTTCTGTTGCACTGGTCCTTTCCCGAAACTAGTTCGGGACGACGGCCGTTAGCCGCTATGCTTCCCTATGGTGCTCGGACTTTCCTCCTTCCGCCTAAGGCGGACGGCGATAAGGCGGTCTGCGTCGCAAAGGTAGATGAATGAACTCATTTATACTTTTTCTATTTGCTAAAAAATTGTTCTTTTTCAGTTGAATCTTGATTTTTAATCTCTGTAGCGATGCTATGCTTTTTAAAAAACCTTCATTTAACTTCAAAGTTCCTAATTTTCGCTTCAACACAAAAAGCATACATGAGTTCAATGTTAATAAAAAGGATAAAAATGGTTGTCCTATTTTTCTATTACTTAAAGCACATGGTTATCTTTGTTTTTCTATGGAACCATTTATTGTTTCGGCACGAAAATACAGGCCCACTACTTTTAAAGAAGTTGTGGGGCAACAAGCCATTACAAGTACTTTAGAGAATGCCATAGACAATAACCATTTGGCCCAAGCATTACTCTTTACTGGTCCAAGAGGAGTAGGAAAAACAAGCTGTGCACGTATACTTGCAAAAAAGATTAACAGTGATGGTACAGAAAAAGCAGATGAAGATTTTGCTTTTAATGTATTTGAACTAGATGCGGCTTCTAACAACTCTGTAGATGACATTAGGAATCTAACAGACCAAGTACGTATCCCACCGCAAACTGGAAAGTATAAAGTATATATTATTGATGAAGTACACATGCTATCTTCTGCGGCATTTAACGCCTTTTTAAAAACCCTAGAAGAGCCGCCAAAACACGCAATATTTATACTTGCAACAACAGAAAAACATAAGATCATCCCTACCATTTTATCCAGATGCCAGATATTTGATTTTAGACGGATTACTGTTCAAGACATTAAAGGGCATCTTAAAGTAGTGGCAAAAGCGGAGCAAGTAGAGGCAGAAGATGACGCCTTACACATTATTGCTCAAAAAGCAGATGGTGCGCTGCGTGATGCACTCTCTATTTTTGATAGAGTGGTTAGTTTTAGTGGTAAAAACTTGACAAGAGAGGCCGTCACTCAAAACCTCAATGTTTTAGATTATACCTATTATTTTAAAATAACAATATTACTGCTAAGTAATAATATACCGCAGTCCCTCGTAGACTATAATGACATCTTATCTAAAGGTTTTGACGGTCATCATTTTATAATGGGTCTGGCATCTCACTTTAGAGATCTTTTAGTGTGCCAAAATCAAGAAACCATAGCACTTCTAGAAGTAGGCGAGCAAGTTAAGAAAATGTATTTTGAGCAATCTCAAAAAGCGCCCAAAAGCTTTTTAATTGAAGGCATCAAGATTTCAAATGATTGTGATTTGAAATACAAGACTAGCCGAAACCAAAGATTGTTAGTGGAGCTTTGCTTAATGCAATTGGCCTCAATAACGGCAAATGAGGAAAAAAAAAGTCCAATAGCCAACTAAATTCAGAAAAACGCTTTGTGTTGCCTCCCTCCTATTTTAAAGGGCAGCTAGTATCACCAGTAGAACGATTAGATGTTACATCTGCACCTGTTACTGTTCCTACTAATACAGAAGGAGAAGAAATAATACCGAAAGAAGGTGCGATCTCAGAAGAACAACATATGGTGACTGAGCCTACTTCGGAAATAGTACCACCTGGAATTCCTGCTACTCAAAAAACAGAATTACACACAGAGCCCATTATAGCTTCTGCTTCAATACATCCTCCTATGGTTGAAACACAACCTATTTCGGAAGAAATAAAAAAGACAGAATCACGTCCAGTTATTGAAGTGAAAAGATCGGAACGTAAAATTTCTGGACTCTCCATAAAAAGCATTCAGGAAAAGCAAAAAATGCAGCGAGAACTGCAGTCCCAGCAGCCAGATTCGCAAAACTTACCTACAGATCCATTTAAAGAAGAAACCCTCATAGCAGTTTGGAAAGAATACACCGCGCAAGTGCAAAAAGAAGGGAAACACATCCTTTTTTCTCATTTAACCATGGGCGAGCCAAGAGTAGAGGGAGAATTAATACATCTTATTTTTCCAAATAACACGATCAAACTTGAGGTAGAACGTGAACAAGGTGATCTTTTAGGGTTTATCAAGAAAAAATTAAACAATTACAACATTGACCTCTCTATTGAAGTGAACGAAGAGGTAGCAAAAAAATACGCATATACTACTCGAGAGAAATTTGATAAACTCAACCAGAAGAATCCATTACTGGATAAGCTAAGACAAACCTTCGATCTAGATTTATAGGCTCGTTAAACCTTTTTTATGGCAAACCAATTAAAAATGTTAGGACTCAGACTACCCACAGACCCAAGATGGGTAAACATTGTTGAAAAAAATGTTGAAGAGATATTAACAGACCACGCCTATTGTGAGCAAAAGGCCACCTCTACTGCAATTTCACTTATCGTGTCATTTCCTGAATATACAGCACTAGTTCAAGAAATGGTGCTACTTGTCAAAGAAGAAATAAGCCACTTTAAGATGGTTCATGACAGAATTATTGCAAATGGTTGGGTTATGGGGCGCGACCGCAAAGACGAGTACGTTATTGCGATTATGAAGTTCTTTCCCAAAGGTGGAAGCAGAACTACCCAGCTTGTGCATCGGTTATTATACGCAGCTTTAATTGAAGCTAGAAGTTGCGAACGCTTTAGATTATTAAGTGAAGAACTGGAAGATAAAGATCTGGCAGAATTTTATCGTAACTTAATGGTAAGTGAAGCTAATCATTACAACATGTTTTTAGGCTTTGCGCGACAATATGGAGACCGAACAGAGGTGGATCAAAAATGGAAAGACCTTTTAGACTTTGAAGCAGAAATAATGAAAGACCTAAGTAAAGGAGAGTCAATACACGGATAATGATATCTATAACTCCTATTTACTGAAATGTAATTTGATAGAAAATAGATCATTATTCTAATAAAAATGATTAAGCTTATGCATTATATCTTAAACAAATGTTTTATTACCTATATTGCGCAAAACTTTAAATAAAAGATAATTGGATTTTACTAACCCACTAGTATATGGAGCCCCCTGCTTTTTAGCGTTCATCCTTCTTGAACTAACTTATAGCAAAACGCACGACCACAAAGAGCTTTACAACTGGAAAGATCTATTCTCCAGCTTAACATTTGGTTTTGGCTCTGCAATACTTGCGCCTTTATTAAAAACAATATCGGCCATTGTAATTTTTAACTTTGTCTATGAGATTTTTAATCCTGAAATTGCCGGTGTTCGCACCAATATTATGGGATGGGAGTCATTTGGATATGCTTGGTATGTTTGGATAATTTGTCAGCTATTAGACGATTTTAGCTATTACTGGTTTCACAGACAGAATCATATGGTACGGTTTTTCTGGGCAGCGCATATAGTGCACCATTCTTCCGACAATTTTAATTTAGGGACCGCGGTTAGAAATGGTTGGTTTACCATTTTATATAAACCCTTTTTCTATATGTGGATTTGCGCCATAGGATTTCCGCCAGAAATGCTTGTTGTTTGCCTTGGTATTGAAGCACTATGGCAGTTTCAATTGCACTCTACGTATATTCCTAAAATGGGAATTATAGAAAAGATATTTAATACACACACGATGCATCAAGTGCATCACGCCAGAAACATTGAGTATATGGATAAGAATCACGGAGGTTTTCTTAATATATTTGATAAGATTTTTGGCACTTGGAAAGAACTAGATGAAGATATTGACATTGAGTATGGAGTCTCAAAACCACCAAATTCTTATAATATTTGGACCATATTAACACACGAGTATAAGGATATCTGGAATGACACCAAAAAATCTAAAAATTGGCGCCACAAGTTTATGTACGTTTTTGGCCCTCCAGGTTGGAGTCACGATGGCAGCACATTAACTATTAAGCAGATGAGACAGAAAATGAAGGCTGAAAGTAGTGTTACCGCATAGACCGCATAGTCATGTTTTACTTTTAAGCTCAAGATAGACCTATTGTAAGAACGATTATACTATTAAATAAGGCACATTTTTCTAAAGATCAAGGGAGCTCTAAAGACCAAATTTCATTTGCATAAACGGGAATATCTCATTTGGAGCCATACCAAAAGGCAGACAAATTACTGTTAGGCAGAAACTATCAAAAAATAGAAGAAACAAATGGAAATCGTACTATACGTATTTTATTAGGCGCTTTTGTAAAGTACTTCAAGTTTCATGTACTTGTAAATGAAATAGACAAAGCATCTTTAAAATTAAGAATAGTACGTGCCACTTCTGGTATGTCTGGGGTCATTATTGGGATAAATCAAGTGACCAAAAAAATGACAGAACTTTCTATGTTGCTATAACGGCTTGAGTCTGTTTTTATACTAAGAGTACTCCCATCTTACTGGAGCTCTCCGGATGCAGATCGATCATTATAAAGGCTCTTAATAATTCCATCTGCTAAGCCAATCTTTGGTACATATATATTTTTGGCTTTAGACCATTTCATGGCAGAAAGGTAAATTCTTGTAGCGGGTACAATCACATCTGCTCGATCTGGATTCATTTTTAGCTCAAAAATACGTTCGTGATAGGTGTAGTCTCTTATTTCATCATAAAAGTGGGCTAAGAAGAAATAGCTCAATGGTTGTCCAATTTTCTTTTCACTAAAGCGGTAAATCGAGTTAATATTTCCGCCGCTACCTATTACATCTATTTTAGAATATTCATTTGTATGAGTTGTAATCCATGTTTTAACCTCATCCCATATAGTATCTCTAATCATATCATTAATGATACGAACAGTCCCTAGCTGAAAGGACTTTGATGCCATACTTTTTCCTTTTGAAAAAACAGTAAATTCTGTACTACCACCACCCACATCTACATATAAAAACGTTCTATTCTCTGATATTAAATCCTTTAAATCTGTAGAAGCAATAATCGCTGCTTCATCATTACCATCAATAATTTGAATCTTAATCCCTGTTGCTTCTAACAATTTTTGAGCTACTTCACTCCCATTCTTGGCTTCGCGCATTGCAGAAGTAGCGCAAGCACGATAGTCTATCACTTTGTGAGATTTCATAATAAGCGAAAAAGCCTTCATAGCATCTTCCATCCTACTATAATTTAAGTCGCTTATTCTACCTTCTAGAAACACATCTGCCCCTAACCTAATAGGGAGTCGTACCAGTGATGTTTTTTTAAATTGTGGCGCAGTCCCTTCTTTTTCAATTACCGTAGCAATTAAAAGTCTAATGGCGTTAGAACCAATATCGATGGCTCCATATTTTTCAATTTTCAACAAACTATGTGTTTAATTTTTCTTTATAATACTCGTATAACCTAAATTGAGACCGCACCTTTTCGTTATCGTTAGTGCGGTATGAATTAGAGCTTTTTGCCGTTATTTTTCGAGCTTTTACGTTATCACTCCAACAAATTTCAAACGTGTCATACACTTCTTTCTTAATTTCTTCATCATAGATAGGACAAGAAATTTCTACTCTACTATCTAAATTTCGACCCATAAAATCTGCCGAAGAGATGTATATCTTTTGATCTCCTTTATTCTCAAAAATAAATAATCGTGGATGTTCTAAAAACTTATCTACAATACTGATCACTTCTATATTCTCACTCATCCCTTTAACTCCTGGGATTAAACAACAGATGCCTCTTACAATGAGTTTAATCTTTACTCCTGCTCTACTGGCCGCATAAAGCTTATCAATCATTTTATAATCAGACAAACTGTTTAGTTTTAATTTTATACCACTTTTAAGACCGTTAATATTATGCATTATTTCCTGATCAATGAGATGATAAATGGCATTACGGGTATAATGAGGTGATACTATTAAGTGACTGTATTTTTTAATTTTATAATTCACTTCAAAAAAGTCAAAGACACTATTAATCTCTTTGCCTATTTTTTGATTTGCCGTAAACAAGGTGTAATCTGTATATACTTTTGCAGTAGACTCGTTAAAATTACCAGTACTAATAAATGAAAATCGTTTGAGTTTATCATTTGCATCCAATCGTTCTATTACACAAGCCTTGCAGTGTACTTTTAAACCTGACACCCCAAAAATAAGATGCACACCTTCACTCTGCATCTGTTCTGCATATTTTATGTTTGCCGCTTCGTCAAAACGGGCTTGCAATTCTATTTGCACGGTAACTTCTTTGCCGTTTTTTGCAGCATTTATTAACGAACTTGCAATGTGTGATATTTCGGCAAGACGATAAATAGTAATTTTAATGGTCCTAACATTTGGGTCTAAAGCCGCTTCACGTAATAATTTTACAACGTACGAATAGGTTTGATACGGTGCGTACATTAGGTAATCTTTCTCTGCAATCGCTGCAAAAAGACTGCTCTGTAAATTAAGTCCTTTTATAGGTAGTGGTACAATTTTATCATATTGTAAATCTTTACGTCCTAAACTTGGAAACTTCATATAATCTCGACGGTTATGATAACGACCTCCTGGAATCACACTATCTGTATTATCTACACCCATCTTATTCATTAAATAGTCAAGTGTCACTTTGTCTATACTCTTATCATACACAAAGCGTACAGGGTCACCGGCACTTCTGTTTTTTACACTTTTAGATATTTTATCAATAAAACTCCTACTTAAGTCACTGTCTATATCAAGCTCAGCATCACGAGTAATCTTAATCATGTGTGCCGAAATTTTATCATATTTAAAAATGCTAAATATATTGTGCAAACTGTAACGAATTAAATCATCAAGAATAATAATATATTGTTTTTCTCCATCTTTGGGTAAAACTACAAAACGATCTATCGACCTTGGGATTTCTATAAGTGCATAATTATTTTTTGTCTCAAAAGTATCATCATCCTTAGACATTACCATTTTGATGGCGAGATACGCCGCGCTATCTTTTAATGCAGGAAATTTTTCTAGCTCACCTATCATTATCGTCATTAAAGCTGGGCTTACCTTACTTGTAAAGTATTCTGTTATAAAAACGCTTTGTTCTCTGGTGACTTCTTTTTCTGTAATAATAAATATATTCTCTTTTTGAAGCTCTGTTTTAATGGCGCTAAGAATTCTCAAACTCGTTTTCTGTTGCTCAATAACAGTTTCGGTAATTTTTACTAGTAGTTCTTTTGCACTAAAACCACCTAAATAACTTCTACCTCCTTTACCGGCTTCTGCAATACGTTTAATGGTGGCGTAGCGTACCTTAAAAAACTCATCTAGGTTATTAGAGAAAATTCCTAAAAACCTTAATCGCTCAATTAATGGCGTTGTTTTATCTTCAGCCTCTTGCAATACACGAGCATTAAACTGAAGCCAACTTAATTCTCTATTGGTGTACACATTATCTGTAGTTACTATTCCTTTTTTTGCTGTCATAAATAAGCGAATACGTTATTTTAAATCTCTTGGAAAAACGCGTTGTACCGTTTTACCACTATTAATATCTTGCCATTTGTCAACATTAAATTCAATGGCTACAAAACCACAGGTGGGCAAATTATCCATATATTCATTTCCTAGCATATTTGCTATAGATGTAAATGCGTGGTTATGCCCTACAATCATGATGCAGTTTTTGTTATCATCTAACTCTTTAATCACCTGCATCACTTGCTGACCACTAAAATCGTAAAGACTATTATTTTTTATAAAATCTTTATCAGAAATTTTCCAAGCTTCTTTAAAATATAATGCTGTAGAAAATGCTCTCACAGCCTCGCTGGTCACTATTAATTCTGGAGCTTCACTATTTTCTGCCAAGTGTTTAGACATTAAAACGCCATCTCTTTTGCCGCGTCCTTTTAAAGGTCTTTGATGATCTGTTACCTCATGTTTCCACGACGATTTTGCGTGGCGACACATATATAGTTTTTTCATTTTTCCTATTGAAATTTTAATTCATCCATCCTGTTAAGGTTGTAATCTAGATTTTATCCATTCCCTCTCGTGAAGCGTATATTGTATTCTATCGTGTAATCTGCTTCGTCTTCCTTGCCAAAACTCAAACGCAACAGGCTGTATTAAATAGCCTCCCCAGTTTTCTGGTTTTGGGATGTCTTTACCTTCATATTTCTTTTCTAATGCCGCTAATTTTTCTTCAAGGACAGCTCTCGATGCTATTTTTGCACTTTGATTACTTACTAGCGCACCCAATTGGCTAGCACGAGGACGTGATGCAAAATAGGCAATAGATTTTTCTTCTGAAACTTTAATCGCATTACCCTTTATAATAACTTGGCGCTCAAGGCCTATCCAAAAAAAAGAGGTACACACTTGATTGTTAGCAGCAATAGCCTGTCCTTTATCACTACCGTAATTGCTGTAAAAAACAAAGCCATCTTTACTAAACTCTTTTAAAAGCACTATTCTAGCATTAGGCATACCAGAAGCATCTGCAGTACTTAAGGTCATTGCGTTTGCCTCATCTATAAGCTCACTGTCATCTGCGACAGAAAACCATTGACTAAATTGAGTAAAAGGATTCTCTGCGACTAAGGCATCATTGAGTTCGCCTTTTTCGTAAGATTTTCGGTATGCGTGCAGGTCTTTTGTCATTAAACTAGTTTATGTAAAGTTACAAAGAATGCAGCGCAACAAAGAATGGTCTAAATTAAATTTGGATTAAATGTTAATCCAATAGTGTTGAGAAGAAAGTTATTGCAGTAAATGAAAAAGACACCTATTCCACTTTTTTTAGAATTTCCGAATAATGTTGAATAATGAATGCTGTTGCATTTAAAAAGAAACTTCGAGGCCGTCTCTGCCCACAATCACGTTTTTAAAAATTTCTTGAGCTTCTGTTTTAAAGAGTTCGTGGTCGCCATATCTACCAGAATAATGTCCAACTATGAGCCCACCCACTGCTGCATCCTTTGCAATAGTCGCCGCTTCTTTTGCAGTGCTATGTTTTGTTTTAATAGCCAAGTCCTTATGCGACTCTAAGAAGGTTGCTTCGTGATACAACATGGTAGCTCCCTTAATAATGGGCACAACGGCAGGATGATAAACGGTATCACTACAAAAAGCGTACGATTTTGGCAGATCTGGGGCTAGGGTTAAAAGTTCGTTTTTTATTACAGAACCATCTTCTGCTTTGACGTCTCCACCTTGCTTAATTTTGTTAAAATAGCTTTTATCTATTTTATGTCTTCTACAAGCATTTATATCTAAAGGTCGTTCTGTGACTTTTTCAGAAATTAAAAAGCCATTGGTGTACACTCTATGCACTAAGGGAACTGTCTTTACGAGTACAGAATCATCTTCAAAAATCACTTCAGACTCGGTGTTCTCTAATTCGTGGAAATACAGCCCATAGTTAGTCCAAGATTTACCCAATTTTAACTGCAAGGTAATCGCTTCTTTAATTCCTTTAGGCCCATAAATGTGCAAATCTGCCTCTCTACCCAATAATCTAAATGTAGAGACCAAGCCCACCAAACCAAAAAAATGATCTCCGTGTAAATGCGAAATAAAAATGTGCTTGATTCTTGCAAACTTAATTTTATAACGTCGCAGTTGCACCTGGGTACCCTCTCCACAATCTATTAAAAACAAATGCCCCTTTACTTCCAGTATTTGAGAAGTAGGATGTGCATCCCATCTGGGAGTAGCAGAATGACAGCCTAGGATGGTGAGTTTCATTGATTAGTATTAAGTATTTAGTACAAAGTATTAAGAGTAGTCTGTATAGATTTGAAATAAGAAGATACTATTAATACGAATTATTTTAGCTAATCTAAGCCTTTCATTTCAATAAAATCTAACAATTAAAGGGAGCTGAGTGGTTTTCACTTTTCCGAAGGAAAAAAGAAAATTGTATCGAAGCTAGAAGCCTAGATCCCGCTCAATCTCTTCCATCTCAATTATATCTTCGGCCTCTTGCAAGGTAGGCACTACTATTAACTCGTCTGGAATTTCATCTGGATCAACAGTGTTTGTTACGATTACAAAAGATTGCTTTGTAGCACGATGTTTTGTATTCACTTTCATAAACAGAACGAGTTGCTCCAATGTAAGCGCATCATAATCTAAAAGATTAAGCACTACATTTTGTCCTTTATATTTTGCCGGAATTTGGTATTCTAAAAAAGACACAAAATCGTTGATGTCATTATATTCATCAGCTAAGATGACGTAATTTTCTTTATTTTCAATCTTCATAATCTTTCTTTTAATGAATTGCCACGCCTCTATTTATTTTTGCTGCTAGCAAATAGATGACGGCCATACGCACTGCAACCCCATTTTGAACTTGATCTAGAATTATGGCTTGCTTACTGTCTGCTACGTCACTAGTAATCTCTACTCCTCTATTAATTGGGCCTGGGTGCATTAATACAATCTCTTTATCTAGATTGTTTAGCACGTTCTTATTCACTCCATACTGTTGTGTGTATTCTCGTGTAGACGGAAAATAACTCACATCCATACGTTCATTTTGAACACGGAGCATATTTGCTACATCACACCAATTAAGTGCTTTTATTAAGGAGGGCTCATATTTTACACCTAATGATTCTATGTGCTTTGGCATTAAGGTCTTTGGGCCACATACCTTCACTTCGGCTCCTAATTTTTTTAAGGCGAAGATATTACTAAGCGCTACTCTAGAGTGCAGAATATCACCAACGATTACCACTTTTTTCCCAGCTACATCCCCTAATCGCTCTCTTATAGAATAGGTATCCAATAAGGCTTGTGTAGGGTGCTCGTGTGCCCCATCACCTGCATTAATAATTTTTGCATCTACATGTCTAGAAAGAAAAACTCCTGCTCCTGGGTTAGGATGACGCATCACAACCATATCCACTTTCATAGATAGAATATTGTTTACAGTATCTATAAGGGTCTCTCCTTTCTTAACAGATGAAGAAGCTGCAGAAAAATTAATAACATCTGCAGAAAGTCTTTTTTCTGCTAGCTCAAAAGAGAGTCTGGTTCGGGTGCTGTTTTCAAAAAATAAGTTGGCAATAGTAATATCTCTAAGCGAAGGCACTTTTTTAATAGGTCTATTGATTACCTCTTTAAAATGGTCTGCCGTCTCAAAAATGAGTTGGATATCATCTTCAGTGATATATTTAATCCCTAATAAATGGTCTACACTTAATTCCATCTTATTCTTTCAATAGTATTTAATACTCGTATTGCTATTTACGCTGATAATTTAACTATTCATTAGATATACTGCGTCTTCTCCATCATTCTCTTTCCAGCATACTTTTACTTTCTCGTCGCCTATGGCATCTACTTGTCTTCCCCTATAATCTGGTTGTATAGGCAAATGCCTACTAAAGCGTCTATCTATCAATGTAAGCAACTCTACTTCTAGTGGGCGCCCAAAATCTTGTATTGCTGTTAATGCGCTTCTAATACTTCTTCCTGTGTATAACACATCATCAATAAAAACGACTTTCTTATCTTCTACTACAAAATTGAGTTGTGTCTTATTTGCTTCAAGAGGTTTTTCTGACCTTCTAAAGTCATCACGATAGAAAGTGATGTCTAAGTACCCTAACTGGATATTTTTAATTTCATATTCTTCTTGGAGCATCGTTTTTAAACGTTCGGCAAGAAAAATGCCTCGTGGCTGTATGCCTACAAGAACGGTATTACTAAATGTATCGTGATTTTCAATTAATTGACAAGCCAGTCGATGAAGTGCTATTTGCACTTCTGTTGCGTTGAGTAACACTTTTTGGCTCATAGAAGTTTCTGATTTATAATCAGGATACAAAATTACACTATTTTTCATAAAAAAAAGCCTTTCAAATAAATGAAAGGCTTTTAAGTATTAAAAACTTAGAGAATCTTACTTCCCGTCCATTTTATCTTTAAGCGCTTGTAATGCTGAGTTTGCATCCCCTAATGTAGGTTTAGACTCATCAGCTTGCTTTTTAGCCTTTACAGCCGCTTGCTTTACAATTTTCGCTTCTTCTTCTTTATGAATAGACATATGAGAAGCTACCACTTTCTTGAATTCTTTGTTGAACTCAATAATTTGGAATTCTGCTTCTTCCCCTTTCTTCACATCTGTTCCGTCTTCTTTCTCAAGGTGACGCTTAGGTACAAATGCAGAGATGTCTTCGTTAAAGTTAATTACAGCTCCTTTGTCTACAACCTCATCAATAGATGCTGTATGCTTAGTTCCTACTGCAAATTCAGCCTCATACTTATCCCAAGGGTTCTCCTCAGTTTGTTTGTGACCTAAACTTAACTTACGTCCTTCAACGTCTAACTCAAGTACTTTAACTTCTAGCGTATCACCTACGTTAGTAAACTCACTTGGATGCTTGATTTTCTTAGTCCAAGATAAGTCAGAGATGTAAATTAATCCATCAATTCCTTCTTCTAGTTCTACAAAAACACCAAAGTTAGTAAAGTTACGTACAATACCTTTGTGCAGTGAACCTACAGGGTATTTAGTAGTAATATCCGTCCAAGGGTCTGGCGTCAATTGCTTGATACCAAGGCTCATCTTGCGCTCTTCTCTGTCTAGCGTTAAGATTTGTGCGTTCACTTTATCACCAACGTTTACAAAATCTTGTGCACTACGTAAATGAGTAGACCAAGACATTTCGCTTACGTGGATCAATCCTTCCACACCTTCTGTTACTTCGATAAATGCACCGTAATCTGCGATTACAACAACTTTACCTTCTACTTTATCACCTATCTTAAGCTCATCGCCAAGTGCTTCCCAAGGGTGTGCACTTAACTGCTTAAGACCAAGCTGGATACGTGTTTTGTCCTCATCAAAGTCAAGGATTACAACGTTTAATTTCTGATCTAATTCTACAATCTCGTTAGGGTGGTTAATACGAGACCAAGAAAGGTCTGTTATGTGTACTAATCCATCTACTCCACCAAGATCTACGAAGACACCATAAGAAGTAATGTTTTTTACAACACCTTCTAATACTTGTCCTTTTTCTAATTGACCAATGATTTCTTTTTTCTGTTCTTCAATATCAGCCTCAATAAGTGCTTTATGAGAAACAACAACGTTTTTAAATTCATGGTTTATTTTCACAACCTTGAATTCCATTGTTTTGTTTACATACTGATCGTAATCACGTATAGGCTTAACATCTATCTGAGAACCTGGTAAGAATGCTTCAATTCCAAAAACATCTACAATCATACCTCCTTTTGTTCTGCACTTAACAAAACCGTTTACAATTTCACCTGTATCATGAGCGCTATTTACACGATCCCATGCCTTAATTACTCTTGCTTTTCTGTGAGATAATACTAATTGTCCAGTTGCATCTTCACGAACATCAATTAATACTTCTACTTTATCGCCAACCGCTAAGTTAGGATTGTAACGAAATTCGTTTAAAGAAATAACGCCTTCAGATTTTGCATTGATGTCAATAATAGCATCACGATCTGTAATATGTATTACAGTTCCTTCTACCACTTCGTCATCTAAAGTGTCAACAAAATTTTCGGCTACTAGTTTTTCAAATTCTTGTAATTGCTTGTCGTCAACTTCATCAAT
>CALIAF010000011.1 GCA_938041335.1 uncultured Ulvibacter sp. | reverse complement strand
CAAATACGGCAGTACAATTTCTGGATTTCTCCAAGCTATTTCGTGCCCTTTGTTTGGGATTTCTATTATTTTAATATCCTTAAATACGCGCTTTGTGTAATTGACATTTCCGAAGGGAACAATAGCATCTGTATCCCCGTGAATATGTATTACGGGTACACTTACTTTATCCCAATCCTTTTCCAACTTTTCTAACTCTATTGCATGAGTGGTTTTCTCATCTCCAGCAACACGATATCCAGTGGGTACCAGCCATCGGGTGAGCCACCATTGCGTAAATTTTGACTGCCAGATATGTTTCTCCTGATTAGGGTCAATGGCCGGAGAAATCATTACTACTCCCTTTATGTTATCATTTACTGTCGCTATTCTGGCAGCAACTGGACCCCCATACGAGGTGCCAACTACGATTACATTTTTTAGTTGATAATGATCAATCCAATGGCTCATTACTTCGCCCTGTTCTTGTTTTGATACTAAAGATTTTCCAAACCCTGAGTAGCCATAGCCCGGTCTATCTAAGGCTATTAGATTTGCTTTTCTTTGAAGCGTTGTGTCTTTTAAATAGCTGTTCCATGCAGAGAGGGAACTAGGCGATCCATGAAAAAAAACGATAGTGATCTCATTTTCTGGTCGTTCGGCTTTTAATGATCGTACTTTTAAACCAGCAGTTTCATCAACATAATAATCAACAGATATATCGCTATTTACAGTTTCAAACTCCTTCTTTAATTCTGCGTCTGTTTGACGATATTGTAACGAACTACAACTAGTAACAGAAGTACACAGTAGCAAACAAGCAACACATTGTAACAGAAGTTTTATCATTTCACTTGACTCACTCTTAAGGTATTTACCATTCCTTTATCTACAATAGGCATAGCCGCTAGATTAATTAAATAGTCTCCTTTACCTACAAAGCCACGCTCTTTAGCGATTGCATTCACATCTTCTACCGTTTCATCTGTACTCACATACTTGTCGTAGTAAAAAGCCTTTACACCCCATAATAAGTTCAATCTAGAAAGTATACGATGGTTACTAGTAAACACTAAGATATGTGCGTCCGGTCGCCAAGCAGAAATCTGAAAAGCGGTATATCCACTATTTGTTAATGTACATATTGCTTTTGCATCTATCTCGTTTGCCATATTTGCTGCGTGATAACAAATAGACTTTGTAATGTACCTATTGGTACGCACGTGAGGCGGTTCCTGTGGTACATTAATTAAATCACTGTTCTCTACATTTTTACAAATGGTAGCCATTGTTTTTATCACATCTACTGGATATTTACCCACAGAAGTTTCACCAGAAAGCATCACGGCATCTGCTCCATCCATGACAGAGTTTGCGACGTCATTTACTTCTGCACGTGTAGGGGTGAGTGATGTAATCATCGTTTCCATCATCTGTGTGGCAATAATTACTGGTATTCTAGCGCGCTTAGCGGTTAAAACAAGTTGCTTTTGTATTAACGGCACTTCTGCAGCTGGTACCTCAACACCTAAATCTCCTCTGGCCACCATGAGTCCATCACAATAGGCTACAATTTTATCAATATTCTTAACAGCTTCTGGTTTTTCAATCTTAGCGATGATAGGAATTTTGTGCTCACTATGGGCTTCTATCAAGGCCTGTAATTCTTTTAGGTCTTCTGCGTGGCGTACAAATGACAGTGCAATCCAATCAACTTCCAAGGAGATCGCAAAAACAGCATCCTCTTTATCCTTAGTCGTTAATGCTGGCAATGAGATGTCTGTGTTGGGAAGATTTACTCCTTTTCTAGAACGCAAAGGGCCTCCTTGAATGACTTTAGTTTTAACTTCGTGCTTGCCGTCTGTCTCAAGAACTTCAAACATTAATTTACCATCATCTAGTAAAATGCGTTCTCCTTTTTTTACGTCTCTAGGAAAATTATCATAGTTCATATACACTTTCTTAGAAGTGCCTTCAAATTCTTCGCCTGTACAAAAGGAAATAGTATCTCCTGGATTCACAACCACCTCTTCTTTCATAATACCCACACGCAATTTTGGACCTTGTAAGTCTCCTAAAATTGCTGTACTTGTTCCTAGTTCTTGTCCTAGTTCTCTTATGGTTGCAACGGTCTTTTTTACGTTGTCATAATCTGCATGCGAAAAGTTGACTCTAAAGACATTTACGCCTTCTATAATCATTTGCTTTAGGACCTCTCTATCTTCTGTTGCTGGCCCTAGGGTAGCAACTATTTTCGTCTTCTTTTGATTTGGCATTAGTCAAAAATTAAATTATTTATAGATTTCAGTTGTTCTGTTTCAATTTGGTAAGCAGATATGACCTGCTTTATGGTATTAATATCTGTCACAATTTTCCGTATCGCGATAGATGGGGCATCTGTAGAAATTTTCAGAAAAAAGTCTACTTGCTTGTATTCTGGAATTAAATGGGTGGTGATCATTTCTGAAATGTTCTCATCCTCAAAAAGGCCTCCAGTGCTTGTCACTCTTGCAGACTTAGATTTGCATTTATTTGCAACGAGATCATAATTGATATAACGCATCTCGTCTTCAAAATCAAATAAGGGGAATGTAATGTCGAGCCCCTTGTTGGTATATTCAAGATCTAATCTGCTTCGCTGTAATCGCAATCCTGCAAATTGATTTAATAAAAATGCGACTTTATAAGCTTCCTCACTACAATGTATAGCAACAAGCAAAAAATCTTCTGCAAAGTCGTCTGTTAATATTAATTTCTGAACGCCCATCTATTTTTTTACCTGTTAAAAATAAACATTACAAAGCAAGAGCGATGTACAGGGGACCTTAAATTTTTGTGAATGTACTAATGTTGTAGTCAAGTAGGGGTACAACTCGTAAAGATCGGGTAAATTGCGAATTATGAAAAATCTTTATCTATAGCCTTTTGTAATTTATAATAGGCTCTTTTTGCGGCCATCTCTTCGGCTTTCTTTTTTGAGGTGGCTCTTGCCTTGCCCACAACTTTATCATCTAGATGCAGTTTTACAGCAAAATGCTTTAGCTTATCATTACCCGTATCTTCGTAAACCGCAAACTTAAATTGTGATTTATGTTTCTGGCACCATTCTATAAAAAGGCTTTTATAGCTAATCACCTTACCTTCTAGTTTCTTAATATCTACATATGGTTTTATAACGCGCTTATAGATAAACTTCTCGCAATACTTATAGCCTCTATCTAAAAAAATAGCGCCAACTAACGATTCAAAAACATTCCCGTGAATGTTTCCGCCAAATTGCTTTATTGGAATATGAGTTCGTACTTGTTTTATGAGTTCTAAGTCCCGACCTAGTTCGTTAAGGTGTTCTCTGCTCACTACTTTAGATCGCATTTTTGTTAGGTAGCCTTCGTTACCACCTGGCACTTCATTATACAAGTGTGCGGCTATCACTGCACTCAACATGGCATCGCCTAAAAATTCTAATCGTTCGTAATTCTGTGCGTGTCCTTCACTTGTTTTCTCATTAGTAGAGCGATGGGTGAACGCTTCTTCGTAAAGAGTGATGTCTTTTGGTTTAAACCCCAGAAGCTTTTTGATCACCAAAAAAAAATCCCCGTCCTTAGCAGAACGGGAATTAAATATGTTTTTTATTGACGCCATGTTTTTTAGGCATCAAGCTTTTTAAACAATACACAAGCATTGTGGCCTCCAAATCCAAACGTATTACTCATAGCAATATTCACTTCTCGAGCTTGCGCTTTATTAAGTGTTAGATTTAATGAAGGATCAATATTTTCGTCTACTGTTGTGTGGTTTATCGTAGGAGGCACAAGGCTGTGCTTCATAGATAATATAGAAGCAATTGCCTCTATTGCACCGGCAGCACCTAATAAGTGTCCGGTCATTGATTTTGTAGAGTTTATGTTGATGTCATTTGCATGTGCACCAAAAACTTTACTAATTGCTTTTAATTCTGCCACATCACCTAACGGTGTTGAGGTTCCGTGTGTGTTAATTGCGTCTACTTGGCTAGCATCAATACCAGCATCGTTTAAACAATTATGCATTACGCGTTCTACGCCTATTCCGTCAGGATGAGGCGCCGTCATATGATATGCATCACTTGACATCCCTCCACCTATAACCTCGGCATAAATTTTAGCACCACGTGCTTTTGCATGTTCGTATTCTTCTAGGATTAATGCACCAGCACCTTCGCCTAATACAAACCCATCACGGGTAGCATCAAAAGGTCTAGACGCACTAGCCATATCTTCATTACGGGTAGATAATGCGTGCATAGCATTAAAACCACCTACTCCAGCTTGCGTTACCGCAGCTTCACTACCTCCAGTCACAATAATATCGCAAGTACCTAATCTAATATAGTTAAGTGCATCTATCATTGCGTTTGCCGAAGAAGCACACGCAGAGACCGTTGTATAATTAGGCCCCATAAATCCATGTTTGATAGAAATATTACCGGGGGCAATATCTGCTATCATTTTTGGAATAAAAAAGGGGTTGAAACGTGGCGTTCCATCCCCTTCTGCAAAATTTATTACTTCGTTTTGAAACGTCTCAATACCTCCTATACCAGCACCCCAGATTACGCCTACGCGAAATTTGTCTACAGTGTCAAGATCTATCCCTGCATCTGCAATAGCTTCATCGCTACTCACTAATGCGTATTGGGCAAACTTGTCTAGTTTACGAGCCTCCTTACGATCAAAATGTTGTAAAGGATCAAAATTCTTTATCTCACAAGCAAATTGTGTCTTGAACTTTTCAGTATCAAAATACGTTATAGGTGCGCATCCGCTTTTGCCATTTTTAAGTCCATCCCAATATTCTGTGATGTTGTTACCAATGGGTGTTAGGGCACCTAGTCCTGTTACTACAACTCGCTTAAGTTCCATAAAGAAGTTGTCTTATTTGTTCTCTTCGATATATGAAACTGCTTGACCTACGGTCGCAATGTTTTCAGCTTGATCGTCTGGAATCTGAATGTCGAATTCTTTTTCGAATTCCATAATAAGCTCTACCGTATCTAGTGAGTCTGCTCCTAAGTCGTTTGTGAAGCTAGCTTCGTTTACAACTTCGTTCTCGTCCACACCTAATTTATCTACGATAATTGCTTTTACTCTTGATGCAATGTCTGACATAATGTTTGTTTTTTATAAATTTAATAAGTCGCAAAAATAAAATATTTTAACTTAAAACACCATTTTATATTTAAAATGTGGTGGTAATTTAAACATTTCTGAGCGAAGTGAAAACCCAATGCGTACTTTTGTAATTAATTAACTTCTAGAAAACCCTAAACAATATGAAGAAGCGACTGGTGATTTTTGCTTCGGGTAACGGTACCAATACTCAAAACGTAATAAACTACTTTGCAACTTCTCAAAGTGTTGAGGTTGTCTGTGTGCTATCAAACAAGAAGGATGCCAAAGTATTAGAACGCGCTAAAGCCTCTAAAATAAAGGCGCTCGCATTTAGTAAAGCCGAAATGTTATCCCCTGAAGGTCTGGTAATGAACCTTAAATCTCTAGCGCCAGATCTCATTATCTTAGCGGGCTTTCTTCTGAAATTTCCAGAAATCATACTCCGTGAGTACCCAAATAAAGTCTTAAATATTCATCCGGCCCTCCTTCCCAAATATGGAGGGAAAGGAATGTATGGTCGTCACGTTCATAATGCAGTAGTTGCAAATAAAGAAACAGAAACAGGTATTACTATTCATTATGTAAATGAAAAGTATGATGAAGGTGCTATAATTTTCCAAGCACAAACAGAAGTGTTCCCCAAAGATACAGCAGATGATGTAGCAACAAAGGTGCATCAATTAGAGTATGAATGGTTACCTAAAGTTATAGAAGGGATTTTTGGAAAGCAGCAATCAACAATAAATCCAAGTCTTAATGAGTAAGCCAAAAAAATATTACGTAGTCTGGTTTGGCAATCCTGCAGGGATCTATGATAGTTGGAAAAAATGCCAAGCTGCCATAAAAGGGGTTTCTGGCGCGCAATATATGAGTTTTGCCTCTCAGGCAGCAGCGAAAATTGCTTTTAATAAAGAGTACAAAGAGTATAAAGGAAAAGGATTAAGTAAAAAGAAAAAGACACTTTCCGCAGCGGAAAAAGCCGCTTATGGCGAACCCAATTTATATTCTATCGCTGTAGATGCTGCTTCTAGTGGCAATCCTGGTATTATGGAATATCGTGGTGTAGATACCCAGACTAAAAGACAATTATTTCATCAAGGACCATTTGCAAAAGGAACAAATAATGTAGGAGAATTTTTAGCACTTGTTCATGGGCTTGCTTATCTCCAAAAACAGAATAGCGATCGTATTTTATATACAGATTCTAGAATCGCCATGGGCTGGGTCAAGAAAAAAAGGTGTAACAGTAAACTCACCTGGGGACCAAAAAACAAAGATGTGCTCGACCTTGTAAAAAGAGCTGAAACGTGGTTAAAGGTGAATACCTATAAAACACAAGTGGTGAAGTGGGAAACAAAGGCGTGGGGTGAAATTCCAGCAGATTTTGGGAGAAAATAATTTTACAAATTAACACGACAGACCCAAGTCTTTGCAAGGTGAGGTATTTGTCGAACTACCTCTTTACGGCCTTGCATCTCTTCTGGTGTTTTACTACTCTCTATATACACGTAGGTGGTTTCATTCTCTTCATTAATAAACGTACGGGCATTATATCCTTCTTCATTAAGTCTGCTTTTCCATTGTGCCGCATTGGTTTTGCTTTCAAACACGTTTGTTACTAAATAATAGCCTGCAATCATTCCTTTTGATGAGACTACAGGTCTACTTTTTATATTATTTAAATCAATAGTTAGTCGCTCTTCTTCATCAAGTTCAGCTTCTTTTTCAATATCAATTTCAGCCACCTCCGCTTGTTCCCCAGAAATTGGAACTTCTTGATCTGCAGTAGGCTTTGGTTGCACGACGGATACATTGGTATTTTGAGGCACAGGATTTGTAAAAACAGGTGGCGGTCCAGCAACTACTCCAACCGGTTTTTTTACAACTGGAGCAACTATGGTTTCATCCATTATCACTTCTTTTTCAAGAACTACTGTGGTTGTTTGCGCTTCTAAAACCACGGCTTCTATTTCAGTCTCAAAGGCTAAGAAAAAAGTATAGAATCGATCTTGTTTTGTACTTAGTCGTATTGTTGCATCTGTCGTGTTTGTGGTAATTGTACTATCTGGTACGTTCATTTTTAATAGGTCAAACCCAAGTGTGTTTTTACTTGCAGGAGTTCTTGTAGTAGGGACATCATACCCTACACTAACGGTACTATTAAAAAAATTATTAGCGGGTCTATTTTCTGTTGTCAAGGGCATAAATTGCTCTTTTACATCACTATAAATAGCACAAGCATCTCCTTTAATTCTAGTATCTCCTTCAAGGGTTGCCATCATTATTTTTGATGCTGTAGTATTTTTAGTTGCTGGTTGTAGGTCTTCAAAAACCACCTCGACAACTTCTTTACTTACTTCTCTAAAACCAGTGTAAGACGTAAAGTATTTAGGAGCTTGCGAGTCATCTTCATATACCACATATAACAACCAGCCTGCAGCAGCACCCCCTTCAATAAAACCAGTAGTGGCTCTAATATTAGCTACAGTAATAGAAACTTCATTTTTTAGTTTTGATACTTGTGTCGTTACATCTGCAAAACACGCATACGGCGATTCTTTTGCAAAAGGACCCTTTGCTTTACTGTCAAAAATTACTTGCCCAATGATATCCTCATAGTCGACATCGTTAATTTTTAATTTGATCTCGTTTACTTTTGGGTCACGCTCTCCTAAATAGTCGTATTTCATTCTACGTTTACCCTTGCGCTTAGAAGAGCTTTGAGCTGGATATAAACCTCCCCAGTACAAACCTGCAAATTTTATTTTCTTAGCAGAAGCCGGCAAAGTAAATGAAGCAGAACTAGAACTAAAAGTGCTGTCATCTTCATCTACATCTACAAAGTTAAGAGGCACCTGGTCATTGAGCGTTTTAATCTCATCAAAGGCATATTTTGGGTGCTTGCCTAATATAGTATTACCTATAAGCACTGAGTTTCCTTTTGCATAAAGCTTTTGTTGCGCAGCAAAAGGCGTTTCTTTTTGTGCTAACAAAGACGTATTGAAGTGAATTAAAACTAAAAAAAAGAGAACAGCAGCACTGATTTTCATAAAGCTAATAATTGGTGAAGTCACACAAAGTTAGTCAATAAAATGAAACCATCCTCCATTCTATCTTTTCAAAAATTGAATGAATCTATTCGTTCTTTTTTGGTAAATTTGCAGCTTAAATTTAAAACAAAAAGGTACCCGACTTTTCGGGCATTCACAATGAGCAAACTTGTAATTGTAGGAACCGTCGCATTTGATGCTATTGAAACTCCTTTTGGAAAGACAGATAAAATTTTAGGCGGAGCTGCCACTTATATTGGTTTATCTGCAGCGCAGTTTGACACAGACAGCGCCATAGTTTCTGTTGTAGGGGGTGATTTTTTGCAGAAGGATCTAGACATGATGGCTGGAAAAGGCATGAATCTAGAAGGGCTTGAGATTGTAAAAGAGGGAAAATCCTTTTTCTGGAGCGGTAAATATCACAATGATATGAACTCTAGAGATACCTTAGCAACAGAGCTAAATGTATTAGAGACCTTTAACCCTGTCGTTCCAGAAGCATATAAAGATGCAGAAGTAGTGATGTTAGGCAACTTGCATCCCATGGTACAAATGGGCGTGATTGAGCAAATGAATAACCCAAAACTTGTTGTGCTAGACACCATGAATTTTTGGATGGACGTGGCCTTAGATGATCTTAAAAAAGTAATTGCCAAAGTTGATGTGATTACCATTAATGACGAAGAAGCTAGACAATTAAGTGGGGAATACTCTTTAGTCACTGCGGCTAAAAAAATTATGACAATGGGACCGCAATATGTGGTAATTAAAAAAGGAGAACACGGTGCGTTATTATTCTATAAAGATCAAATGTTCTTTGCACCAGCTTTACCACTAGCCGAAGTTTTTGACCCAACTGGAGCCGGAGACACATTTGCAGGAGGTTTTACGGGGTATTTAGCTAACACTGAGGATTATAGTTTTAATAATATGAAACGGGCAATTATTTACGGCTCCTGTTTAGCCTCTTTTGCTGTAGAGAAATTTGGAACGGAACGTATGGAGAGCCTCACTAGAATAGAAGTGGATCAACGCTTGCATCAGTTTAAGAGCTTAACGCAATACGATATAAAATTAAATTAATACTGAGCGCCTAAAAATTAGGCGCTTTTTTGATGATACAAGGATGACAATCTCTTCGGAAATTTTCTCCATTTGAAACTGTATCTTTACTAAGAAAACAACCTTACGCAGAAGATAATGAAAACGACTATGAAGGAGCTAGGCGGTCTAATAGAAGCAAAGAAAATGAGTATTTAATGTTTCCGAAGTACTAAAATAAGTTTTAACACCTAAAACCAAATTCCCTTTGACAAGGGAAATAAATATGAGTGACGCTTTAAAACACGAGTGCGGTATCGCGATGGTACGCCTACTTAAACCCCTTGAATTCTATAAAAAGAAGTATGGATCTGCTTTTTATGGTGTAAACAAGATGTACTTATTGATGGAAAAACAGCATAACCGTGGGCAAGATGGCGCTGGGTTTGCAAGTATAAAGTTAGATGTAACTCCTGGTGATCGCTATATAAGTCGAGTTAGGTCTAACCAATCACAGCCTATTCAAGATATTTTTGCGCAAATTAATTCGCGAATTAACGCAGAGTTTGAAACCAATCCAGACCTGAAGGATGATGTAGCGGCTCAGAAAAAACTAATCCCCTACCTAGGTGAATTGATTTTAGGGCATGTGCGTTATGGAACTTTTGGTGGAAACAGTGTAGAGAACGTGCACCCTTTTTTACGAACCAATAACTGGATGCACCGCAATCTTATTATTGCCGGCAACTTTAATATGACCAATACTACAGAGCTTTTTGACACGCTCATCAAGCTTGGTATGCACCCAAAAGAAAAAGCAGACACCATTACAGTAATGGAAAAAATAGGTCATTTTCTGGATGATGCCGTGCGTAAGTTATACAAGCAAGCTAAAAAGAAAGGGTTGAGTAAAATTGATTCTTCTCCTTATATAGTAGAAAATCTCAATATGGCAAAAGTGCTCAAAAAATCTGCTAAAGACTGGGATGGCGGATATGCCATGGCGGGATTATTAGGTCACGGAGATGCTTTTGTATTGCGTGATCCTGCAGGAATAAGACCTGCATACTATTATAAAGATGATGAGGTGGTAGTTGTGGCAAGTGAACGCCCCGTAATCCAAACGGTGTTTAACGTTCCCTTTGACGAAGTTAAAGAAATTGATAGAGGAGCTGCGCTATTAATTAAAAAAAGTGGTGCGGTTAGTATGGAGCAAATTCTTGAGCCATTGGAACAAAAGTCCTGTTCTTTTGAGCGCATCTATTTTTCTCGTGGTAGTGATGCAGAGATTTATCAAGAACGTAAAGAATTGGGGCGATTAATTATGCCTAAAGTGCTGGAAGCAATAGATTACGATACAGAAAATAGTGTTTTCTCTTTTATCCCTAATACCGCAGAGACTTCTTTTTACGGAATGTTAGACGCAGCACAAAACGAACTCAACGAACAGAAAAACGAAGCCATCTTAAAAGAGGCTGGAAATCTAACAGAAGCGCGCCTCCGCCAAATTCAAGCACATAAGATTAGAACTGAGAAGATTGCCATCAAAGATGTAAAGCTGCGTACTTTTATTACAGATGATAGTAGCCGTGATGACCTAGTGGCCCATGTTTATGATGTGACCTATGGCGTTGTAAAACCTGAAGATAACCTCGTTATTATTGATGATAGCATTGTACGTGGTACTACTTTGAAGAAAAGTATTTTAAGGATGTTAGACCGTCTTAACCCTAAACAAATAGTAGTTGTTTCTTCTGCCCCACAAATACGTTATCCAGATTGTTACGGTATAGATATGGCTAGACTAGAGGCCTTAGTTGCATTTAACGCAGCCATAGAACTTCATAAAGACAGAGGCACAGAAGGCATTATTGAAGAAATTTACTTAAAGTGTAAGAAGCAATTAGAACTAAAAGATAGTGAAGTAATTAATCATGTAAAAGAGCTATATGATCCTTTTACTGATGAAGAGATCAGCGAAAAGATTGCAGAGATTATTACAGATAAGAGTGTGACTTCTAAAGTAAAGGTGATATTCCAGAAAGTAGAAGATTTAAATAAGGCTTGTCCTAAAAACTTAGGCGATTGGTACTTTACAGGTAACTATCCTACTAATGGGGGTAATCGAGTTGTAAACCGCGCTTACATTCACTTTTTTGAAGGAAATCCAGATAGAGCTTATTAATAATCGATTTTTTGTGGGAAAAAGGTTAGTTTATCGAACTTTAAATTCACTTTATCCAAAAGTAAGAATTTTCTTTCGCTAGTTAAAATATCTATGATATATTTGTATCATACCATAGCATAAGTAGGTTAAGTTCATGGTAAAAATTTGGGACAAAAAAGACGGACAAATGTTCGTCTTTTTTATGTTTTAATAATATCTTTTTTTGTTCAAAATTAAGGGTCGCGAGCAATGCCTTCTATTTAAGATAATAATTAAGATTTAATGCGAGCGGTTTTAATTCTCTCTCCATACTTATGTTTGTCTTTTTTATGTTTTAATGTTTTTTTATCCAACAAAGGCCTTGCAAGCAAAGGCTATTTTTCACAGACACTGCATTAGAGGGATTCATAAAACCATACATTTGTTTGTGTTTTATAAAAGGCTCTATAATTAGTAAACTACCCCATTTATTTTGTCACAATTACTTCAAACCCTCAAAAACACTGCTTTATAATTTATTTTTTATCAATAATGTGCCTTTTAACGAATTTTAAGGCAATTGGTCTAAAAAACGTAAAAGTCACAATTAGAATACCTTATATTTGAGCAATACCATAGCATAAGTAGGTTAAGTTCATGGTAGATTTGGGGCAAAAAAAGATGGATCTTTCCATCTTTTTTTATGCCCAAAATTCTGGGGTGGCGAGTATAACGAGCCGCTCACACCTCTCGATCTTTCCATCCTTTTTTATGCCCAAAATCGAACGGGGTCGCGAGCTAAGAACACTATTTAAATTGTAATTATTAGATCTTGCGAGCGGTCTCACACTCCTTCAACCTTCCTTCTTTTTTTATGCCCAAAATCGAACGGGGTGACGAGCGCAGCGAGTCGTTACAACACCCTTCAATCTTTCCATCTTTTTTATGCGGCAAATTCTGGGGTCGTGAGTGAAGCTTAATCATGAATCTATCACTGTTTTTAATGCGAGCGGGATCACTACCTTCAACATGCTTTCCAACTTTTTTATGCCCAAAATCCAACGGGGTGGCGAGCTAAGAACACTATTTAAATTGTAATCTGGAATTTTTGAAAAATATCAACTAGATTAACTCTCATTAAAAAAATTAAACCCCCTATTATTTCCACATAAAAAATCCCTCAAGCTATTAAAATAGCCTAAGGGATTCCTATTAATTAACCAGTTTCCTAGTTCATCAAAATCTTATTTATTATTTGCAAAACGTGCGCTTACTTCTTCCCAGTTGATTACATTAAAGAATGCAGACACATAGTCTGGACGTCTGTTTTGGTAGTTTAAGTAATATGCGTGTTCCCAAACATCTAATCCTAAAATAGGTGTACCTCCACAACCTACTCCTGGCATTAACGGATTATCTTGATTAGGACATCCACAAACATCTAAAGAACCATCCTTATGAACACATAAAAAAGCCCATCCAGATCCAAACTGCGTTTTTGCTGCCGTCGAGAATTTTTCTTTAAAGTCTGCAAAAGAATTAAACGAGCTATTTATTGCAGCCATTAATTCGCCAGTAGGTTCTCCTCCACCATCTGGAGACATTACTTCCCAGAAAAGACTGTGGTTGTAAAAACCTCCACCATTATTACGGACACCTTTATTTTCCATATCAAGATTCATTAATATATTCTCAATGGTTTTACCTTCTAAATCTGTTCCTTCAATGGCAGCATTTAGTTTGTTGGTGTATCCTTGATGATGTTTACCATGGTGTATTTGCATGGTTTGTTCATCTATATGAGGTGCTAATGCATTGTGTGCATAGGGTAACTTTGGTAATTCGAAAGCCATAATTCTTGTTTTTTAGTTAGTACATCTTTATCGAAATCAAAAGTACAAAAACAGACGGTATAAAACTGTTAGAGATTTTATAAGATTTTTATAGCACAATAGCCAATATTGATAGCGTCATTAATGATAAAGATGTATTTTTATAGCAACTAAATAATCCTATTGAAAACCCCTTCTCCATTCTTTATTTATGACGCTGCTGCGGGTAGTGGTAAAACCTACAGTCTAGTTAAGCGCTATTTAAGCACTTTATTACAACAGCAAAGTGTAAGTTATTACAGACAATTACTGGCATTGACTTTTACTAATAAAGCCGTGACAGAAATGAAAGAGCGCATTGTGTCAAATCTAGTACACTTTGCAGATAAGAAAGTACTTGACCATCCCCCTGTGATGTTTTTAGATATTGCCACTGAGCTTGCACTTGAGCTTCCTGAGTTGCAAAAAAGAGCCAGTGATACGCTCGCACATTTACTACACAATTATGCAGCATTTAGTGTGGAGACTATTGATAGTTTTAATCATAGACTGATTCGTACTTTTACTAAAGACTTAAAGCTACCCTCTAATTTTGAGGTGATGCTCGATATAGACAACTTATTAACAGAAGCCGTAGATGCACTTATTAACAAGGCTGGGACAGATGAGGCTATCACAAGACTACTCATAGACTTTGCCATAGAAAAAACCGACGACGATCGTTCTTGGGATATAAGTTTTGATTTGTTTAACACCTCTA
The DNA here is from genome assembly GCA_938041335.1 of uncultured Ulvibacter sp. Lineage (GTDB taxonomy): Bacteria > Bacteroidota > Bacteroidia > Flavobacteriales > Flavobacteriaceae > Patiriisocius. Next base: position 85,529 of record CALIAF010000011.1, on the reverse strand, counting down.
AAATGCTCGCCAATGAAGACGACGCAACTCATTTAAATAGCTTTAAAAATAAGTCACTATCCGATTTTATTCAGTTTAAAAAAACATTAAAATCTAAAAAAGATGTTATTGCTAAAGAGATTATTCAAAAGTCCAAAATAGTTTTAGCAATAATTAATGAAAATGATTTAGAAAGATTAGACTTTAACAGAGGGTATTTTTATGATTATATTATCAAGTTAACTAATGGCGATTTTAATGTTAATTTACAAACCAAATGGCTTGTAAATATTAGAGATGAAAATTTGTATTTGCCAAAAATTAGAAAACAAAAACCCGATGCCGCAGATGCAATAGATGGATTTACCTCAGAATTTATTTCTATAGTAGAAAGAACGAAAACATTAATCCAAACCATATTTTTCATAGAAGCCATTCTTAAAAAATTAACACCGCTTTCTGTCATCAACCTGGTACAGAAAGAACTAGAGCAAATAAAAGAGGAGCAAAATGTGTTGCCTTTGTTTCAGTTTAATTCCATTATTAATAAAGAAATAAAAAACCAGCCCGCCCCATTCATCTATGAACGGATGGGAGAAAAATACAAGCACTTTTTTGTGGATGAGTTTCAGGACACCTCTGTGATGCAATGGGAAAACCTACAACCACTTATTGAGAATACACTTACTCAAACTGAAGATAGCAAAGACGGCTCTCTTTTACTTGTAGGTGACGTTAAACAAGCTATCTATCGCTGGCGTGGAGGAAAACCAGAGCAGTTTTTAGATATGATTAATGGACACTCTCCTTTTCTTAGCACGCAGCCACAAGTAGAAAACTTACCCGCTAATTATCGCAGTTTTAAGCAGGTAGTCACTTTTAATAATGACTTCTTCACCTATCTTTCTAGTCTCTTTAATAACCCACTACATCAAGAACTATATGTCACTGGTAATCAACAAGATTGTATTAAAAAAGAAGATGGTTATGTAGCACTCTCCTTTGTCCCTGGAGCAAATAAAGACGAGAAACAGTCAGCATACGCCACAAAAACACTCCATACAGTGCAAGATTTAATTAAAAATGGCTTTAGTTATGGCGACATCTGTATCCTCACCCGACGCCGAGCAGATGGGATCTTTTTAAGTGAGTTTTTAATGGAGCAAGAAATACCTGTTATTTCTTCGGAAACATTATTGTTGGAAAACTCCGGCTTCGTAAGTGCAATCGTAGGCTTATTAAAAGTTAGTGCCAACCCTAAAGACAAAGAGGCCTTAGTGACTGTGCTTGATTTTTTATATGATCATCTAGACATCAAAGAAGACAAGCATACTTTCTTTACCACTTTTACACAAAAAGATATTGAAGCGTTCCCAGAAAACATTCAAACATACGAGATTGATTTTTCTTGGGATAAATTAAGAGCGGCTTCTGTTTATGAAAGCGCAGAATATATCATTGAACGTTTTGGTTTTTCAGCAAAAGCAGATGGGTATCTCTTTGGTTTTATGGATTTTATTTTTGAATATGAACAACAAGCAGGCGCAAACATTTTAAGTTTTTTATCGCATTGGGAAAAGAAACGAGAAAAAGCATCAATTAGCGCTGGTGGCGGAACCAATGGTGTTCAGTTTATGACCATCCATAAATCTAAAGGCTTAGAGTTTCCTGTGGTCATTTTCCCTTTTGCAGACCTATCTATTTATAAAGAGAATCAAGCCACTACTTGGATGCCTGTTCCAGAAGATTGGCAATCAGGATTTGATGAGACACTTATTAATTATTCTAACAAAATAGCAGGGTTTTCTGATGCTGGAAGACAAATACATGAATTAAGAAGAGAAACCCTACAACTAGATAACTTAAACTTATTGTATGTCACCCTTACCCGCGCCGTAGAACAATTGTATGTATTTTCTGAAAAGCCAAGCACCTTAAAAACTGGTGATGAGATAAAAACATTTCCGCAGGCATTTAAAGGGTTTTTAGAAGCAACTAACTCATGGCAAGGAGAAGATAAAGTGTATACGTTTGGAACGTTTCAGAAAAAAATAGAACTTAAAGACGCAGTCCAAATAACTGTGAGCCACCCAAGCTATATCGCTATCTCACCAGAGCAGCATGATATTAAGGTAATAACAAAAGATGCCCAGTTATGGGGTACAACCACACAAGATGCCTTAGACCTTGGGAATCTAGTGCACGACACTATGGAGCAAATACATCATAAAAATGATGTCCTTCTTGTTATAGAGGCTTTAAAACAAAATAAAGTTTTAAAGCCAAAAGAATTATCCGCACTTGATACGGTCATCACACAAATAGTAAATCATCCAGAACTAGCCGCGTTGTATGAAAATTTCAGCACTAGCGAGAATGAGCGTGATATTATTGGCAAAGATGGCTACGTATTAAGGCCAGACAGATTAGTTTTTGATAAAGAAAACCAGGTGACCATTCTTGATTATAAAACAGGAAGTCCTAATTATGACCACGAAGAACAAATAAATAGTTATGGACAAGCCTTAGAAGAAATGGGTTATACTATAAAGGATAAAATATTAGTGTATACGAATAAAGAGATCCATGTAATTAAAGTAAATTTGGCCTCATAAATAACTACCTATATATATGTACGGAAAAATAAAAAAACATCTTCAAAAAGAAATCCAGGAAATAAAGGACAATGGGCTCTATAAAAGTGAGCGCATTATCACTTCACCTCAGGGTGCAGAAATCACTGTATCTACTGGCGAAACGGTATTAAATTTTTGTGCAAACAATTATTTAGGCCTTTCTTCTCATCCAGAAGTAATACAAGCGGCAAAAGATGCCATGGATACGCACGGCTTTGGAATGTCTTCTGTACGTTTTATTTGTGGTACGCAGGATATTCATAAAACCTTGGAGCAAAAAATTGCAGATTTTTATAAAACGGAAGATACGATTCTATATGCGGCTGCATTTGATGCGAATGGAGGTGTTTTTGAGCCTTTATTAGGCGCAGGCGATGCCATTATTAGCGATTCTCTCAATCATGCCTCTATTATTGATGGGGTGCGTTTATGTAAAGCTTCAAGATACAGGTATGCTAATAATAACATGGAAGAACTAGAGGAGCGTCTAAAAGAAGCAAATGCAGCAGGAGCTCGACATAAAATTATTGTTACAGATGGTGTGTTCTCTATGGACGGTATTGTCGCATCATTAGATAAAATATGTGATTTAGCAGATGCATATGACGCGATGGTGATGATAGATGAGTGTCACGCAACAGGGTTTATAGGTAAAACAGGACGTGGTACTCTAGAAGAGAAACGCGTGATGGGAAGAATAGATATTATCACTGGAACCCTTGGGAAAGCCCTTGGTGGTGCTATGGGTGGCTATACTACAGGTAAAAAAGAAATTATTGAAATTTTAAGACAACGATCAAGACCTTACTTGTTCTCTAACTCCTTAGCCCCAGCAATTGTAGGTGCTTCCATTAAAGTGTTTGAGATGCTTTCTAATGATACAACATTGAGAGATACCCTCGAAGAAAACACAAATTACTTCAAAAAAGGTATGAAATCTGCGGGCTTTGATATTGTTGATGGAGATTCTGCTATAGTCCCAGTTATGCTTTATGATGCAAAGTTATCACAGAAAATGGCAAACATGCTTCTAGAAGAAGGTATTTATGTTATTGGCTTCTTTTTTCCCGTGGTACCTCGGGATAAGGCTAGAATACGAGTGCAGTTATCTGCTGCGCATACAAAAGAACATCTTGATAAGGCGATAAAAGCATTCACTTTAGTAGGTCAAAAACTAGATGTAATATAGGGGTCTTTTAAATATCTTCTGGGCAATATCTTTGTTTTTATAAAAAATTTAATAGATTTGTTTTTGTTAATAAACATTAACAAGTTACTTTTGCGACTAATTAACACTTAAAATTAAACAATCGAATATGAAACATCTTAACATTTTATTCGTTGCAGCTTGCCTAGTATTGGGATTTAGTACAGCGAATGCACAGGACGAAAACAACCCATGGGCGGTTGAAATCGGTGCGAACGCAGTAGACACTTACCCAGTAGGTCTTAGAGACGGTCAGGTAAGAGAAGACGCATTAAATGCACATTTAACTTCTGAATACTTTAACGTAGAAGATCACTGGAACATTCTTCCATCTGTATCTAGATTATCAGTATCTCGTTATGTAGGTAGTAATTTTTCTATCGGAGTAACAGGAACTATTAACAAAATAAGCAAGACAGGTGATGTAAGAGTTGATGACCTTAGTTATTATGCTGCTGATGGTGAAATCAAATATAGCTTCAGAGACCTTATCAATGGTCCTGGTGGATGGTTTGACCCATCTTTAGGTCTTGGTGGTGGTTACACTTGGTTAGATAGTAATGGATTTGGTACTGCAAACGGTATCGCTAGTGTTCGTTTTTGGTTAACTGAACAATTTGCAATCAACGCACAATCTGCATACAAGTATGCATTTGATGATGAAACTGGAACGAAGCACTTACAGCATAGTTTAGGTCTTGTTTTCAAGTTTGGTGGATCTGATAGAGACGGTGATGGTATCTACGATCAAGACGACGAATGTCCTGACACTCCTGGTGTTGCGATGTACAATGGTTGTCCTGATACTGATGGTGACGGTATTGAAGACAGACAAGATTCTTGTCCTGATGTTGCTGGATCTGCAGAAATGATGGGTTGCCCTGATACTGATGGTGACGGAATCGCAGACAACAAAGACAACTGTGCTACAGTTGCTGGTCCTGCTGCAAACAAAGGATGTCCTTGGCCTGATACTGACGGTGACGGAATCTTAGACAAAGATGATGACTGTCCTAAAGAAGCTGGTCCTGCTGCAAACAATGGTTGTCCAGATAGAGATAAAGACGGTGATGGTATACTTGACAAAGATGACGAGTGTCCAGAAGTTCCTGGAACAGTAGCTAGAAAAGGTTGTCCTGAGCCACAGATCACTACAGAGGTTATGGATGAGTTAAACCAATATTCTAGAACAATCTTATTTGATACGAATAAAGCGACAATACGTCAAGAGTCTTACTCAGCTATTCAGTCAATGATTGATATAATGAATGAGTACAAAACGGCTAATTTCCTTATCGAAGGACATACAGATAGTAGTGGTCGTGACTCTTATAACTTAGAGCTTTCTAAGAAAAGAGCTGCCGCTGTAAAGAACTACTTATCTAGTAGAGGTGTTGATGGTTCAAGACTTATGTCTCAAGGATACGGTGAAACGCGTCCTAAAGCTTCAAATACAACTGCAGCTGGAAGACAAGAAAACAGACGTGTAGAGATTTCTTTAAGAAAATAATTTTCTAAGAAATACACTATAAATTTTATTAGAAACGCCCCCTTTTTAAGGGGGCGTTTCTTATTTTTAGGGGATGCAATCATTCTTAGAAGACACCCTAGATTATCTGGAAGACAAATACCAATCCCTATCTGGCTTAACACTTGTATTGCCTAGTAAAAGGGCTGGTGGGTTTCTTATGCATTATCTTAAAAAAAGGGCCAAGCAAACCTCTTTTTCTCCTAGAATAATAAACATAGAATCTTTTATTGAAGAAGTTGCTAACCTTAAAATAGTAGACAATACGCATCTATTGTTTAAAAGCTATGCCGTATATCTCACTTTATCTCATGTAAAAGAGAAAGAATCTTTTGAGAGCTATAGCTCATGGGCGACAACCTTGCTTGGAGATTTTAACGAGATTGACAGATACCTCTTAGATCATCAATCCTTTTTTAATTACCTCTCAAGTATTCAAGATGTAAATCACTGGTATCTGAGCCACGATAAAACAGCACTGATTGAAAACTATTTAAATTTTTGGGATAGTCTTCCAGAATTTTACGATACTTTAAAAAACGAACTTTTAAAGAACAATTCTGGCTACCAAGGCATGGTCAATAGAAAGGCAGCAGAAGAGATTGAACATTACATTTCTGCTAACCAAAAAACAAAACACATTTTTATTGGGTTCAATGCACTTAATAAAGCGGAGCAGGTTATTATACAGGAACTTGTATCTGCAGAACTCGCAGAAATTATCTGGGATACAGATAGTCATTTTCTTAATGATCCAAAACACAGTGTATCTTTATTCATGCGCTCTTATGCAGAAAACTGGCATATGTACCAGAATAATTCTTTTACTCCCATCATTACCAATTTTGAACAAGCTAAACGTATAGAGTTAGTAGAAGCTTCAAAAAATATTTCGCAAGTAAAGTATGTAGGAGATCTGCTTTCTAAAATGACCAAACAAGAAGTTGAAAAAACTGCAATTATTCTTGCAGATGAAGCACTCTTAGTACCCATGCTCCATTCGCTTCCTTCCAATATTGAAAAGGTAAATGTGACTATGGGGGTTCCTATTACCACTTTCCCATTAGTGTCCTTTTTTGACGTCCTTCTACTATTTAAGTCAAAGCAGCAGCAGCAAATATATTTCAAAGATATTGTGAATATACTATCGCACCCTTTTGGACAGTTACTTTTTAAAGATGGCAACTCGATTATCCAATCTTTGCAAGAAAAAAACATTGCCTATTGCAGCCCAGAACAACTTATAGAATTATCAGAAAAAGACCAACAAATTCTTGGATGGCTATTTCATGATTGGGATAGTATAAAATCAACAGCAATTGAGGGCTGTTTAGAGTGTATAGCACTTGCAAAAGAAAATGACGGGGTTACTGAAATAGATATTGCGGTGCTATTCCAGTTACACAAGCTATTTAAACAACTTGAAGGTCTTCAGGAACAATATGAATACTTAAATACTACAAAAGCTATACACAGCCTTTATAAACAGTTAGTCGCTGCAACCACTTTAGATTATAAAGGAGACGCATACGATGGTTTGCAAATAATGGGGGTATTAGAATCTCGGGTTCTTGATTTTAAAAATATTATCATGACTTCTGTAAATGAAGGGACCTTACCCTCTGGAAAAAGTAATGCATCGTTTATAACCTATGATTTAAAAAAACAATTTGAGTTGCCTAAATACACAGAAAAAGATGCGATTTATGCCTATCATTTTTATCGTGTCCTGCAGCGAGCACAAAACTGTACTTTACTTTATAACACCCATTCTGACGGAATAAATACTGGAGAAAAAAGCAGGTTTATTCAACAGCTTGAAGTATATAATCTCCCCAACCACAGCCTCACAAAAACAGTCATCGGACACACAACAACACTTAAGGCATCTGCTAAAAAAACAGTTAAAAAGACAGACGCCGTATTGCAAGAAATTAAAAATATCAGCTCTCGTTATTTCTCACCATCTGCACTTACATCCTACATTAGAAACCCAATAGATTTTTATTATCAGCGTATATTGAAGCTTAAAGAACTTGAAGATGTAGAAGAGACGGTTGCGTCAAATACTATGGGTACCATTGTACACAATACCTTAGAAAATCTCTATAGACCATTAATAGGCCAAGTACTTACTTCTGAAAATTTAAAGGCATTACTACCTCTTATTGAGATAGAAGTAAAGCAGCAGTTTACAAATGAGTACAAAGAAGGTGATTACACAAAAGGCAAAAACCTTATTATTTTTGAAGTAGTTAAAAAGTTCGTAAGCAATTTTATCAGCCTTGAAATAAAAGATGTTGCCTCTGGAAACCAAATTGTGATACAATCTTTAGAAAAAGAATTTAAAGTGCAACTAGATGTTCCTAGCTTTAGTTATCCAGTTGTCGTAGGCGGTAAAATAGATAGAGTTGATCGCTATAATGATGTTTTACGTATAATTGATTACAAAACGGGTAAAGTAAATGCAACAGATCTAGACGTGGTCGAATGGGATGACATTACAGAAGATTATAGATACAGTAAGGCTTTTCAAGTGCTCACATATGCCCTTATTTGTCAAAAAGAATATGGTTTCAATATCGCCGAAGCTGGAATAATTTCGTTTAAAAATCTCGGCGCTGGGTTCTTAAAATTTGCCACAAAAACAAGTGCCAGAAGTACTACTAAAAACTCGATAATAGACGCGGATGTATTAGATAACTTTAGGGAACAACTGATTAAGGTAATTTTAGAAATAGGTAATCCTGAAATTCCTTTTATAGAAAAAGAAATTGTTTAATGATCATTCAAAAGAACAACATATTGTCTGGCGGTAAAAAACCCATCCTATTCGATTGTTTTTATTCTGAAACATCACAACCTCAACCTATAGTTATTTTTTGTCACGGCTATAAAGGATTTAAAGACTGGGGCGCTTGGGATCTAGTTGCAAAGACATTTGCCGCTGCCGGTTTCTTCTTTGTAAAATTCAACTTTTCTCATAATGGAGGAACCATGCAAGAACCAATTGATTTTCCTGATCTGGAAGCTTTTGCGCAAAACAATTATACCTTAGAATTAGAAGACCTTGATCGTATATTGGCACATTTCAGTAGCGATAGCGAGTATATTGAAGAAGCAGATAATTCAAATATTTCTTTAATAGGGCATAGTCGCGGAGGTGGCATCGTGCTTATTAAAGCAGAGGAAGACTCTAAAATTTCTAAAGTAATTACTTGGGCTGGCGTTAGTGATTATAAAGTACGATTCTTAGAAGATACTGAGGGCTTTGATGCTTGGAAAAAGACAGGTCGATTTTATGTAAAAAATGGTCGTACACAGCAACAAATGCCACATGACTGGCAGTTTTATGAAGATTTCATCATCCATGAAAAACGGCTTACAATAAATAGAGCAGCAAAGAGTATTAAAAAACCTTGGCTCATTATTCATGGAGACAATGATACTTCTGTAACCTTAAAAGAAGGAGAATCACTGCATCACTGGAGCCCAAACAGTATACTAAAAATCATCCCAAAAGCGAATCATGTATTTGGTGCAAATCATCCCTGGAAGGAAAATCAATTGCCAAAAGATCTCAAAGAAGTAGTAGACCAAACGATTCTGTTTTTAAAATAATTGCTTTACTTTCGTATTCGATAAAATAGGGGGATTAGCTCAGTTGGCTAGAGCGTCTGGCTGGCAGTCAGAAGGTCATCGGTTCGAATCCGATATTCTCCACAATTAGACCGAAACTTTAATGTTTTGTAGCGTTTAGTTGCACATTAGCTTGTGGAAGAAAAGCACAATATATAACGAAGTCGAAATGTTTATCTTGAACGTTTTATAACATCGTATTAAATATTATCCCACAAAAAATGTATTCATATTCATGATAAGAAATGCAAAGCCTTGTGATATTGAAAAACTAATAGAAGTCACAAAAGCTTGTGCTGCACATATGATTGCACAAAACATATACCAATGGAATGAGCATTACCCTAAAATTACAGCATTTGAAAACGACTTAACTAGGGGAGAGTTATATGTACTTGTAGACCCGACTTCGGAAATAGTAATAGGATGTATTACTATCTCAACATTAAAAGATGTTGAATACAACACCATTGATTGGCTTACAAAAAATGGATTGCACTATTATATACACCGTCTAGCCATACATCCAGATTTTCAACGTCAGGGCAATGCGAAGAAGCTTATGGATTTTGCCGAAGATTTTGTTAAACAGCAAAAGGGGATATCTGTTAGGCTAGATACTTTCAGTTTAAATACCCGGAATCAAAAATTTTATGAAAACAGAGGGTATCAAAAGTTAGGTAATATCTATTTTCCAAAACAGAGTGATGCGCCTTTCTATTGTTATGAGTTGTTGCTGTAACTCCTCTTCTTATTTAATGAAGGACTCCTCCAAATAACTATCGTGGGTACTCAAAAAAACAAGGTCAAGTCATTTTCAAAGTGTAGCTTTGCAATCGCAAATGGCAATCACAGATATCTCTTTTAAACGTATTCAACAATTAGCCATTCCTGCAATTATTGCGGGGATAGCAGAGCCTGTTTTATCTAGTACCGACGCTGCTATAGTAGGCAATATTGATGGCTACGGCACAGAGGCACTTGCTGCAGTAGGTATTGTAGGGGCCTTTTTATCTGCATTAATTTGGATTCTTGGGCAAACACGTAGTGCAATCTCTGCGATTATCTCTCAAAACTTGGGTGCAGGGAAAATTGAAGACTTAAAGAGTTTTCCGGCACAGGCTATTTACTTCAACGTAGTATTAAGCATTATTGTGTTGGTCTCCACCTACTTCTTTGTTGAAGAGATTTTCTCTCTGCTAAATGCTAAAGGCATGATACTTGACCTCAGCATCGCCTATTATGACATTAGAGTTTGGGGCTTCCCATTAACACTTTTTACCTTTGCCGTTTTTGGAATTTTTAGAGGTTTACAAAACACCTTTTGGCCTATGATTATTGCGGCCATTGGTGCTGGAGTGAACATCGGTCTTGACTTTCTTTTTGTATACGGCCTTGATGGGTATATAGAAGCAATGGGTGTTGTAGGTGCGGCTTGGGCGAGTTTAATTGCTCAGGCAATAATGGCGCTATTATCACTCATTCTTGTGTTGAAAAAAACAGAAGTATCTCTCCGATTAAAATTTCCGATGCACCCAGAAATAAAGAGATTAGTTGCCATGAGTGCTAACTTATTTTTAAGATCTGTGGCTTTAAACATAGCATTAATACTTTCTACAAGAGAAGCCGCAGGAATAGGTACTGAAACCGTCGCAGCCCACACCATTGCATTAAACATTTGGCTATTCACAGCCTTTTTCCTTGACGGCTATGGTGCTGCCGGAAATATTCTGGGTGGTAAATTATTAGGAGAACGCAATTTTAGCGACCTCTGGAAGTTGACAAAAAAAGTAGTCTTGTACAATACATTTGTCGCAGGAGCTTTAGTCATCATCGGGCTCCTCTTTTATGACTCCCTAGGGTGGATTTATAATAAAAACCCAGAAGTACTTACTATCTATTCTAGCATATTCTTTATGGTATTAATTTGTATCCCTTTTAGTGCTATTGCATTTACCTTAGATTCTATTTTTAAAGGGCTTGGCGAAATGGGATACCTGCGTAATGTGCTTCTAGCCGCTACATTTTTAGGTTTTCTACCGATCTTAATTTTATCTCATTTTATGAAATGGGGATTATGGGGTATCTGGCTTGCAATTATAGTTTGGGTCGCCTGGCGTGCTGCAGCACTTGTTATTAAATATTATAGAAAATATTTACCGCTTGTAAATAGTTAGAGTCTAAACGAGGTAGCACATATATAGGACTACTTTTTCTCTACCCTTATTGTCAATTTGTACTCGTTAGTAAAACAAAAAGAAGGTTTCAGAAACTATAAGGTCTTCTAATAAAATAATTTTTTCGCCTGTTCATCCCGCTAAACTAGCACTCCATTCTTGATTTATAGCAAAAAAAATTAACACAAATCGCTTTAGCAACAAAAATGAAGGTTTCAGCAAGTCAAAAATGCTTCCTAGAAGTTGTGATGCAAATGCTCTCACTAAAGCTATTACTTTTGTGCTGTGTAAAATCCGGATCATGAAATACACATTTTTAAATTACATGGGCCAGTTCTTAAAACAAAAAGAGTGTTTACGATGCTAAAAATATAGCTAATAGCATCAAAATTACGTGTATACCCGTATTTTTTTTTCTCGTTAATATAATACCTTTGCAATAATCATTTTAAATTAAATCAATTATGAAAAAAATTACTTTAGGGGGCATTCGCCTTATTATGACGCTTTTTTGTGCATCTATGATGGCACAAGGTACAGGCGAAAATTCTTTATCTACTGAGGCTAATCTTGGTATTCAAAACAAATCTGCTGCAAGCGGCAATGACTTACCACTTATACTAGTAGTAGGCGCTCCAGGTGATGCACTCTGGTTAGATGATGTGGAACTGAAGCTTGACAACTCAGGACTTGTTGACGCTGATACTTTTTTATCTAGCGCAGGAACACCAACTGTTGCCGAATTAATGCCATATGATGCGATATTTGTATTTTCAGACACTGGTCATGCCGATCCAGCTGCTTTAGGTGATAATCTTGTAGATTATTTAGAAGCTGGTGGTGGTATAGTAGACGCAACTTTTAATCCAAATGTTCCAGTTACTGGTGCTTTTTCAGCCTATGACCTTTATACTGGTGCAGGTCAATCTAATGGCGCTAATTTAGGTTTAGGGACCATTAATGATCCTTTACATCCTACGCTAGATGGAGTTAGCTCATTTGATGGAGGTACCTCTTCATATCACAACACAGGTGGAACAGTTGCTAGCGGCGCCACTGTAATAGCAGAATACTCTACTGGAGCACCGTTTCTTATTGTTCAAGAAGATCTTGGCCCAGAATTAGCAAGAAGAGCTTTACTCAATTTTTATCCACCATCTATAGATGCTCGTGATGATTTTTGGGACGCTGCGTCAGATGGAGCTATCATAATGGGAAATACGTTAGTTTGGGCTTCAAAAATTGAAGAATTAGGTGTAAACGATATCTCTACAGAAGGTTTTGAGGTATACCCTAATCCTGCAACTACGCAAATTACAGTAAGAGGAAACTTTGAGATCGCCTCTATTTCTGTGTTTAACTTACTAGGTCAAAAAGTAACAACAAGTACTTCTGAAACTTTAAACATTGAAGCTCTTACTAGCGCTTTATACCTTGTTGAGGTAACAGATACTGACGGAAATACAGCGGTAAAGCGTTTTATTAAAAAGTAATTTTTAATAAAACGTTAACCAACTTATTTGAATAACAATTTGTAAATTTTTTTTAAGTTTTAAAAGCCCTAACAGAAATGTTAGGGCTTTTTTCGTCTTAAATATTTGCCATTCCAGGTTCGTAAGACACGTTATTTTAAACAACAATATAAATTAACTTTTTAATGTTCAAATATAGACTCAATTGAGGTGCCAGTTGTGTTAATAATATTTTATTAACGGGTTATCTATATTAAAAATATTTAGTCTTAGATGTTCCAATGTGGCCGCTCGAATAATGCGATAAAACGTTAAATATCAAGTAATAAGGCTTTATTCACTAAAAAAAACTTCTACTGACTAAAAAAAATTGAATATTCAGAAGTGCTTATATATCTTAGAATAGGTGAACAGAAAATAGGGCTAATCTCCCCAATAAGAAAGGGGGTTTCCCCCTCATCTTAAAAATTAATTATTTGTCTATTTGTAGTAAGTTAATAATCAATCGATATTTCTAAAAGATTGCCCATTAATGAAGAAATAGGATACCTAATTAAATAAAATCGTGCTTGAAAAATAATGTTTGAGCAAATCAAAAAGGTATTTCAACAATTAAAATGGGCCATTCAGAAGTTCAGAAGAGCCAACGACCTATTTTGACATTATTTTTGAAATTTAATATTACGAATATTTGTTATAACCATTTAAATATAAATCAATTATGAAAACAATTACCTTGGGGGGCATCCGCCTCATTATGACGCTTTTTTGTGCTACAATGTTTGCACAAGGTACAGGCGTAAATTCTTTAATCTCCCAGACAGATACTGGAATTCAAAACAACCGATCGGCTGCAGGTTTACCTGGGCCAAGCGTACTCGTTTTAGGCGCTCCAGGAAATCCTGATTGGATACTCGATGTAGAAGCACAACTAGACGGTACAGGGCTTGTAGAGGCAGATACTTTTTTAGCTTCTACTGGTACGCCTACAGTAGCAGAACTACAAGCATATTCTGCTGTTTTAATATTTACAGATACTGGGGCTGCAGATCCTGTTGCACTTGGTAACAACCTTGCCACTTATATTGACGGTGGTGGGGCAGTTGTAAATGCGACATTTACACCTAATGTCCCTATTACTGGTGCTTATTCTGCTTATCAATTATATACTGGAGCGGGACAATCTAATGGCGCTAACTTAGGAATAGGAACTATAAATGATCCAGCTCACCCAATCATGAATGGCGTTACTACTTTTGACGGAGGTACGGCTTCTTTTCACAATACAGGAGGAACTGTTGTTGCAGGCGCTAGTGTTGTGGCGGAGTATACTACTGGCGCACCATTAATTATTGTACAAGAAAACGTGGGTCCAGGAAATGCAAAAAGAGCATTCTTAAATTTTTACCCACCATCTATAGATGCGCGTGATGATTTCTGGGATACTTCATCAGATGGAGCTTTAATTATGGCAAATGCTTTGTTATGGACTTCAGGAGCTGGTGGAACAAATGTATTAATAGCAGCATCGCCAGGTAATTCAGCTTGGATACTAGACGTAGAAGCAAAAATTGAAGGTGCAAGTTCTTTTACAGTTGATACATTTTTAACAAATACAGGAACACCAACCTTGTTAGAACTGCAAGCCTATGATGTGGTAATGGTATTTACAGATGCGGGTGCTACAGACCCTGCAACTTTTGGTAATAATCTTGCTGCCTATATTGATGGTGGTGGTAAAGTACTTGATGCAACTTTTACAGGAAACGTTCCTATTACTGGAAGTTATAGCGCCTATTCATTATATTCTGCTTCTGGACAATCTAATGGAGCGAACTTAGGGATAGGAACCATAAATGTTCCGGGTCACCCAACATTGAATGGTGTGTCTACTTTTGATGGTGGAACAGCTTCCTTTCACAATACAGGTGGAACAGTTGCTACTGGAGCAACAGTAGTAGCAGAATATACCACTGGTGCGCCATTAGTTATTGTACAAGAAAATGTAGGCCCATCAAATGTAAGAAGAGCTTTCTTAAACTTTTATCCACCTTCTATTGATGCGCGTGACGACTTTTGGGACACTACATCAGATGGTGATGCATTAATGGCTAGCACGATTTCATGGTTATTAGATATTAATAGTGCTCCTACCGCAGTATGTCAATCATATACTGCCGAATTAGATGCATCCGGTAACGCGACGATAACTGGAGCAAATGTGGATGGTGGGTCTTCCGATTCTGATGGTACTATTACCTTGTCTCTAGACATCACTTCGTTTGATTGTGATGACTTAGGTGCTAATACCGTACAATTAACGGTAACGGATGATGATGGTGCCACAGCTACCTGTTCTGCAACGGTAACTGTTGTAGACTCATTAGACCCTTCCCTTACTTGTCCTGGTGATCAAATGGTAGATGTTGATGAAGGTGATGATTATACATTGCCAGACTATATTGATGATGGTCTTGCAACGGCATCAGACAACTGTTCTTTTACTTCTATACAAACTCCTGCCGCTGGCACGGATGTTTCTCCAGGAACACATACAGTAACCATTGTAACAACAGACAATAGCGGTAACGATGTATCCTGTAGCTTTGATGTAGTTGTAACCGAAATCTTAGGATTAGAGGATCTAAGCACAGCAAATTTCAAACTATATCCTAACCCTGCTAACAGGGAGATCACAATCTCCGGTAATTTTGAGATTGCAACTATTGAAATTCATAACTTACTAGGTCAGAAAGTGATGACAAGTACTTCTGAAACTTTAAACATTGAAGCTCTTACTAGCGCTTTATACCTTGTTGAGGTAACAGATACTGACGGAAATACAGCGGTAAAGCGTTTTATTAAAAAGTAATTTTTAATACCCGTTAACCAACTTATTTGAATAACAATTTGTAAATTTTTTTAAGTTTTAAAAGCCCTAACAGAAATGTTAGGGCTTTTTTCGTCTTAAATATTTGCCATTCCAGGTTCGTAAGACACGTTATTTTAAATAACAATACAAATAGACCCGCACGTATTTAAAAAGAAATCAGAGCGGCCATTGTTTACGAATTTGATGTTCAAGCAAAGTCTCAATAGCCCTTGCAATTATGTCAATAACATTTTTATAAAGCGTTTGTCCATCTTAAAAAAAAGTTGAATTTTAGACGTCACGAATGAGACAACTTCAAATAGGAGATAAGATGTACAACGTCAAGCAACAAGGTTTTGACGATTTTATGCGTTTCCGTTTTTCTGAGGTGGTGGAACTTACAAAAACCTTAGCCGTATTAAAAAATGGAGTGAAGGTTATCAACCAACCTAAGACTTCTTTTGTTGAAGAAATAGGCTATTCTGTAAACAGAGACAGAAACACCCACTGGCACTTAATGACGGTAGAGGTAATTAGAAAGGCACAGCTAGAGAACAAAAAAATTGCTATTCACGATTGGTTTGAAGAAAAACAATTCACTTTTGAAGATAAGCGGGCTATCTATAATGCGTTTCAAGTAAAGGAGCAGGAGCAGCAGTCGGTTAGCTTACCTTCATTAGGTTTTGATAGGGAAGTTTAACAACCTTTAGTATCTATATCCACTAGTCGCTTTACAACCTTAAAGACACTTGTTCATTGACTTATCATATTTTCGAAGCAATCATACCTAGTATAGATTGTTAATTTATCATGAAAATTATCGTCATGTTTTACGTGTATAGCATTTCAGAAACGAGCATAAAAAAACCGCTCTAAAAAGAGCGGTGCTATTAAACTTAATCAAATCTACGCTTATAGAAGCTTAGATAACTTTAGTGTTTTACCACAATGCTCGCTGCTTATTTTAAAAATAACATCCCCTTTTCTGCCACTCTCTGCCCAGCGTACCTCTTTACCTTTGTTACAAGTAATACTCGTACTACCTCCATTATTTAGGCTCACAAAACCAGTGCCGGTATAGATGCTTACTTTTTCTCCTGTATCATTTACGAGTTTAAAACTTGCAAAACTAATTACTTCCTCTGTGTTATTGATGTCTAGATCTTTTACATCAGTTGGTGCACTAAATGAAGAAAATAAGACTACTATTAAAATTGCTGTTACTGCTTTCATAATATATTGGTTTTTAATTATAGCACAAAGCTACTGGTTTGTCGCACTTTAAAATTGGGGTAATTGCTGAAATAGCATTCTTAACTTCTAAGCCTTAGTAAATCACTTTTAAATACTACTTACTATTTGTAAAAACTCCTCGCGTTTTTCTTTAGAGATAGATACCGCTTTGTCGTTTTCCATCACGATATAACCTCCATCACTTTTAACATACTTCTTGATATGTTTGAGATTGATCAAGTGAGATCTATGTGGTCTGTAAAAAATAGATATGTTTTTTAACAGTTCTACAAAATGTTTTAGAGGCTTGCTTATACAGAGATTTGCGTCTTCAGTTGTCGTGATACTTGTATACATGCCATCTGCAGTTAGCATGATAATGTCTTTAAAATTTACAAACTTAATTCCATCATTGACAGGCAATCCTATTTTTTCAAAATTGTTATTAGACAGGCTTTGTTTTAACTCTTCCAGTTTAGTGTTTATTTTGCTTTTACCCAAAAATTCTATTGCTTTATCAACGGCTACTTTAACTTGATTAGGGCGCACCGGCTTAAGCAGATAATCTATTGCAGATAATTGAAATGCCTGGATGGCATATTCACTGTAGGCAGTAGTAAAAATAATCTCAAAATTAACAACATCTTTTTCAATAAAATTTAAAATTTCAAGTCCAGAATGTTCTGGCATTTCTATATCCAAAAAAACGACACTTGGTGCTTCTTGTTTAATAATTTCTACACCACTTAAAAGATCTCCTGCCTCAAAAATTTGTGTGATTTTTGGACAATTTTCCTCTACTAAAATACGTAACAGGTTTCTTGCCTTTGGTTCATCGTCTATTATTATTGCTTTCATCTTAGCTCGTATTATTCTATTAGTTAGTTGTAGTTGGTATATTTAATAGTACTCGGGTGCCTTTTGGGCTTCCATCATCTTCAAATAAATCAATAATTTCAACTCCAATTTTTCGTTCTTTTTCATAATTTAAAAGGTTGAGCCTGTTTTCAGTTGCTTTTGTTGCAAATGATTTATGCAAACTCTGGCTTTGCGCTTTTATGGCTGTAGAACGTTCTCGTCCCACACCATTGTCTTCAATAAAGCATGTTACGGTTTTATCGGTTTCTTTTGTAAATGAAACCGATAGTTTTCTATCTGTTTTTCTATGCAGCAATCCATGTTTTAATGCGTTCTCTATATAAGGCTGTATCAACATGGTTGGGATGCGTAATTGCTCGGTATTTATATGTTCTGAAACATTAATACTATATTCTAAGGTGTCTTCAAAACGCAATGCCTCCAAGTCTAGATACATCTCTAAACTTTCTATTTCATCATGAATAGTGAGTGTACCAGCGTCACTGTGCTTAAGATATTTCCGCATTAAATCTGCAAATTTACCTAAGTAATCACCTGCAAGATTTTTCTTGTTTAGAATAATATATTCTTGAATACTATTAAGCGCATTAAAAATAAAATGTGGGTTCATTTGTGCCTTTAACGCCTTTAGCTCACTATCTCTGTATTGCTTTTCTAGTGCCAATCGCTTTTGTGTCTCTTTTAATTCCAGTGTGATGATTTCGGCCTTTTTCTTGGTTTTTATTCGACTAAAATATAATATCGAACTTAGTAAAATAAGTCCAGCAACAGCTATCGCCGCAATTAGTAGATTTCTATTGCGGATGCTTTTTTCTTCGGCCAGTGCTCTCTGTGCTTCTGCCGTTTGTTTTTCTGAGATCGCTTGCTCCGTCTCAAATTCTATTTTCATTCTAGCAACTTGGTTCTCTCGTTGTTGTACAAACGTGGAGTCATTGTGCTTACTATATTCTTTATATGCATCAAAGCCTGCTCTATAGTCACCAAGGCTTTCAAAAATGTCCTTTCTGCTTTTGTACGTTAGTCTTAGCCCCTTAAAGTAATCTAATGCTTTATAATGAAATAAAGACGAATCATTAAAACGTAAAGCCTCTTTATAATTTTTGGTTTTCCAGTTGGCCTGTCCTAAATATAAATAGCTATTACCTAATTCAAAATGATTGTTAGGATTTCTACTTTGAGAATTTACAATAGCTTCATTTAATCTTGATATCGCAAAAGGGATGTCTTGATCACGTTCTATGTGGGCTTTTGCTTGTATTCGCAGTATGTTGTTTATATACGTGTCTTTCTCGTCCTTTAATGCAATTGTCTCTGCTTTATTTAATAGCGACATTGTTTCTTCAAAACTTTTATTAGTATTTAGTGCAATAACCCCTAGTGCCAGATAATTACCTTGTACGCTTTCAGAATCTCTATCCAAGTTGAGTTCTAATGCTTTTTCAACATAAATTTTTGCTTCTTTATATTGTTTTTGATCTATAAACAGGCTTCCTATATTTCCATAGGTAGTGGCCGCGTGGATTCCAGATCCTAATGATTCAAAAATTTCTGCTGCTTTAATAAAATAGGCAATAGCCTTACCATTTTGACCGCGATAGAGGTAAACACCGCCTAGTGAGCCATAAGCCTTACCTTGTCCTGATAAATACTCTTTATCTTGAGAATAGCTCAACATATAGCGCGCCATAACCTCTGCAGAATCTAAATCTTTAGACAAAAGTTTTGCAAAATCATTTGAGATCTTATCTACCCTTTTAATAACAATGGAGTCTGTTTTTTTTTCTGTTAGCTGTGAGTAGCTTCCAGTAGTAGATAAGGTGAAAGCAATTAGGAATAAAAAGAGTAACTTTTCTATCATCTTAGTTGGGTTAGATATTTCAAAAATGCAACTTATCTCCTTAATTCAACCTTAATAATTTCTGAAATAGCATTCTCAACTTCTAAATGTAAGTATTTCATATTATTAATCTTTTTACTTCGGGACCGTAACACAAATTTTAATGCCTCTTACTTAATTAAAAACCAGCATTCTTATTTCAGCAACTCAAAAGCCCTTTTCAGCAATTTTGATAAAAAATAACTAAAAGCACTCACTATGTTTGTTGCTCAGTAAGTAACTTTAACATATTGCATTTGCACGTTTCTCTTAATTCCAATAAAACGCAAAAAAATACCATAATAAAGCCATGGTCTAGCAATCCAAGAATTAATGTAACGAGCTAAAAGGTGATACCCTACTCTACAGCACAGCAGGTCGCCTATAAAAATAACCAGGTAAATTAATTAGTAACGCCTCCGTCTTTTATTACAGATGGGGGCTTTATTATTAGATACTAAATTTTTGTGCATTCAATTTTATAATCTGCAGACCACCGTTCGTTTGCCACAAAAGCAACCGCAAATAGACTCGAATTATTAAATTACGGTAAATCACAAAAAATTGGTATTGTTTATAAAGACCTAAAAAATGAAGATGGTTCGGCAAAAGGAACTCGAGTAACACTTACAATTCCTATAATTAAAAAAGGATAGCGTATAATAATTAGTATTTTTGCCAAAAATTAAAGGATTAATATAATACCTGTCTAAACGGGTAGTTAAGATACCCGCCTGCGCGGGCAATAAATATGGAAGTTTTTGAATACCTAACTGGCAAAGGGGGTTTGATGATCTTAGGGCTCATCGTTATTATTGCCGTGCTCTATAAAAAGTATAAAAACTGGCGCTATATGAAGGATATGGATAAGCGCAGAAAAAATAAGGATAAGTAACTTACCTTTGTAAGAATCTGTTAACTAAAAAGTTTTCCGCCTACGCGGAAATTGAAAATGTCTAAAATACGCATTACTAAACAATTTTCTTTTGAGACTGGTCACGCCCTCTACGGCTATGATGGTAAATGTCGCAATGTTCACGGCCACAGTTATAAGCTATCTGTAACGGTTATTGGCACACCTATTTCAGAAACCAACCACGTAAAATATGGCATGGTTATCGATTTTAGTGATCTAAAAAAGATTGTGAAAGAAGAAATTGTAGACGTCTTTGACCACGCTACGGTATTTAATAAAAACACGCCGCATGTGGAGTTAGCAAAAGAATTAAGTGATCGAGGGCATTCTGTTTTATTAGTAGACTATCAACCTACTAGCGAGATGATGGTCATCGATTTTTCAGAAAAAATTAAACAACGTTTACCTCAAAACATTTCATTACACTCCTTAAGACTTCAAGAAACTGCCACGAGTTTTGCAGAGTGGTTTGCAAGTGATAATTAAAAATCTTTTATTAAGTTCTGTTATGCTGAGCCTGTCGAAGCACAACTCGGTTATGCCTTGCCCTTCAACAAGCTCAGGGTGATAATTAATATAATTCACAGTATCTTTACCCAATGCAAATTCCTCCAGGAAAAAAAATATACTTCGCTAGCGACAATCATTTAGGTGCTCCCACGGCCGCCGAAAGTTTGCCGCGTGAGAAAAAATTTGTGCGTTGGCTGGACGAAATTAAAGATGATGCAGCCGCGATTTTTTTGCTTGGCGATTTGTTTGACTTTTGGTTTGAGTATAGAACAGTTGTTCCAAAAGGTTTTGTGAGAGTGCTAGGGAAACTTGCAGAGCTAAGTGACAAAGGTATTCCTATTCACTTTTTTGTGGGCAACCACGATTTATGGATGAAAGACTATTTTGAAAAAGAACTACACATTCCAACGTATCGTGATACTAAAGAGTTTACATTTAATGGCAAGGTCTTTTTAATGGGCCATGGCGACGGCAAAGGTCCAGGAGATAAGGGTTATAAACGGATGAAAAAGGTGTTTACTAATCCTATTTTCAAGTGGCTCTTTAGATGGTTTCACCCAGAATTAGGGATGCGATTAGCGCAATACTTATCTGTAAAAAACAAACTCATTTCTGGAGATGAAGATAAAAAGTTTCTTGGTGAAGAAAATGAGTGGCTCGCTTTATATGCTAAGCGCAAACTTGAGACAAAACACTACGATTATTTTGTGTTTGGTCATAGACACCTCAATATGCAAATACAGGTAGGCGAAAACTCCACCTATTTTAATCTAGGAGATTGGATCACGCAGTATACCTATGGTGTTTTTGATGGGGAAAAATTCAGCTTAAATACCTATGAAGGGTAATCTTTCTTTTACTCAAAAAGCGCCTTCAATTCTGTAGCATCTTCTGGCTTTATTTTCTTTGCTAAAAGAAGGCTCAATTGTCTTCTTCTTAGTGCGCCATCATAACGCTCTTTCTCGAGTTCCGTTTCTGGTTTCAAAGGCGGTACTGGCACTGGGTTTCCCATTTCATCTACTGCAACAAATGTATAAATAGCCTCATTTGCTTTGCTGCGTATTCCGCTTTCTCGGTCTTCGATCCAAACATCCATGTAGATCTCCATAGAACTGCTAAAAGCTCGAGATACATTTGCCTCTACCGTAACAACACTACCTAGTGGGATCATTTTATTAAAGGCTACATGATTTACAGAAGCAGTTACCACAATACGGCGGCTATGTCTTCTGGCGGCAATACCTGCTGCACGATCCATACGCGCTAATAAATCTCCCCCAAACAAATTTCCAAGAGGGTTTGTTTCACTAGGTAATACTAGGTCTGATACTACAGTAAAAGATGATGATGGTGGCTTTGCTTCCATATGAATTGGCCGTGTAGACGGGTAACTTTATTGATTAATTTTTTTGCAAAGATACGGTGATTTCAGCACCTGTTTTCTGAAAGAAATGATAAATATTCTCTTATAAATAAACGAAGAAGATCAGTGGAAAAACAGTGCCTATTTAAGTCCTTGAACCAGCAACCATGCATCACGATTTTCCGATCGCTTAATTGTTTTTAACGCTTTCTGTGCTTCTCGTCTTGTTGCGTAGCTACTGTACACTACTTGGTGAAGTCCGTATCGATTAGCGCCTATATACTTTGCGGTGTAACCTTTATCACTTAATTGTGCAATCTTTTTGTGCGCATTAGCTTCTATTCTAAACGCTCCTGCAACTATATGATAGCGACCCGTTTCTTTTGGCACCGTAATATTAATGGCTGGCAAAGGGTTAGGTATTTCAAATGTCGCAGATTGAATCTGTACATCCACTAAGCTGTCCGCTTTCTGTTTCTGTACAAAGTTATGATTTGCAACATCGTTCTCATACCACTTTACACCACTAAATCCAGCAAGTGTAAGGGCGATAAGCCCAATTGCTGCATAGCGTAAATAAGGCGTTTTTTTACGGCGCTCTGGCGTAAATAATAACGGCGCTGTTTTTTCAAGTGCTTCTACTTGTTGTTTGTATACATCGCGTTGTACAGGAATAGAAGCAACAGATGCCAAACCAAAAGAAGCTGTACTAAAGGTTTCTTTTTGAAATGGTATAAATTGCACACTTTGCTCTTTGTTGAGCATAAAAGTTCCTATCTGCGGAATCTCTACTTCTTTATTTTCTACTAAACGCAGTGAAAGCTGCGCAGTATAGTTTCGTATTTGCTGTAAGGCGGTTTCATAAGACAATCCATCTACCGTTGCCACATAGTTTGCAAGCAGTCCGTCATTAGTCTGTAACATCCGGTTAAAAGAAACCCGCTTCCCTGGCGGAAACATCGTATGGTTTACTCCATCTATAGTAGCAGATTGATATTGAGTTAAAAACGCCCCAAATCCTGGGATGATTACACACTCATATCTGTATAGAAGGTCTTTTATGTACGTAGCTAATTGCATGAAGACAAATATAAATTTTATTTTAAGTTGACCAAGGTTGTCAGGCCTCGTTTTATCAACAAAAGCAAAAAATTACTCAATTAAAATCCCTACTTTTAAATTCTATGCTTACAGACAGAGAATTACAGTTTATGCTGGCTTTACAAAGGGTGCCTAATTTAGGGGATACCTCTGCAAAAAAGCTACTGCATCATGTAGGATCTGCAGAAGGAATATTTAATGAGAAAAAAGCAACTCTTTTAAAAATAGATGGCATAGGTGGATTTAGGCTGAAAGCCCTCGACAACAAGCAATGGCTAGATGATGCAGAAGCTGAACTTCATTTTATAAAAGACAATAACATTGATGTCGCCTATTTTAAAGACAAAAAATATCCAGATCGACTAAAACACTGCCTAGATGGTCCCATCCTATTTTTTCAAGTAGGAAATATTGACCTTGTCGGTAAAAAGATAATCTCCATAGTAGGTACTCGCAAAGTAACTAGCTACGGTGTCCATTTTTGCGAAAAACTGATTGAAGAATTAGCGCCACTAAATCCAATTATCGTTTCTGGTTTCGCTTATGGCGTTGACATTACTGCACATAAAGCAGCAATTGCAAATAACTTACAGACCATTGGCTGTTTTGCGCACGGTCTCAATCAAGTATACCCAAAAGTGCATAAAAAGTATATGGCTCAAGTAGAGGCAAACGGAGGTTTTATATCAGAATTTTGGAGCACCGATGCTTTTGACAGAGCCAATTTTTTAAAACGAAATCGCATTATCGCTGGTATGAGCGAGGCCACTATCGTTATAGAGTCTGCCGGTAAAGGTGGAAGCCTAGTTACTGCAGATATTGCTAATAGTTATAGTCGCGAGGTTTTCGCAGTACCTGGCCGTGCCTTTGATTCTCAGAGTGAAGGTTGTAACGCATTGATAAAGTCTAACCAAGCGCATCTTTGCACAGGAGCAGAAGATCTCATTTATCATTTAGGATGGCAAGTAGAAGACAAAAAACCACAACAGACTTCACTATTTGTAGAGCTTAATACAGAAGAAAAAGTGGTGTTTAATTACTTAAAAGGAAAAGATAAAGAATTGCTCGACAGCATCGCAATAGAATGCCAAATACCTACCTACAAAGCAGCTACCGTTTTATTGAACATGGAACTGAAAGGCGTGGTCAGGCCATTGCCGGGGAAGCTGTTTCAGTTGGTTTAGAGTTTTGGGCTTTTTAATTAGTAATTGCCTGGGGTAGGACGGTTTCATATTAATCTCCTAACTTCTTAACAACTAACAACCAATCTCAAACGAACAAAAAAACCCTACTCCCCGCTTCCTACTCCCTAATTTCCACTATTTTTGCAGCCTCAATAAAACACTTGTAATTATGAATATTCTTGTATTAGGATCTGGAGGTCGCGAGCATACATTTGCTTATCAATTAGCAAAAAGTGAACGTTGTAAAAACATCTTTGTCGCTCCTGGAAATGCAGGCACCGCAGCGATTGCAACTAACATTGCATTATCTGTCACAGATTTTGCAGCCATAGAAAAATGTGTGGTTGAGCACAAGATAGAGATGGTTATAGTTGGGCCAGAAGACCCGCTAGTACAAGGAATCACAAACTATTTTGCCGAAACTCCTAGCCTTAAAAAAGTGAAAATTATTGGGCCATCTAAAAGAGGGGCCTTACTAGAAGGTAGTAAAGAACGTGCTAAAGAGTTTATGATGGCGCACAATATCCCAACAGCTGCCTACGCAAGTTTTACTGCTGAAAGTGTAGATGCTGGAAAAGCATTTTTAGAAACACTATCTGCTCCATACGTTTTAAAAGCAGACGGTTTAGCAGCTGGAAAAGGAGTCTTAATTTTAGAAGATATTTCCGAAGCAAAAAAAGAATTAGAAGATATGTTGAGTGGTAAATTTGGAGCTGCCAGCACTACCGTAGTCATCGAAGAATTTCTTGACGGCATAGAACTAAGTGTTTTTGTATTAACAGATGGTAAGAACTACAAAGTTCTCCCTACGGCTAAAGATTACAAACGTATAGGCGAAGGAGATAAAGGATTAAACACCGGAGGAATGGGAGCTATCTCACCTGTACCTTTTGCAGATGCAGCCTTGATGCAAAAAATAGAAGAGCGTATTGTAAAACCTACGGTTCACGGGCTTCAAGAAGAGGGCATTGACTACAAGGGCTTTGTGTTTATTGGGATAATTAAAGTGGGTGACGAACCTATGGTCATTGAATACAACGTGCGCATGGGTGACCCAGAAACCGAGGTTGTGTTACCTAGAATAAAGACAGATTTTGTGGACCTTATGGAGGCAACATATGAGCAGAATCTAGATATCATGCCTATTGAGATTGATAAACGAAGTGCCGCTACAGTGATGCTCGTTTCTGGAGGATATCCAGAGGCATATGATAAAGGAATGAAGATAACGGGAGTAGAAAACGTGACAGATTCTATTGTTTTTCACGCTGGTACTAAACTAGATGATAATGATGTAGTAACTAATGGTGGGCGTGTTATCGCGGTTACTTCACTGGATGAAAATTATAAAAACGCCATAAAAAAATCCTATCAAAATTGTAAGAAAATCAATTTTGACAGGATGTATTATAGAACCGATATCGGTTTTGATTTGTAGTTTTAGTACCCTTCGTGGTACTTGTCACCGCCTAAAAAGGAGTGCGATGTAGAGGTTTTGTCTTCTTCATTATTAGCATCAAATCCTTTAAGCTGCATCATCCAGTAGGCTAAAGCTCCAATACAAATGAACATAAAAATCCAGTTCATAAAGTTTGCAGAAAACCAAGATTCTAGTTCTAGTGCGCGCATTGCATCAAAAGGTGCAAATAAAACATCTAATGTAAAATCTTCAATTGCAGAATAAACGTCTGTTAAAGCCATATCTTTAAATTTATTTTACAAAAGTAAAAAATAACCTCGTATGCTCACCAACTTTTTTGGTAAATCTAATCCAATTAATTATGTGCTTTTAAGTGCATTGCTTCTTTTTGGGTTCTTAATCGCTATTTTTAAAGGCATACTTCCGTTTTCTTCTGCTTCGGAAATTTTTACGGCATTATTACTTTTACTGCTATTAGTTTTTGGGATATTGCTTTTAGATTTTGTGATTAGAAAAAATTATCTCACCGGTAAAAATACCTTTGGGATACTCATTTTTACCTTATTTATAGTACAACTCCCTGTAATTTATAGTCATCCAGAAATCATAGCTGCTACCCTGTTTTTAATGATGGCTACCCGACGTTTTCTTTCACTAAAATCTGGGAAAAACATAGAGAAAAAAATTCTTGATGCGTCATTTTATATCACTATTGCGGGATTATTCTATCCTTGGTGCTGGCTGTTTTTTGGAGTGTTATATCTTGGTATTATTTGGCATACCACATTACAAATGCGCTACTTAATTATCCCTATAATTGGGGTGTTCGTAATTTTTATTTTAAAAACAGCATATCACTTTATAGTAGACACTAATTTTGGTTGGTATTATAACACTAAAATTAACACGTCTTTTGATTTTAGTGCATACAATGCCACAGGTCTTTTAATTACCTCATCACTATTAACTACTTTTATAATATGGATGGGAGCGGTTCGTTTTATTAGAATCGCTGCACTCCCTAAGAAAGAAAAATCTAGTGCTTGGCTTATTCTGATCGCCTTAGCTACCACAATTTGTGTAGCAATATTTGGCGAGGTGAAAACTGGCGCAGAATTACTCTTGCCATTATTCCCTTTAGCGATAATCTCTGCAAATTATATCGAGACAAATGAAGGTGCAGGGCCCGTTCAACCCTTTGATTTTTGGTTTAAAGAATTGCTCTTGTGGTTACTAGTCGTAGTATCGTTGTTCATGTTGTTTATATGAAAAAACTAGACCTGATCCATATAGAACTAGAGCTTAAAAAAAGATGGGACTATACCTATGTTTGGGGACGTAAACAATCTAACCTCTGGGATGGGTATACTTCATTTATCTATACAACAGCACACTGGGAAGACCTTATTCAAAAAATAGCTAAAACGGTCGCAAGGCATAAATTAGATAAATACGAGCTCTTTAATTATGCGAGTAATCGGTGGTATAACTTCTGGAGCGCAATGGCTATAGAGCAGATATTTACTGAAATAGAAGGTATTAATCCCGTTGAAAACACCAAAGACAGAGAGAAAGATTTTTATCTTCACGGAAAGGCATTTGATCATAAAACATCGGTTTTCCCTGTGGGTTTTGGAAAAGATATTTCTTATGTAAAAGAGCACGAACTGGAATTAATAACTTGGCTTTATAAAAATCAAAGCCATCAACAGCGGTTTCATTTAAACAATAGGCTCTTTATCATTGTCTATGATAAAGGTGGAGCACAATGGAAGTTAAAAGCGAGGCTTTCACTTATTAAAACGGTGATAAAAAATTATATGAGTGGCTATCATGAAGACCAACTTCAAAAGGTTATTTTTGCAGAAAATAAAACGGCCCTTAGCGATATTATTTGGGTAGAACAATGAACTACATAGGCAGTAAAAATAGTCTCTCTTCTTTTATACGTAGCACGGTGCAGGGCGCTGTGGGTAAAGACCTTTCAGACAAAACATTCGCTGATATTTTTGCCGGAACTGGTGCCGTTGGAAAAACTTTCAAACCATTAGTGAAGCAGGTAATCGCAAATGACGTGGAGTACTATAGTTATATTTTAAACCGAAATTATATAGGCAATCACAGCACGTTAGCTTTTCAAGATTATGTCACACAATTAAATGATATGGACGGTGTAGAAGGGTTCATATTTCAGCAGTACGCAGAAGGAGGTAGCGAAGGACGTTTGTATTTTAGCAAGGAGAATGGTAAAAAAATAGACGCTTGTAGAATACAAATTGAGGCCTGGAATACTGACGGCAAGTTGTCTCAAGATGTATATTTTTTATTATTAGCCTCTTTATTGGAGAGCGCAGATAAAGTGGCAAATACGGCTTCGGTTTATGGAGCATATTTAAAACAGCTCAAAAAAACAGCTCAAAAAAAGCTTGTAATACAGGCAGCGATATTTCAGAAAACAGAAAATGGTCATCATGTGTTTCAAGAGGATAGTAATCAATTGATAAAAAAGATTTCTGGAGATATCTTGTACTTAGACCCTCCCTATAATGCAAGACAATACGGAGCTAACTATCACTTACTAACCACTATCGCAAAATATGATACCTTTGTACCCAAAGGAAAAACGGGATTAAGAGCGTACTATAAAAGTGCTTATTGTAGAAAAAACGAAGTGTTAGATTCCTTTACACAACTCATAGAAGATGCACAATTTAAGTACCTCTTTTTAAGTTATAATAATGAGGGATTGATGTCGCAAAATGAAGTTAAAAAAGTAATGTCTGCCCACGGAAATTACCAACTAGAGACAAAAAAATACCGCCGCTTTAAAGCAGATAAAACAGAAAATAGAAACCACAAAGCAGATAGCACTTTTGAGTATCTGCATATTTTAGAGAAAAAATAATACTATGACATTTACCGTTCTTGCCAACCAGATTTTTAAAGAAGCTATTGACAAATATCACGTTAAGGATGACGTGACTCAGGAGTTCTCTAACCCCTATAAAAAAGAAGAAAAGCTACTAGAGCATTTGTTGTACAGAAAATGCTGGATTGACACCGTACAATGGCATTATGAAGATATTATTAGGGATCCCAATATTGATCCCGTAAGCGCCCTTACTTTAAAGCGTAAAATTGATGCTTCTAACCAAGATCGTACAGATATGGTAGAATACATTGACAGTTACTTTTTAGAAAAGTATACTGGGGTTTCTGTAGCAAATGGTGCTACAATAAACACAGAGAGTCCGGCTTGGGGAGTAGATAGACTTTCGATCCTTGCCCTAAAAGTGTATCACATGAATGAGGAGGCTACTCGCACAACGGCCTCTGAAGAACACAAAAAAAACTGTCAGGCCAAGCTTGACATTCTATTAGAACAGCGCGTAGATTTAAGTACTGCTATTGACCAACTTTTAAATGACATCTCTGTAGGAGCGAAGTATATGAAGGTGTACAAACAAATGAAGATGTATAATGATGATGAGTTGAACCCTGTGTTGCGAGGAGAGAAATAGAGGTTTTGAAAAAACCCAATCACATATTAGTAATCAGGCTCTCTGCTATGGGTGATGCCGCTATGGCTGTGCCTGTGTTGCGCACGGTTTTGCACACCTATCCAGATGTTAAGCTTACCATAATTACTAAACCTGCTTTTATTTCTTTATTTGATGGACTTCAACGCACTAGTTGCATAGCGGCAGATGTGTATGGAGATCACAAAAACTTTGGCCTCATTACACTTGCAAAACAAGCAAAGAAAAAAGGAATAAACGCTGTCGCAGATTTGCACAATGTTTTACGGTCTAAGGTGATAAGAAGCTATCTCTATACAAGCGGTATCTCCACGGCAAAGATTGATAAAGGCAGAAAAGATAAAAAACAACTTATTAAGGCAAATGGTGAAAAAATAAGCCAGCTCAAAACCACACACCAGCGCTACGCAGATGTATTTAGCGATTTAGGTTTGCCTATTGATCTATCAAATCACAACTTACCAGCACGTAAAAAACTCACTGATAAACTGCACGAAGTAATAGGAAAACACCCTAAAAAACTCATTGGTATTGCTCCTTTTGCGGCGCATAAGGGCAAAGAATATCCGTTAGCTTTTATGAAAGAAGTCATCCGTCAAATAGATGAATTAGGAGCCTATAAAATCTTCCTTTTTGGTGGCGGAAACGAAGAGCAAACAAAAATTGAGAACATCGCTGCGCCCTATGAATATGTAACTAGTGTTGTCAATAAATTGCCTTTTGAAGAAGAGCTCACGCTAATTTCAAACCTTGACCTAATGCTCTCTATGGATAGTGGCAATGGCCATCTGGCAGCAATATACGACGTAAAAGTAATCACACTTTGGGGAGTTACGCATCCTTACGCAGGGTTTGTTCCTTTTAATCAGCCTAACGCGCATCAACTTATTGCTAACCGTGACACCTATCCATTAATCCCGACTTCTGTGTATGGCAATGCCTATCCCTTAGCATATGAGAACTGCATGGAGAGTATTCCTCCCGAGGTTGTTGTAAATAAGATTCTTGAGGTAATTTAAGTTTATTGTCAGCCTGAGCTCGTATACGATATCCCTTTTCTATTTTTTAGACCAGGCCTTCAATTTTAGGGTTTTTTAAACATCATCATAATCTACCACCAACTTCGCCGTAGTAGGATGTGCCTGGCAGGTAAGTATAAAACCGTCTGCAATCTCTCCGTCTGTTAAGATTTGGTTTTTGCGCATTTCTGCTTTTCCTTCTTTTACCCGAGCAATGCACGTGCTACAAACACCTCCTTGACACGAGAATGGCGCATCTAGGTCTTGTGCTAAGGCGGCCTCAAGAATAGATTTATCTTGCGGCATCGAGAAGGTTTTTTCCTCGTCATCTAGTAAAATGGTGATTTCAGTAGTACCATCATGAGCTTCTACTAATGCCCCTTCATCTGAAGAAGTGAATAACTCAAAATGCACTAAGCTTTCAAGTATTCCGAGTTCTTTAAGTGTTGCTGACACATCATTTATCATTAATTCTGGCCCACAAAGGTAGAATGCTGAAAAAGAGGTCTGCTCAAATTTATTCTTCAATAAATAATTGACAATATCTCCGTTTAATCTGCCCTGTTTTGCTCCATAAACGCGCTCTCTACTAAACACCCATTCTATTTGAAGACGACCGTTGCTTTCTTGCTCTAAAGTCATTAACTCTTGATAAAACATGGCTTCTTTTTGTGACTGATTTCCAAAGGCCAATAAAAATGTACTATTTGGTTCTTCAATAAGTACTGTTTTTATAATAGACAAGACAGGTGTAATTCCACTTCCTGCCGCAAAAGCCGCATAATTTTTAGTCGCAGCTGCATCTGTTTTACAAACAAATTTTCCTTCTGGAGCCATCACTTCTAATGCATCGCCAGCTTTTAGTGTTTCATTTGCGAAAACAGAAAAAGTACCACCATCCACTTTTTTGATTCCTACCTGAATCGTACTAGATCCTGGCACACTGCATAATGAATAAGCGCGACGCACTTCTTGGCCATTAATGGTGTGCTTAAAGGTGATATATTGTCCAGCCGCAAAGGCAAAGGTTTCTTTTAATTGCTGAGGTATCAAGAAGGATACTACAACAGCATTTGGAGTTTCTTTTTTTACTTCGGAAACAATTAGCGTATGAAAGTTACTCATGTTTATTTTAAATTTTGGTAAAAATAAGAAATTGAACTCGTATTATTGGCAATCTAATGGACCATAACATAGTCTTAACAAGACGCAGTTACAGTATCAATACTTTTTTACATAAAACGGAAACTCACGACCGAATTCAAATAAATCTTATGCTCAACATCACAGCACATTTGTAAACCCTTTCTATTTCCGAAGCAAGCAAAACCCTAGTAAACCCGTTAATTTTTGAGCCTCAAGAAGCGCAGATACCTAAAATAATAGTATTTTTACCGTTCCCATAACATTTTTATACTAAAAGCTGGGCTTTTAAGTTATTAATACGGATAAATAGGACAAATTTTGAAGCACTTATATAAATTTTTACTTTTTGCGTTAACGCTCACCCTCTTTGTGGCTTGTTCCCGTAAAAAAGACACCTTTATTAATCGTAATTACCACGCGGTTACTGGCGAGTACAACACCCTCTATAATGGTGAAGTTGCCTTTGATAAAGGAAAAGAATCACTGGCAGGAACTTTTAACGATAATTACTGGGCTGTTTTACCCATAGAACGCATGGAGTCTAAGGACGAGATTGTACTCCCTGGCGAATCTAAAGACCCCAATTTTAACCGTGCAGAAGAGAAAGCGGTTAAGATGATCCAGAAACATGGGATGTACATTAACGGTAAAGAGCATAACCCGCAAGTGGATGAGGCTTATTTATTGCTAGGAAAGACCCGTTATTTTGACCAACGTTTTGTGCCAGCGCTTGATGCTTTTAATTTTATTCTAGATAGATATCCTACAAGTAACAATATTAACAAAGCTAAAGTATGGAAGGCTAAAACTAATATTCGCTTAAACAATGAAGAGCTTGCCATCAAGAATCTTAAACAGATGCTTGAAAAAGAAGAAATAGATAGCGATGATATTGCAGAGGCATCTGCTAGTATTGCAGAAGCATATTTGCGTATGGATTCTATTCCTGAGGCTTTGCCTTATGTAAAAG
Source organism: uncultured Ulvibacter sp. (assembly GCA_938041335.1). Classification (GTDB taxonomy): domain Bacteria; phylum Bacteroidota; class Bacteroidia; order Flavobacteriales; family Flavobacteriaceae; genus Patiriisocius. Next base: position 52,863 of record CALIAF010000011.1, on the reverse strand, counting down.
AAGCATCGGCATTAGTAAAAGACAAAGAATTAAAGGGGCGTTATTTATATATTAAAGGACAGCTTTATAACGAACTCGGTTTAAAAGACAGTGCAAATATCGCTTTTGATGAGGTGATAGACCTCAACAGAAAAACGTCACGTGATTATATGATCAATGCATATATGGCAAAGGCGCGTAATTTTGATTATGACAAAGAAGACAAGGTAGCGTTTTTAGAATTGCTCAACGATCTTGAGAAAAACCGCGAGAACCGTCCTTACCTGGATAAAATTTACAACCAGAAAGGAGCGTATTACCGTTTGACTTCTAATATAGATACGGCTGTTATATTTTATAATAAGTCGATACGTGAAGTTACTAAAGACAAGACATTACAGTCTATTAATTACAGAACACTTGCAGAGATTAACTTTGATAAAGCTTTATATAAAAATGCTGGTGCTTATTATGACAGTACGCTATTAAATCTTTCAGATAAGTCCCGTTTATATAGAAGAATAAAAAAGAAGCGTGAAAATCTAGATGATGTTATTAAATATGAAGACATCGCAACACTTAATGACAGCATCTTGCGCATTGCCGCGATGAGCGATGTGGAAAAAACGGCCTATTTTACAGCATACACAACAAAATTGAAAGACAAAGCCATAGCAGATTCTATCGCTTTTGCAAAAGAAGCCAGTAAAAAAGGAATAAGAGATAATGAGTTCTTTAAAAAGAAAAATCAAGACGATGAGGCTTCTTCAGGACCGTTTTATTTCTATAACTCTTCTACAGCCGCCTATGGTAAGCAAGAATTTAGAAAAATATGGGGTGATCGTGAATTAGCAGACAACTGGAGAATCTCTAGTAAGCGCTCTACTGGTATTGATAGTAAAGAAGAGGAAACAGAAAACCTGACTTCTATTGCAGATGATACTCGTTTTGACCCTGAAACTTATATTGCAACTATCCCAACAGATCAAAAAGTGATAGACAGCCTTTCTACTGATAGAAATTTTGCTTATTACCAATTAGGACTTATCTATAAAGAGAAGTTTAAAGAGTATCATCTTGCCGCAAACAGATTAGAAAAATTATTAACGCTTAGTCCAGAAGAGCGTTTGATACTTCCTGCAAAGTATAACCTATACAAGATTTATGGTCTTCTTGAAAATCAAGGGCTGGAACAACAATACAAAACAAACATATTAAATAATCATAGCGATTCTCGTTATGCCGAAATTTTAAGAAACCCAACAACGCAATTAGCAACAGACGAGTCAAGCCCAGAGTTTAAATATAACGCGCTTTATAAAAAATTTGAGGCAGATCGCTACCAAGAAGTGATTGACAAGACTGATGAATATATCACGACCTATAATGGCGATGATATGGTGCCCAAATTTGAATTACTGAAAGCCACCGCTTTAGGAAAACAACAAGGTTACGAAGCTTATAAGAAAGCGCTCAACTATGTGTCTCTTAATTATCCTAATGATGACGAAGGAAAGCAAGCGCAGCTTATTTATTCAAACACATTACCTAAATTAGCTTTTAATGCTTTTACACCATATGATGAAGGTAAAAGTTTTAAGCTGGTGTATTCGTTCTCAAAAGGAGAGCGTCAGCAAGCTGAAAACCTTAGAAAGCTTCTAGACGAGATTATTATAAAGGCCAACTATGGCAATATGAAAACGTCTTTAGATTATTATGACCCTACATTAGATTTTGTAGTCGTTCATGGGCTTCGGTCTTTGCAAGGCTCTAAAGGTTTTGGTGAAATACTATATACTGGAAATGAAGCAAACAAAGCAGAAAATTTAAAGTATAGGATTACCCGTCCATTCTTTGACATTTCTACCGAAAACTATAAAACGATCCAGATTCATAAAAACCTAGATCTATATTTAAACCCTCCCACTGTTCCAGAGACAGAAGAAGGTACCGAAAAAGGATAATCACCATGCGCAACGACAAAAAAGACAAAAATTTTGACCCTTCTGCAAACCAGAATCGCATTAATGAAGGCACAAACATCACAGGAGATATAGTCTCTAAAGGATTCTTTAGAATTGATGGTATCATAAAAGGTAATGTCACTACTCCTAATAAAGTGGTTATTGGCAAAAACGGTAGTATTGACGGGACACTTACATGCGATAATGCAGACATTGAAGGTTCATTTACGGGGACACTGCACGTAAAAGAATTATTGTCATTAAGAGCGACAGCAGTTATTAGTGGTGAAGTAAAAGTAGGCAAACTCTCTGTTGAGCCAGGTGCTACTTTTGACGCTACTTGTGCAATGACCAGTAAAATGAGTGCTGTGAAGGCTTCTTAACAATTAACCTTATGGCTCAAGAAGGAAAAAATATAGCGCTAAAAAATTGGGCGGTTTTTTCTGGAATAGGACTACAAATGGGCCTCATTATTTTCTTAGGCAATTATTTAGGAAAATGGTTAGATGAGCAGTTTACCTTGAATTTTCTTGAAGAATTAATTACCATTATTGCTGTTTTTTTAGCCATGTTTTTAATTGTTTACCGCGTAAATAGAATCAACAAAAAGTAATGAAACACATAATAACCTATCTTTTAGGTTTCGGTATAATTTTCGTTTTAGGCTTTAGTGCACATCAATTTTTATTAGCAAAAATTATGGCACAATCTCCAATAGATATAACAAACCTTTACCTTTTCTTCGGAATATTCTCCTTCTTACTATGTGTCATTCTTTATCTACTTTCGAAAACAGAAAAATTTAAAGACCAACTAGGTTTTTTATACTTAGTCAGTGTAGTCTTAAAAATTGTGGCCTTTTCATTCGTCTTTTCAGTGCATATTTTTTCAGAAAGATCATTTTCTAATCAAGAAAATGCTAACTTGCTGATTCCTATGGTTTTAAACATTCTTCTTGAAGTCTTTTTTATGAGCAAAATTTTAAACAATACTACCCCTTCAAAAAATGCCATCTAAGGTGTTTTCAGAATAAAAATAATAACTATCTTTGCGCCGAATTTCAGACCTCTTTTTGAGGGATATAAATGAATGTAACAGTAATGAAGGCAGTACTAAAAACAATTGCATATCTAAGTCTTATTTTATTGGTGTCGTTTTCGGCTTCTGCTAAGGACGAAGCAAAAGGCGAAAAAGGAGATCCTGTCAATACTTCAGAGGAGATTAATGACTATATTCTTCATCACGTTAAAGACTCACACGATTTTCATTTATTCGATTATTTTTCTGATGGAGAAAAACATGCAGTAGGTTTTCCACTACCAGTTATGCTTTGGGGAGAAAATGGTTTTAGTGCCTTTATGTCTTCTGCTTTCCATCACGATGATGAAGGGACGGTTGTTGTAGAAAAAGGAGGAAGTAATTTTGTGAAATATCACGGAAAAATTTACGAGCTTAATGCAAATGCAACCACTGTATCTTTTGATGAGGAAAAGCATCCCACTAATGCAAGTGCTCCATTTGATTTATCTATAACAAAAAGTGTTTTTGGAATTATTTTAATAGGACTCTTAATGCTTTTATGGTTTGGTGGTCTAGCCAGACAATACAAAAAGAAAGCGGTTCCTACTGGCTTTGGGCGAATTTTAGAACCCCTTGTGCTCTACGTTAGAGACGAAATAGCAAAACCAAATATTGGACCTAAATACAGAAAGTTTACGGGATACCTAATGACCGTATTTTTCTTTATTTGGATCTTAAACTTAATGGGGCTTACACCATTTGGATTTAACGTAACGGGTCAACTTGCAGTGACAGCTGCACTGGCATTAATCACTTTGGTTGTTTATTTATTTAGCAGTAACCGTCATTTCTGGAGTCATCAATTATGGATGCCAGGAGTACCATATATATTGCGACCACTTCTTGCGGTTATTGAGCTTGCAGGTACACTAATTATCAAACCATTCTCGTTAATGGTGCGTTTGTTTGCAAATATCACAGCAGGGCACATTGTTGTAATGAGTCTAATTGCCATTGGTATGACAATGCAAGACCAAATGTCTGTTGTAGGGTCTACCATACTATCATTTTTACTATCATTATTTATTACACTTATAGAGGTACTTGTAGCATTTCTACAAGCCTATATATTTACGATGCTTTCGGCATTATTCATCGGGATGGCCGTTGAAGAACCTGAGCATCATTAATTATTAATTTTTTGTTTAACCCTTATATATATTAAAATTATGTCTTTAGCAATTGTTCAAGAAGTAGCAGCCAATCCAATGCCATTAGTAGGTGCTGGTTTAATCGTGATCGGAGCCGGAATCGGTTTAGGTCAAATCGGTAGAGGTGCCATGGAAGGGATCGCTCGTCAACCAGAAGCATCTAACAAAATTCAAACTGCGATGATTATTATTGCAGCACTTTTGGAAGGGCTTGCATTTGCAGCGATTTTCCTAGGATAATCAGAAATGTATTTCATTTCCCTGTAACGGTTGGTTACAGGGAAATGATTTTTTAAACAAAAATTAAGATTTATTATTATGGAGCAATTATTAGACAATTTTTCATTAGACCTGTTTGTTAAACAAACAATCCTTTTTCTTGTCCTTATTTTCTTGATGGTTAAGTTTGCGTGGAAGCCAATTTTAAATGCACTTAATGATCGTGAAGAGGGAATCAAAGATGCGTTAGACGCTGCAGAAAATGCAAAACTAGAAATGCAAAACCTTCAAGCAGACAATAACAAGCTTTTACAAGAAGCGCGTGCAGAGCGTGAAACAATGATGAAAGATGCTCGTGAGATCAAAGCAAAAATGATTGCAGACGCAAAAGAAGAAGCTCAAGCAGAAGCAAACAAAACGATTGCAAACGCCCAAGCAACTATAATATCTGAGAAGAAAGCGGCTATTGCTGATATAAAGGCGCAAGTAGCGAACCTATCTGTAGAGATTGCAGAAAAAGTAGTGAAGCAAGAACTATCTAACAAAGACAAGCAACTAGATCTAGTAGCTACGATGTTAAATGACGCTAAATTAAATTAATTCACAATGTCACACTGAGCGCAGTCGAAGCGCTTAAGTAGACCCTTGTTTATTAATGAGTTTAAATTAAAAGATACCCGCCTGCGCGGGCATAAATATGAGTAGTAGAGCAGCCATACGATACGCAAAAGCAGTCTTAGACCAAGCCAACGAAGCCAACATAGGTGAAATTGTTTTTGGTGATATGAAATCTGTATTCGCAACTATTGAAGGTAGTAAAGAACTACGTAATGTGCTAAAAAGTCCTATCATAAAAGGAGAAGACAAAAAAGCGGCATTAAATAAAATCTTTGAAAACAATAGCGAAGTAACTAAAGGCCTAATCCAGATCTTAACAGCAAACAAGCGTATTGATCTTTTAGGTGGTGTTGCCTCTAGTTATGTGAGTCTATATAATGAGAACAAAGGCGTAAAAGTAGCATATGTTACTACGGCCGTTCCCCTTTCTGCAGATCTTGAGAAACAAGTTTTAGTGAAGGTTAAAGAAATGACAGGAAGCGACAACGTGAGTATAGAAAATAAAGTAGATGAAACCATAATAGGTGGATTTGTACTTAGAGTTGGTGATTTACAATACAACGCGAGCATTGCAAATCAACTAAACACTATAAAAAGAGAATTTACAAAAGCAGTTTAATTCTGAAATAGTACTATTTCAGAAGAAATAAAAACAATAAATACAATTAATTGATCGGAGACTAGAGTACTTTAAAAAATACACTAGAAACCACAAACATTTATAAAATGGCAGAAGTTAAACCAGCTGAAGTTTCAGCAATCTTAAAACAACAACTTACCGGCTTTGAAGCAACAGCTTCACTTGACGAAGTAGGAACTGTATTAACTGTAGGTGATGGTATTGCGCGTGTATACGGGCTTGCTAACGCACAATACGGTGAATTAGTAGCGTTTGAAAACGGTATGGAAGGTATCGTTCTAAACCTGGAAGAAGATAACGTAGGGGTTGTATTATTAGGACCTTCACGTGGTATTGCTGAAGGTGCTACTGTAAAACGTACACAGCGTATTGCATCTATCGAGGTAGGTGAAGGTGTTGTTGGACGTGTAGTAAACACTCTAGGTCAGCCTATAGATGGGAAAGGAGCTATTGAAGGAACAACGTATAAGATGCCACTAGAGCGTAAAGCGCCAGGTGTTATCTATCGTGAGCCAGTTACAGAGCCATTACAAACAGGTATTAAGTCTATTGATGCAATGATTCCAGTAGGAAGAGGGCAACGTGAACTTGTTATTGGTGACCGTCAAACAGGAAAGTCTACTGTTTGTATTGACACCATCCTTAACCAAAAAGAATTCTACGATGCTGGAGAGCCAGTATTCTGTATATATGTAGCGATTGGACAAAAAGCTTCTACGGTTGCAAACATTGCAAAAGTACTTGATGAAGCTGGTGCCTTAGCATACACCACTATTGTTGCTGCAAACGCAAGTGATCCTGCTCCAATGCAAGTATATGCTCCTTTTGCAGGTGCTGCAATTGGTGAGTACTTTAGAGATACAGGTCGTCCTGCATTAATTGTATTTGATGATTTATCTAAGCAAGCCGTAGCATACCGTGAGGTATCTCTTTTATTACGTCGCCCACCGGGACGTGAAGCGTATCCAGGAGATGTATTCTTCTTGCACTCTAGATTATTAGAGCGTGCTGCAAAAGTAATTGCAGACGACAAGATTGCAAGTGAAATGAATGATCTTCCAGAATCATTAAGACCTATCGTTAAAGGTGGTGGATCATTAACAGCATTGCCTATTATTGAAACACAAGCGGGAGATGTATCTGCATATATCCCAACAAACGTAATTTCTATTACAGATGGACAGATCTTCTTAGATGGAGATTTATTTAACTCTGTTGTACGTCCAGCAATTAACGTAGGTATCTCGGTATCTCGTGTTGGTGGTAACGCACAGATTAAATCAATGAAAAAAGTATCTGGTACATTAAAATTAGATCAAGCAGCATACCGTGAATTAGAAGCGTTTGCAAAGTTTGGTTCTGATCTTGATGCAGCAACTTTAAATGTAATTGAAAAAGGAAAGCGTAACGTTGAGATCTTAAAGCAAAATGAGAACACTCCTTTTACTGTAGAAGATCAAATCGCAATTATCTATGCGGGTTCTAAGAACTTACTAAGAAATGTGCCTGTAGATAAAGTGAAGGAATTTGAAAGAAATTACCTAGAGCTTTTAAATGCAAAGCATAGAGACGCATTAGATACATTAAAGTCAGGAAAATTAACTGATGGAGTAATCGATACGTTAACGACAGTAGCTGCAGATTTATCTGCTCAATACAAAGCATAAATTAAACAACTCTTAGTTCCCTATGGGAGCTAAGAGGATGTTAAGCCGAAGTGTTATAAATTATAACTAGTTAAGAATGGCAAACCTTAAAGAAATAAGAAACAGAATATCATCCGTTGGTTCAACGATGCAGATTACCAGTGCCATGAAAATGGTATCTGCTGCAAAATTGAAGAAAGCACAAGACGCAATTACAGCAATGCGTCCATATTCTGAAAAATTAACCGAGTTGTTACAGAACTTAAGTGCAACACTTGATGCAGATAGTGGTAGTAAATACAGCGATCAGCGTGAGGTAAATAAAGTACTTGTAGTGTCTATTACTTCTAATCGTGGGCTTGCCGGAGCTTTCAATAGTAATATTGTAAAAGCATCTAAAGTACTTTCAAATGAAACCTATGCTGGAAAGCAAGTAGATTTTGTAACTATTGGAAAAAAAGGAAATGACATCCTTAAAAAGGATGGTACTATCATACATCACGATATTGCAATTTTCGACGAATTAACATTTGATAATTCTTCCGCTATTGCAGAAATGCTAATGGAAAAATTCGCAGACGGAAGCTATGACAAGATTGTTCTTGTGTATAACAACTTTAAGAATGCGGCAACACAGATAGTGATGAGAGAGCAATTTTTGCCTATCCTACCTCCTGACGCAACAGATACTACAAATACAGCAGATTATATCTTTGAGCCATCTAAGCTAAAGATTGTAGAAGGTCTCATTCCAAAGAGTTTAAAAACACAGTTGTTTAAAGCCATTAGAGACAGTGTAGCGAGTGAGCATGGCGCTCGTATGACTGCAATGCACAAAGCAACAGACAACGCAACAGAGATGCGTGACGCGCTTAAATTACAATATAACAAAGCACGTCAAGCTGCCATTACAAACGAGATTTTAGAAATCGTTGGTGGTGCAGAGGCATTAGCAGGATAGTTCGGTACCATTTTTTTAGAGCGTTCCGCTTAGAAAAACCACTCACTACCCTTTAATTGCAAACATATTAAACCTCTCAAGTCTATTCGATTTGAGAGGTTTTTTTATTACCCTTATTTTTCCATCGGAAATAGACGCACTCCCTTTCAGTTTAATTATGGATACTTATCTTTATAATCACAAACACAACTACAAATGTCTTTTCAAAAACCACTTATCCTATTAATTCTGTCACTTTCTCTTTTTAGTTTAAGCCATTGCGGAAGCACAAAAGATAGCGACGAACCTATCACATTTCAGCAAAATCCTCCATTTTTAATAGGGCAAGTAACGAGCCAGAAATGGGTTGCTGGTGTTAAAGAGGGTGGTTCTGGCACCGAAATGAGGGCTAACTTCAGCAATATTAAACAAGGCGTCGTTTTTAAAGAGATATACTATAGAGGACAAGTCGCAGAAATTAGCGCCATTTTTGGAAAAAAAGACGTTTATAAAGCTAGCTTTAAAGACGAGGTAAAAGATTTTATGATGGATAGTGATCCACAAGTAGAGGCGCAAAATACACCAAGAAAGGTATTTCCATTTGAACTAAAACTATTTGAAGCTGTTATTAGTTATGACTATCAAGGCACGCTGTCTTATGTAAAAATTAAAGAAGTGCTAGAAAAGGAACTGTTAGCATTGCCTTCCCAAAACCCGAATGGAATAAACAAATTATAACGTGCAGATTTACGCTATTTGAGCCTCTATAGAAAACTCTTCCAACAAACATTTATTTACGGTCTAGCCACGGTTTTACCGCGTGCGCTTGCCATTGTATTGGTGCCATTGTATACGTCTGTTTTAGACCCTTCTTCTTTTGGGGTCTATGCCACCTTAATGGCCTATATTATTTTAGGAAATGTTCTGCTCAGCTATGGCATGGAAACCGCTTTTTTCAGATTTATAAATAAAGAAGGAATAAAAAAGTCCCTGGTACAATCTACGGCGCTCACCTCGATCACGTTTACATCATTAGCAGTCTTAGTCATTGTTTATCTTTTAAAAGGGCACATTGCTTCTCTTATTGGGTTTGAAGAGCGCTATGTGGTATGGGCATTGCAAATATTAATTCTAGACGCCCTGGTGATTATCCCTTTTGTTTGGTATCGCGCAAATGAGAAGCCGCTTAAATATGCTCTTATAAAAATCTTAAATGTCTGCATTAATTTAGGCTTTAATCTTTTCTTTTTTTTAGGATTACCTGAACTTGATAGTGGAAATCTAGATTCCTTTTTGGGAGGAACACTTCAAGTAGAAGCCCCAGTAGATTATATATTTATTGCAAATATTATTGCCAGTGGTGCAACTTTATTGATGGTTTTACCATTATACTTTAAAATAAAATTCAAGTTTGATTTTACCCTCTGGAAACAAATGATGCGTTACGCCTATCCGGTGCTCATTGCAGGAATCGCATTTTCTATAAACGAAGCCTTTGATAAAATCCTTTTAGATTATTTACTCCCAGACGATATTGCAGAAACTGAAGTTGGTGTCTATGCTGCTTGTTACAAGCTTGGTGTTTTTATGACCCTATTTGCTACTGCTTTTAGACTAGGTATTGAGCCTTTCTTTTTTAATCACGCAAAAGAAGAAAACGCAAAAGAAACATACGCCCTCATCACAAAATACTTTACCATTTTTGGATGCGTCATTTTTTTGACGGTCATGGTCTATGTAGATTTTTTTAAAGAACTATTAATCCGTGATGAAGCCTATTGGGTAGCGCTTTGGGTTGTTCCTTTTATTTTGTTAGCAAACTTATGCCTAGGCGTCTACCACAATCTCAGTGTTTGGTATAAAGTGACAGACCGCACAAAATACGGTGCCTATATTTCAGTTTTGGGCGCCATAATTACTATTACCGTCAATTTTGCTTTAATACCAGAATTAAAATACAAAGGAGCAGCTATTGCAACACTCGCAGCGTATGGGTCTATGATGATTGTTAGTTATTTTTTAGGGCGGAAATATTATAGGGTGCCTTACGAGGTTAAGAAAATAGGAGCTTATTTATTAGTGGCAATAAGCTTTGGAGTGACTTCGTTTTACATTTTTGATCGAAATCTCCTCATAGGAAGTGCCTTATTATTGGTATTTTTGCTAGGCGTGTTCTTTATGGAAAAGAAAGAGCTTAAACGAATGATAAAGAGGTGACTTCGGTACAATTTTTTTATTTATGGTTCGCTTTAAATAAAAAATCACTCAGCCACCGTAGATGGTTCGTTTTTTCGAAGAAAAGAATAGCTCTTTTTCCAGCGAGAGAAGAGCTAGAGATGAAGGAAAAACCAAAATATCAAATTATTAAACAAGTACAATGCAAAAAATAAAAATAATAAACAAGTCTACTCACCCACTCCCAAGCTACGAGACAATCGCAAGTGCCGGTATGGATATTAGAGCAAACGCAACAGAACCAACAACATTAAAACCCTTGCAACGTGCCATTGTCAAAACTGGTCTCTTTATAGAATTGCCTATAGGCTATGAAGCACAAGTAAGACCTAGAAGTGGCCTGGCTGCAAAAAAAGGAATCACGGTATTAAATAGCCCAGGTACTATTGATGCAGATTATCGAGGGGAGATTGGCGTAATTCTTGTAAACCTCAGTAATGAAGATTTTACCATTGAAAATGGAGAACGCATTGCACAATTAGTAATTGCAAAACACGAACGTGCTGTTTTTGAAGAAGTAGGTGTTTTGAGTGAAACAGATCGCGGTGAAGGTGGATTTGGGAGTACTGGGGTGAAGTAAAATTCCTGCGTAGGCAGGAATCTCAGAATAGTTAGAAATGGAATTATGGTATGTTCATATATTAACAAACAAGACAAATTCCATATTATATATTGGAGTTACTGATAATATAATTGAGAGATATAAAGAACATAAATTAAAAAAGTACCCCAAAAAAAATTCCGCAAAATACAATTGCAATAAACTAGTGTATTTTGAAGAACACACATCTGCTTACGAAGCAGTGCTTAGAGAAAAGCAATTAAAAAAGTGGAAGAGAGATTGGAAGATTAATCTAATAGTTGATATGAACCCTGGTTGGTTTCATTTAACAACAAATTGGAATATAGATTTTAAAAAGATTAGAGATTAACATTAATACCCAAGAGACTCCTGCCTGCGCAGGAGATAGCATATGAAAATAATTGTACCCATGGCAGGCCGCGGAAGCCGTCTACGCCCGCATAGTTTAACAGTACCTAAACCATTAATTCCAGTAGCAGGAAAACCTATTGTTCATAGACTTGTAGCAGATATTGCTGGGGTTTTGAATCAAGATATCGATGAAATAGCGTTTATCTTAGGAGACCCAGCGTTTTTTGGAGATGATGTTGTAGAGAGCTTAAAAGCACTTGCAACAGAGCTAGGTGCAAAACCAAGTATTTATCGTCAGCTCGACCCTAAAGGAACCGGTCATGCCATTATGTGTGCGGAGCCTTCCCTAAGTGGCCCTGCCGTAATTGCATATGCAGATACTTTGATACGTGCAGATTTTGATCTGGACAAAGAGGCTGATGCTGTGATATGGACTAAGAAGGTGGAGAATCCTTCGGCATATGGGGTGGTAAACTTGAATGATAAAGAAGAAATAGTCGAGCTTGTTGAGAAACCTGAAACTTTTGTAAGTGACCAAGCCGTTATAGGAATATATTATTTCAAGGACGTTTCGGTGTTAAAAAAAGAATTACAATACGTCCTAGACAATAACATTATAAATGGCGGCGAATACCAGATAAATGATGGTATAAAGCGAATGATGGCAGATGGAAAGGTCTTTAAAACAGGAACGGTAAGCGAATGGATGGACTGCGGTAACAAAGAAGTAACTGTTGAAACTAACCGCAGAATGCTAGGTTTTCTAGCAGAAGCAAACGAGCCCTTGGTTTCAGAAAAAATAGTGACTGAAAATGCAGAGATCATTCCTCCTTGTTTTATTGGTGAAGGAGTTGTGATAAAAAATAGCGTTATAGGACCGTTCGCATCTATTGGGAAAGGCACAGTAATTGAGGATAGCACCATTAAAAATAGTATTATACAGACTCAATCGATAATAAAAAATGCTATTTTAGACAATGCAATGATAGGAAACCACGCGCATTTTGATGGTAAATTTACCAATGTGAGTATCGGTGATTATTCGCAATTAAAGTAGTAATAGCCCAAAAGCTAAACAAACAGCCTTCTTACTTTCCATCTGGGAGAGTCAAAACATACAAGCCTATAGGCGCAGTAAGTTGCCGTGAAGGTTTTAGTAGTTAGTAAATCAATTATGAAAAAACAATACAAAATAATTCTCTTTCTTTTCTTCGGAATTTTTCTTTCTGTGGCCGGCTATGCCCAAGAAAACGTGGGCGATGAACCCACAGATGACTTAGGTAATGTAACAGATGAGTTCCAAGAGGCGTTTTTTGAAGCTCTAAAACAAAAAGGAATTGAGAACTATGAATTAGCATTAGATGCCCTGGATAAAGCAGCACGTGCAGCAGATGGAGATGCTACTCAACTCGCCGTTGTTTCTTTTGAGAAAGGCAAAAACTTAGTCTCTCTCAAGAAGTACAATGCCGCAGAGGTTCATTTTGAAAAAGTGCTGACTACTGCTCCTGACCAACTAGATGTTATGGTGTCTCTGTACGATCTTTATTTCTTACAACGTAACTATAATAAGGCAATCCCGCTGGTAAAACAACTTATTGTTAAAGACCCAGATTATAAAGAAGATCTTGCCAACTTATATATCCGCACCAACCAATTTGATGAAGCTATTGTCATCCTTGACGAATTAGATCAAGACATAGGAGAGAGCGCATATAGAAATACGTTGCGCAAAAATGTATATAGAGCAACAGGTAATAATGAACAACAAATAGAAAAGTTAGAATCTCGCGTAGATGAGAACCCTAAAAAAGAACAAGATTATTTAAGTCTTATTTATCTTTATAGTGATGAAGGAAACGTCGCAAAAGCATTTGAAACTGCAAAGGAGTTACTGAAAAATCAACCAAAAAGTGAAATGGTGCATCTTGCACTTTATAAATTTTACCTTGATGATGGGCAGACCAAAGAGGCTATTAAGTCTATGGAAATTGTCTTTAATTCAGACAAGATAGACAAGCAAGGTAAGTATCGCGTGCTAGGTGATTTTATTTCTTTTGTAGAAAACAACCCAGAGTATGAAAAAACGTTAGAAAAAACGGTCAATAATTTTTCAGAAGAAAACGGAGCGGTATATGAAAAACTAGGAGACTATTATGTGTCTAAAGACCGCAAAGAAGATGCTATTGTTGCGTACAAAAAAGGCCTCGCAACTGACGAGGACAACTATAGCTTACTTAAAAACACATTGCTTATATTAATTGATGTGGGGCAATTTAAAGATGCGGCCGCTTATAGCAGCAATGGTCTTGATATTTTTCCCGCGCAACCTCTACTTTATCTTCTTAATGGAGTGGCAAATGTGAACTTGCAAGAAGCAGATACTGCTATAGAATCTCTTGAAACTGGAGTTGATTATGTGGTGGACAATGATGCCTTAGAAAAAGACTTTTTTACACAACTTGAAAAAGCATATACCTTAAAAGGGAATACAAAAAAAGCAGCAGCATATGCTAAAAAGGCTGCATCTATCGTTATCAACTAACATGAAGCATACTCATTATCTAATTATTAGTGTTTTTAGTGTTTTTCTTACTGCCTGCGGTGGGATTAAACCTGTCACAGGATCAAGCACAGCAGATGCTTCTCTCGCATTAAAATCTATTGTGGCTTCCCATAATAACGCATCGCCTAATTTTAATACACTTGCGGGAAGGATGTATGTTGCTTATGAAGATGAAAAAAAGTCTCAAGGAATCACCGTAAGTCTCCGGATGCAAAAAGACGAGAAAATCTGGATTAAAGCATCGCTTCTAGGAGTGACTATTGCAAAAGCACTGATCACAAAAAATAGCGTGCAGTATTATGAGACCATAGGGAATACCTATTTTGATGGAGATTTTCAATTGCTGAGCAACTGGCTAGGTACAGACATTGACTTTAAAAAAGCACAGGCCATCTTATTGGGTCAATCTGTTTTTGATTTAAATGCAAATGCATATTCTTCTACGATTGTGACTAATAAATATAGATTGCAGCCTAAAAACCCCTTGGGTGATTTTTACTTTTCTTTGTTATTAAATCCAGATACGTTTAAGGTATCACAAGAGAGTGTTTCACAACCTTCGGAAAAACGCCAACTAGAAGTGCAATACGGGCAATATCAACTAGTAGAGAATCAACTATTTCCTACCAACATAGAAGTGAATACAGATGATGATGGAAAGAAAACCAAGATTGAAGTGGAATACAGGAAAATAGATTTAAATCCATCTATTAATTTTTCTTTTAAGATCCCTAATGGATATACACCAATAGAATTATAAATTTTGAGCAAACGTATTTACATCCTACTATTCCTTCTTCTTGCGGCCGCAAATGGCTTTGCACAAGTTGATAAGCAAAAAGAACTGGAGCGTAAACGCCAGAATATTTTAAATGAAATAAAACAAATAGAAGCAGTTCTTTTTAAAACACGAGGTGAAAAAAAGTCGCTTTTAACAGAAGTAGAAGACATAAATCAGCGTATTACGGCAAGAGAAACACTAATAAAAGTCACCAACCAACAGGCTAATTATTTATCTAAAACGATTAATAATAACCTTGCCCAAATGGATCAACTTCGTAGCGAACTTATTGAATTAAAAGAAGATTATGCAGCGATGATTAACAAGTCTTATAAGAGTAAATCGCAGCAGAGTAGGGTGCTATTTTTGCTTTCTTCAGAAAGTTTTTTACAGGCCTACAAGCGGGTACAGTATATGAAGCAATATACAGAGTACAGAAAAGCACAAGGAGCTACCATCAAAGAAAAGTCTGATAAATTAAAAGTCATAAACACAGACCTCATCGCCCAGCGGAAGCAAAAAGATGCGCTGATAATTGAAAACAAAAAAGACAAGAAAAAACTTGAGGCAGAGCGCAAATCTCAAGCTTCGCTCTTAGCAACATTAAAGAAAGATGAGGGTGATTTTGCTTCTCAAATAAAAAAGAAACAGCGAGAGGCAAGTAAGCTTGATAAAGAGATAGATAACCTCATTAGAGCAGCCATTGCAAAAGCAAACAAAGGATCTAAGGCAAAAGGAAACACGGTATCTTCATCCTCAAGAGAATCATTTGCAATGACCCCAGAAGCAATGGAGCTTGCTAAAAGTTTTACAAGTAATAGAGGAAAACTACCATGGCCTGTAGCGCAAGGAGTGGTTGTTGGTAAATTTGGGACACATAAAGTTCCTTCAAACCCTAATCTTACGCGGTCTAATAGTGGAGTAGAAATCGCGACCAAAGAAAACGCTACCGCTAGAGCTGTTTTTAATGGTGAGGTGATGGAAATACAGCAAATGAAGGGTTCTAATAAAGCGGTAATGCTTCGTCATGGTAATTACATAACGGTCTATTATAACTTATCTAATTTAAAAGTAAAAAAGGGAGATAAGGTAACCACAAAACAAGCTTTGGGTTCCGTTTCTAAAAATGCAGCCTCAGGGAGATATCTAATGAAGTTTTATGTCTATAAAGACGGGAACAAACTGAACCCTGCTAATTGGGTTTTTAAAATGTAAAAAGGCCGCCTTATGGGCGGCCTTTTTATAATAATGTGAAGCTCTTATTCCACCATCAATTTTTTAGTTTCTGTAAAACCTTGCGCTTCAATAGTTACAAAATACATTCCTGTAGTATATCCAGAAATAGCTATCTCAATTGAATTGTTACTATCCAGTTGCTCGTTAGCGATGGTTTGAACCGTCTGCCCTAGGCTGTTTACAATAGTGATAGAAGCGTCCGTTACCGTTTCATTTGTAAGTTGGATAAAAAAGGTGTCCGTTGCTGGGTTTGGGAATACGTTGATTTCAGAAACTATACGATCATCAAGGCCTAATAACGTACTAAGATTTATGTTGTCAATAAGTGTAGTATTTCCGTAGCCATTGACATTAACAAATCTTATTTGTACCACTTCATCCATGTATGCTGTTAAGTCTATTTGCTCGTTTCTCCAGTCGGCAGCACTTGAAGGTAGCCACGTATTTTCTGTATTATAGTTAGACAACGTAGATAACTCTAAATCTGTCTTATCATAGATTGTGGTATATGTCCCGCCACAATCTATAGAAATTTCAACACGTAAACTGTCAAAAAATGTATTAGAGTATTGCGCTTTTGCAAGATCAAAGCTCAACATAGCAACATCAACGGTGCTAAGGTCAAAAACTTCAGTAATTAAAATATCTTCCTCTCCCGGCGAATTATAATTATAGTTATCTATACCTACAACAGAGGTGCTGCTGCCATCACTTCCTACTACTCCACTCCCCCCTATCCACGTAAAATCATCATCATCATTTATAATTAACCACCCTTCTGGTGGTACAACATTAGTTTCAAAATCTTCTTCAAACTCAAGTGCTGTTGCTTCTATTGTTGCAAAGAAATCGAATGTAAACATATCATTATAAATATTCTCATCACCTACCAAGGCAGTTGTAATGGTGAGTGAATAAGATCCATTGGTATCAATTGTTAGTGGTGTTACAAAAGTAAATAGTGTGTCCTCCCCAGCATTTATAGTTCCAGTAAATGTTTCTGTAACCACCGCTTGACCGCTTAGTTGATACGAAACATCAAAATTACTCTGTGGGTTAATCCCTGGGTTATTTATTAAGGCCGAAATAATCACTTCGGTATTTCCCGAACAGACTGCAGAAAAATCTCCTGAGCTATTCCCTAATTCTAATACTCCCACGTCATTGGGAAGCACACAATTAAGCAATCCTTCATTTGAAATAGCAATAGTTCTCCTTGAAGTCCAATTTTCCGTGTCATTTTTAGCAACAATTGCCGCCCATATTACTTCTGTAGGGTTACCTGTAGGCACTGTAATAGTTGTTGTCGTTGTTGTCCCTGCGACTTCCATATATTTTGTTCCTAAAAGATATACATCATACGATTCTGCATCGGCTACTGCATCCCAGGTAAATGTTGCCTCGGAAGGACATACCTCAGAAAAGACAAAACCTTCAACTAAATTTGCAATAGAAAAGTTAGCATCACTAGTATCGCTGTAAGAAGTTGTAGAAACTCTTATTTGCGCCGCTCCTGTTATTGTAGTGGGTACGTCCCAACCAAAATTAGTGGTATCAAAAGGTACTGTAGTAATCATCGTCCAAGTTCCTCCTCCATCTGTAGAATATTCTAGGTCAAAATCTTCAGTTGTGTTAATTGCATCCCAGTGAATAGATTCTGTTTCACCTGCAATAAATGGCTCACCACCGTCTGGATAAGTAACCGTTAAATTATCGGAAATAATCTCGTACACTACAAAGTATTCTTGCGGTCCTACTGGCACGTTAAATCCTAAAATGTCTAAGGTATAATCCCCAGCTGCTGGAGCATTAATAAGTACTTGTTCTACGTTATTTAAATGATCTGCACCAAATGTTGCTGGAGTATTAAGAGCAACTGGGTCAGGTGTTGGATCAAGAATCCAAGGAAGCAATGTATTACTTGCAGGGTCTGTAACAACCAGATCAAGGTCATTTACCAAAGCCGGATTTGCACCTGCTGAGGCTTGTATGTCGCTCCAATACACCATAAATCGCACTTGTGCGGTACCTGCAGGAACATTTATTGTGTGGTTATTTGAAGCTCCTTGCGTAATATTATCACTCAAGTATCTACCGTCTTCTATTATTTTCGCGGCACGAAGTCCGTTTACGATTCCCCAACCAAATCGATAATCGGGTCCTACATTTCCAGCATCATTTGCAGTGTTAAGTAGTGCCGCTTTTATCAAAGCAGATTGCGGTAAATCACCACCGTTTAACTCCCCATATGCTTCATATAATTGTGCCGAAATACCTGCAATTCCAGGAGCAGCTCCAGAAGTTCCTCCAAAAGATTGATAGGTGTTATTCTCAGCTGTAGAGTTGTGAGCAGCACCGTTTGCGGCAATATCTGGTTTAATTCTGCCATCGTGAGCGGGCCCTCTGCTACTTGAGTTCACTAATGAACCGTCAAAAAATACATTTGCAGTAGCAATAACATTTTTACCTTGTTTGTGTCCCCCTGTAATATTTCCCCATTGATTTCCAGCTCCATAACCGCAATCATTATTGTTTGAATTTCCTGCAGAAAAAACGTGCAGTAGCGAAGGAATGTCTTTTGTTTGTTCATCTACAGTACTTGTGATGGTAGTATATCCATCATTACAACCATTACTGTAAGACGAGTTTGTGATCTGTACACTGCCATCATTTATTAATGACGTTGTTTGAGTATCTAGAAAATTTGCCGCATAATTCACAACAAATACATCAGAGCCCGCGGCCATACCGCGCATCATTGGGTTTAGATTTCCAGCACCTGCCATTATTCCTCCTACACCATCACCATGGGTTTGTCCAACACCAGTTGCGCCACTATTGTCTATTCGCCCTTGAAAATCAATATGCGGACCCACGATCCCATCATCTCTCACCATAACACCTATTCCGGCTCCAGTATAGTTTCTACCAGCTGTTGTTTGTGTATCTAGGTTGCTAGCTCTATGCAAGCTTCTACCTCTAGTATCATCTTTTATATCTGGTGCTACAATGAGCTCAATCCATTTTACAAATGGCAAATTTGATAGCGCTTCTAAACAGTTGTTAGGAATAGAAAGGTCAATAATATTATGGTCTCTATACTGTTGCTGTACCGTAATTTGTTGTCTTGCTAGCTCTTCTATAACAAACGTTGCGTTTGTGTGCTTCTGAAATTCTAAAGTAACAAGAATGTTATCCCCATTTAATGCATATGCTGAATAAGGTGGCATCTTCAAAGCAGATGATAGTTTATATTGCCCCTTTATGGGTACAATTGCTCTTACACCAATATCTTTTAAATATTGAATAGACGTGGTCTCCGGAAAATAAAATACATATGCTTTATTTGGATGGTATTCTATAAGTTCTAGGCCTCTTGTATTTAATTCATTTTGGATCGCTTGAGTGGGTGTGCTAAAAAATTGAACCCAGCCGTAATACCCGTTTTCAAATTTTGACGATTCGGGCATTTGACTCCATTGAAATGACGACATGTTTTCTTCAACAACCACAACTTCATCTTGAAATTGAATATTGTAGTTCGTTTGACTCAGTAAGGAAATGCTAAATAGAAGCGCAAAAAGTGTAGCTGCTTTTTTCATAGTTCGTATTTTATTTATTTGGTGTATTTGATAAAAAGAGGAGTTTAAAGATACTGTATCTAACAGCTAATCAAGGATAATATTAAAATCAAAATCGTTAAATGATATAATTGTGAGATTTAATACTGTTTATTCGTGTCTTCTTACTATCGTGTTCGTTAGACTCCTAGCCTCTTTAAGACTCAAAAAATACAAGCCTGTAATTGTTCCTTACAAAACGTTAAGTGTTTCGTGTTTTAGGCTTTAATATCCTTAAGCCTTAGCTGCAAACTTACATTCCCTTGCCATTCATTTTCATCAATCACATAGGCTGCTTTAAATGGTTTTCCAGAGCAAGCGATGCTCTTTTTATCGCCCATCCCAAAACCAATACAAACATACTGAGACATCCCCTGTTTCACTGTAATTCGAAGATGTGATTTATCGTCACCTACGCATTTTCCGTAGCCCGTTTCGGTAAGGTTTCTGGTCATAAAAACGGGCGTTGGGTTGCCCGGACCAAATGGAGCGAACTGTTTTAAAATTCTATAAAATTTCGGTGTAATATCTGGGAGTTCAATTTCCATAGTAATGGCTAACTCCGGTTGTAATAGTTTTGGATCTATGCTTTCTGAAACTACTTGCTCGAACTTACTTTTAAAATTTTCAAAATTTTTCTCATCTAAGGTCAAACCTGCCGCATACTTATGCCCACCAAACTGTTCAATATATTCACTACATTCTTGCAAAGCGTTATACACATCAAAACCAGAAACAGATCTTGCAGAAGCCGCTAACTTGTCTCCGCTTTTGGTGAAAACAAGTGTGGGTCTATAATACGTTTCGATAAGTCTTGAGGCAACAATACCAATGACCCCTTTGTGCCAGTCTTCTTGATACACGACAGTGGTCATTCTGTCTTCTTCCTTATTATCTTTTATTTGGGCTAATGCCTCTAAGGTAATACGTTTATCTGCCTCTCTTCTATCAAGATTAAACTGTTCTATCTCTGCGGCCCAGACTGCTGCTTTGTTTATATCAGTCTCCACTAAAAGAGTAACGGCATGATTTCCATGTTTCATTCTTCCGGCAGCATTAATTCTAGGACCAATGATAAAAACAACATCTGTAATGGTAAGCACTTCTTTTTTTACCTGTTTTAAAATGGCTTTATATCCTGTACGTGGATTACTATTTATCACTTTTAAGCCGAAATGTGCAAGAATTCTATTCTCTCCAGTTACAGGAACAATATCTGCCCCGATCGCAGTGGCCACAAGATCCAGGTATAACAGTAAGTCGTCAATGGTTTGGCCACGTCTTGACCCTAATGCCTGGATCAGTTTAAAACCAACACCACAGCCACAAAGCTCCTTAAAAGGATACTCACAGTCTTCTCTTTTGGGATCAAGTACAGCAACTGCTTTGGGCAATTCTGGTCCAGGACGGTGGTGATCACAAATAATGAAATCAATATTCTTTTCTAATGCGTAGCTTACTTTTTCTATCGCCTTTACACCGCAATCTAAAGCTATTATTAATGAAAATTCGTTGTCTTCTGCAAAGTCTATCCCTTTATAAGAAACGCCATACCCCTCATCATATCTATCGGGTATGTACGTTGCGACATTAGGGTAATATGTTTTTAGATAACTACTCAACAAAGCGACACTTGTGGTGCCATCCACATCATAATCTCCAAACACCAGAATGTTTTCGCCGCTGGAAATTGCCTTTTCAATACGCTCTACTGCGGTCTGCATGTCTTGCATTAAAAAAGGATCGTGCAGGTCGTCTAGTGTTGGTCTAAAAAAATCTTTTGCTTCATCAAAAGAGGTTATTCCTCTTTGTACCAAAAGATTTGCAATAGAAATATCAACACCTAATTTTTCACATAAATAATTTGTGTTTTCTGAGTTTGATTTTGGTAGGATGTTCCAGCGCATAGCTTTGAAATTTACAAATTCTCAAAAGGAATACACGTATTTATTGTAAATTTATAGATGATTAAAAAATTAATCTTCTATTGTACCTTATGTTCGTTCCTTCATCTGAATGCTCAGGATGGTAGTGCAAATTCTGCTTTTGGCAATTCTGGTCTTGTGGAGTTAGATATTTCTGAATATGAAACAGTACAAAGTCTCTTAGAATTAAACAATGGTAATTTACTGGTCATAGGCACTTTTTATAGTAACAATAGCAACGTCAAGTACTTATTACAATATACGGAGGCAGGAAACTTAGTAACTTCCTATGGGGATAATGGAGTTTTAGCACTTTCTGAAGAATTTAACGATGCAAGGAACCTTTTGTTCGTGCAACCTGATGATAAAATTGTATTGAGCGCTTTTAGTAATTATCAGTTTCAATTAAAGAGAATTAATTCTAATTCAGAAGTAGATGCAACTTTTGGCGCAGATGGCATTTTAGTTCCTATTCCAGAAAGTAGCATTATTGGTAAAGTAGCAGAACTAGATGATGGCAGCTTTATGGTTGCCTCAAGAGTTGACTCTTCTCCAACACCTCAATTGTTTGTTAGAAAATTTTTTGAGAATGGTGATCTTGATGTTTCCTTTGGTAATGGCAATACTAATTATACTCAAATTAACCCTTTAAGTGCTGTTACTTCGATTGATACGAACACAGAGGGGTTTGTAATTGTAACTTGTGGAACAATAGGTAGCCAAAATATCGCATTAAGATTCTCTCCAGACGGTACTTTAGATACTACTTTTGGAAAAAATGGAGTTGTCATTTTACCATCATCTGGAGCTAGCACGCGTTGCGTAGCAAAAATAAATAACTCAGATGAAATTATTGTTTCTTGCTCCTTCCCAAATGACCCAAATACAACTAATGATGATTTTTCTTCTAATTCCAAACTTTATAAATTATTAATAAATGGAGAATTGGACACTACGTTTAATGGCGTGGGACAAAGATCTATCGAGAGTTATTCGGTAAATTATAGTGGTAATCTCATTATTCAACCCAATCAAAAGATTTTATTTATTGCTGTAGGTAATTTTGGCTTTGAGGGTGGGTTAACATTAAATATGCTAAGGTTTACAAGTGATGGATATTTGGATACAAGTTTCAATTTTCAGACCATTACCGGAGAGTATGGAGGATTAGATTCTCTGTTACACTCTAACGGCACAATAATGGTTGCTGGCGACAAAATTTGGTATGAAGAGCCCATTAATATTTTATTGACCAATTATAATAACAGCCCTTTGGGTATTATAGAAGAAACTCACAATACCTTTTCAGTAATTCCTAACCCGTCAAACGGAATTTTCAATATTGATATTACTTCGATTCCGTCCAACAATTTATCTTTCTGTGTTTATGATTTACGCGGAAGAATTATTCTTGAAGGAGTATTTCAGAATCAAGTTAATCAACTAGATTTATCGCAATATGAAAGCGGTATATATTTGTTGAAACATAAAAATTCTTTTCTTCGGCTAGTTAAAGATTAACTCCAAATATTAATTTATACTTTCTTCAACTTACAAGTTAACGTGAATAACCTAACTAGGTTAAAAAAAAAGAGTCTCATTAAATGAGACTCTTTTTAACTACAATGTAGATTCTTTTTAATGAACAATAATGGCATCTGCATTTCCATCTGGATCTCCATTTACCGTTCCATCAGTACTTACAGCACCTAAAAGGAATACCCCAGCGGCATGCGGTGAAGCCATAGATGTTCCGCTTATGGTGTTATACCCTCCGTTTTTCCAGGTAGACTTAACCGCTACTCCTGGCGCACAATAATCAATAGGTGGATTAGCAAAATTTGAAAAGCTTGCCCAATTATCCCCTTGACTCATCGCAGAGATAGTATAGATTCCATTTCCATTTAAACGTGCGGGAGAAACATTATTTGCATTTTGTGACTCATTACCTGCAGCCAAACAGAATTTAACACCTCCAGCGGCATTACTAATAGCTGTCTCAAGAGCTACAGAAACAGGGCCTCCTAAGCTCATATTTGCAACATCTCCATTAGCTCCGTTTGCGCCAACATGATCTACACCAGCAATTACACCTGAATAAGAACCTGATCCTCTTCGGCCTAAAACCTTTACCGGGATTACCGTAGCTCCAGGCGCTACACCAATAACTCCTTCTGTGTTATTTCTGGCTGCAATTGTTCCCGCCACGTGTGAACCATGACCATTAAGATCATTCATATTAGCATCTTGTCCAGAAGTAAAGGCAGTGAATCCTCTTACTTCATCAACATTAAGATCTGGATGATCTAAATCTATACCAGAGTCCAAAACCCAAGCAACGCTGTTTCCTGTATAGTTACTCACGCCGTTAACTCTAGTGATACCCCAAGGAGTTTCTTGTTCTGAAGGATCTCCTCCGCCTCCATTTGGATCGCAAGGTCCGCCATTTGGAGTGCCACAAGGCGGTGCAAATTGTACGATTCTATCTTGTTCAACAAAAGCCACGCGATTATCATTTTCAAAATTAACTAACTGCTTATCTGTTAATCGAATTGTTACCCCATTAATTGATTTACTATAGACTTGCACTATTTCATTTTGTGCTCTTTTTGAAGTTCCTAAGATATCATTTGTCAATTCTAAAACGGCCTCATTTGATATTTGATGACTTATGCGTCCTGCTCCTAAATCTCCAGTTACTTCAGTGTTGTACACTACAATATATTGTCCAGGAATAGTAACAGAAGCACCTTCTTCACGTTTTAGATCATCCGTTAATTGTTCCATATTTACTAATTTAAAATCAGCATCTATATTAGTTACGTTTGAATCTTCCTTGTCGCAAGAAACTGCGATAAAACAAATTGCAAATGCAATACTTGTTAGTTTTGTTAATTTTTTAATCATTTTGTTAATTTTTAAAGTTAAGGATTTGTTATATGTAAATATATCATTAATTATAATTGAAAAACAAGATTTTTGTTGAAGAATCATCAAAAAACAAATTGTAATTAAAATTTGTATGTTTGAACACAAATAAAAAAATATGCCACTTGTTACCCCACTAAATCAAGATCACGACGAAACAACGAAAGAACTCGCAGATTTCTTTAATGAGACCCTAGGCTTTTGTCCTAATAGCGTGTTAACCATGCAACGCAGACCAGCCATAAGTAGAGCTTTTATTAATCTTAATAAAGCGGTGATGGCAAACGAAGGTCGTGTGACTTCTGCCTTAAAAAGAATGATTGCTTGGGTAAGTAGTAATGCAACAGGATGTCGCTATTGCCAAGCCCATGCTATTAGAGCTGCTGAGCGCTACGGTGCTGAGCAAGAACAATTAGATAATATCTGGGAGTACAGAACACATCCGGCTTTTAACGAAGCGGAACGTGCTGCACTAGATTTTTCACTACAAGCTTCTATGGTGCCAAATGCGGTAGATGCAGAAATAAAAGAACGCTTGTACAAGCACTGGGACGAAGGAGAAATTGTAGAAATGCTTGGTGTGATATCGCTTTTCGGTTACTTAAATAGATGGAACGACTCTATGGGAACTTCTATTGAAGAAGGAGCTGTAGAAAGTGGTGATCAATACCTAGGGAAGCACGGCTGGGAAAAAGGCAAGCACTTGTAGAAATCGAATTCGAAAAATGAAGACAAGTACCCATTAAGAAATGGTGGTTGTTTTATAAAATTAAAAACTTTTTTTCGTTTTAATTTTATTAAACTTTCCGTTGCCTTACCAACAAAGAAGGAGCTGTAGAAAGTGGTGACCAGTATCTTGGCAAGCACGGATGGGAAAAAGGAAAACACCTTTAGAAATCGATCCCGATAGCTATCGGGAGAAATAGAAAAATGAAAACAAGTACCCATTAAGAAATGGTGGTTGTTTTATAAAATTAAAAACTTTTTTTCGTTTTAATTTTATTAAACTTTCCGTTGCCTTACCAACAAAGATGGCGCCGTTGAAAGTGGTGACCAGTATCTTGGTAAGCACGGCTGGGAAAAAGGAAAGCACCTTTAGAAATCGATCCCGATAGCTATCGGGAGAAAAATGAACTATTTAAAATAAAAATCTGTCAGGTCTTAAAGTCTTGACAGGTTTTTTTATTAATGCCAATTATTAATCGTCTAATATTTCAGCAACCTTCTCTTGTAATATAGAAACCACACTTTGCTCAAACCAAGGATTCTTAGCTCTCCAAAATCTATTTGTAGGCGATGGGTGTGGTAGTGGCCAAAACTCTGGCAAGTACGCTTCAAAATTTTCTACACGTTGTGTGAGATTTCTTCCGTCTTTGGGCAGGTAATAGTTTGTGGCGTAAGCCCCAATTAATAAAATGAGCTCGACGTTTTTAAATTGATCAAATATCCTATCGTGCCACAAAGGAGCACATTCTTTTCTGGGTGGCAGGTCACCAGCTTTACCTTTTCCAGGATAACAGAAGCCCATAGGTACAATAGCAAAGTTTTCTGTATTATAAAAAGTGTCATTAGCTACATCCAGCCATTCTCTTAGTTTTTTACCGCTCTGGTCATCCCACGGAATTCCGCTATTGTGGACTTTTGTCCCAGGCGCTTGACCTATAATAATGATTTTAGAATTGATTGATGCGGTTACAACAGGGTTAGGACCTAAGGGCAAATGGGCGAGACAGACTTCACAATTTCGTATTTCAGAAAGTAGTTTTTTCATGCTTATTTACCCGCAACAATAATAACAATCTCTCCCTTTGGTGGTTTTGCAGTATAGTGTGCTAAAACGGCTGTTGCAGTGCCTCTTATTGTTTCTTCATGAAGCTTGGTGATCTCTCGAGAAACCGAAACTTTGCGGTCTTCACCAAAATATTCGACAAAATGTCCTAATGTCTTTATTAGCTTGTGTGGAGATTCATAAAAAATCATGGTTCGGGTTTCTTCTGCCAATGCTAAAAATCGCGTTTGCCTGCCTTTCTTGACTGGAAGAAAACCTTCAAAAACAAATTTATCATTGGGCAAACCACTATTTACAAGTGCGGGGACAAAAGCGGTGGCGCCAGGCAAACAATCCACCTCAATACCTGCTTCTACACAGGCTCGTGTTAATAAAAAACCTGGGTCACTTATAGCAGGAGTACCAGCGTCACTAATAAGTGCCACTGTGTCGCCTGCTTTAATTCTTGCCACAATGCCTTCTGTAGTTTTATGTTCATTATGCATGTGATGCGAGAACATTTGCGTGGTGATTTTAAAGTGCTTTAAAAGTTTGCCGCTGGTGCGTGTGTCTTCTGCAAGAATCAAATCTACTTCTTGGAGCACGTCTACCGCTCTAAAAGTCATGTCTTTAAGATTCCCAATAGGAGTAGGTACTAGAAAGAGTTTGCTCATCATCAGTGCCCGCAAAGGCGGGTATCTTTTTTAATTGAATTGTAAACGCTAACGGTAAGAGTCTACTATTAATGTGTAATTACTGCCTCACAACTTTACCAAAGAAATAAGAAATTAAAAGCAAAACAATAGCCACTAAAGGCAATGTCGACTCACTTTCTCCTGCCAGATAATGCGCAAAAAACGCCAATACAAAATCAAAGAATAGACCTGCATACGCCCATTCTGTAAGCCACTTACTGCAGCGCCATAATATCATTATTGCAGCTAAAATTTTTGCAATGGCCATAGGCACAACAAGATATATTGGGTAGTTAAAAGACTCGTAATAGCCCGTAAAAGTTTCGGTTTCTGCGAGGTAATTATACGCAGAATAAAAAAGCAATAGACATAACAATACCGTTGCCAGCCAATAGATAATTTTAGTAAGTTTCATAATAGGTCTGTATTAAATGAATTAATCTAGTTAAAATTCTTTTCTACAATTGCCATAAACCGATCTGAGAACTCCTCTTTTTCCGACCAATTGTTATAATCCGGTTTTACTTGTCCCTTTATAAATAGGGTTGCCGCATCATAACTCTCCATGGTATTTATTTGAGATAGCACACGTTGATAGTCGTCTGTATTCCCATTAAAAAGATGCTTAATAAAGGCAAGTCTATCATTGAGTCCTATAGATAACCCTCCGGCAATACTATCATTTAATGATTTAGGCTGAGCAGGATCTGTGTGTAACGTGTGTACCTTTTGGGGCACTTCTGCTCCTTTAGCTGATTCTTTATCTATTAAGCTTGTCTTGTTTGTGTTTGTTGTTTCTTCTTTCCTAGTAAATGTAGGCATCTTTTGATAAGTTGCGGCAAAGTCTTCCAGGTCATTCTTCATGGTTTTCTGAGTGGGCAGAATTTCTTCCAACAACGCATCTACTTTCTGAGATTCTGGCGGCATTTGTGCGACGATGTCTTTTATTTTCTCCATTGCCGGCTCAACAAGCTCTTCACTATGTTCTGATCTAGGCACGGGCACGGGCTCTTTAAACCAGTTATCTTCTCGATAGCTTTTAGAGTCTAGTGCGTTTGTTTCTGAAACGTTCAATTGCGATTCAAAGTAGGCTAGTACCGTCAATTGCTCCTGAAGTTTGGTGACAAGTGCCTTTACTTTTAAGGTGTCAAAGTTGCCATCAAGAACCGAAATTTGTTTTCCTAAGGCTTTTATATCTTCTCGCAATTTGTTTTTCATAAAATTAAAATTTTTGGGTACGGGCTAGTTAAGTTTTTATAAATTTACGCAACCTTTATGTAAAACGGAAAGAAATTAACTTTTCGTCTAATTCTTTGCCCATGTTTTTAGAAAATACTGTGAATCAAAAAGAGCAATTCGGCTGGATCGAAGTGATTTGTGGCTCCATGTTTTCTGGTAAAACCGAAGAACTTATTAGAAGATTAAAGCGTGCAAATTTTGCACGGCAAAAAGTAGAGATTTTTAAACCTTCCGTAGACACGCGCTTTGATGATGATGAGGTGGTCTCTCATGACAAAAATCAAATACGATCAACTGCAGTCCCAGCAGCAGCAAACATCCCTATTCTTGCAGATGGTTGTGACGTAGTTGGAATAGATGAAGCGCAATTTTTTGATGACGAAATAGTAAAAGTATGCAATGACCTCGCAAATAGAGGAGTTCGTGTTATTGTTGCGGGACTTGATATGGATTTTAAAGGAAACCCCTTTGGACCCATGCCTGCGTTAATGGCAACAGCAGAATATGTGACAAAAGTACATGCGGTTTGCCCTAGAACCGGTAATCTGGCTAATTATAGTTTTAGAAAGTCTACTAGTGATGATCTTGTTTTACTAGGAGAAACAGAAGAGTATGAACCATTAAGTAGGGCGGCATACTACAAAGCAATGTTGCGTGAAAAAGTAAAGAAAATGAATGTACAAGAGCCTCTTGAGGTTAGCCCTAAGAAGCACGTATAGCAATGACACCAAAAGCAACCGAAACTACGCTCGAGATTGACCTAAATGCACTTAGGCACAATTACCAGTTTATAAAATCTAAACTCCAGGCGAACACAAAAGTACTGGCTGTAGTAAAAGCTAATGGTTATGGCAGTGACGGTGTTGTTGTCGCTAAAGAACTGGCAAAAATAGGTTGTGACTATTTTGCAGTAGCATACGCTAGTGAAGGAATACAATTACGTGAGGCTTCAATAAAAACTCCCATATTAGTACTTCACCCATTGCCGGTAAATTTTGAAGGCATTATAGCCCAAAATCTAGAGCCGAGTATCTATTCTTTAAAAATGCTTCGAGATTTCATTGATTTTTCAGAAAGAAAAAAACGTAAAGGTTATCCCATACATTTAAAGTTAAACACCGGTCTAAATAGACTTGGTTTTATTGCGTCGGAAATAGCTGCCATTGGGAAAATATTATCTGAAACAGACTGCGTAAAGGTGCGTTCCCTATTTTCGCACCTCGCCGCTAGTGAAGATCCTAATGAACGGATTTTTACAGAGGGTCAGATTGAACAATTCCATGATATTTCCGAAGAGATTAATACCCTATTAGGATATCAACCTATTAGGCACACCCTCAACACATCTGGCATTCTCAATTATCCAGAAGCGCAGTATGACATGGTACGCTGTGGTATTGGTTTATATGGCTTTGGAAATGATGCTCGATTTAATAATGATCTTATCCCTGTGCTTTCTTTAAAGACAGTCATTTCTCAAATCCATCACTTAAAAATTGGTGAAACAGTAGGCTACAATAGAATGGGTCATGCTAAAGCACCCCTAAAAACGGCCACCTTACCAATAGGCCATGCAGATGGTTTACCCCGTGCACTAGGACAGGGTAACATGAGTGTGAATATTAGTGAAAAATCTTGCCCAATTATTGGTAATGTCTGCATGGATATGATAATGGTAGACATTACAGATGTAGACTGTAAAGAAGGTGATGAAGTGATTATATTTGATAAAAAGCACACAGCAGAGGAACTCGCAGAGCAAATGAATTCTATATCTTATGAGCTTCTAACGGGTCTATCATCGAGGATAACCCGCGTCATATCGTATTCTTAGACTATATTTCTAAATGTTTTGTTAAAACTATTTCTTTTGGGTATTTTAGACCCTTATTAACTAAACAAACTTAAAACATGTTAAAAGAATTTAAAGATTTTATTATGACAGGTAATGTCATAGATTTTGCTGTAGCAGTAATTATGGCTGGGGCATTAGGGGCGGTAATTAATGGATTCGTTTCAAACATTATTATGCCTATCGTTGGACACTACGCAGGCGGTACAGACTTTTCTGCTAAGAAAATTGTTTTAGACGAAGCCGTTATGGACGCAGGTGGAGCAATACTAAAGCCAGAAAATGCCATTATGTGGGGTTCTTGGGTAAACACAATTATTAGTTTAATCATTGTTGGTTTTGTAATGTTTCTGTTAGTAAAAGCATATAACAAATCTAAAAAGCCAGTTGTAGAAGAAGCTGCTGGACCAAGCGAATTAGATATCTTAATGGAGATTCGTGATTCTTTGAAAAAGTAACACTTACGCATACGCTAACAACAGTTTGGTTTTTTAAAGTCAGCCATTAGTGGCGTATAAGAACTATTAAATAGAGTAAACACCCTTTCGTTTTCGATTGGGTGTTTTTTTTTGCGCTTAACTACTAGGTAGGTTCTGTAAGAAAAAGGTATTTTTATATCCCCAAAAATACCAAACAATGAAATTAGCAATAATAGGCGCCACAGGCATGGTAGGCACTGTTTTATTAAAAGTGCTTGAAGAGCGTAACTTTCCAATTAATCAATTATTACCTGTAGCTTCTCAAAGATCTTTAGGACGAGAGTTAGTCTATAAAGGAAAGATGTATAAAATAGCCTCCATGAACGAGGCGATTAGTGCAAAACCAGATATTGCTATTTTTTCTGCGGGTGGAGAAACATCTAAAGAATGGGCGCCAAAATTTGCGGAAGTTGGCACAACAGTCATTGACAACTCTTCTGCCTGGCGCATGGATGTTACAAAAAAGCTTGTGGTCCCAGAGATTAATGCGTCTTGCCTTACAAAAGAAGACAAAATAATTGCAAACCCTAACTGCTCTACCATTCAGATGGTAATGGCTTTAGCGCCGCTGCATAAAAAATATAAAATGAAACGTGTTGTCGTTTCTACCTATCAATCTGTTTCTGGTTCTGGTGTTCATGCTGTAAAACAAATGGAAAATGAACAACAAGGCATTAAAGGCACCATGGCGTATCATTATCCTATACACAGAAATGTGATACCGCATTGCGATATTTTTGAAGCAAATGGATATACAAAAGAAGAAATGAAACTCGCCAGGGAACCTCAAAAAATATTAGATGATAGGACCTTCTCTGTTTCTGCCACAGCGGTAAGAGTTCCAACTTCTGCAGGTCACAGTGAGTCTGTAAATGTAGAATTCTTAAATGATTTTGATTTGTCTGAAGTGAGGTCCTTGCTACACAACTCGCCAGGGATTACAATACAAGACAATCCAGATACAAACACATATCCTATGCCTATTTATTCGTTTGGTAAGGACGATGTTTTTGTAGGGAGGTTGCGCCGTGATGAGACACAACCCAATACATTAAACATGTGGATTGTGAGTGATAATTTAAGAAAAGGCGCAGCTACTAATGCGGTACAAATTGCCGAGTATTTATTGGAAAAAAATCTTGTAAAGCACTGAAAATGATGTAGCCAGTTCTCATAAAACTCTCATTTTTGGCACAAAAATTTATTTATTGGCTGTCTTTCAACTATATTTATAAAGCATCTAATAAATTTTTGGGCCTTTGAAAAGCATACAACTACAAATATTCTTTTTCCTATCTGCGACGATTCTTCTTTTTTCTTGTAAAAAAGATGATGACACTTATGTGCCTTTAGAGATTGTTACGGAAGCAGATAGCGCAATGATTTCATCATTAGGAACCATTGATATTTCGGTGTTAATAAATGATGCAAATGTGCCAGAAGATGGCGCGCTTACTTTTAACACCCCTTCAAATGGAACCGTTACTTTAAGCAATAATAACACCCCTAACGACATAAGAGACGACAAGATTACTTATGACCCAGATGACACATTTGATGGGGTTGATACTTTTCAGTACACAATTTGTAATGAGCTAGGTACTGGATGTAAAACAGAAACGGTAACAATTACCGTAGCATTATCCTCTCCAGTAGTTGTTGATTTAGATAGATTCCCCGTTGCAACGTTATCGGAATATAGTTTTTTTAACGGCGACATTAAATCATTAAATCCTGTTTATGGTCTTTTACCTTTTGAGCCTATAACACCCCTTTTTACAGATTACGCTAAAAAAGCGCGTTTTGTTTATATCCCGGAAGGGTCACAAGCCACATACATTAGCGATGATAGCGCATTTAATTTTCCCACAGGAAGTGCACTTGTAAAGGTTTTCTATTATGATAATGTTTTACCTAACAACGAACGACGAATCATTGAAACAAGAGTGATGGTTAAAACCCCTTCTGGTTGGGAATTTGCAGAATATATCTGGAACGAAGAACAGACAGAAGCCCTTTTAGATAAATCTGGAAATGGTGGGTTTACAGAAGTAGAATGGGTGCAAAATGGGCAAACTAGATTTGTAAATTACAGAATTCCTGCCCAATCGCAATGTTTAGTTTGTCACACCAATAGCATGGAAACTATTCCTTTAGGGATTAAACCACAAAACATTAATAGCGATTACACGTATGCCACTGGCGCCCAAAATCAAATAGCGAAGCTAATAGAAGAGGGCTTTCTTCTTGAAAATGTACCACCTAATATTTCTGCTGTGGTTGATTGGGAAGATATCAATGCCTCTTTGTTAGACAGAACAAGAGCATATCTAGATATTAACTGCGGAAATTGTCATTCTGATGGAGGCCAAGCAGATAATATTAATTTACGATTATCATACACAGACACAGACAACAATCTAGATAATCTAGGGGTTTGCATCGATGCAAATGTTGAAATTCCTGGATTTCCTGGCACCAAATTTATTGAGCCCGGAGACGCTGCTAGTTCTATAAATTTATACAGAATGGAAATAATTGATAGCCAATATACCATGCCTCAAATAGGAAGAAGTCTTACTCACGACGAGGGAGTGCTTTTAGTTGAAGAATGGATAAACTCACTAAATATAAATTGCGACTAATTAAAAATAAAAATTATGAAAAAAAATCAACTACTACTTTTTTCGCTTTTCCTTTCAGGATTAGCAAGTGCTCAAGTATCCTTTACCACTCAATCTATAGGAACTAACTATAGTGACAGAGGTATTGTAGATATGAACGGTGATCATTTGGATGATGTTATTTCTGTGTCCGGAAATACCGTACAAATTTTCTACCAAAACGCGAATGGAACATTTACAGAAGCAAACATTAGTACACCTACTGCAAACCATACCGCTTCTTGGAGTCTGGCCGCTGCAGATTACGATGATAACGGGCTAACAGACCTATTATACGGTGGAGGCCAAGGTGTAACGTTCATGAAGGCTATGGATAGTAATCCTGGAGACAACATTCCTATAGATGGGTTTGTTGAAGATTCTGGAACCGAGTATGTTTTCTCACAGCGTTCTAATTTTGTAGATATTAATAATGACGGACATCTTGACGCTTTTGTGTGTCACGATGTTGAGCCTAATGTTTATTATATTAATGATGGAAATGGAAACTTCACTTTTAATCAAGGAGGCCTAGGTGATTACGCTTCTGGTGGTCATTATGGTTCTGTTTGGGTTGATTTTGACAATGATAGAGACGTAGATATGTTTATCGCAAAATGCGGTGGAGAGTCTGCAAGAAGAGACAATGAAATGCATGTAAATAATGGAGATGGGACTTTTACAGAAATAGGTGCAAGTCTAGGCTTAGAAGATGATATGTCTACGTGGTCAAGTGCTTGGGCAGATTATGATAATGATGGTGATATGGATGCTTGGGTAGGG
Source organism: uncultured Ulvibacter sp. (assembly GCA_938041335.1). Classification (GTDB taxonomy): domain Bacteria; phylum Bacteroidota; class Bacteroidia; order Flavobacteriales; family Flavobacteriaceae; genus Patiriisocius. The sequence continues at coordinate 18,925 of CALIAF010000011.1, read as the reverse complement.
GCTAGTACTTTGGGTCAAGGGTTTCACAGATTAATGAGAAACAATGGTAATGGAACTTTTACCGATGTAATCTCTGGTTCAGGGCTAGAAGGTTTTACCGATACAAATATTGAAAATCAAACGTACGATTTTGATAATGACGGAAATACTGATATTATTTCATCGGGATCAATATTATATGGAAACGGAGATATGACTTTCACAATTCAAGGCGGAGCTCCATTTAATGGAGGGTTTGGTGATTTAAACAACGACGGTTTTATTGATGTAATGGGCTTCGGTTCTATGAGAATTAATAACGGAAATAGCAATAACTGGATTAAATTTTATACGGTGGGTGTCGAGAGTAATTCGCAAGGTATTGGTGCTCGTGTAGAAATTTTATCAGATTCTGGAACTCAAATTAGAGATGTACGTAGTGGAGAAGGTTTTGGAAATATAAGTACATTAAATACTCATTTTGGACTCGGTACAGACGATACTGTTGAGTCAGTGACGGTGTACTGGCCATCTGGAATCATTGAGGTTTTTGAAGGCCTTGCTGTAAATGAAGCTCACGTGCTTGAAGAAGGGGCTGGCGCGCTAGGTCTTAATGACACACGTGTTGAAAACCTGATCCTTTATCCTAATCCAACAACAGATTTCTTAAATATCTCTACAGAAATTAATTTTGAAGAACCTATTTTCACTGTTTTTGATATTACTGGAAGGCGAGTAATGCACTCAAAATTAGTTGGATCTCAAATTGACGTTTCTGCACTACCTGCTGGTAATTATGTTTTACGTATTATCAATAATGGAAGAAGACTTGATAGAAAAGCTGTAAAGACTCAGAAGTTTACTAAAAGATAATTAATACTAACTTGAATAAAAACACCATTAAGAAATAACTTAATGGTGTTTTTCACATCTCAAAAATATGGTATCCCGTCACACTTGGTTATTATTTTACTGTTTTCTCATCCTTTTTGTTGGATGTAAAGAAGATGACGACGTGTATGTGACATTACCAATAGAAACTACCGGTGATGCGGCACAAGTTATTCAAGGAGAAATGGTAAGCATTCCTGTTTTAGAAAATGACATAAATATTGAAATTGACGCGATTCTTTCTTTTGACACGCCTACTAACGGTAATGCAACTATAAACAACAACAACACATTATCTGTATTAGATGACACCATAATATATGCGGCAGATGATACCTTTTTAGGAGAAACATCTTTTACATACACCATATGCAATGCACCGCAAACATGTAAAACAGAATCAATAACAATTACGGTTGTAGCCTCAAGTGAGGTAAATTTTAATCCTGCGCTAGACCCTTTTATTAGATTATCTAGTTATAATTTTTTTGCAGGGGCTATTAAAGCGCTTAGCCCAAATCCTGGCTTAATACCCTATAAACCTATTAGTTCGCTATTCTCAGATTATGCATTAAAAAAACGATTTGTGTGGATGCCTAGTGATGTTAAGGCCTCATACAACGGAGATGGGGAGCCTTTAGACTTCCCCATAGGAACAGTATTAATTAAGAATTTTTACTACGAAAATGTGCTTCCGTCAAATACCACTCAAATCATTGAAACTAGGCTATTGTATAAAACTGCCGAGGGATACAAATTTGCAGAATATTTCTGGAATGATGAACAAACAGAAGCCTTTCTAGATGAAGTTGGAGATGGCGGCTATAAAGATATCTCTTGGCTACAAGATGGTGAAAAAAGAAACGTAACCTATAGAATGCCCGCCGGATCAGAATGCTTCACTTGTCACAAAAGCGACGCAGCAAATGCACCCATTGGCTTAAAACCCCAAAGCCTTAACAGTGCTTATAATTATACTGACGGATCAGAAAATCAATTGAACAAGCTAATTGAAGTAGGTTATTTAGAAGACACCCTCCCCGAAGAAATAATAACAGTGATAGACTATAAAGACGAGACACAAACAATAGACTTGCGGGTGCGATCTTACCTAGATATTAATTGTGCTAGCTGTCATCAAGATGAGGGGCATTGTAACTATAGAAGCATGCGATTTGCCTTTGACGAAAACGATCTGCTTGAAAATCGTGGCGTTTGTGTAGACCCAGATGATTTTTTTCCAGAATTAGAAGATCAAAAAATTGTAAAACCAGGAGACCCTGCAAACTCCGTTTTATTTGCACGGCTTAGTACGAATGAACAAAATAGAAGAATGCCGCTTTTAGGAAGAAATAGTGTGCACCTAGAGGGAGTGGCCCTCCTAGAAGAATGGATTTTGAACCTAACTGTTACTTGCGATTAGTCCTTTTAGCATCTCATGCTAATAACATATTTACGCTCAATCAATTAGGTGGTTATTTTTTTATATCTTTAAAAACACTAACCAAAACCATTCGTTTATGAATTCAACTTTTACTACAATCCTCAGAATTATTTTAGGTTTAGCTCTACTTGTGTTTGGGCTGAATAAATTTCTTACTTTTATTCCAATGTTTGATATGGCTCCAGCTACTTCAAACTTTCTTGATTCATTAGAAACATCAGGCTATAGTTATATTCTATCTACCGTTGCTATACTTGAGATTCTTGTTGGAATTCTATTGTTGCTTAAAAAGTGGGTGCCTTTTGCATTAATTCTTTTAGCGCCTATTTCAATCAACATTTTATTGTTTCATATATTTCTGGATGTTTCTGGTCTTGCTGTAGCAGTAGCTATTGTAGCCATAAACATTATACTGATATATAAATATTGGAAAAGCTACCGCCCTTTATTTCAATAATATTTTCAAAAAAACCAAAACCATTAACAGTGCTTTTCACACAGAAAGCACTGTTTTTGTTATATTTACAATCTATACTTATCAATTATGAAAACATTAAAATTTGGGCTGGCGCTTTCGCTTTTTATTGGATTAATCGCTTGCGAAGAAGAAATGAAAAGAGAAAAAATAGATATTACATATCCTACTACAGCTAAAGTAGACACGGTGACTAATTACTTTGGGACAGACGTTAAAGACCCATACAGATGGTTAGAGGATGATATGAGCGAAGAAACGGGTGCTTGGGTAAAATCACAGAACAAAACGACCTTTGGTTATTTAGACAACATTCCTTTTAGAGAAGAATTAAAAGAGCGACTCACCTCTTTGTGGAACTATGAAAAAGTGGGGTCGCCATTTAAAGAAGGTGACTACACCTATTTCTACAAAAATGACGGGCTTCAAAATCAATATGTAATATATCGTTATAAGACAGGAGACGACCCATCTATGGCCAGTGTTTTCTTAGACCCTAATACATTTAATGAAGAAGGTACTATCTCTCTTGGAGGATTAAGTTTTAGCGATAATGGTAAAATAGCAGCTTATAGTATTTCTGAAGGCGGAAGTGACTGGCGAAAGGTACTAGTCATGGATACGGAAAATAGAAAAATTGTAGAAGACACCATCGTAGATGTTAAATTTAGTGGAATCTCTTGGAAAGAAAATGATGGATTCTATTATTCGAGTTATGATAAGCCAAAAGGCAGTGAACTTTCTGCTAAGACCGATCAACACAAACTATACTACCACAAACTAGGCACTAAACAGATAGAGGATAAAATTATCTTTGGCGGAAGCGCTGCAGAAAAGCATAGATATGTGGGTGGAGGGACGACAGAAGACAACAGATATCTTGGTGTATCTGCAAGTGTATCAACTTCTGGTAATAAGCTTTTCTTTAAAGACCTTTCTAATCCAGGTAGTGACTTTATTACCGTGCTTGACCATACAGATAGTGATACTAATTTTATTCATAATGACGGTACCACTCTTTATTTTGTCACTAACCTTAATGCTCCTAACAAAAAAATAATAAAAGTAGATGCGGCAAACCCAGGTCCAGAAAACTGGATCGATGTAATTCCTGAAACCGAAAATGTATTAAATGCAGGCACTGGTGGTGGCTATATTTTTGCAAATTATATGGTAGATGCTGTGAGTAAGGTATTGCAGTATGATTTTAACGGAAAACTAGTTCGAGAGATTACTCTTCCTGGTGTAGGTTCTGCTGGAGGATTTGGAGCAAAAAATGATGATAAAGAATTATACTATTCGTTTACAAATTATGTGACTCCAGGAAGTATTTACAAATTTGATATTAAAACTGGAGCATCACAATTATACCGAAAGCCTAGTATCGATTTTAATCCTGAGGCATATGAAAGCAATCAAGTTTTTTATACTTCTAAAGATGGGACTAAAGTGCCTATGATTATCACACATAAAAAAGGCCTAAAACTAGATGGTAATAACCCTACAATCCTTTATGGCTATGGAGGGTTTAATATTAGCTTAACTCCTAGTTTTAGCATTTCAAATGCCGTTTGGATGGAACAAGGTGGAGTCTATGCTGTCCCTAATTTACGTGGTGGTGGAGAATATGGTAAAAAATGGCACGATGCAGGAACGCAAATGAAAAAGCAAAATGTATTTGATGACTTTATTGCCGCTGCAGAATACTTAATAGAAAAGAAATACACTTCAAGTGAGTACCTTGCAATAAGGGGAGGGTCTAATGGTGGGCTCTTAGTAGGTGCTACTATGACCCAAAGACCAGACTTAATGAAAGTAGCATTACCCGCTGTTGGGGTGCTAGATATGCTGCGCTATCATACCTTTACCGCAGGTGCTGGCTGGGCTTATGATTATGGTACGGCAGAAGACAGCCCAGAAATGTTTGATTATTTAAAAGCATACTCTCCTGTTCATAACGTACATGCAGGAACCAACTATCCTGCAACTATGGTAACCACTGGAGACCATGATGATCGTGTAGTGCCTGCTCATAGTTTTAAGTTTGCGGCAGAATTGCAAGAGAAACAAGCCGGAGATAGCCCCGTTCTAATCCGTATAGAGACAGACGCCGGTCATGGTGCAGGAACTCCTGTAAGCAAAACAATTGAGCAATATGCAGATATTTATGGTTTTACACTATACAATATGGGCTTCGAAGTGCTTCCAGAAAAAGTAAACAACAAGATCAAAGAATAATACCCTTAACACGTCAATCTTAAGCGGGACGGTTGCGTTCCGCTTATTTTTTTGTTTATGCTAGACATTCATATAAAGTCTTTTTCTTACCAAGGAAAACTAGATATTCCAGTTTTGCAAGACGTTTCTATTTCGCTATTTGCTGGTGAGCATCTGGCTGTTTTAGGAGAAAGCGGCTGCGGTAAATCTACCTTGTTGCATCTTGTCTATGGTCTTTTATCATTAAAAGATGGCGCTATCCATTATAATAATAATCAACTGCTTGGGCCCGCACACAACTTAATCCCGGGCGAGCCATTTATGAAAATGGTCTCTCAAGAGCTTGATATCATGCCTTTTATTTCTGTTGCAGAAAATATCGCATCGCATTTGGATAGAAATAATCCAATAAAAGATAAAGAACGTGTAGAAGAACTTCTTGACGTTGTTCAGTTACAACCGTATAAAAACACGAAGGCTAAAAACCTAAGTGGTGGTCAAAAACAACGTGTTGCCATTGCAAAAGCTTTGGCCCAAAAACCCGAGGTATTATTACTAGATGAGCCTTTTAGTAGCATTGACAGCTTTTTGAAAAACAACTTGCGCCGCTCTATTTTTAATTATACCAGATCGCAAAACATCACTTGCATCATTGCCACTCATGATAGTGAGGGGGCCATGAGTTTTACCGACCGAATGATGCTTCTTAAAGAAGGTCGTGTAGTGCGTTTAGATAGCCCTAAGGCCATTTATAATTCGTTAGAAGACAAATATCAAGGAGGATTTTTTGGAGCCGTTTCTGTAATTGATCATGCCTTATTGCCGTCTGGCGAAAATAATACACATTCAATACCAGCTTCTAAAAGTCATATTGTACTACCGCATCAATTGCGTATTTCCGAAGAAAAAACAGTATTTCATGTAAAAATAATCAACTCGTATTATAAAGGAAGTTATTACTTAATTCACGCCTTACACGCTAATGAAGCCGTGTACTTTAATCATAGTTGTCCCTTAGAAAAAACATCAAAACAATATCTAACATGGAACCCATAAGCACATTTCCAGGTCTTTTCACTAGAGTTAAAGCTGCGGTTGTAGATAGCTTCATCGTCTTTTTGTTAATCATGCTGGCCTCTGAAGTTTTATCCGATTTTGAGCAAGTAGCAACTTGGGTTCGGGTTTTGGTTTTTCTATTTATTTTTGTGCTTTATGAGCCCCTTTTTATAAGTGCTTTTGGAATGACAATAGGACATAACTTGATGAAGATAAAAGTGCAAAAAGATCATCCAGATGCTGGCAAGATTACTATTCTTGTAGCTTTTCTGCGGTATAGTATAAAGCTTGCTTTGGGGTGGATATCACTCCTTACCATAATGGGTAACGATAAGAGAAAAGCAATTCATGATCTGGCTACAAATACAATAGTTGTTTACAGTTGATCTCGCTTTTTATCAAGCCCTCAATCAATACTAATAATTTTATATGTTTTACCATTAAAAGCAAAGTGATCGTTTTGTTTGGTTCCTGCTAATTCCTTGCCTATTGGTGCTTGCAGTGCGACACAATAATACGTTGTTTTGCTTAGGGTCACCACTCCAAGTGAAATACTAATAAAAAAGGTCCCGTGATTCGTCTGGACTAGGCTTCCTAATCTTGCATAATCTGTGGTCGCTAGTATGTCTACTTTGGGTAAAAGTCGCTCTAGATTTTCTAATTCTCCCAATTGCTTTCCTGCGTTTTCACGATCTATCTGCAGCATGGCTCTTGCTGTCTCATGCTTATCTCCCGCTGAGCTTTTTGAGGCGCTACCTAAGGCCTCCACAATACCCGCAATGGTTTTATTTACCTTATCGAATCGCTTATCCACATTTTCGTGACAAGCTTCTAATAAAGCTGTTTTAATCTCAAGTACAGTCATAAAAATGGAAAAATAAGATCTTTAATTATTTTATTCTGAAAAGCCTTCGCTGGCAAGCTCCGCTAGGTTTTTTCCAATACTACTGCCAATAGCAACACCCATTCCGCCGAGGCGGACACCACAAAACACGTTATTAGATATCCTTTCAAGTATTGGTTTTTTCTGTATGCCTACTCCCATGATACCACTCCAAGAGTGGTCTATAGTAAAACGTGTGCCCGGCAAAATTACCGTTTCTAACAGCCGCTTTAACTCCTGTTGTATCCGCTCTGTGACTTCCATTTTTGTAGTGGTTTCACCTTTAATATCCAAGTTTCTGCCACCGCCCAAGAGGATGCGATTATCAATATTTCTAAAATAGTAATATCCTTTATCTAAGTGAAACGTTCCACTAATCTTCAGGTTTTCTATGGGTTCTGTAACTAAAACCTGCGCCCGAGCGGGTTGTACATCTTTTTCTAAAAATTGTTTTGCAAAGCCATTTGTAGCAATGCATACTTTTTTTGCTGAAAGTGAGCCAATGTTGGTTGCATAAATAGTTACGTCATCTTCGTTTTGCTCGATGGTATCTACTTTTATAGCGTTTACAATGAGGATATCGGCTTCAATTGCTTTTTTTAATAGTGCTTTCATCATTTTTCCTGTGTCAATCTGCCCTTCAAACTGATTGAAAATTAATGATTTATGCACATTTCCGAAGTGAAAATTATCCGGAACTAGAGAGAAAACTGTATCATTAAATACAGGATATAAAAGGCTATTAACCCTCTCTAAATTTTCTAAACATTCTTGATATAGTTCTTTGTCATTCTCAGTAAACAACTCATATCCTCCCAATTGTTCAAAAACAATTTGCTCATCACCCAGGGTTTCTCGCAGTAATTGTAATCCCGTTACGCGTTCTTTTACAAGGTTGACCACCTCATCTGGTGTATGAGTTTTAAGATCTTCAATAATTTCTGATAAACTACCAAAACACGCAAACCCGGCATTTTTAGTGCTCGCACCACTAGGGAGTATCCCTTGTTCTAACACAACAATTTTTGCGCTTGGGTGCAATTTTCGAAGTGTAGTTGCACAAGACAGCCCAACAATACCACTACCTATGATGGCATAGTCTATATCATTGAACCAAGTATTTCGTTCCCAGTAGGATATCTTCATTTTAATGTTAACTTTATAACATATTATAAATTTAATCACATTGCGATGAAATACAACTACAATCTACTACTTGTTTTACTATTATTCTCTTTTACTGCGTTCGCGCAAATTCCAGGTGATGAAATCGAAATACAAACCATTGAATTTGATGGCTTCCCGGTTGGGTCTGGTTGGTTAGCTCCAAGAGAAGGCTTTTTTGATTTTACTTCAGTTGACGGTCTTGATTTTGAAAAAGTATATATTGAATATAAATTAAAATGTGACCCTACTCAAAACCCAAATTGTGGAGAGTGGGATTATTTATCCTATTTAAAAGTTATTGAACATACAGGAGTCGGGCTTCACCCTAGCTATTTAATAGGTGGTCCAGGAGGTTTAACACCGGCTACTTTTTCTTATATGAATGACACCTCATGGGAGTATGTGCCTCGTTATGAAAAAACCATCGTTTATGATGATCCTACTGCGCTTGTGGAATACCAATTAGGTAGTGGAACAGTCTCATTAGATAATCCTTTAAATGCCACACTAGAAGATTCGCACGTACAATATCTTTTTAGACAGTCTGAGTTAGTTGCCGCTGGTGTTAGCGCTGGAGATTTAACCGGAATGCAGTTTCAAGTTTTAGATAATGGTGGTGAAATGCAAAACTTAAAGATTAGCCTAAAAGCTACTTCAGAAAATGAGCTAGGAGAAGACGTTGATCTAATGGGTTTCACAGAAGTATATTCAAAAAACACGCAGTTTGATGGAACAGGGTGGCAACAACTAGACTTTACTTCTAATTTTAATTGGGATAGCTCTTCAAATATAATTGTAGCTATTTCTTTTGTGGGTATCGAGGGAGAGGATCAGATATTATTAAACGGTAGTAATTATGGCTGGGACTGTTCGAGTACTGCCAGCTCAACAGACTCCTATTTTAATTTTAATGGCCCAGATAAAATAAACGTTCCTACTACAAACTTGGGAGCAATACAAGATGAAATTACCATTTCTTTTTGGGTAAACGGAAACGAAGAGCAACCGCAGAGCGATAGTGTTTTTGATGCAGTAGATGCAAATGGAAATAGAATGGTTAATGTACACCTTCCTTGGGGTGATCAAACCGTATACTGGGATGCAGGAGATGATACTGGGTACGACCGTATAAATATCGCATTAACGGAAGACCAATACAAGGACGCTTGGAATCACTGGGCGTTTACAAAAAATGCAACAACTGGTGTTATGAATATGTACCTAAACGGTGTCTTATTGCAAACAGGCACTGGATTAAACCGTCCTATTGGCGCTATTAGTGAATTCCCACTAGGAACAGGCCAAGGTAACGCAGATCGCTTTTATGATGGAAAACTAGATGATTTTCAAATTTGGTCTAAAGAACTTGATGCAACCGCAATTGCAGCCTTGATGCAAAAAGATGTAGATGCTTCTCACCCAGACTATTCAGATTTGAGGGTGCATTATAAATTTGACGAGTTGACTCCTGCACACCAAACGCCAGAAGAGATATCCTCAGAACTATCTACAGTATATGGAATTCCTCAAAAAAGAAGTTATAACGGTAATCATTTTAAAAACTTTAGCCCAGGAAATCAGCGTCCTAATGTTAAGTTCAACCGCAACACATCTTCGTTTGTTATTAATCAAGAAATCGTAGAAGATGCTTTTCCTAAAGGATTGGTCATGGTAGAAAAGTACCTACAAACAACTCCTGGCGACATCCCTGTATTAAACGAGACACTTTATGTTTACCCTACCTATGAAAACAACTTTGTATATGATGTAGATTTATCTGTGATAAGCTCAACGCCTGTACCTCCAGATGCTACATTAACACTTGAGCAAATAGAATACAACACCACTGAACCAGGAGAAGAAGTGCTTATCCCCTGGGAAATTGGGCGCTATATTACTCCCTACGGAAATGGGCTGTCTTTAGGAGATGATGGATGGACTTGGATATTTGATGTAACAGATTTTCAGCACTTATTTCAAGGGGATGATGTACATATACGAGCAGGTAACTTCCAAGAATTATTGGATATGAAATTTGTATTTAAAGTGGGAACTCCACCAAGAGATCTAGTAGGAATTCAAAATGTTTATTCTGGTAATTATGGTTTAAATACTTTTGACGAAATTGTAATTAATAAAACGGTAGACCTAGATCAAACAGCTGAAAATTTTATATTAAAAACAACACTCACCGGTCACGGGTTTGGTAATGGTGCTAATTGTGGTGAATTTTGTAATAATACCCATAGTGTAGTGGTTAATGGCACTGAACAGTATAGCTGGGAAATTATGCAAGAGTGTGGTGAAAATCCATTATACCCGCAAGGCGGAACTTGGATGTATGACAGAGCTGGATGGTGCCCTGGTGCGCCAGCGACCGTTCAAAATCTGGAACTCACCCCTTTTATTAATGTAGGCACGGATGCCACTGTTGATATAGATTATAATATTGATCACGATCCTGATGGAAACTATATTACTGAAATTTTCCTGGTTGAATACGGTACTCCAAACTTCACAAATGATGCCTCAATAGAAGAAATTATTGCCCCAAACATCTTTAAGTTAAACACGAGGTTTAACCCTATTTGCGGTACACCAATAGTAAAGATTAAAAATACTGGAGAAGCCGCATTGACCTCTTTAGATATTTCTTATGGAGTAGAAGGTGGACCAAACTACAATTATGAATGGACGGGTTCCTTGCCTTTTTTAGAAGAGGCTATTGTAGCACTTCCAGCAATAACAATGGAAGATTATTATGATGGGATTACAGATTTTAATGTATCTATTAGCAGCCCTAATGGCCAAGGAGATGAATATGAGTTTAACAATTCGCTCACATCACAGTTTGAACCCGCGCCTATTCATACCCAACAAATGGTAATTGACTTTACAACTAACAATCGTGCTTTTGAGAATAGCTATGCTGTTTTTGATGCCGGCGGGAACGTACTGTTTGAACGTGATTTTGATGACGGAAATACAACGTATACAGATTTAATAAATCTACCTCCAGGATGTTATGAACTCGTAGTTTATGATACAGGCGGTGACGGAATGAACAACTGGCCTTCTAACCATGGGAATGGATCTATCATAATAAAAAATTATGACGGAACTACAATAACATCTTTAGAGAGATGGTTTGGAGAGACTATCAAATATAGTTTTAGAAATGATGCCGCCCTAAATGTAGATGAAGAAGCTACTGTTTTATTTGCCATACATCCTAACCCTACAGATACTGTTTTTGAAATTTCAGCAATAAATACTACCCAAGCATATTCATTAAAATTGTACAATGTAGCGGGTAAATTATTACACGATGAAATTGTAACGAACACGACCAATCATAATGTAGATGTTTCAAGATTAAGCACAGGGGTTTATCTTGTCTATCTACAATCCAATGAAGGCATTACACAGGTACAAAAACTATTAGTGAACTAATCACACTCCAATTACTAAATAAAATAGGGTTCTTGCTACGCTGGTGAGAACCCTATTATGTTGAAATGGGATACTATTCCAATTTGTTTTTTGAAAAGGACCATTTTATGGTCGTGGTGTTTTACTTACCACTAATACATAGATTAATATAAAAATAGGAATCGTTACAACAAACAACATCCCAAATACTTTTAACAGATATACGCAAATAGCAGCTGTAAACACAAATAAGAAAACTGTTTTATAATTCCAACGCATAGAGTATAGAGTGTCGATTTATCTCATAAAATTTCACGGTTTCAAGTCTGGACTATTTTCGCCGCTAGGCTAAAAAAATAAGATGCAAAAAGCGCCAACTTTATACAAAGTTAGCGCTTTATAATTTTAAATTCCCGCCGCAAACTGCAACAGAGACTGCAAACTAATTTTACTCTTCATCTACAGGTTCTTCCATTTTCCAGGTATCCATAAAGGCCGTGGTATAGTTGCCTGCAATATAGTCTGGATGGTCCATTAACTGTCTATGAAAAGGAATTGTAGTTTTTATTCCCTCAATATGAAACTCGTCTAATGCACGTCGCATTTTATTAATTGCCTCTTCTCTGGTTTGTGCTGTCGTTATTAACTTAGCAATCATAGAATCATAATTAGGCGGAATAGAATATCCTGCGTATACGTGAGTATCTAATCGAATTCCGTGACCTCCTGGGGCGTGTAAAACAGTAATCTTACCTGGTGAGGGTCTAAAGCCATTATAAGGGTCTTCTGCATTAATTCTACACTCAATAGAGTGTAGGTTGGGCAGATAGTTTTTTCCTGAAATAGGAATCCCTGCAGCTACCATTATTTGCTCTCGTATAAGATCAAAATCAATGACCTGTTCTGTAATAGGATGCTCTACTTGAATACGTGTATTCATCTCCATAAAGTAGAAGTTTCTGTGCTTATCCACTAGAAACTCTACCGTACCTGCACCTTCATATTTAATATATTCTGCTGCTTTTACAGCTGCCGCTCCCATATCTTCACGCAGCTTATCTGTCATGAATGGACTAGGGGTTTCTTCTGTCAACTTCTGGTGTCGTCTTTGTATTGAACAATCACGTTCACTTAAATGGCAAGCTTTTCCTCTACTGTCTCCTACAACTTGAATTTCTATGTGGCGCGGCTCTTCTATGAGCTTCTCCATATACATATCATTATTACCAAAGGCCGCTAAACTCTCTTGACGTGCAGACTCCCATGCATCTTGCAGGTCTTCTTCTTTCCAGACAGCGCGCATTCCTTTACCACCACCTCCAGCACTTGCTTTAAGCATAACAGGATAACCCGTTTCTTTTGCTACTTTGATACAGTCTTTAAATGTTTCTATAACGCCTTCGCTTCCTGGCACACAAGGTACTCCTGCTGCAATCATGGTTGATTTTGCATTTGCTTTATCTCCCATACGGTCAATCATATCTGGAGAAGCGCCAATAAATTTTATATTATGCTCTTCACAAATTCTAGAGAATTTTGCGTTTTCTGAAAGAAATCCGTATCCGGGGTGTATGGCATCTGCGTTAGTAATTTCTGCTGCTGCAATAATATTACTCATCTTTAGATAGCTCTCACTACTTGCTGCTGGGCCAATACATACTGCCTCGTCTGCAAATTTTACATGTAAACTTTCTTCATCAGCTTTAGAGTATACAGCGACAGACTTTATACCCATCTCTTTACAGGTCCTAATTACACGAAGTGCAATCTCTCCCCTGTTTGCTACTAATATTTTTTTAAACATATTTCTTGGCTTTAAAATTCGACATAAAACCCCCTCAAAGGATTTTTTTAACTTGATTTGTCCCGATATAGCTATCGAGATTAAATTAAGAAGGGTCTACTAAGAAAAGTGGCTGATCAAACTCTACTGGAGATGCGTCATCCACTAAAATCTTAACAATTTTACCAGAAATTTCACTTTCAATCTCGTTAAAAAGTTTCATTGCCTCAATAACACATAATACGTCGCCCTCTCCTATTTGAGAACCAACCTCAACAAACATAGGTTTATCTGGAGATGGTTTGCGATAAAAAGTACCAATAATTGGTGATTTCACAGTGATAAATTTTGAGTCTTCTTCTTCAGCAGCTACAGGAGCATCAGGTGCTGCGACAGCTGGCGCTGCGACTACTTGCTGAGGAGCAGCAGCCATTGCTGGCATTTGCTGGAAATAAGTGGTTTCCCCTTTATCATCCTGACCAGTTCTGATGGTGATTTTTATATCTTCCATCTCTAATTTCACTTCACTTGCGCCCGATTTTGCAACGAACTTAATTAGGTTTTGAATGTCTTTTAATTCCATCTGTTTTTATTTTATTTTTGGTGGTTTTATTAGTATCTAATTTGGACTGTAGGCCCATTTAACGTATACGGCTCCCCAAGTAAAACCTCCTCCAAAAGAAGCAAACACTAAGTTGTCTCCTTTTTTAAGTTGGCTCTCATAGTCTACCAAGCACAATGGCAAAGTAGCCGAAGTCGTGTTACCATATTTATGAATATTCATCATTACCTTTTCTTCTGGCAGATTCATCCTTCTAGATGTAGCATCAATAATGCGCTTGTTAGCTTGATGTGGCACTAACCATTGAATATCATCTCCAGTAAGGTTATTCCTTTCTAATATTTTTGCTGAAACGTCTGCCATATTAGACACGGCAAACTTAAATACCGTTTTTCCATCTTGATATACATAATGTTGCTTATTTGCAACCGTTTCTGCAGAAGCCGGAAGTATAGAGCCTCCCGCGTCTATTTTTAAACTTTGTCTTCCTATACCGTCTGTACGGAGATACTCATCTTGAACTCCCAGCCCTTCTTCATTAGGTTCAAAAAGAACAGCGCCGGCGCCATCGCCAAATATGATACAAGTAGTTCGGTCTGTATAATCTATGATAGAAGACATTTTATCTGCACCTATTAAGAGTACTTTTTTGTACCGTCCAGATTCTATATATTTTGCAGCTGTAGACATGCCAAAAAGGAAGCTAGAACACGCTGCAACTAAGTCATAAGAAAAGGCGTTTACGGCACCTATTTCGGTTGCTACGTAAACACCTGTTGTTGCTACTGGCATATCTGGTGTGGCTGTCGCCATAATCACCATATCTATATCTTTAGGATCTGTATTACTTTTTTCAAGGAGGTTTTTAGCCGCTTCTATCGCCATAAAAGAAGTGCCTTTTCCCTCTTCTTTTAAGATTCGGCGTTCCTTTATTCCAGTCCTAGAAGTTATCCACTCATCATTAGTGTCAACCATGGTGGAAAGGATATCATTGCTTAAAACATAGTCTGGGACATACCCACCTACCGCAGTTATAGCAGCTGTTATTCTACTCATACAGTTCGTTTAGATTTTTTCAGAAAGGTGTAAAACCCCTCTAAAAGCGTGGAAAAATACGGTTTTTTAATGAAAAACTAGTTTTTTTTAACCTTTTTTGACAATTATAGCTAAACTTAGAAAACAAAAAAAACTCCCACATATAGTGAGAGTTCTACTATTTTATAAGAATGTCTTATGCCTCAACCGTTTCTACGGCGTCAATAACTATCTGACCTCTGTAGTATAATTTTCCTTCATGCCAGTGCGCTCTATGGTATAGATGCGCTTCACCAGTTGTTGGATCTGTAGCTATTTGCGGTGCAACAGCTTTGTAATGTGTTCTTCTTTTATCTCTTCTCGTTTTGGAGATTTTTCTCTTTGGATGTGCCATTACGTTTTATTATTTATCGTTTAGTAATTTTTTTAATGAGTCCCATCTAGGATCTGTTTGGTCGGTAGATGTACTTTTATTTTCTTTATTTGCCCCAGGGCTTAACTCTTCAAGTTTATCAAGTATGTCACTTTTTAACGTGCCATCCTCCACTCCAGGATGAATCCTTCTAGTGGGAAGACTAAGTATTACAGACTCATAAATGTATTGCTGGATATTTACTTCATAACTTCCGTGAGGAATGATAAGAAGATCTTCATTTTCATTGTTAAATTCGTCTCCAAATTTTACCACAAAATGATAATCCCCAACGATCTCTTCTTCAAATGGCTCATTAGTAACATCACAAAAGACATTTATAATTCCATTATACGAGAGTGTAAACTCCAGTAAGGTTGTTTTTTTATCTAGCAGTACATCGAGACCTAGATTTACATCATTAAACTCGTCATACTCAAAATGCTTAAAGAACTTGTTGTCAATTTTAAAATCAAAATGGTGCTCTCCTAGTTTTAGTCCCACAAACGGGATAGTAAATTCTTTCAATTCTCTCATAACCACACCTTGATACTAATATCGCCTTACGCGTAAAGCGGGTGCAAAGATAAAAAATTATTTGATTTGCAAATTAATTTATCACTACTTTTTTACAAAGGGTTGTCTTCTCTTAGTTACAAGTGGGTTTTCTGAAATTTTCTCGTGTTGTTCTCTCGCATTAAAAATAGACATGGCACTATACATAGCAGCTCTAAAAGACTCATAGTTTGCCTCGTTCTTTCCAGCAATATCATAGGCTGTGCCGTGATCTGGCGAAGTTCTTACTTTGTCTAGTCCAGCCGTAAAATTTACGCCAGAACCAAACGCCAATGTCTTGAATGGGATCAATCCCTGGTCGTGATAAGACGCAATAATTACATCAAAGTTTTTATAATTTCCGGACCCAAAAAAGCTATCTGCTGCATATGGCCCAAAAATAACCTTCCCATTATTGCGTAAATTATCTAAAGTAGGGCGTAAAATCTCATCATCTTCATTGCCAATAACTCCATTGTCACCGGTATGCGGATTGATCCCTAAAACAGCGATCTTAGGTCGTTCAATACCAAAGTCCTGAATTAATGTCTTATGAATTGTGTTTATCTTTTTTTCGACGAGCTCCCGTGTGATGGTAGCCGCAATATCTTTTACGGCAACGTGATCCGTTAAAAGACCCACTCTAAAGGAATCTGATACCATTAACATTAATGCATCTCCTTCAAGTTCTTGATTCAAGTAGTCCGTATGTCCTGGAAAAGTAAATGACTCAGATTGTATGTTAGACTTATTAATAGGTGCCGTCACAAGTACATCTATTTTACCTTCTTTTAGTGCTGCGACAGTCGCTTCAAATGATTTTAAGGCATACATGCCCGCTTCTTTTTCTTCTTTTCCAAAATGTACATCGACATTTTCTTTCCAGACATTAAGGACGTTTATTTTTTTTGGGATTACCTTATCTACGCTATCAATTCCCTGAAGGTTGCACTGTATGTTAAACGTTTTCTTGTAAAACGACATGAGTTTTACATTGGCAAAAATAACAGGCGTGCAAAAGTCGAGCATCCTTGAATCCTCTAAGGTCTTCAAGACAATTTCTGGGCCTATTCCGTTAAGATCACCTATAGAAATTCCGACAATCATTTTATTCTCTTTACTCATGATGTATGCGTGTTCTTTATGATTACTTTTGCCGTACAAAGGTAACTAATTGAATTTATGTTTACAGGAATTATTGAAACCATTGGTACTGTTAAGTCGCTTCATACAGATGGAGCGAGTCTACATATAGACGTCTTGGCTGAATTTACCCAAGAGTTAAAAATTGATCAAAGCGTAGCGCATAACGGCGTTTGCCTGACAGTTGTATCAATTGCTGATAAAAGTTACTCGGTAACAGCAATAAAAGAAACACTTGATAAATCATCTTTATCTTCTTTAAGTGAGGGCGATTTTGTAAACCTAGAAAGAGGCATGAGATTGGGTGATAGATTAGATGGGCATATCGTTCAAGGACATGTAGACCAAACTGCAAATTGTACCGCGGTACATGAAGAAAATGGAAGCTGGAGGTTTACTTTTAGTTATGATGCTACCTTAGGAAACATTACTATAGAAAAAGGTTCTATTACAATTAATGGGGTTAGCTTAACGGTTGTAGATTCTGGTAGAGACTTTTTTAGCGTGGCAATAATCCCTTACACTTATAAGCACACGACTTTTAGCGCCTTAAAAGTGGGTGACGTTGTAAATCTAGAATTTGACGTTATTGGAAAATATGTAGCTCGTCTTACACAGCTTTCTTCTTAGCTATATTTAAAGTGTAGACAAAATATACCCCTAATACTAAACCGGCTATCAGCAAAAAAACAATGTTGTCATCAATGGGCATGGAAGCGTCAATTGGAGGGCCTGGCGTTCTATCTGAACCTGGCGCAGGCGGTCCTTGTGACTGTGCAGATAACTGCACTCCATTAAATAGAGACACCACGAGGGCAACAAAAAGTACGATTTGAGATCGCATAGGTAAATAGGTAATTACGATTTGGGGTCGTATGTAAGGGGGCTAAAGTAGTAAAAAAAAAGATACTAGCACAATAAATTTTAAGTTATCAACTATTTGTCGCCCGATAAAACGTTAAAAACATCGGCAATAAGCTGGTAATACCGATAAAGAGCGTTTTTGTCTGCGAACTACATTTTTTTTACGGGCTGTTTATGTTAAGGCCGTTAAGCATTTTTTATAAAGAAATTCCAGTAAATAGTTTAAGATAGGGGGCCTAAATCTTCAAAACAAGCACCAACATAGAACATGTCAAGTATAGTGCTATGTAGAATATATGTTATCGCCATTAGTGAGAATAAAAAAGGGAAGCAATTAATTTGCTTCCCTTTGTGGTCCCACATGGACTCGAACCATGGACCACCTGTCCCGAAAGCTTTCGGGAGAGTCAGGTGGGTCTTGTCTCTTCTTTTATTTTAGAACGAAGCTCTTGGTATTTTTGAAGATTGAGAATATACTTCTTACTCTTCATAGATTTTATCTTTCTTTCTAATCGAATCGCATGAGGGTAGTCATCACAATCAAATTTTATAAAAAGAGACCAATCATCGGTTTGCGAAGTAAATGATTTACCGCCGTATTTACCAAGATTATGATTGACAATGCGCTGTTCCAAATCTTCAAAACAAGCACCAACATAAAACATGTCAAGTATAGTGCTATGTAGAATATATGTTATCGCCATTAGTGAGAATAAAAAAAGGGAAGCAATTCATTTGCTTCCCTTTGTGGTCCCACATGGACTCGAACCATGGACCACCTGATTATGAGTCTGTCAATGCTATCTTCTATATATTAACGTATTCTATCTTTTAGTCTAAAAATGAGTGATTTAGATTATTTTTTTGTTAAATGATTACTTATAACTTCTTATTATTCTCTCAAATGTTTGACCTAAACTAGTACCCATTATAAAACGCATTTCTAAATATGTAAACCTTGCAAAGTTTGCAAACCTTGTAAATATTCTAAATTTTACAACATTAAAGTAATTGATTTATCCGTACT